>NZ_JBXAFT010000004.1:0-360723 GCF_058793415.1 Rhodoferax sp. MLSD5-FHT05B10 | reverse complement strand
ATGGAAGAAGGTCTGCGCTTCGCGATCCGCGAAGGTGGCCGTACCGTGGGCGCCGGCGTGGTTGCCAAGATCATTGCGTAATTCGCACCCTTACAAGGAATGACCATGGCTACCAAGCAAAAAATCCGCATCCGCCTGAAGGCGTTTGACTACAAGCTGATCGACCAGTCGGCTGCCGAAATCGTGGACACCGCCAAGCGCACCGGCGCGATTGTCAAGGGCCCCGTGCCTTTGCCTACCCGCATGAAGCGTTTTGACATCCTGCGTTCGCCCCACGTGAACAAGGCCAGTCGTGACCAGTTTGAAATCCGCACGCACCAGCGTTTGATGGACATCGTGGACCCCACGGATAAAACCGTTGACGCCCTGATGAAGCTCGACCTGCCCGCTGGCGTGGACGTCGAAATCAAGCTGCAGTAAGTGTTGGTTGACAGCCCCGACTCCTGGTGGGTTGGAGGCTGTCTGTCAGTAGAGTAGGTGTAGGGGCTTGCGCATGCCGCAAGCCCGCGCTATACTCGCAGGCTTCCTTGCCCATGCTCGCGCGTGGGCAATGGGGTTTTATTAACAGTCTCTCGTGCAAAAACGGTGCAGCCAATTGAAGTTGCAACGGCGAGAGTTACGGAGAAAACAATGAGTCTTAGCAATCACTTAGGGTTGCTGGGTCGCAAGGTTGGCATGATGCGCCTATTCACCGACGACGGGGATGCAGTCCCTGTTACGGTGGTGGACGTGTCCAACAACCGCGTGACACAGGTGAAAACCCAGGAGAACGACGGCTATGTTGCCTTGCAGGTAACGTTCGGTTCGCGCAAAGCTTCGCGCGTGACCAAGCCGGCAGCTGGCCACCTTGCGAAAGCAGGCGTTGAAGCCGGTGAAATCATCCAGGAATTCCGTGTAACCGCTGACAAGGCGGCCAAATACGCTGCTGGCGCCACTGTGCCGGTCGCTGACGTGTTTGCCGTGGGTCAGAAGGTGGACGTGCAGGGCACCTCCATTGGTAAGGGTTACGCCGGTACCATCAAGCGTCACAACATGAGCTCGCAGCGCGCGTCGCACGGTAACAGCCGTTCGCACAACGTGCCCGGCTCTATCGGTATGGCGCAGGATCCCGGTCGCGTGTTCCCCGGCAAGCGCATGACAGGCCACCTGGGCGACGCAACTGTCACTACCCAGAACCTGGATGTCTTCCGCATTGACGAAGCGCGCCAGTTGTTGCTGATCAAGGGTGCCATTCCCGGATCGGCTGGCGGTTTCGTGACCGTCCGTCCCGCTGTCAAAGCCAAATCCGCAGCCGCGAAAGGAGCGAACTGATGCAGCTCGAACTCCTGAATGACCAAGGCCAGGCCACTTCGAAATACGAAGCCCCTGAGACCGTGTTTGGTCGCGCATACAACGAAGATCTGGTGCACCAGGTAGTAGTCGCTTTCCAGGCCAATGCCCGTCAAGGCACCCGCGCCCAGAAGGACCGCGAACAGGTCAATCACTCGACCAAGAAGCCGTTCAAGCAAAAGGGAACGGGCCGCGCCCGTGCCGGTATGACTTCCTCGCCACTGTGGCGCGGAGGCGGCCGCATTTTCCCGAACATGCCGGACGAAAACTTCGCCCAGAAGATCAACAAGAAGATGTACCGCGCCGGTATGGCTTCCATCCTGTCCCAGCTGGCCCGCGAAGGCCGTCTGGCGGTGGTGGATTCCCTGAAGGTGGATTCTCCCAAGACCAAGGCACTGGCTGCCAAGTTCAAGGCCATGAATCTGGAGTCGGTGCTGGTGATCGCTGACGAAGTCGACGAAAACCTGTACCTGGCCTCGCGCAATCTGGTCAACGTGCTGGTGGTTGAGCCCCGTTATGCGGATCCGCTCTCCCTGGTGCACTACCGCAAGGTGCTGGTGACCAAGGCCGCCATGGACAAACTCAAGGAGATGTTCGCATGAGCCACGGTCCTAATCTGAACAAGTTTGACGAAGGCCGCCTGATGCAGGTTCTGGTCGCTCCCATCGTGTCCGAAAAGGCCACCATGGTTGCCGAAAAGAGCAATGCCGTGACCTTCAAGGTGTTGCAAGACGCCACCAAGTATGAAATCAAAGCCGCTGTGGAATTGATGTTCAAGGTCGAAGTCAAGGGTGTTTCCGTAATGAACACCAAGGGCAAGACCAAGCGTTTTGGCAAGTCGGTTGGTCGTCGTGACAATGTCCGCAAGGCATACGTGACGCTCAAGCCCGGCCAAGAGCTGAACCTCGGCGGGGAGGCTGCGTAATCATGGCTGTTATCAAAATGAAACCAACTTCCCCAGGCCGTCGTGGCGTGGTGAAGATTTCGCGGGATCACCTGCACAAGGGTGCCCCCCACGCTGCTTTGCTGGAGCCACAATTCCAGCAGGCTGGCCGCAACAACAACGGTCACATCACGACCCGTCACAAGGGCGGTGGCCACAAGCACCACTACCGCGTGGTGGACTTCAAGCGCACCAAGGACGGCATCCCCGCCAAGGTAGAGCGCATTGAGTACGACCCCAACCGTTCCGCGCACATCGCCCTGGTGTGCTACGCAGACGGCGAGCGCACGTACATCATTGCACCGCGTGGTCTGGAAGTTGGCGCGAGCATCATGAGCGGTTCCGAGGCGCCTATCCGCGTCGGCAACACGCTGCCCATCCGCAACATTCCCGTGGGTTCGATCATCCATTGCGTCGAACTGCAGGTTGGCAAAGGTGCGCAGATCATCCGCTCGGCGGGTACTTCGGCAACCCTGCTGGCCCGTGAAGGTACGTATGCACAGGTTCGCGTTCGTTCGGGTGAGGTTCGCAAGATCCACATCGACTGCCGCGCAACCCTGGGCCAAGTGGCCAATGAAGAGCACAGCCTGCGTCAGCTCGGCAAAGCCGGTGTGAAGCGCTGGATGGGTATTCGCCCGACCGTTCGCGGTGTGGTGATGAACCCGGTTGACCACCCGCACGGTGGTGGCGAAGGCAAGACCGGTGAAGGCCGTCATGCAGTCGATCCTTGGGGTAATCTGACCAAGGGTTACCGTACCCGTAACAACAAGCGCACGCAGGTCATGATCGTGTCGCGTCGCAAGAAGTAAGGGGAACGTAAATGACTCGCTCTCTCAAAAAAGGTCCCTTTGTTGACCATCACCTGGTAGCCAAGACCGAAAAGGCCGTGGCGACCAAGGACAAGAAGCCGATTAAGACCTGGTCGCGTCGCTCCATGATCCTGCCCGAGTTCATCGGCTTGACCATTGCCGTGCACAACGGCAAGCAGCACGTACCGGTCTATATCACCGATCAAATGGTTGGCCACAAGTTGGGTGAGTTCGCTCTGACCCGTACTTTCAAGGGTCACCCTGCGGACAAAAAAGTCCAGAAGAAATAAGGAGGTGACCATGGAAACACGTGCAACCCTTCGTGGCGTTCGTTTGTCGGTCGATAAAGGCCGTTTGGTCGCGGATCTGATCCGCGGCAAGAAGGTGGATCAAGCCCTGAACATCTTGCAGTTCACGCAGAAAAAAGCTGCCGTGATCATCAAGAAGGTTCTGGAATCCGCCATTGCCAATGCTGAGCACAATGACGGTGCCGATATCGACGAGTTGAAGGTGAAAACCATCTACGTCGAGCAAGGTGCGTCGCTGCGCCGCTTCACGGCCCGCGCCAAAGGTCGCGGAAACCAAATCAGAAAACCCACGTGCCATGTGTACGTGACGGTTGGTAACTGAAAGAGGCCAGGAAGATATGGGACAAAAAATCCACCCAACCGGCTTTCGCTTGGCGATCAGCCGTAACTGGTCGTCGCGCTGGTACGCCAGCAACAGTGACTTCGCCGGCATGCTGGCCGAAGACATCAAGGTCCGCGAATACCTCAAGAAGAAGCTGAAAAACGCTTCCGTGTCGCGCGTCCTGATCGAACGGCCCGCCAAGAATGCCCGCATCACGATTTTCTCGGCACGTCCGGGTGTCGTGATCGGCAAAAAAGGCGAGGACATCGAGAACCTCAAGCGTGACCTCGGCAAGCAACTGGGCGTGCCGGTCGCAGTCAACATCGAAGAAGTGCGCAAGCCCGAAATCGATGCCAAGCTGATTGCCGACTCCATCACCCAGCAGCTCGAGAAGCGCATCATGTTCCGTCGCGCCATGAAGCGCGCCATGCAAAACGCCATGCGTCTGGGTGCCCTGGGCATCAAGATCATGTCGTCGGGTCGTCTCAACGGCATTGAAATTGCCCGTTGCGAGTGGTACCGCGAAGGTCGCGTGCCACTCCACACCCTGCGTGCCGACATCGACTACGGAACCTCCGAAGCCAGCACCACCTACGGCATCATTGGTGTCAAGGTGTGGGTCTACAAGGGTGACACGCTGGGTCGCAATGACCTGCCGGCCGCCGTTGAGCCCCGTGCTGAAGAAGAGCGTCGTCCACGTGGCCCCCGCCGCGATGACCGTGGTGCCCGTCCTGGTTCCGACCGCCCCGCACCGCGTGGCGCACGTCGCCCGGCAGGTACCAATGCGGCACCGGCTGACGGTAGCGACAAGCCTGCAGAGGCTGCCGGTACCGACTCTAAACCCGCCGTTAAGCGCGTTCGCAAAGTCGCCGCGCCAGCTGCAGCAGCTGACGGCAAAGGAGAATAATTATGTTGCAACCCGCTCGTCGCAAGTACCGCAAAGAGCAGAAGGGCCGTAACACCGGCATCGCGACCCGAGGCAGCTCGGTCGCTTTTGGTGATTTCGGTCTGAAATGTACGGACCGTGGTCGTTTGACCGCGCGCCAGATCGAAGCGGCACGTCGTGCCATTTCCCGCCACGTGAAGCGTGGTGGCCGTATCTGGATTCGCGTGTTTCCCGACAAGCCGATTTCCCAGAAGCCTGCTGAAGTGCGTATGGGTAACGGTAAAGGCAATCCCGAGTACTACGTGGCTGAGATCCAGCCCGGAAAAATCGTGTTTGAAATCGTTGGCGTGCCCGAAGAGCTGGCTCGTGAAGCGTTCCGTCTGGCAGCTGCCAAGCTGCCTCTGCGGACCACTTTCGTTGCCCGCATGATCGGCCAGTAATCAGGAGAAGAAAGAAATGAAAGCTGCTGAACTGCGCCAAAAAGACGTTGCTGGTCTGGAATCCGAAGTCAAAGCGCTGCAAAAAGCCCACTTTGGCCTGCGTATGCAGAAAGCCACGCAACAACTCAACAACACCGCTACGCTGCGCACTGCGCGCCGCGACATTGCCCGCGCCAAGACCATTCTTGTCGAGAAGCAAAGCGCTGAAAAATCCGCCAAATAAGGAGCGATAAATGACGGAAGCTAAAAAATCCCTCAAGCGCACCTTGATTGGCAAGGTGGTCAGCGACAAGCGTGCCAAGACGGTGACCGTGCTGATCGAGCGCCGTGTGAAGCACGAGCTCTACGGCAAGATCGTTGGTAAATCCAGCAAGTACCACGCCCACGACGAAAAGGGCGAGTACAAGTTGGGTGACATCATCGAAATCACCGAGAGCCGGCCTATTTCCAAGACCAAGAACTGGGTAGCGACCCGTTTGGTCGAGAAGGCTGCTGCCGTCTAAGGGTTTCGACCTTCAGGACCGCAGGTCTGCAGAAAACGGCCCACAATTGTGGGCCGTTTTCATTTGTGGAAGCGAATAACCTGGAGTGAACATGATCAAAGTAGGTGACACCCTTCCCGCAGCCACGTTGATGGAATACGTCGAGGTTGAAGGCAACGGTTGCAGCATCGGGCCCAACCCGGTGGATGTGACCAAAGCCATGGCTGGCAAGACCATTGCCCTGTTCGGTTTGCCCGGGGCCTTCACGCCCACCTGCTCTGCCAAGCATGTGCCTGGCTATGTGGAAAACGCCGCCGAGCTCAAGGCTGCAGGGGTGGACGAAATCTGGTGCGTCAGTGTCAATGACGCCTTTGTCATGGGTGCCTGGGCGCGCGAGCAGAAAACCGAAGGGACCGTGCGCATGCTGGCCGATGGCAGTGCCGCCTTTGCGCAGGCCACCGGCCTGACGCTGGATCTGACGGCCAAGGGAATGGGCCTGCGCAGCAACCGCTACTCCATGCTGGTCAAGAATGGCACGGTGGTATCGCTCAACGTTGAAGGTCCGGGCCAGTTTGCCGTGAGCGACGCCGCCACCTTGCTGGCGCAGGCCAAGAGCGCCTGAGCGCGTCGGGCGATCCGGCGTTCAGCCGGCTGCGCCTACAACTCCGCCTTGAGGTAGTGGGCACCTGCGATCGGGTTGAAATAGTACGGCGGAACTTCCTCGAAACCGAGTTCCTGGTAGAGCGCGCGGGCCGACTCCATGTCGTCCAGGGTGTCGAGCAGAATGCAACTGTAGCCCGCCAGGCGGGCCGCATCCAGAATGCCTTCGGCCAGCAGGCGACCCAAGCCCAGGCCGCGGAAGGCCGGACGGACGAACAGGCGTTTCATCTCGCAGGCGCTGGGGTAGTCGGCCGTGTCCAGCGGACGCAGGGCGCAGCATCCGGCGTACTGGCCATTGACGGTGGCGAGCAGCAGCGCCCCGCGCGGCGCGCGGTATTCACCGGGCAGACCCTGCAGCTCTTCGGCAAAATTCTGGAAACACAGATCCACTTTTAGCGTGCCCGCATATTCCGCGAACAGGCTGCGGACGTGATCGAGTTCAGCGGCGGATGCCGGCGTCAGCAGTTCGATGTGGGGCGTACTTGTGCGCATGTGTTCAGGATCCCTTTCAGTCTGCCCAGCGGAGCAGCAACAATATGGCAGCTGCGCAGCACGCCAGTATGCCAAGCGCCAGTGCGCGGGTGCGGGCGTCATCGCGGGCGGCTTCAAACGGTTCGCGCAATTGCTTGTCCCCCGTGAGCATGGGCAGCACCAGATTTTCGCCCCGGCGCATGCGGTGGAAGATAATGGCCGCAATGTGCAGCTGCACCAGCACGATCAGAAGGATCTTGCCGATTTGCGTGTGATAGACCGTTGCGGCATGCACCCAGGTGGCGGCGGCCCGGCGGGCCAAGGGTCCGGCTGCGGTGGCGGTTTCATCGGCACTGAACAGGCCGGTCGCCGCCTGCAGCAGCGCCAGGAGCAGCAGCACCAGCACCGCCACCGAGCCCAGGGGGTTGTGGCCCACGGTCATGGCGGGCGTCTGTTCGCCCCGGACGTAGCGCAGGAGGGTGGCCGGGACGAGACCGAAGGCGCCGAAGCGCGACCAGCGGCCCCCCCATACGCCCCAGAATAGGCGGAACAGCAGCAGGCTCAGGGTGGCATAGCCCAGGCGAAAATGCCATGCCATGGCCGCTCCGGCCACCTCTGCGGTGGCCAGCAGTCCGGCAAAGCACAGCACCAAACTCCAGTGGAACAGCCGGGTCGGCAGATCCCACACCCTTACCTTGAACAGCATGTTTCTCCCACGGACCATCCGTTGTCAGGGGGGATCATAAAGAATATTGCCGGCCGGTCCTGGCGGCTGGGTGGGGATCAGCCCTCGGCCAGCAGTTGCTCGATCAGCTGGTGCAATTCGGGGAAATTGGGCTCGCCCACGTAGCGCTTGACGATCTGGCCCCGCTTGTTCACCAGGTAGGTGGTGGGGGTGAGCTGGACATCGCCCCACGACTTGGCAAGCGCGCCGGTGTTGTCCAGCGCGACCTGGAAGGGCAGCTTGCGGGTCTGCACATAATTGACCACGTAACTGGGCGGGTCGTATTGCATGGCGACGGCCAGCGTGTCGAGACCCCGGTCCTTGTATTTGTCGTGGGTGGCAATGAGCTGGGGCATCTCGGCCACGCAGGTCACGCAACTTGTGGCCCAGAAGTTCACCAGCGTCACACGTCCCTTGAGGTCTGCCGTATGCTTCTGGGAACCATCCAGCAGGACGAAGGTGGAAGCCGGCGCCGCCGTGCTGTCGTTCCACAAATAAGCGCCCGCTACAACGGCGCAGGACGCTACGATGGCGGCAATAACGAGGTTTCGTTTCATACAGAGGTGCTATCCATGGATCGTCGTCAGTTTAATTCCATTTCAATGTCCGCGCTGGCTCTGCTGGGGATGACCGCACTGCAACAGGCCCATGCCCTGACCTTGGCCGATATCAGCAACGCCGATGCCTCCCAGGGGCTGAAAACCGCGCTGGAAAAGGGCGCCCTGTCGGCCATCGGCCTGTTGGGCGTGCAGGATGGATTCCTGGGAAATGAAAAAGTTCGCATTCCTTTGCCCGGCTACCTCAACGACGCCGCCAATCTGTTGCGCACCTTTGGCCAGGCGGGCCGGGTGGATGAGCTGATCACGGCCATGAACCGGGGGGCCGAGGCCGCCGTCCCCATGGCCAAGGACCTGCTGCTCAAGGCCGTGCAAACCATGACGGTTACCGACGCCAAGGGCATTCTCACCGGGGGGGAAACCGCCGTGACCAATTTCTTTGCCACCAAGACCCGCCCCGACCTGGCGGTGAAGTTCCTGCCGGTGGTTACCCGCGCCACGGCCAAAGTGGGGTTGGCGGACAAGTACAACCAGGTCGCCGGCAAGGCGTCCGAGCTGGGGCTGCTGAAGAAGGAGGATGCCAATATCCAGCAGTACGTTACCGGCAAGACCCTGGACGGCCTGTATTTCATGATTTCGGAAGAAGAGAAGAAGATCCGGCAAAACCCGGTGGGCTATGGCAGCGCCATCGTGAGCAAGGTGTTTGGCGCGCTGCGATGAAGTTGCATGCATTCCTGGTTGTGGTAGCCCTGGTTCTGGCGGCCTGCAGCCCGACGCTGAACTGGCGTGCGGTGCCACTGGAGGGACTGACCGCCCGCCTCCCCTGCAAACCCGACCGGGCCCAGCGCACGGTGCGGCTCGCAGAAACCGACCTGCAGTTGACGATGGCTGGCTGCGAGGCCGGTGGCGGCCTGTTTGCCATCAGCCGGGTGCCGCTGGCCAATGCATCCCAGTCGGCCGCCATCCTGGCGGCGTGGCGGAAAGAGACCTTGCGCAACATGGCGGCTGCCACGGTGCAGGAGCGGGAGTTTCCGCCTGGGGCAGCATGGAGCCATGCCGTGATGGTGTCGGCCCAGGGGCAGCGTCCCGACGGCGCTGCCGTGCAGGCGCAATTGGCCTGGATCACCACCGGCGCCGAAATATTCCATGTGGCGGTGTACGCCCCGCGCCTCAATTCCGAAATGACCGACATTCTGTTTTCCGACTTGCAGCTGCAATGACGGCCGGGCGGAGGAGCCCCGGGGGGGCCGTGTAGGCGCAGTCTGTCTTTTCGTCAGGCAAAGCGGCCATAATCGGTAACCTGCGCACCATGAATACCGGCATTCTCATCATCGCCCATGCACCGCTGGCCAGCGCCTTGCGGGACTGCGTGCTGCATGTGTACCCCGAATCCGCCAGCGGCATCCTGGCCCTGGACGTGCAGGCGGATGCGTCCACAGAAACCACCCGCCTGGCCGCCCAGGCACGGCTGGCCCAACTCAATGCCCCCAACACGCTGGTGCTGACCGACATGTTCGGTGCCACGCCCTGCAACGTGGCGCAGAAGGTGGTCGATGGCATCCATTCCAAGCTCGTGGCGGGCGTCAACCTGCCCATGCTGCTGCGCACCGTCAACTACCGCCATGAACCGCTGGACGCGCTGGTGGCTCGGGCCCTTTCCGGTGGTACCCAGTGCATCATGCAAGTCGCCGTCACCGCACCGCAAAACCAGATAAGAAAGCCGAATGATCACCACCACAGCGACCATCATCAATAAGTTGGGCCTGCATGCCCGGGCGTCGGCCAAGCTGACCAAGCTGGCGGGCAGTTTCCCGTGCGAGGTCTGGGTTACCAAGGGCGAACGCCGCGTCAATGCCAAGAGCATCATGGGTGTGATGATGCTGGCCGCCGGCATGGGGTCGGAAATCGTGATCGACACCGACGGGGACCGCGCCCAGGAAGCCATGGACGCCCTGCTGGCGCTGATTGCCGACAAATTCGGCGAGGGCGAGTGAACATGGCTCCCGTGCCGGTTGCCTGGCGGATCGCGCCATGACGTTTTCCATCCACGGCTTGGCGGTCTCCAAGGGCATCGCCATCGGGCGGGCGGTACTGGTGGCGTCCAGCCGGGTGGATGTCGCCCACTACTTCATCGACGCCAGCGCGGTGGTGTCCGAAATTGACCGCGTCCGCAAGGGGCGCGATACGGTGGTGGAGGAAATCTTCCGCCTGCAGGCCAGCATTGCCCACATGGGGCCCAAGGAGGCGCCGCATGAGTTGAGCGCGCTGCTCGATGTGCACCTCATGCTGCTGCAGGACGAGGAGCTGATTGGCGGCGTCAAGCGCTGGATCACCGAGCGCCTCTACAACGCCGAATGGGCGCTGACCACCCAGCTCGAAATCATCGCGCGGCAGTTTGACGAGATGGAGGACGAGTACCTGCGCGAACGCAAGGCCGATCTGGAGCAGATTGCCGAGCGGGTCCTGCGGGCCATGAAGAACACGGGCTCGCCCCTGGCGGTGCACAGCACACGCAGCCCCCGCAAGTCGTCGCAGCAGGACCTGCTGCTGGACGACACCGTGGACGTGCCCCTGATCCTGATTGCCCATGACCTGTCGCCGGCCGACATGCTGCAGTTCAAGCAAAGCGTGTTTGCCGGTTTCATCACCGACGTGGGCGGCAAGACTTCGCATACCGCCATCGTGGCGCGCAGCATGGACATTCCGGCCGTGGTGGGCGCCCGCCAGGCCAGTCAGCTGGTGCGCCAGGACGACTGGGTGATCATCGACGGCGACGCCGGAGTCGTCATCGTCGACCCCTCATCCATCATCCTGGCCGAGTACGGTTTCAAGCAGCGCCAGGGCGAGCTTGAGCGCGGCCGCCTGCAGCGGTTGCTGCACACGCCGGCCGTCACCCTGGATGGCGAGAAGGTGCAACTGCTGGCCAACATCGAAATGCCCGAGGATGCGCCGGCCGCACTGACCGCCGGCGCCCTGGGGGTGGGGTTGTTTCGCAGCGAGTTCCTGTTCATGGGCCGCCAGGGCCGTCTGCCCGGCGAAGAGGAGCAATACCAGGCCTACAGGCGCGCCGTGGAAGGCATGCAGGGGCTGCCGGTAACCATCCGCACGGTGGATGTGGGGGCCGACAAGCCTCTGGACAGCACCCTGCGCGACGACGCCCACCTGAACCCCGCCCTGGGGCTGCGGGCCATCCGCTGGAGCCTGGCGGACCCGGCCATGTTCCAGACCCAGCTGCGGGCCATCCTGCGCGCGGCCGCCCACGGCCAGGTCCACCTGCTGGTGCCCATGCTGGCCCACGCACGCGAGATCCGCCAGACGCTGGCGCACCTGGACCACGCGCGGGCGGTGCTGGATAACCGGGGCGTTGCCTATGGCCCGATCAAGCTCGGCGCCATGATTGAAATTCCGGCCGCGGCCCTGAGCCTGCGGCTGTTCCTGAAGCATTTCGACTTCCTGTCCATTGGCACCAACGACCTGATCCAGTACACGCTGGCCATTGACCGGGCCGACGAGTCGGTGGCGCACCTGTATGACCCCCTGCATCCGGCTGTGCTGCGCCTGATGGCCGACACCATCGCCGAATGCCGGGCCCAGGGCAAGGGCGTGAGCGTGTGCGGTGAAATGGCTGGCGATGTGGGCCTGACCCGGCTGCTGCTGGGCTTGGGTCTGCGCAGTTTCTCCATGCACCCGGCACAGATCCTGGCCGTCAAGCAGGAGGTATTGCGCGCCGACACCGGCAAGCTTGCGCTGTGGGCGCAGCAGGTGCTGGAAGCCGAAGACCCGGCGCAGGCGATGGCGGCAGCCTAGTGGCGCGGGCGTTTTCTGGTGCGCCCGGCGTGTGCTGGGTTGCTATGAAAAACAGAGCTGTCTGCGCAGTGTTCGCGGGGCATATGACCCGATTTGATATGGAAAATCGCCTTAGCGGTCCCGTGTTCCCAACAACGCCGCACCCATGATCAGCAGTGCGGCCACCCCGATGTTCCAGGTGAAGGCGCGCCCGCCCACCAGCATCAGCAGGGTGGTGGATGCCAGCGGTGTCAGGTAGCTCAGGACGCCGATCTGCCGCGCGTCGCCGAGCTTGAGCGCCTTGTCCCACAGGAAGAAGGCGGCACCCAGCGGGCCCAGCCCCATGACGCCGATCAGCAGCCAGTCGTGTGCGCTCAGGGTCACCGGCGCTTCCAGCAGCCAGTGGCACAGCAGCGACAGCAGTCCCGAGACCAGCCCGAACAGGCCAATGGCCGCAGTCGGAAAGGTGCGCACGCGCTGGCACAGCAGCGAGTAGCTGGACCAGACCACGGCGGCGCCCAGGGCCGGCAGATAACCCCAGGACCAGGCCTGCAGGCCGCCACCGCCACGGCTGCTGCCCAGGATGGCCATGGCCGCGCCGGCAAAGCCCAGCAGGGCTGCCACCACCTGCACGGCGCGCAGGCGCATGCCGGGCAGGAACAGGGGCGCCAGCACGACCAGCAGCAGGGGCCACAGGTAGTTCACCAGGTTGGCTTCGACGGGCGGCGCGCTGCGCAGCGCCATGAACAGCAGGAAGTGGTAGCCGAACAGGCCATACACACCCAGTGCCAGGGTGCCCGCGGGAATTCGCCATTGATGCAAATCAACGCGCAACAGCGGCAGCGCCATCACACTACCCAGCAGCAGGGCCAACCCGGTCAGCAGGAAGGGTGGCACATGGGACAGCGACACGCCCAGGGCCGCCAGCGTGGACCACAAGGCGATGGTGCCCAGGGCATACAGATTGGCTTTCATGCGGCAGCCTCCAGGGGCGCCGCGCAAGCAGACAAGGACGGGAAATGAGTACGTTTGATCACAGCAGTTTGATTCATGACATTAACGCGAGTTTGGCGCCGTTTCGCAAGACCCAGACCGATGCCATGGCGGGTTTTGGCCAGCTGGCCCGCGCGTCCATGGCCGAAGGCGCGCTGGGCGCCAAGCAAAAGGAGCTGATTGCGTTGGCCATCGGCATCACGCAGCATTGCTCGGGGTGTGTGGGTTTTCATGTGAAGGCATTGCACAAGCTGGGCTGCACGCGCGCCGAGCTGGAAGAGATGCTGGCGGTCTGCGTGTACATGGGCGGCGGGCCGGCGCTGATGTACGCCGCCGAAACCCTCGCCGCCTGGGAAAAGATGGACCCCAACAAGGCGTAGTCAGGCCGGGCGCAGGTCGGTGGAGGGGCGCTGCCACAGGTTGATGCCGCCCTCCACCGCATGCTGGTCAATGGCGGCCAGTTCCTCGGCGCTGAAGTGCAGGTTCTGCAGCGCGCCCACCAGTTCGGTGACCTGCTCGGGGCGGCTGGCGCCAATCAGGGCAGATGTCACCCGCGGGTCGCGCAGCACCCAGGCCGTGGCCATCTGGGCCAGGCTTTGCCCGCGTGCCAGGGCAATGGCGTTGAGGGCGCGCACATGCGCGAGGTTTTGCGCGCTCAGATGCTCGGCCTTCAGGGAGCCGCCTCCGGGGCGGTTGATGCGGGCGTCGGCGGGGATGCCGTTCAGGTACTTGTTGGTGAGCAGGCCCTGGGCCAGCGCGCTGAACGCTATGCAGCCCATGCCGGTTGCATCCAGCGTGTCGAGCAGGTCTTCCTCCACCCAGCGGTTGAGCAGACTGTAGGACGGCTGGTGGATCAGCGGCGCCACGCCCATGGACCGCAGCAGTGCCGCAGCCTCTCGTGTCTTGCCGGCCGAGTAACTGCTGAGGCCCACGTACAGCGCCTTGCCCTGCTGTACGGCGCTGGCCAGCGCGCCCATGGTTTCTTCCAGCGGGGTGTCGGGGTCAAAGCGGTGCGAGTAGAAGATGTCCACGTACTCCAGCCCCATGCGCCGTAGGCTCTGGTCCAGGCTGGCCAGCACGTACTTGCGCGAGCCCCCGCCCTGGCCGTAGGGTCCGGGCCACATGTCCCAGCCGGCCTTGCTTGAAATGATGAGCTCGTCGCGGTAGGGCCGGAAATCGCGGCGCAGGTGTTCGCCAAAGTTGGTCTCGGCGCTGCCGTAGGGCGGGCCGTAGTTGTTGGCCAGGTCGAAGTGGGTGATGCCCAGATCGAATGCCGTGCGCAACATGGCGCGCTGCGTTTCCAGGGGCGTGGCGTCGCCGAAGTTGTGCCACAGCCCCAGCGATACGGCGGGCAGTTTCAGGCCGCTCTTGCCGCAGGTGCGGTAGGGCAGGGTGTCGTAGCGGGTGGGTGCGGCCTGGTACATGGTGGGCTTGGCGTCAGAGGGGCATGCCGGCGGCCGTGGCTCACATGCCCGCGGTCTTGCTGGCGGCCGATGCGGCGTGTGCCTGCTGGTCGGCGTGGTAGCTGGAGCGCACCATGGCGCCCACCGCAGCGTGGCTGAAGCCCATGGTATAGGCCTTGGCTTCGAACATCTTGAACGTATCCGGGTGCACGTAGCGCTTCACCGGCAGGTGCGAGCTGGAGGGGGCCAGGTACTGGCCGATGGTCAGCATCTCGATGCCGTGGTCGCGCATGTCTTGCATCACCTGCAGCACCTCTTCGTCGGTCTCGCCCAGGCCGACCATGATGCCGCTCTTGGTCGGAATGCCGGGGTTCTGCGCCTTGAACTTCTGCAGCAGCTTCAGGCTGAACTGGTAGTCGGAGCCGGGGCGCGCTTCCTTGTACAGGCGCGGTGCGGTTTCCAGGTTATGGTTCATCACGTCGGGCGGTGCGGCGTGCAGGATGGCCAGCGCCTTGTCGTCGCGGCCGCGGAAGTCGGGTACCAGCACTTCGATCTGCGTGCCGGGCGAGAGTTCGCGGATGCGGGTAATGCAGTCGGCAAAGTGCTGGGCGCCGCCGTCGCGCAGGTCATCGCGGTCCACGCTGGTGATGACCACGTACTTGAGCTTGAGCTGTGCAATGGTGCGGGCCAGGTTCTCCGGCTCGTTGGTGTCCAGCGGGTCGGGGCGGCCGTGGCCCACATCGCAGAACGGGCAGCGGCGCGTGCACTTGTCGCCCATGATCATGAAGGTGGCCGTGCCGTGGCCGAAGCATTCACCGATGTTGGGGCAGCTGGCCTCCTCGCAGACGGTGACCAGCTTGTTCTGGCGCAGCACGTCCTTGATCTCGTAGAAGCGCGTGGTGGGCGAGCCGGCCTTGACGCGGATCCAGTCTGGCTTCTTCAGCACTTCGCCCTGCACCACCTTCACCGGAATGCGCGAGAGCTTGGCCGCAGCCTTCTGTTTGGCGGACGGGTCGTAGTTTTCCAGCGTTTGCGCCTCACGGACGGTGGGGCTGCTGCCGGGCGTGGCGGTCGGGTTGTGGCTCATGGTGCGGTGCGCGGTGTGGCGTCAGGGTGCCAGATAGGTTGCGAGCTTGTGGCTCAGAACGTCGGCGGCCTCAGTCCAGCCGACGGATACGCCGATTGTAGAAAGGTCCACCGTCTGCAGGCCGCAATACCCACACGGGTTGATGCGGGAGTAGGGCTCCAAGTCCATGGCCACGTTCAGGGCCACGCCGTGGTAGGTGCAGTTGCGGCTGACCTTGATGCCCAGGGCACCGATCTTTCCCAGGCCCTGAAAATTGGGGCTGGTACCACCCGGTGCCGAAGGGCTCTCAGGGGCGGCTTTCATGGGGCGCTGGGCCAGCGGCGTGTGGCCGCCGGGGTCGTCCAGCCGCACATAGATGCCGGGTGCGCCGGCCACCCGGTGACCGGTGACGCCGAAGTGCGCCAGGGTCTTGATGACGGCCTCCTCGATGCGGTACACGTATTCCTTGACGAAATAGCCTGCCCGCCTGAGGTCGATCAGGGGGTAGGCCACCACCTGGCCGGGGCCGTGGAACGTCACCTGGCCGCCGCGGTTGGTGGCAATGACGGGGATGTCGCCGGGGTTCAGAATGTGGTCGTTCTTTCCGGCCAGTCCCTGCGTGTATACCGGGGCATGCTCGCAAATCCAGAGTGCATCCGGCGTGTCGCTGGTGCGGCTGGCGGTAAACGCCTGCATGGCCGCATAGGTGGATGCGTAATCGACGCGGCCAAGCTGGCGAATGTCCATAAGTGTGGGGGGTGCGTGCCTACAGCACCACTTTCACCATGGGGTGTGTGGACAGCGTGCGGTACAGCTCGTCGAGCTGTTCGCGGCTGGTGGCGGTGACGGTGATGGTGACGCCCAGGTATTTGCCGCCCTTGCTTTCGCGCAGCTCCACAGTGGAGGCATCAAATGCGGGGTCGAAGTGGTGGGCGACCGTGGTGATGGCATGCACCAGGCCTTCCACCCGCAAGCCCATGACCTTGATGGGGAACTTGCAGGGGTACTCGATGAGCGACTCGGCGCGGGTGGTGTCCGGCGCCGGAACGTCGGTGGGGATGGGCGGTTTGGACATGGCGAAATTATGGCAGTGCGGCAATTCCCCGCGAGAAATCCTGCCAAAGTATTGGGAGTTGCCGGGTTTCTACGTATAATCGAAGGCTGCGCACCAAACGCGGTTTGTCAACTGGGTGTAATTTCAATGGTGAAAATCGTGAACCCAGAACACAAGCAGGGCGCCCCATACGATCAAGATGAGGCGCCAGAGTCCGATTTCAAGCCCCTGACGGCCGAACAGGCGCAGTCATGGCGGCGAAGCAACCCGGCGGTATCCCCGTGGCGGGTTGTGGGACTTCAAGCGGTTACCGGTGGTTTGCTGGCGTTGGCGGTTGGCTTGCTCAGTGGTCGGGGATCTCTGGGCCTGTCGGTAGCCTACGGGGCTCTCTCGGTGGTGCTTCCCGCGGCATTGTTTGCCAGGGGTTTGCAGCGTCAACAGGCGGTAGGCCGCGCTGGCGCGGTGCTGGCAGGGTTTTTTGTGTGGGAGATGGTCAAGATCCTCTTGACGGTGGCGATGCTGTTTGCCGCGCCAAAGTTGATCTTGCAGCTGAACTGGCTGGCTCTCCTGGGTGGGTTTGTGGTGACGATGAAGGTGTACTGGGTGGCCGTGTGGCTGCGCCCGGTCCGGTCGAAGTTGTTGTAAAGAATTGACTATTGGTGACATATGGCTGCTGAACACGCTGGAACACATGCCCCGAGCGCTGGAGAATACATCCAGCACCACCTGCATCATCTGCAGAAGAATTTCAATTTCGAAAACGTCGAGCAGCACAGCATCGTCGATTTCAGTTTGTTCAATTTCGACTCGCTGGTGTTTTCGGCTTTGTTGGGCATCATCGGTTGCTTCGTGCTGTGGAATGCGGCACGCAAGGCAACGTCGGGCGTGCCGGGTCGTTTCCAGGCTGCCGTTGAAATCCTGACCGAAATGGTGGACAACCAGGCCAAGGGCGTGATCCACAACGCCAAGAGCCGTAAGGTCATTGGCCCTCTGGCGCTGACCGTGTTTGTATGGATTTTCCTGATGAACGCCATGGACATGCTGCCCGTGGACCTGATTCCCTCGTTCTGGCACAGCGCCGGCCCCGCCATGGGCTTCAAGGATTACATGCGCGTCGTGCCGACCGCTGACTTGTCCACCACACTGGGCTTGTCCACTTCCGTTCTGCTGATCTGTGTGTTCTACAACATCAAGATCAAGGGTCTGGGCGGCTGGGCGCACGAGCTGATTGCTGCTCCCTTTGGTGACCATTGGGCTCTGTATCCGGTGAACTTCCTGATGCAGATGATCGAGTACCTTGCCAAGACCGTGTCGCACGGCATGCGGTTGTTTGGCAACATGTTTGCAGGTGAGCTGGTGTTCATGCTGATTGCCCTGATGGGTGGCGGCTGGGCATTGTCGGGAACGGGTGTTGGCTTGGCCGTCGGTCATGTCATCGCCGGAACCGTGTGGACTCTGTTCCACATTCTGGTGATCACTTTGCAAGCCTTCATCTTTATGATGTTGACGCTGATCTACACCGGTCAAGCGCACGACGCACATTGATGTAACTGTTTCTTTCTGGTTTTCTTTTTTCTTTTTCCACTAACTTTTAGGAGCTTCTCATGGAAAACATTCTCGGCCTCGTGGCACTGGCTTGCGGCATCATCGTTGGTCTGGGCGCTATCGGCGCATCTATCGGCATCGCGCTGATGGGTGGCAAATTCCTGGAATCTTCTGCTCGTCAACCCGAACTGATGAACGAACTGCAAACCAAGATGTTCATCTTGGCTGGTCTGATCGACGCCGCCTTCCTGATCGGTGTTGCTATCGCTCTGCTGTTCGCATTCGCCAACCCCTTCGTTCTGAAGTAATCAACGGCCCTTCACGTTAGAGAAGGAATCAAACCGTGAACATTAACGCAACCCTGTTCCTGCAGGCTATCGTTTTTGCGATCCTGGTGTGGTTCACGATGAAATTCGTGTGGCCCCCGATCACGAAAGCGCTGGACGAGCGGGCGCAGAAAATCGCCGACGGCCTGGCTGCCGCCGATAAAGCCAAGTCTGAGCTGGCTTCTGCCAATTCGCGCGTGGAAGCCGAACTGGCAACCTCCCGCAATGAAACGGCAACGCGCCTGGCGGATGCCGAGCGTCGCGGTCAGACGATTGTGGAAGAGGCCAAGGCCCGTGCTACCGAAGAAGGCAACCGGATCATCGCCGCTGCCAAGGCGGAAGCCGAGCAGCAGTCTGTGAAGGCCCGTGAGGCTCTGCGCGAGCAGGTCGCCGCTCTCGCCGTCAAGGGTGCCGAGCAGATCTTGCGCAAAGAAGTCAATGCGGGTGTGCATGCAGATTTGCTGTCGCGCCTGAAGACTGAGCTGTAAGGAAGTCACCATGGCTGAACTCGCCACCATTGCCAGGCCCTATGCCGAGGCTCTCTTCAAGTCTGCCAAGGCCGACCTGAACGCTGCTGCCGTGTGGTTGGATGAGCTTGCTGAAATTGCCAACAATGTGCAACTTCAGCAGTTCGCTGCCAACCCCAAGGTCACAGACCAGCAAGTGTTTGACTTGATCGCCAGCGTGGCCAAGTCGGCCTTGCCGGAGCAGGGCAAGAACTTCCTGCGCACAGTGATTGAAAACGGACGCCTTGCGGCGCTGCCCGAAATTGCAGTGTCGTTCCGGGTGCTGAAGAACGCACAGAGCGGACTCTCCGATGCCACGGTGTACAGCGCCTTTCCCATCGATGCTGCGGCATTGGCGGAAGTGGCGGCAACGCTGGAAAAGCGTTTTGGTCGCAAACTGAACGTTCAGGTTGCGCATGACGCCGAGTTGATCGGTGGCATCCGTGTGGTGGTGGGTGACGAAGTGCTTGACACGTCTGTCAAGGCCCGTCTGGAACAAATGAAAGTGGCTCTCACAGCCTGAGGCATCTGCCTCCTGCCGTAAGCCCAACTAAAGAAAGAAGGAAAGAGTCATGCAACTCAATCCAGCAGAAATTTCTGAACTGATCAAGAGCCGCATCGAAGGCCTGGCCGCGAGCAGCGATATTCGCAACCAGGGTACCGTGGTGTCCGTGACTGACGGTATTTGCCGCATCCACGGCCTGTCCGACGTGATGCAGGGCGAAATGCTTGAATTCGCAGCGGGCAGCGATGGCCTGCCCACCTATGGTCTGGCCCTGAACCTGGAGCGTGACTCTGTCGGCGCCGTGATTCTGGGCGAGTACGAGCACATCTCCGAAGGCGACACCGTCAAGTGCACGGGCCGCATTCTGGAAGTGCCCGTGGGCCCCGAGCTCAAAGGCCGCGTGGTCAATGCCTTGGGTCAGCCCATTGACGGCAAAGGCCCGATCAATGCCAAGATGACGGACGTGATCGAAAAGGTTGCTCCTGGCGTTATCGCCCGTAAATCGGTGGATCAGCCCATGCAGACGGGTCTGAAGTCGATCGACTCCATGGTGCCTGTGGGCCGTGGCCAGCGCGAATTGATCATTGGCGACCGCCAGACCGGCAAGACCGCCGTGGCCATCGACGCCATCATCAACCAGAAGGGTCAGAACATGACCTGTATCTACGTTGCCATCGGTCAGAAGGCTTCGTCGATCAAGAACGTGGTGCGCTCGCTGGAGCAAGCCGGCGCGCTGGAATACACCATTGTGGTGGCGGCGACCGCTTCCGAATCGGCTGCCATGCAGTACGTGTCGGCCTACTCTGGCTGCACCATGGGCGAGTATTTCCGCGACCGTGGCGAAGACGCCCTGATCGTGTACGACGATCTGTCCAAGCAAGCCGTGGCTTACCGCCAAGTGTCGCTGCTGCTGCGTCGCCCACCAGGCCGCGAAGCCTACCCCGGCGACGTGTTCTATCTCCACAGCCGCCTGCTGGAGCGCGCCGCCCGCGTGAACGAGAAGTACGTCGAGGACTTCACCAAGGGTGCCGTCAAAGGCAAGACCGGTTCCTTGACGGCGCTGCCGATCATTGAAACGCAAGCCGGTGACGTGTCGGCCTTCGTGCCCACCAACGTGATTTCCATCACCGACGGCCAGATCTTCCTGGAAACCAGCCTGTTCAACGCCGGTATCCGCCCCGCTATCAACGCCGGTATCTCGGTGTCCCGCGTCGGTGGTGCTGCCCAGACCAAGCTGATCAAGAACCTCTCCGGTGGTATCCGTACCGACTTGGCCCAGTACCGCGAGCTGGCTGCGTTTGCGCAGTTTGCTTCCGATCTGGACGAAGCCACCCGCAAGCAGCTCGACCGCGGTGCCCGCGTGACCGAATTGCTCAAGCAGTCCCAGTACAGCCCGTTGCCCATCAGCCTGATGGGTGCCACGCTGTTCGCGGTGAACAAGGGTTTCATGGACGACCTCGCCGTGAACAAGGTGCTGGCTTTCGAACATGGCCTGCATGGCTATCTGAAAGACAAGCACGCGGCCCTGCTGGCCAAGCTGGAAGCCACCAAGGCGATGGACAAGGAGGCTGAAGCCGAATTGACCGCTGCCACGACCGCTTTCAAGAAGTCGTTTGCTTGATTCTGACTAGCAAGAGTCACGAATCAGTTTAAGCAAAAGGGGCAGATATGGCATCAGGCAAGGAACTACGCAGCAAGATCAAATCGGTGGAAAACACCAAGAAGATCACCAAGGCCATGGAAATGATTTCCGTGTCCAAGATGCGCAAGGCGCAGGAGCGCATGCGCTCCGCCCGCCCTTACAGCGAAAAGGTCCGTAACATCGCCGCCAACCTGGGTAAAGCCAATCCCGAGTACGTGCACCCATTCATGAAACCCAACGACGCCAAGTCGGTAGGCTTCATTGTGGTGACCACGGACAAGGGTTTGTGCGGTGGTTTGAACACCAACCTGTTCCGGGCATTGACCGGCAAGTTGCGTGACACACAGGCCGCTGGCAAGTCGCCCCTGACGGTGGCGATTGGTAGCAAGGGTCTGGGCTTCCTGGGACGCGTGGGCGCCAAGGTGGTCTCGCACGTTACGCATCTGGGCGACAAGCCGCATCTGGAGAAGCTGATCGGCCCAGTCAAGGTGTTGCTGGATGCCTACGTCAAGGGCGAAGTCAGCGCGGTTTATCTGAGCTACAACAAGTTTGTCAGCACGATGAAGCAGGAACCCGTGGTGGAGCAACTGCTGCCCCTGTCTGCCGAAGAGATGCAGCAAGAGACCAAGGCATCCGGATCGCAGCCCAGCTGGGATTACATCTACGAGCCTGACGCTCAGACGGTGATTGACGAGCTGCTGGTGCGCTACGCCGAAGCACTGGTGTTGCAGGCGGTGGCAGAAAACATGGCCTCGGAACATGCAGCGCGCATGGTGGCCATGAAGGCCGCCACCGACAACGCCGGCAATGTCATTGCCGAACTCAAGCTGGTCTACAACAAAACGCGGCAAGCGGCGATTACGAAAGAACTTTCGGAAATCGTGGCAGGCGCAGCAGCGGTTTAAACGTATTTATTTTTGGAGCAAACGTAATGGCTCAAGCAAATGTGAACGCAGGCGTTCAGGGAAAAATTGTCCAGTGTATCGGCGCCGTGGTGGACGTGGAGTTTCCACGCGACCAGATGCCGAAGATCTATGACGCACTGAAGATGGACGGCTCCGCGCTGACGCTGGAAGTGCAGCAGCAGCTCGGCGACGGCATCGTCCGTACGATTGCGCTGGGCTCTTCCGACGGCCTGCGCCGCGGCATGGTGGTGAAGAACACCGCCGAATCCATCATGGTGCCCGTGGGCAAGGCCACACTGGGCCGCATCATGGACGTGCTGGGTTCGCCCATCGACGAGCGCGGCCCGGTCAATTCCGAACTGCACGCCTCCATTCACCGCAAGGCGCCTGCGTATGACGAGCTGAGCCCCTCGCAAGAGCTGTTGGAAACCGGCATCAAGGTGATTGACCTGGTTTGCCCGTTCGCCAAGGGCGGCAAGGTGGGTCTGTTCGGTGGTGCCGGTGTGGGCAAGACCGTGAACATGATGGAGTTGATCAACAACATCGCCAAGGCGCACAGCGGTCTGTCCGTGTTTGCCGGCGTGGGCGAGCGTACCCGTGAAGGTAACGACTTCTACCACGAGATGGCCGACTCCGGCGTGGTGAACCTCGAGAAGCTCGAGGACTCCAAGGTGTCCATGGTGTACGGTCAGATGAACGAGCCCCCGGGCAACCGTCTGCGCGTGGCCCTGACCGGTCTGACCATTGCCGAGTCCTTCCGCGACGAAGGCAAGGACGTGCTGTTCTTCGTGGACAACATCTACCGCTACACCCTGGCCGGTACCGAAGTGTCCGCCCTGTTGGGCCGTATGCCGTCCGCCGTGGGCTACCAGCCTACGCTGGCCGAAGAAATGGGCCGTCTGCAAGAGCGTATTACGTCCACCAAGGTGGGTTCCATCACGTCCATCCAGGCCGTGTACGTGCCAGCCGATGACTTGACCGACCCCTCTCCCGCGACGACCTTCGCCCACTTGGACTCCACCGTGGTGTTGTCCCGTGACATCGCCTCGCTGGGTATCTACCCCGCCGTCGACCCGCTGGACTCCACCAGCCGCCAGCTGTCCCCCAACGTGGTGGGCGAAGAGCACTACAACACGGCCCGCGCCGTGCAGGGCACGCTGCAGCGCTACCGCGAACTGCGCGACATCATCGCCATCATGGGTATGGACGACTTGGCACCGGAAGACAAGCTGGCTGTGGCACGTGCCCGCAAGATCCAGCGTTTCCTGAGCCAGCCTTTCCACGTGGCCGAAGTGTTCACCGGTTCCCCCGGCAAGTACGTTCCGCTGTCTGAAACCATCCGTGGCTTCAAGATGATCGTGAACGGCGAGTGCGATCACATGCCCGAACAGGCTTTCTACATGGTCGGTACCATCGACGAAGCCATCGAAAAGGCCAAGAAGGTTTGATGCTGCGTAACGCAGATCTCACTGATTGCACCTGAACGGCAAAAGGAAACCCTATGTCCACCATCCATGTTGACGTGGTCAGTGCTGAAGAGTCCATTTTCTCCGGTGAAGCCAAATTCGTGGCGCTTCCCGGAGAGGCTGGCGAGCTCGGCATTTATCCCCGCCACACGCCCCTGATCACCCGCATCAAGGCTGGTTCGGTGCGCATCGAAAAGGCCGACGGCACCGAAGAGTTTGTCTTCGTGGCCGGTGGCATTTTGGAAGTGCAACCCGACTGCGTCACGGTCATGTCTGACACGGCTATCCGTGGCAAGGATCTGGACGACGAGAAGGCCAACGCAGCCAAGGCCGCGGCTGAAGAAGCGCTCAAGAACGCCAAGAGCGAGATCGACTTGGCCCGCGCCACCGCTGAACTCGCCATCATGGCGGCCCAGTTGGCTGCGCTGCGCAAGTTCCGCCAGAAAAAATAAGCGGCACACGCCCAACTTGCAAAACCGCCTTCGGGCGGTTTTGTTTTTGGGACTCACACCAGCGTGGGGCGGTCCGGGAGCTCGTTGGGGTTTGCGTCGCCGGCCTGCTGGGGAAAGTAGGTGGCCAGCAGGGCCGACACTTCGCCCAGGGCCTGGCTCAGACCGGCTTCAAAATCGCCCGCCTGCAGGGTGTGGCCCAGGCGCTGCACAATGGCCTGCCATTGCGCGGGGCTGACGTGCTGGTTCAAGCCCCGGTCGGTTACCAACTCAATGGCGTGCTCGGCCAGCAGCAGATAGATCAGGACGCCGTTGTTGCGCTCGGTGTCCCAGACGCGCAACTTGCCGAACTGGGCCAGCGCCCGCTGGCGCGTCAGGGCGGCCATGCTGTCCGGGCGCAGCAGGTAGCTGTTGGGCAAGCCCGCCTCAATGCAGATGCGGATTTGGCCGCTGTGGTGGCGCTCGCTGGCAGCTACGCCCTGCATCAGCCGCTGCACGACCACCGGCCCCACGGTACGGTGGGAATCGTCCATCCAGCGGTGCTTGAGCAGGCGCGCGATTCGCTGGAACATTACCATCCTCCCGAGGCGCCGCCGCCCCCAAAACTGCCGCCCCCTCCGGAGCTGAACCCGCCGCCGCCCGAACCGGAACTCCAGCCGGAACCGCCGCCCGAGCCCATGCCGCCGCCGAATCCGCCGCCCCCCGGGCGGCTGCGTACGACGCTGACGACCAGGGTGAATACCAGTGCCACCACCCCGGCCAGCAGGGCCAGCAGGACACTGGTGGTCTGCAGCAGGACGATGCCGCCCACCACACCGCCCGTCACCACGGAGCCCAGCTTGTTGCCCAGCACCTGGCGGGCGATGGAGCCGCCAATCATGACGGCAAAGAACAGGAACATGGCCAGGTCCTGCCATTGGAAACCGGTGTCGTTGCGTCCGCCGGATGGGGCGGGTTCCGGCAGGGCCTCGCCCGTGATCAGCGCCATGATCTGGTCCACCCCGGCATCCACTCCGCCAGCAAAGTCGCCCTGCTTGAAGCGCGGTGTGATGGCCTCGTTGATGATCCGGCTGGCTGCGAGGTCGGGGACGGCGCCTTCCAGGGCCCTGGCCACCTCGATGCGCAGCTTGCGGTCGTCCTTGGCGACGATGAGCAGCAGGCCGTCACCAACTGCTTTGCGGCCGATCTTCCAGGTGTCGCCCACGCGGTTGGCGTAGCTGGCAATGTCCTCCGGCTGGGTGGTGGGCACCATCAGCACCACCACCTGGGAGCCACTGCGGGCCTCAAAGGCGCTGAGTTTGCTCTCCAGGGCTTGTTGCTGGGCAGCGTTCAGCGTGCCAGTGCTGTCGATCACGTGCCCCGACAATGCCGGCACGGGCAGCACGCCCTGGGCCCCGGCCAGACCGGCCAGCAGGCTCAGCAGCAAGACGAGAAAGCCGCGCAGCAATGCCATGGCGGGCGCTGGCGCTTATTTCTTGTTGAAGTCCACCACCGGCGGGGCGGTAATGGCGGCTTCGTTCTGCACGCTGAAGGCGGGCTTGGGCTGGTAGCTGAACACCATGGCCGTCAGGTTGCTGGGGAAGCTGCGGGCCAGCACGTTGTACTCCTGCACGGCCTGAATGTAGCGGTTGCGGGCCACGGTGATGCGGTTCTCCGTGCCTTCCAGCTGCACCCGCAAATCGCTGAAGCCCTTGTTGGCCTTCAGGTCCGGGTAGCGCTCGCTGACCACCATCAGGCGGCTGAGCGCACTGCTGAGTTCGCCCTGTGCGGCTTGGAATTTCTGGAAGGTCTGCGGGTCCTTCAGGGTCTCGGGTGTCACCTGGATGGATGTGGCCTTGGCACGGGCCTCCACCACCTTGGTCAGGGTCTCCTGCTCGAAATTGGCTTCCCCCTTGACGGTGGCCACGATGTTGGGCACCAGATCGGCCCGCCGTTGGTACTGGTTGAGCACCTCGCTCCAGGCCGACTTGGTCTGTTCGTCCAGTCGCTGGAAGTCGTTGTAGCCACAGCCGGACAGTGCCAGCGCCGACAGCAAGGCCAGGATCCAAGTCTTCATCACCATCTCCTACGGGGTTGTGCACCCGTAGCATACATGGGGTTGCCGCCCGCGCCATCAAGTGGGCGGGCGCCAGCCGGGCAAACGCGGCAAAATGGGCGTTGCAACCACTTTCCCTGCCCCATGCCCAAAGCCCGCCAGCAAGTCGCCTCCCTGGGAGGCACGCCAGACGATATCGAAGCCGCGTTCTACGAGGCGCTGCAGACGGCCGATCTCGACAAACTCATGGCGTGCTGGGCCGATGAGGATGACATCGTGTGCATTCACCCGGGCGGCCCGCGCGTTGTGGGGGCGGGGGCCATCCGCGCCGCCTTCGACGCCCTGTTTGCGCACGGGGGCGCAATCCAGATCCGTCCGGAAGCCATCCGGCGGGTCGACTCCCTGGCCAGCGCCGTGCACACCCTGCAGGAGCGGGTGGAGGTGCTGACGGACGAAGGCCCGGTGCACGCCCACGTGCTGGTGACCAATGTCTACCACAAGACCCCGCAGGGCTGGCGCATGGTGGTGCACCACGCCAGCCCCGGCACGCAAGGCGAGGTGCAGGAGATCGAGCAGCCTCCCAAGGTGCTGCATTGAAGGTCAAATAGCGTGGAAACCCTTGTTTCAATTGCCTGAACAGCTATGCATTACGTAGCGCCACGCTGGCTGCCCGGCGGTAACCTGCAGACCATCTGGCCGGCACTGTACGCCCGCCGGGTGTCGGGCCCATTGCCGGTCTACCGCCGCGAGCGCTGGAGCACGCCGGACGCCGATTTCATTGACGTGGACTGGCTGGAGGATACGGCCCCCACGCCCCCCGAGGGGGCTGGCCTTGCTGGGGGCGACCCGACGCGGCGGCCGCAAGCGTCCTGCACAACGGCGGCCGGCGCCCGACCGCTGCTGGTGCTGTTCCACGGCCTGGAAGGCTCCTCGGCCAGCCACTATGCCCAGGCCTTTGCCGGCTACGCCCGCGAGCTGCGCATGGCGTATGCGGTGCCGCACTTTCGTGGCTGCAGTGGTGAGATCAACCTGGGGCCCCGCGCCTACCACTCGGGCGACTTTGAGGAAATTGGCTGGGTGCTGCAGCGCCTGCGCCAGGCGCACCGTGGCCCCATCGTCGCCGTGGGCGTGTCGCTGGGCGGCAATGCGCTCCTGCGCTGGGCGCAGGAGATGGGCGATGCGGCCGCGCGCACCGTCAGCGCGGTGGCCGCCATCAGTGCGCCCATCGACCTGGCCGCTGGCGGCCATGCCATCGGCCGGGGCTTCAACCGGCTGGTCTACACCCGCATGTTCCTGCAGACCATGAAGCCCAAGGCGCTGCAAAAACTCGCCCAACACCCCGGCTTGTTCGATCGTGCGGCGCTGCTGGCCGCCCGGGACCTCTACGCCTTCGACAACGTGTTCACCGCGCCCCTGCATGGCTTCAGGAACACGGAAGACTACTGGCGCCGGGCTTCGGCCAAACCCCATTTGCACCGCATCCGCGTCCCGGCGCTGGTGGTCAATGCCCGCAACGATCCCTTCGTGCCGGCCGGCTGTCTGCCCTTGCAGCACGAGGCCGGCACGCACGTCACGCTGTGGCAGCCGGCGCACGGCGGCCATGTCGGCTTCCCGCAGGGGCGCTGGCCCGGCCATGTGCGCGCCCTGCCCGACACGGTCGGCCGCTGGCTGCTGCAGCATGTCTCTCCTTCATTGAAAGAACACCATGGATGACATCGTTCGACAGGCCATGGCCAAATGGCCCAACGTGCCCGATTGCTACGGCTGGCTGGGGCTGGATGCGCGGGGCAACTGGTTCATGCGCGACGACCCGGTGCAGGCGCTGGGCGCCTTTGCCAGCGGGCGCCCCGGCGCCAAAGGGTCCCAGCTGCGCCACGAGAAGCTGATTGACTTCATCCAGCGCAACTATGGCCGGGACGACCAGGGGTGCTGGTACTTCCAGAACGGGCCCCAGCGCGTGTATGTGGAGCTGGAGGCCACGCCCTGGGTGTGGCGGGTACAACCCGACTTCTCGCTGCACGCCCACACCGGGCAGGCCACCACGTGCACGGCCTGCCTGATGGACGAAGCCGGCTGGCTCTACCTGGAGACCCCGCTGGGCCTGGGCCTGGTCCACACGCAGGACGTGGGGCAGGCTGCGCTGGCGGTGGAGTCCGGCGCCTGGACGGTGCAGGAAGTCCGCCGCGAGGACCTGCCAGCCCGCTACGGCTATGTGCCCAGTCCGGCAGGGTTGCGAGCGGCGACGCTACAAAAACAGTAGCTATCTGCGCAATGTTGGCGGGAGCTATGCACTGTTTTTAGCCTGAAAAACGGGGCGGCAAGGGCCCGCAAACAGGCAATAAAAAAAAGCCGACGGTACCGTCGGCTTTTTTGGGGCTGGGGGCCAGGGCGCGCTTACTTGGCAGCGGGCTTGGTGGGCTCGGGAAACTTGGCGCCGCCAGCGTTGGCCATGTAGACCACGGCGCGGGCAATTTCAAAGTCGTCAAAATCACCGCCGCTCTGCGCGCCCATGGCGTTCTTGCCTTTCATGGCGGAATTCAACAGCGCATCAAAGCCGGTCTTGATGCGAGAGCCCCAGGCTGCGGCATCGCCGAACTTGGGCGAGCCCGCTGCACCGGTG
This sequence comes from Rhodoferax sp. MLSD5-FHT05B10, assembly GCF_058793415.1. Taxonomy (NCBI): domain Bacteria; kingdom Pseudomonadati; phylum Pseudomonadota; class Betaproteobacteria; order Burkholderiales; family Comamonadaceae; genus Rhodoferax; species Rhodoferax sp. MLSD5-FHT05B10. The sequence continues at coordinate 332,491 of NZ_JBXAFT010000004.1, read as the reverse complement.
GCGTGGCAGGCCGAGCACTGGGCCTTGAAGACCTGTTCGCCAGTCTTCATTTCGCGGTTGGCGTCACGGATTTCCACCATACCCACCTTCTGGATGCGTTCGGCCAGTGCCTTTTCCGGGTTCACGGCGCCGGCGGCGGGCTTGTTGCCCGACGTCACGGAGTACACCAGACCAATGATCACGAAAATGGGCACCACAAACGCAAAGAATGCGGCTGACAACAATTGCTTGGGGGTTTTGATGGGGCCGCTGTGTTCGCTCATGGTGTCCTCGGAATGTCTGGGGCTTTGAAACAGCGGCTGATTATAGCGGCCGGCAACCCAAACCTGCAGGAGCGGGCGCGCGCCGGCCAGCCCGTCGCGCAGCCCAAGTCCGCGATAATCCCCGCAGACTCTTCCTGTGGCTGCCAGCGGAACACCCGGCGCGCCATGCCCCCCTTTATTCCGGTGCAAAAAATGACTGCTTCCCTGTGTGCTGCCGATCTCTGGTCCGATGTGGAGGCCGTGCGCGAACGCGCGCCGCTGGTCCACAGCATTACCAACCTGGTGGTGATCAACCTCAACGCCAACGTGCTGCTGGCCGCCGGCGCCTCACCCGTCATGGCCCACGCCCACGAGGAGGTACCTGCCATGGTGGGCATTGCCCAGGCACTGGTGCTCAACATTGGCACGCTGGACCCCTACTGGGTGGACAGCATGAAGCTGGCACTCGCCGCGGCCGCACAGCGTGGCATTCCGAGCGTGCTGGACCCGGTGGGCGCGGGTGCCACACCGTACCGCAACCAGACGCTGGAGGCGCTGCTGGCGGTGGCCTCGCCCACCGTCATCCGCGGCAACGGTTCCGAGATCATGAGCACTGCTGGCGCCGCCATCCGCACGCGCGGAGTCGACAGCAGTGCCGCCGCTGGCGATGCGCTGGGTGCCGCCCAGGCGCTGGCGCAGCGCACCCAGGGCACCGTGTGTGTCAGTGGCGCGGTGGACCACATCCTGGACGCGCGCAAGCGCTGGGCCCGCCTGTCCAACGGCCACCCCTGGATGACCCGGATCACCGGCGTCGGCTGCTCGGCCACGGCCCTGGTGGGCGCGTTTTGCGCCGTGCAACCCGATGCCTGGCGCGCCACCACGGCCGCCATGGCCTATCTGGGCGTGGTCGGTGAAGTGGCGGCCGAACAGGCCCAGGCACGCGGCCTGGGCGTGGGCAGCATGGCGGTGGGCCTGCTCGACACCCTGCAGCTGCTTGACCAGGCCAGCTTCGAACAGCGGCTCAAGCTCGAAGTGGCCAGCTGGTAAAGCCGGCCTGCACAGTGAGCCGATTCAATCCCGACCTCTTGCGCCTGTACCTGGTCACCGACCAGTCGCTCACGCGTGGCCGCCCGCTGGCCGATGTGGTGGCGGCCGCGGTGCAGGGGGGCGTCACCTGCGTGCAACTGCGCGAGAAGCAGCTCGACACCCGCGCGTTTCTGGCGCAGGCGCAGGCGCTCAAGGCCCTGCTGGCGCCGCATGGCGTGCCGCTCATCATCAATGACCGCATCGACATCGCGCTGGCCTGCGGCGCCGAAGGCGTGCATCTGGGGCAAAGCGACATGCCGGTGCACGCGGCGCGCCAGCTGTTGCCGGCGCACGTGTTCATTGGCTGGTCGGTGGAGTCCATGGACGACGTGCGCGACAGTGCCGCCCTGCCGCTGGACTACCTGGGCGTGAGCCCGGTCTTTGCCACCCCCACCAAGACCGACACCAAGACGGCCTGGGGCCTGGACGGCCTGGCGCAGGTGCGCGCGGCCACGGCCTTGCCGCTGGTGGCCATTGGTGGCATCCATGCCGGCAACGCCCAGGCGGTGCTGCGCGCCGGAGCCGACAGCCTGGCGGTGGTCAGCGCCCTGTGCGCGGCCCCCGATCCCCGCGCTGCGGCCGCCGATTTGCGGGGCGTGTGCGACCGGGTGACTTCTTCTGTGGAAAAAAAGACATGACCGAATCCATTGTGGGCGGGGCGTACCGCTATGTGTATCCCCGCGTGCTGTCCATCGCCGGTTCCGACAGCGGGGGCGGCGCTGGCATCCAGGCCGACCTGAAGACCTTCGCCGCGCTGGGCTGCTATGGCATGACGGCCATCACCGCGCTCACGGCGCAAAACACGCTGGGCGTGCGTTCCATCCACGGGGTGCCGCCGCAGATGCTGCGTGACCAGATCGACGCCGTGGTGGAGGACATCGGCCTGGAAGCCGTGAAGATCGGCATGCTGCACGCGCCCGACATCGTGCAAACAGTGGCCGACGCCATCGACCGCCATGCGCTGCAGACCGTGGTGCTGGACCCGGTGATGGTGGCGACCAGCGGCGCCGTGCTGATCGACAACCCGGCCATTGCCGTGCTGGTGCGCGAACTGTTTCCCCGCGCCACCGTGGTGACGCCGAACCTGGACGAAGCCGCCCTGCTGGTCGGCCGGCCACTGGTCAGCGAGCGCGACATGGAAGCCGCCGCGCACGAACTGCTGGCCATGGGCGCCCGGGCCGTGCTGCTCAAGGGCGGGCATCTGGCGGGCGATGGGGTGAGTGATTTGTTGCTGACGTCCTCCAGTGCGTCGCACTGGATGCGCGCGAGCCGCATCGCCACGAACAACACCCATGGCACGGGTTGCACCTTGTCGTCGGCCATTGCCGCGCATCTGGCCTTGGGGGCATCGCTGCTGGAGGCGGTGCAGGCCGCGCGCGCCTTTGTGCGCGGCGCGCTGGAAGCGGGAGCCGAGGTGCGTACCGGTGGCGGGGGCGGCCCCCTGAACCACGGCTACGCGCCGGTCGCCATGCGGCTTAAGCCGCTGCGTTGACACCTTCCGGGGTCGCCTGCCCGCGCGTGAGCCGTGCCAGCACCCAGGTCAGTACCAGGGTCGGCAAGGCGGAGCCCCAATCGGGCGCGAATTGGGCGCACAGGTGGTAGCAGGCAATGCCCAGCAGCCAGATGGCCACGGCACTGGCGTTCACCTTGCGGGCGCTGACCAGCGCCACCACGTTGGGCTGGCCCGCTAGGCGCGCCAGAATCACGCCGTAGAGCGGCACGAACACCGAACTCAGCATCAGCAAGAAGGGCTCCAGGCTGTGCATGGGCAGCACCAGCGCTAGGGCGGTGCACAGCACGGCCAGCGCCATGCCCCAGCCGCGCACGCCCCAGCGGGGCTGCAGGCTGTGGCCGGCCACCGCACCCGAGTAGAGGTCGCCGTAGGCGTTGTCCACCTCGTCCACCAGGATCAGCCCCAGTGCAATCAGGCCTCCCTGGGCGAGCAGCAGGGCCGCCACCAGGTCGGTGCTGGGGGTGGTGAGCGCCACCAGAACACCCAGCGCGTAGCACCAGATGTTGGCCACGGCGTAGCCCAACCAGGTGCCGCGCAGCGCACTGCTGCCGCTGCGTCCATGGCGGGCGAAGTCGGCCACCAGCGGCAGCCACGAGACGGGCATGGCCATCACCAGGTCCAGCGCCGACAGAGTGCTCATGCCGCCTTCGCCGGGGCGGTTCCACAACGCGGCCAGCCCCTGGGCGTCGGCCTTGGCCAGGAACTGCCAGCTCAGCCACAGCAGCGACAGCATGACCAGCGGCAGCCCGTAGCGGCCGATGAACTGGCGCACCAGTTTCACCATGGAGCCGGACAGCAGGGCCAGCAGCACCCCGCCCCACAGCACGGTGGCCAGCAGCGGCCAGGTATCGCCGGCAAAGTGGCCGGACTGGCGGGCAATGGCGACCGTGCCGTCCCGCATGATCACCAGTTCGAACGTGGTCCAGCCAATGAGCTGCACGATGTTGAGCAGCACCGGCAGGCGCGCAAAGTGGCTGCCGTAGGTGGCATGCATCAACCCGGCGCTCGACAGGCCGCTGTCGCAGCCGATGCGCGCAGTCCAGGCCAGCAGGCCGGCGCCGAGCACCGAGCCGGCCACGATGACGGCCAGCGCGGCCTGGGCGCCCAGCGCGGGCACCAGGTAGGCGCCAACCTGTATGACCAGCAGGCCCACGCCCAGGCTGAGCCACAAGGCCGCATGGTCGCGCCAGCCAAAGAGCCGGTCGCTGGCGGGTAGGGGGGTGAGGGCGGTGTTGGCGGTGCTGCCGCCGGTATAAGATGGAATGCTCATGGGCCGAATTGCTCAGTAAGGCAGGTCGGCCGGTCGAGAGTGCGGGCAGCGGCGGCTGCGCCGGACTCTGGAACATGCTTCCCTGCGCGAGGATTACCTCTATCAGGTTCAAAGGGACTTTCTCAGTCGCTGCCCCATGCACATTGCACGGAACAGCAACACCCCTAGCGGAGGCGTTCTTGCGAACACCGAATTCGGTTGGTGCGGCTGGCGGGGATCGAACCCACGACCCTTGGCTTCGGAGGCCAATACTCTATCCACTGAGCTACAGCCGCACTCGCTGAAAACAGCGACAGCGCGTATTTTCGCATATCTCCACGCAGGGGCTGTTTTACGGTGCGCACGCCCCGGTCACGCGCCGCCTGCGCAGGCATCCGGGCTCACCGTCATCCAGCGCAGAGATGCTACGGATTTGATAGCTGTCTGCGCAATGATGGCAGGGCGTCTTGGTCTATCGGGCTGGATTTTTGACGACCTCTGTGGCACGGGGCAGCACCGCGTGTCGCGGTCTGTGGCCGGGTTGAGGGGGGATTGGATGACAGCAATATGTCAAAATATGTCAAAATGTGTTTAAATAAATCGAAATTTGCGATCCCCAGACTAGTTGTTGAACACCATGAAAAGTACCGCCAGGAAAGTTGAAAAAACTTTTTGCACCACACGCGAGGCTGGCCAGTTGCTGGGCGTGTCCGTTGGCACGGCGCAGTTGTGGGTGGAAAACGGGCTCCTCAGTGCCTGGAAAACGCCCGGCGGCCACCGCCGTGTGACGCGCGAATCGGTTGAAAAGCTGCTGCGCTCCAAGAGCGAGGCGCCGCCCGCCGCCCCCGCCGCGCGGAGGGAGGTGATCCGGCGCCTGAAGGTGCTGGTGGTGGAGGACGACACCAACCTGCTGCGCCTCTACGAAACCACGTTGGCCCTGTGGCCCATGTCGCCCGAAGTAATCGTGGCCACCAACGGCATCAATGCGCTGTTGCTGATCGAGCGCGAGAACCCCGACCTGCTGATCGTCGATCTCAAGATCCCCGGCATTGACGGATTTGAAATGCTCAAGATCCTGCAAAGCACGCCACGTTACGCACACATGGCCCTGGCGGTGGTCAGCGGGCTGGATGCCGACGAGATTGCGCGCCGGGGTGGCGTGCCGCCGGGCGTCTTTGTGCTGCCCAAGCCGGTTCCGTTCACGCGGCTGCTGGGCATTGCCATGGACATCGAGGAGCGCAAACTTGCCACGGTGGGTGGGGAGGCCGCATGAATCTGGAACTCGACATGCGCCTGGTCGAGCAGATGGTCGAAGGGGTCATCCAGCTCAACCCGGACGGGCTGGTCACCGATTTCAACCGGGCCGCCCGGCCCTGGATCCGCCTGTGCCTGGCGGCAGCGCCCAAACTCCAGCAGCTGATCCGCCAGGTGGCCGACGGCTCGCTCAAGGCCCCGGTGGCAGTGGACATAGGCACGCTCCCGGATGCCGGAGCCGTGGCCATTCACCTGTGCAAGCGTGAGCCCAAAGGCTATGTCCTTTTTGTCACGCCGGTGCAACCGTCGGCCGCCCCGCCGGCACTGGAGGAACGCGACGCCGACTTCTTCCGGTTGCTGGACCAGGAAACGCGCCATGAATTGAGTGTGTTGCGCGACCAGCTTGCCGGCGCGCAACGGGGCGAGCCGGCGCGGGACGATGCCGTGCGGCAGGCCACCGACCGGGTGAGCCGCCTGCTGGTGGCGTTTGACCAGCTGGCCCAGTTGCACCAGATCGACGCCTTCAACCAGGGAGCCCGCCTGTCGCTGCCGACCCTGATTGAAGACGTCTTGCAGGAAATGCCCCGCCAGAAGTGCGATTACCGGGTCCGCACGGAGCCCGCAAGCTCGCCGCAGGCCACCGGCGTGCTGTACGGCGATGCCAACTGGCTCAAGTGCGCGCTGAGAAGCCTTCTGGAGGGCTTGGGGGACAGCGCCCCGCTCCATAGCCAGATTGAATTGCGGGTGCGCCAGAACGGCGGCTATACCGTGTTGAGCAGCCATTTCTTCCACGCCGCGGGAGCCGGCCGGGCGCAGGCCGGTGCGGCAACGGGCGCCAGCACCATCCTGCGGCTGGATGCCGGTATCCGGACGCAGATTTGCCGGCGCATCCTGGAGCTGCACGGCGGGCGCTTGTCCGTCACCCATACCGGCACCGCACTGGAAGGCGGGCAGGGCGAGGGCATCGAGTCGTTCGACCTGGTGTTGCCCATCAGTGCCCCGGGTCAGGCCGGCAGTCTGGCCGCGTGTGCGAATTGCCCGGCGGGCAAGCAGGCCGAAAAGTACGCACAGGACCTCGCGTTTCTCATACCGAACCCACCGGCCAATTCCAATGTATCGGACGCAGAGATGGAGCTGCTGGCGCAGATATCAGCGAGCAGTCCGGCCCCCCAACAGAACCCGAAGAGCTCGACATGAAAAAAATTCTCATCGTGGATGACCACCCGGACATCCGGCGCCTGCTTTCCATCACCCTCAGCCGGGAGTACGACCTGGCCGAAGCCAGTGACGGAACCAGTGCGCTGGAAGCGTGCCGAACCCACCGGCCGCAAGCCGTGCTGCTCGACATCATGATGCCCGGAGAGATCGATGGCCTGCAGGTCCTGCAGGCCGTCCGGGCCGATCCCGAACTCAAGAACACCCTGGTGGCCATCATCACGGCGCGGGGGCAGGCCGCGGACTACCGGCTCGGGCAGGACCTGGGCGCGGACGCATATTTCATCAAGCCATTCAGCCCGCTGCAGGTGGTGAGTTGGCTTCGGGAGAAACTGAAATGACCAGCATTGTTTCACCGCGGCTGGCGTCCGACGCGCAAGCGGCCGCGGCGCCGGTCGTCCACGACGAGTCTTCCCTGCAGCGGCAGCTGGCCCAGTATGCGGAAGACTTCCAGGAGCTTGTCGGGCGCCACCACGACCTGGCGCGCCGCCACGAAAAGCTGAAGGCCTCCCATGCCCAGCTGGCGCAGGCGCGCGAGGTTCTGGGGACCCTGAATCCGACGTCCCACGAACTGTGCCTGGTGATCAACCGCCACGGGGAAATCCTGCACGCCACCGATGCGGCACGCGCCCTGTTCCTGCTGGACAAGGGCACGGTCTGGCAGCTTCAGCAGGTGGTCGCGCCGTTCCACCTGGGACACCTGGAAATCATGCTTTCGGGCCTGGCTGATGGCAGCCACAGCCCGGCCTTTGAACAGGCCCAGTATTTTCTCTATCCGGGTGGCGATCCGGCCAGGGCGCGCCTGTTTGCGGTCAGCTGCCTGTCCCTGCCGGATGGTGACAACACCTGCATGTGCTGGATCCTGCGCGACCTGTCATCGGGCGCGCAGACCGACATGGATACCGATCACATGTTCAAGCTGGTGATGCGGCGGCACCAGGGGGCGCTGGTGACCGACCCGGACGGCCAGATCATTGCGGTCGACGGCGTGTTTGCGGGCCATGCCGGCCGCGCCAGCGAGGAGCTCCTGGGCGTCATGCCCGCCATGTTCCGGGTCGGCCACGAGGACCTGATGGGCCACAGCGCGTTTTGGGACGATCTCAAGTCTCACGGCCACTGGCAGGGAGAAGTCGTGACCGTCGCTCCAAACGGCCAGTCGCTGGGCCAGTGGATGTCGGTTACGGCCATCCGGGACACAGCGGCCCAAACGGTGGCCTACATCGCGTTGCTGTCGGACCAGGACATGATGCTCAGCGCCGAGCGTTCCATGCTGGACGCCGTCTACCACGACACGCTGACCGGTTTGCCCAACCAGGCCCTGTTCCGGGATCTGGTTGAAAGAAAACTGTACGCAGCCAGCCGGACCGGCACGGGCGCCGCTTTGTTGTCCATCGCCCTGGACCGGTTGCAGTGGATCCATGACACGGAAGACCACGGCATGAGCGAAGCCGTTCTGCTGGCCGTGAGTGAGCGCCTGCAGGAGGCCATTCGCGGCTGTGACATCCTGGCCCGCACGGGCCATGACCGGTTCGCCATCCTGCTGGCCGGTCTGGAGCATGAGCCCGACCTGACCCTGATGACCTCCAGGGTCGTCAAGGCACTGTCAACCCCGATCCTGCTCAGGAAACAGAAACTGGTCATGGGCGGCAGTGTGGGCTGCGCCCGGTTTCCGCAGGATGGGAGCGATGCGCCCCAGCTGGTCGAACACGCCGACATGGCCCTGCTGCTGGCACGCAAGGAGGGCGGCAATCGCGTCCACCTGTACAGCGAGAAGGCGTATGTGCAGGGCATAGAACCGCTGCAGACGCCGCAGGCGGGCTTGCGCGGCACCTTGTAGGGCGGATACATACATGGCACCCCCCTGTCCGATTTTCGGCCTTCTGCACGCTCCGCGTGCGGCGGAGGGCATGCGTTGATGTTCGAGGTCAGCCGCACTGCGCTGGTGCTGCTGGTGGCCCTGCCGGTATTCCTGTTGCTGGTGATCGCCGGCGCGCTGTGGTTTCACACCCGGCGCCTGAAGGAGGAGCTGGCGCAGCGCCAACGCATCTCGAACGAATTGCGGATCAGCGAAGAGCGCTGGGAGATTGCCTGCGAGGGCTCCAACGAGGTCATCTGGGACTGGAACGGAGGGGCTGACGACCTCTACATTTCCGCGCGTCTGATGAGCATGCTGGGGTACGAAAGCAGCACCCCCATCGTGTCGTTCAAGCTCTGGGTCAAACTCATACACCCGGACGACGTGGACCGGATCAGCCACCAGTTTCTGCTGCATCTGCGCCGGGAGACGGATTTCTTTCAGACCGAACTGCGGCTGCGTTGCTACGACCACAGTTACCGCTGCTTCCAGATTCGCGGGCGTGCGCGCCACGACCACACGGGCAAGGTCATCCGCATGGCCGGGTCGGCCACCGATATCACGGAACAGCAGTTCATCCGGGCCCAGGTGAAAGACCGCACCGAGCAGCTGGATGCCATTTTTTCCCTGAGCACGGACGCCTTCGTGACCTTTGACCAGCAGTTGCGGGTGAAGTATGTCAATCCGGCGTTCCAGCAGCTCACCGGCATGGCGCCGGAGACGGTCCTGGGGCTGACGGACGAGGCGCTGGGTGAAAAGATCAACGCGCTGTGTGTGTCAACACGACCCTTCCCGGGTATGCAGGCCCTGCGGGCATTGGCCATATCACCCGGCAAGATCGGCGGTGAGCTGATTGAGCTGGTGTTCCCGACTCGATGCATCCTGCACGTCAGCCTGAACACCAACAGCGCGGTCACGGTGTCGCAAATCCTGTATCTGCGCGATGTGACCCATGCGGTCATCGTGGAGGACATGAAATCGGAGTTCCTGTCGACGGCGGCGCACGAACTGCGCACGCCCATGGCCAACATACTGGGTTTTGCCGAGCTGCTGGCGACCCGCGAATTCGAGGAAAGAGAACGCAAGGAGTTCCAGAACATCATTCTGGCCCAGTCCCAGCGGATGGCCACCATCCTGGATGAACTGCTGGACCTGGCCCGCATCGAGGCCCGCAAGGGCAAGGACTTTGTCTTTACCCGCGTGAACCTGAAGTCGCTGGTGCAGGAGATTGCCGACAGTTTCAACCTGCCGGAGGGGCGCTCGGCACCCGTCATTTCCCTGCCCGACCTGTACTGCAAGGCGGACCAGGGCAAGGCGCGGCAAACCATCCTCAACGTGCTCTCCAACGCCTACAAATACTCGCCGACCAGCAGCGCGGTACAGATCTACCAGGCGGAACCGGCGGTCACCAACAACCGTCCGCTGGTGGGCATCGTGATCCGGGACCATGGCATCGGCATCGAGAAGCAGCATCTGCCGCGGGTTTTTGAACGCTTCTACCGGGTGGATACCTCGGGCAGCACGCCGGGCACGGGTCTGGGCATGAGCATTGTCAAGGAGCTCATGGGCAATCTGGGCGGTGAGGTGCTGATCGACAGCACACCGGGAAAAGGAACTTCGGTCACGCTGCTGTTTCCCCTGTACGGCGACAAGGAAATCCGGCAAGCCCTGCCGGCTTAACACACAGGCTGCAAATCTATGGATCTGTTTCCCAATACCAAACCCCAGGCCGTGATGCTGGACAACCCCGGCGCCCGTCTGGCGTGGGTGCCGTCGCTGTTGCGGGACGTGTGTGCCATCTCCGTGGTGCACGATGAAGACCACCTGCTGCAATCGGCGCGCGAGCGACGGCCGCTGGACCTGGTGCTGCTCAGCGCCGACCCGGAGGACGGCAACGCGTGCGAGCTGTGCCGCCAGCTGAAATGTTCGATGACGACCTCGAATATTCCGGTCCTGCTGTTTGGTGGCGGGCGCACCGCCGAGGAGGAACTCCAGGGCTTCCAGAGCGGGGCCAACGAATACATTCCGCTGCCCATCCACCCGGAAATCTTCAAGGCCCGCGTCAAGGTGCAACTGGCCCACCACTCCAGCGTGCACCTGGTGCGCATGATCAACGAGCGGCTGGAGGAAGTGGTCGACCACCGGTCGGAGGAAATTGCCATCACCCAGCACGCCACCATGCTGGCGATGACCTCGCTGGCCCAGACGCGCGACTTCGAAACCGGCAACCACATCCGCCGCACGCAGCAGTATGTGCGCGCCCTGGGGGTGCACCTGAAGAGTCACCCGCGGTTTTCCCGTTTCCTGACGGCGCACAACATCGAGCTGCTGTACAAGTCAGCCCCCCTGCACGACATCGGCAAGGTGGGCATCCCGGACCGCATCCTGCTCAAGCCCGGGCGGTTCGAGCCGGACGAGATGGAAATCATGAAGACGCACACCACGCTGGGGCGCGACGCCATCGAATACGCCGAGAACCTGCTCGGATGCAAGCTGGATTTTTTCTCCATCGCCAAGGAAATTGCCTATTCCCACCAGGAGAAGTGGGACGGCACGGGTTACCCGCAGGGGTTGGCCGGCGAGGCCATCCCGATTTCTGCCCGTCTGATGGCCCTGGCAGATGTCTACGACGCCGTCATCAGCCGGCGCGTGTACAAGAACGGTATGTCCCACGAAAAGGCGGTGGAGATCATCCTGGCGGGCAAGGGGCGGCACTTCGACCCCGACGTGGTGGATGCCTTCCTGGCCATCGCCAACGAGTTCCGCGATATTGCCGAGCGTTTCGCGGACTCCGACCTCGATATCGCCAAGAAGGCGGAGTACATGGCCATGGCCGCGGCTACCTGAGGGCCGGCACGCCCGCCACCTCCACCAGACAGTCGTAAAACGTGGGGCCCTGGCCCATGTCGGTCAGCGCCTGGCTGGTGAGCTGGTTGACATTGGTGCCGGCCAGTCCCAGCTTGCGCCACCATACGCCCAGGCCGTTGACCACGCCGGGGCGGGCGCGTGCGGACACCACGGCCTTGCAGCGGTACTCGCCGCGCCGGTTGAATACCCGCACCACGTCGCCGGACTGGATGGCCCGGACCTGGGCGTCGCTGGCGTGCATCTCCAGGATGGGCTCACCCTCGCTCTCCTGCAGACTCGCCACGTTGACAAAGCTGGAGTTGAGGAAGTTGCGCGCCGGTGGCGAGATCATGGCCAGCGGGTACGCGGCCGACGTGCCAGCGGCTTCATGGTTGGGGACATAGCTGGGCAGGGCGTCGAGCCCCTGGGCCTGCAGGCGCGTGCTGAAAAATTCGCAACGCCCTGACGGAGTAGGAAAGCCGCCCTGTGCGAACGGCGCTTCGGGCAGGGACTGGGGGGCAAAGCCCTGGCGCAGCAAAAGTTCAAAGTCGACCGACGCGCCAAATGCGGCGCGGCATAGAGCTTCGTCCGTTTCCGCAAAGCAGGGGTCGGTCAGCCCCATGTGGGCGGCCAGTTCCCGAAAGATCTGCGTGTTGGGCTTGGCCTCGCCCCGCGGAGCGATGGCCGGGCGGTTCAGCAGTACATCGGTGTGGCCGTAACTGGTGTGGATGTCCCAGTGCTCCAGCTGGGTGGTGGCGGGCAGGATGTAGTCGGCGTAGTCGGCCGTATCGGTCTGGAAGTGTTCCAGCACCACAGTGAACAGGTCTTCGCGGGCGAAGCCGGCGGCCACCTTGGCGGATTCGGGCGCCACGGCCACCGGGTTGCTGTCGTACACCACCAGGGCCTCAATGGCCGGTCCCCAAGCGGGGGAGGCCGGGCGCAGCAGATCGTCGCCGATGGTGACCATGTTGACAGTGCGCGGCATGCGCCCGGCCAGCAGGTCCGGACGCTGCAGCGCCGTCTTGTCGGGTGCGAAACTGCCGGAGCTCGACAGCAGGAGTCCACCAGCACGGTGGCGCCAGGCGCCGATCAGGGCCGGCAGGCAGGCCACGGCACGGACTGCGTTGCCCCCGCCGTGCACGCGTTGCATGCCGTAGTTCAGGCGGATGGCGGCGGGCTCCCCGCGCTGCTGGCAGGCGCCGTAGTCCCGTGCCAGCGAGGTGATCTGTTCCACGGAAATGCCGCACACGGCGGCGGCACGGGCGGGAGGCCACTGCAGTGCGTGCTCCCGCAGGGCGTCCCAGCCCAGGGTGTGGCGCTCCAGGTAATCGTGGTCGAGCCAGTCGTGCACGATGAGCTCGTGCATCACCGCCAGGGCCAGTGCGGCGTCGGTGCCGGGCAGCAGCGCAATGTGCTCATGGCACTTGTCGGCCGTCTCCGATTTGCGCGGGTCGATGCAGATCAGCTTGGCGCCGTTGCGCTTGGCAAGCTGGGCGTAGCGCCAGAAATGCAGGTTGCTGGTGATGGAGTTGCTGCCCCAGATCAGGATGAGCTTGGCTTCGGCAAAGAATTCCACCCGCATGCCCACCTTGCCGCCCAGGGTCTGGGCGAGCCCCTCGCCGCCGGCGGTGGCGCAGATGGAGCGGTGGAGAAAAGACGCCCCCAGCGCGTGGAAGAAACGCGAGGCCATGCTCTCGCTCTGCACCAGTCCCATGGTGCCGGCGTAGCTGTAGGGCTGGATGGCCTGCGCGGCGTCCGGACCCCGGGCGGCAATGGCGCCCAGCCGGCGGGCGATGTCGGTCAGCGCCGCTTCCCAACTGACGCGCTCGAACTGCCCCGACCCCTTGGGGCCCGTGCGCTTGAGGGGGTGCAGGACGCGCTCAGGATGGTAGGTGCGCTCGGGGTAGCGTGACACCTTGGTGCACAGCACGCCACCGGTGTGGGGGTGGGCCGGATTGCCGGCGACCCGGATGGCGACGCCGTCCTGCACAGTGGTCACCAGCGAGCAGGTGTCGGGGCAATCGTGGGGGCAGGCACCCAGGACCTCCCGGGGGGCTCCAGACGCTGAAGTCGGGTTTGAGTCATGCATGGCAGCAATGGTAAAGCCTGCAGCGCAATAATGTGGCATGAAACCGATAGCCATGAACCTGATTGAGGCCATTGTGGCCGCGGCGCCCGAAATGGCCGCGATCCGCCGCGACCTGCACGCACACCCCGAGCTGTGTTTCCAGGAAACGCGCACGGCCGACGTGGTCGCCAGCCGGCTCGCGCAGTGGGGCATCCCGGTGCACCGCGGCTTGGGGACCACCGGGGTGGTGGGCGTGGTCAAGGCCGGTACCTCGGACCGTGCCATTGCCCTGCGGGCCGACATGGACGCGCTGCCGATGCAGGAGTTCAATACCTTCGCCCACGCCAGTCAGCACACCGGCAAGATGCACGCCTGCGGCCATGATGGCCACACCGCCATGTTGCTGGCCGCCGCGCAGTACTTGTCCACCCACCGCCATTTCGACGGTACGGTCTACCTGGTCTTCCAGCCGGCAGAGGAAGGCGGCGGCGGTGCCCGCGAAATGATCAAGGACGGCCTGTTCGAGAAGTTCCCGGTCCAGGCGGTGTTCGGCATGCACAACTGGCCGGGCGGTGAAGCGGGCCAGTTCGCCGCCAGCGCCGGGCCGGTGATGGCGTCCAGCAACGAGTTCACCATCACCCTGCGTGGCAAGGGCGGGCATGCCGCCATGCCCCATACGGTGCAAGACCCGGTGCCCGTGGCCTGCCAGATGGTGCAGGCCTTCCAGACCATCGTCAGTCGCAACCTCAAGCCTATTGATGCCGGTGTGGTGTCCGTCACCATGATCCATGCGGGCGAGGCCACCAATGTCGTTCCCGACAGCTGCGAGTTGCGCGGCACGGTGCGCACCTTCACGCTGGACGTGCTGGACCTGATTGAGCAGCGCATGCGGGAGATCGCGCAGCACACCGCCGCCGCATTTGGCATGGTGTGCGAATTCGAGTTCGTGCGCAACTACCCGCCCACCATCAATTCAGAGTCGGCGGTGGAGGTGGCGCGGCGCGTGATGGCCGGCATTGTGGGCGAAGCCCGCGTGCGGGAGCAGGAGCCCACCATGGGGGCCGAAGACTTTGCCTACATGCTGCAGGCAAAACCGGGCTGCTACGGTTTCATTTTCAATGGCGACGGGGCGCACCGCACCCGTGGCCACGGCGGGGGCCCCTGCACACTGCACAACCCCAGTTACGACTTCAACGACCAGCTGATTCCGCTGGGAGCCACCTATTGGGTGCGTCTGGCCGAGACCTGGCTGGCGCCGGTCGCCGCGTAAGCCGGTTCAGCGGGCAAACCGGCGCGCGGCCAGTTGCAGCAGGCCGTCAAAGATCAGGTTATCCACCAGCTCGAACGGCCCCACCATGCTGGGGGCCATCTTCCAGCCGGCGCCGCCGGTCATGATGCATTTGGGATCGGCCCCACAGTGGGCGCGCACATGCTGCACCATGCGCTCCACCGCGCCGGCAATGGCGTAGGTGCCGCCGCTGGTCAAGGCATCGCTGGTGTTGGTGGGGAATTCCCGCACTTCGCCGGTGGGAACGTGCAGGCCGGCGGTGCCCGATTCGAGGGCACGCAGCATGATGCCGTGCCCGGGCAGGATCAGGCCGCCCAGAAATTTGCCTTCGGCACTGACGGCTTCCACGGTCACGGCCGTGCCGACCATCACCACCACCATGGGGCGGGGTGCGCCCTGCGACAGCATGCGGTGGTAGGCGCCGATCATGGCCACCCAGCGGTCCGCACCCAGGCGGGTGGGGTGGTCGTAGCCGTTGCGCAGGCCGGCCTCGGCTTCGCTGGCCACTACCCATTGCGGTGCCACGTCCCACAGTTCCATCTGTTCCTGCAGGCGGCGTTTCACGGCGTCGCCGGCCACTACGCACCCCAGCATGTGGGTCGGGGCGCGCAGGCTGCCCCAGGCGCCTTCGGCCAGCTTGTCGATGTTCTCCAGGAACTCCGCGCCCTGGGCCAGCAGGGCGGCCTCGGGGTGGGGGGATGCGTACTGCGCCCACTTCAGGCGCGTGTTGCCAATATCCAGGGCCAGAAAAGTCATGCCCGATTATCCCTGTCGCCATGGCAGGCCGCGCATGCGCCAGCCGCCCTTGTTGCCGCGGTGCGCGTGCGTGTCGGGGTCGCCTTCAAACCCTTCCAGGATGTTGTAGGCCTCCAGGCCCAGTTCCGTGGCGCGCCTGGCAGCGGCCACCGAGCGCACACCGCTGCGGCATAACAGCACGACTTTCTTGCCGGCGGGCACGGCGGCGCGGAGGCCGGCGTCGAAATCGGGGTTCATCGCCATGCCGGGCCACTGCTTCCAGGCTAGTGCCACGGCGCCCGGCACAAAGCCGACCCACTCGCGTTCGGCATCGGTGCGCACATCCACCAGCACGGCGTCCCCGGCCTGCCACCACGCATACGCCAGCGCCGCCGGCACATCGCCGGCGTAGCCGGTGGCGGCCTGCACGGTGGGCGTCTGGCCTTCGTGGGCGTCGTGGCGCAGGCCCGACAGCCGGTTGGCCGGCACGGCTTCGTCGATGCGCCGGGGTTTGGGCAGGTTCAGCGCCTGCATGGTGGCGATGAATTCGGCCAGCGTCTTGCCGGCCACTCGGCTGTTGCTGCTCTTCTCCGCCCCGATGCTGGAGTGGGTGCGGCCATGGTAATCATGGCCCGGCCATACCGTGGTGGCGTCGGGCAGGGTAAAGAGAACCTGCGTGAGGCTGTGGTACATCGCCTCGGCGCTGCCCGACTGGAAATCGGTGCGGCCGCAGCCATTGATGAGCAGGGTGTCGCCGGTGAACACGTGGTTGCGCCACAGGTAGCTCATGCTGCCGGCGGTGTGCCCGGGCGTGTGCAGCGCCGTGAGCACTTCGGAGCCGAAGCGCAGGGTGTCGCCGTCGGCCAGCTGCACGGCGGCGGTGTCGATGCCGCAGGCCCGGGGGGCTGCGGTTCTGGCGCCGGTATGTTCGGCCAGCTGAGCCGCGCTGGTGATGTGGTCGGCGTGGGCGTGGGTCTCGACGGCCCACAGCAGCCGCAGCCCGTATTGGCGCAGGACGGAGAGGTCGCGCTCAAGCTGCTCGTCGACCGGGTCAATGATCAGGGCGTCGCGCGTGGTTTCATCAAAGAGCACGTAGGTGAAGGTGCTCGACGCCGGGTCAAAAAGCTGTATCGGTTGCATGGCATCCTCGCTGGAACGGCCTTGACTGTAAAGGATTTGGCCGGCGTAAGCCGGCGTTGGGCTAAATGGTTTAAAGTTGACGTTTACGTAAACGTCAACCGCGCAGGCCTGCGTGGTGAAGCAAAGGAGACGCCATGACCGACCTGTCCGCTGAATTCAAGGCCCTGGCCAACTACCGGCCCACGCACAAGGTGCGTTTTGTCACCGCCGCCAGCCTGTTTGACGGGCACGACGCGGCCATCAACATCATGCGCCGCATCCTGCAGGGCATGGGGGCCGAGGTCATCCACCTGGGCCACAACCGCAGCGTGGACGAAGTGGTCACCGCCGCCCTGCAGGAGGATGCCCAGGGCATTGCCATCAGCTCCTACCAGGGCGGGCACGTGGAGTACTTCAAGTACATGGTGGACCTGCTCAAGGCCCGTGGCGGCGCGCACATTCAAGTGTTCGGCGGTGGCGGTGGCGTGATCGTGCCCAGCGAGATTGCCGATTTGCAGGCCTATGGGGTAAGCCGCATCTACAGCCCGGAAGACGGGCAGCGCATGGGCCTGGCCGGCATGATCGGCGAAATGGTGATGCGTTGCGACCGGGACCTGACCCCGCTGGCGCCCAGCACGGTCGATGCCATCGTGGGGCAGACCCCGCAGGCGTGGCGCGCGCTGGCGCAACTCATCACGGGGCTGGAGGCCCTGGGGGCGCAGCACCCGCTGAGTCCCGTGCTGCGCGCACAGGCGGCGGGCAAGAAGATTCCGGTCCTGGGCATCACGGGAACCGGCGGTGCGGGCAAATCCTCGCTGACGGATGAATTGATCCGCCGTCTGCGCCTGGA
Organism: Rhodoferax sp. MLSD5-FHT05B10; assembly: GCF_058793415.1. Classification (NCBI taxonomy): domain Bacteria; kingdom Pseudomonadati; phylum Pseudomonadota; class Betaproteobacteria; order Burkholderiales; family Comamonadaceae; genus Rhodoferax; species Rhodoferax sp. MLSD5-FHT05B10. The sequence continues at coordinate 315,170 of NZ_JBXAFT010000004.1, read as the reverse complement.
CCAGGGCGACCGCCTGCGGGTTGCGGTCATCAGCATCGACCCGTCCCGACGCAAGAGCGGTGGCGCCTTGCTGGGTGACCGTATCCGCATGAATGCCATTGGTCCGTGGGCGCAGACCCCACGCACCGGCGCCGACGACAACGGCCAGCGCATCTTCATGCGCAGCCTGGCCACCCGGGACTTCGGTTCCGAAATCAGTGCTGCCCTGCCCGATGTCATTGCCGCCTGCAAGGTGGCGGGCTTTGACGCGATCGTGGTGGAAACCTCGGGCATCGGTCAGGGCGACGCGGCCATCGTGCCGCTGGTGGACGTGCCGCTGTACGTGATGACCCCCGAGTTCGGTGCCGCCAGCCAGCTGGAAAAGATCGACATGCTCGACTTTGCCGAGTTCGTGGCCATCAACAAGTTCGACCGCAAGGGCGCCAGCGATGCGCTGCGCGATGTCTCCAAGCAGGTGCAGCGCAACAAGGAGGCCTTCACCACCCCGCCCGACCAGATGCCGGTGTTCGGCACCATGGCCGCGCGCTTCAACGACGACGGCGCGACCGCCCTGTACCAGGCCCTGCTGCCACGGCTGCAGGAGCTGGGTCTGCCCGTCAGCGGCCCGGGGCAGTTGCCCGTGGTGTCCGTGCGCCACAGCAGCAACCAGACGCCGGTGGTGCCCGCGGCCCGCACCCGTTACCTGGCTGAAATCAGCGACACCGTGCGCGGCTACAAGACCCGTGCCCGCGCTCAGGCGCGGCTGGCCCGCGAGATTCAGCAACTGCGCGCATCCGGGCGCATGCTGCAGGCGTCGGATGCCGCGCAGGCGGGTGCCGTGGAGGCACTGGACGGCCTGGCCGCGCAGCGCGAGCAGAACCTGGGCACCGCCGAACGCCATTTGCTGACCCAGTGGCCCGCCATGCAGCAGGCTTACGCTGGCGCAGAGTACGTGGTGAAAATCCGCGACAAGGAAATCCGCACCGCGCTCACCACCCAGTCCCTGAGCGGCACGACCATCCGCAAGGTGGCGCTGCCCACCTACGAGGACCACGGTGAAATCCTGAAGTGGCTGATGCTCGACAACGTGCCTGGCAGCTACCCCTACACCGCCGGCACCTTCGCCTTCAAGCGCGAAAACGAAGACCCCACGCGCATGTTCGCCGGCGAGGGCGATGCCTTCCGCACCAACCGCCGCTTCAAGCTGCTCTCCAGCGGCATGGAGGCCAAGCGCCTGTCCACGGCCTTCGACTCGGTCACGCTCTATGGCAACGACCCCGACCCGCGGCCGGACATCTACGGCAAGGTCGGCAACTCGGGCGTCTCCATTGCCACGCTGGATGACCTCAAGGTGCTGTACAGCGGCTTCGACCTGTGCCACCCCGCCACCAGCGTGTCCATGACCATCAACGGCCCGGCGCCGAGCATCCTGGCCATGTTCATGAACGCGGCCATCGACCAGAACCTGGAGAAGTTCCAGGCCGACAACGGCCGCGAACCCACGGACACCGAGACCGCCAAGATCAAGGAGTGGGTGCTGGCCAATGTGCGCGGCACGGTGCAGGCCGACATCCTGAAAGAAGACCAGGGCCAGAACACCTGCATCTTCTCCACGGAGTTTTCACTGAAGGTGATGGGCGACATTGCCGAATACTTTGTGCACCACAACGTGCGCAACTTCTACTCGGTGTCCATCAGCGGCTACCACATTGCCGAGGCCGGTGCCAACCCCATCAGCCAACTCGCGTTCACGCTGTCCAATGGCTTCACGCTGGTGGAGGCGTATCTGGCGCGCGGCATGCACATTGACGACTTTGCACCCAACCTGAGCTTCTTCTTCAGCAACGGCATGGACCCCGAATACACCGTGATGGGCCGCGTGGCGCGGCGCATCTGGGCCGTGGCCATGAAAGAGAAATACGGCGCCAACGAGCGCAGCCAGAAGCTCAAATACCACATCCAGACCTCGGGCCGCTCACTGCACGCGCAGGAGATCCAGTTCAACGACATCCGCACCACGCTGCAGGCGCTGATCGCCATCTACGACAACTGCAACAGCCTGCACACCAACGCGTTCGATGAGGCCATCACCACGCCGACCGAAGACTCGGTGCGCCGTGCCATGGCCATCCAGCTCATCATCAACCGCGAGTGGGGCCTGGCCAAGAACGAAAACCCCAACCAGGGTGCCTTCATCATCGAAGAGCTGACCGAGCTGGTGGAAGAAGCCGTGCTGTCCGAGTTCACGGCCATTGCCGACCGCGGTGGCGTGCTGGGGGCGATGGAGACCGGCTACCAGCGCGGCAAGATTCAGGACGAGAGCATGACCTACGAGATGCTCAAGCACACCGGCGAGCTGCCCATCATCGGCGTCAACACCTTCCGCAATCCGCATGGTGACGCCGTGCTGGACAAGCTGGAGCTGGCCCGCTCGACCGATGAGGAAAAGCAGAGCCAGTTGCAGCGCCTGGCCGACTTCCATGCCCGCCATGCCAGCGCATCGCCCGCCGCGCTCAAGCGCCTGCAGCAGGCTGTCATCGACAACCAGAACGTGTTCGAGGTGCTGATGGACGCCGTGCGGGTGTGCTCGCTGGGTCAGATCACCAATGCCCTGTTCGAGGTGGGTGGCCAGTACCGACGTAACATGTAAGGGGCTCGTCGCCAGTTCCGCGGCTGTGCTGGTGTTGCTCCTGAAAAAGGAGCAAGCTGCGCAGCCTTATTGAGGGCTGGCGAGCAATTTCTCCAATAATTTGACCAACCTGCCATCGTTGGGCGTGGTCAGACTGGAAAAACTGTCCACGGCTTGGCCCGAGCGGTCCACCACGTACTTGTAGAAGTTCCACTTCGGTGTGGTTCCGGTGGCGCGGGCCAGTTCCACGTAGAGGGCATTGGCGTTGTCGCCGCGCACGTCGGATTTGGCGAACATGGGAAACTTCACGCCGTAGGTGTTGAAGCAGAAGTCGGCAATCTCTCTGGACGAGCCGGGCTCCTGGCTGCCGAACTGGTTGCTGGGGAAGCCCAGCACCACCAGCCCCTTGCCTTGAAAACGGGCGTAGAGCTGCTCCAGCCCTTCGTACTGGCTGGTAAAGCCGCAGTAGCTGGCCGTATTCACCACCAGCAGCACTTTGCCGGTGTACTGGCACAGGTTCTGCGGCGCATCGTCCTGCAGGCGCGGGAAGGTGTGGCGCAGCAAGGCGGGGCAGGCTGGGGCTGCCGCGGCAGGGGGCTGTGCGGGCGCCGCAGCGGGTTTCGGATCGGCCGCCTGGGCGGCACTGGCCCAGGTCAGGCAGGCGCACAGGGCCAGTGCCAGGGCAGGTCGTTTGCTGAGGGTGGAGCGGTGTTGCATGCCTCCAGTGTCGTGCGATGCCGATAACCCTCGGGGCAGTGGGTGTAGCGGGTTGGCCTGCCTCGCTGCGCGCCGGGCCAGCCCTGTTTCTTGATGTGAATCAAGATTTTGGGCGGTAAAAACGGACCATTTTGGCGGCTGGCGACTAAAATTTCCCTATCTTTCATGTGGGTAATGGCTATGGCAAAGCGGATTCCGGTAGCTCTGGCTGCCGTGGTGGTTTCGGTGTTCGTCAGTTTCTCGGCATCCGCACAGGTGGCCAAGAGCCATGCGACGGCCAATGTGGACCTGAGTGCCCGCCTCAAGGAAGTGGAGGGCAACCCCCGCCAGTTCGAAGCCAGCTACAAGGCCGGCTCCAAGGTGGCCGCGTTTTGCGCCAACTGCCATGGCGACGGCGGCAACAGCGTCAAGCCCGACATCCCCAACTTGGCGGGCCAGAACCCCTCGTACCTGCTGGAGCAGATGCACCAGTTCGCCGATGGCCGGCGCCGCAACGACTTCATGGAACGCCTGATTCGGGCGCTGAACCCGGACGAAAAGATCGGCATGGTCGTCTTCTATGCCAAGCAGGAAGTCATTCACAAGCCGGTGGCCGACACCGCACTGGTCAACAAGGGCCGGGAGTACTACGGCAAGATCTGCTTCCGCTGCCATGGCGACGACGGCCGCGGCAACGAGAAGATTGCGCGCATCGCCGGTCAGCAGCCGAACTACCTGAACCTCACGCTCAAGCGCTACCGCGACGGCTCCAGCATCCGCCAGGACGCCCTGATGGCGGCCAACACGCGCCAGATGTCGGACGCCGACATTGCGGCCGTGGTGGCTTACGTCTCGTCCATGAAGTAAGCGGCCTTAGCCGCCTCAGCGCTCGGGGCGCCGCCACAGCCAGATGGCGGTGACCAGCATCACGCCCGGCACCCCCAGCTTGGCCGCCAGGGGCGCGGCCGACAGCGCAATCACCACGGTGCTGACCACCATCATGCTGGAGGCAAACCACTTGGCACGCCGGGGCACGGCGCCGTGCGCGCGCCAGCGGTGGATGGGCGGCCCCAGCCGGGGGTGGGCCAGCAGCCAGCGCTCCAGCCGGGGCCAACCGTGGCCGCCGGCCCAGGCCGCCACCAGCAGGAACGGCACCGTGGGCAAGCCGGGCAGCACGACACCGATGCCGGCTAGCACCACGCACAGCAAGGCCAGCGCCCGCCAGGCCAGCAGGACCAGATGGCGGTGCCAGGCAGTGCGGTTGCGTGCAGGTGAATGCTTGTCCATGGGTGTTACGCGGCGGTGGCCTGACGCACGGCGTGTTCCCACTGCGCCATGCGCTCCAGCGCCTGGCTGCGGGCCAGGGTGGGGTGGAAGGTGCGCTCCGCACGCCACTGGGCGCTGAGTTCGTCGGTGCCGGCATACAGTCCGGTGGACAGGCCGGCCAGGTAGGCCGCCCCCAGCGCCGTGGTTTCGATGACCGCCGGGCGCACCACCGGCAGGCCTAGCAGGTCGGCCTGGAACTGCATCAGCAAGTCGTTGGAGCAGGCGCCGCCATCCACCCGCAGTTCGCTCACCGGCCGCCCGCCGTGAGCCACGGCATCGCGGCCCATGGCGTCGAGCAGGGCGGCGCTCTGGAACGCAATGCTCTCCAGCGCCGCACGGGCAATGTGGGCCACCGTGGTGCCCCGCGTGATGCCTGTGATGGTGCCCCGGGCCTCCGGGTTCCAGTAGGGCGCGCCCAGCCCGGTGAAGGCCGGAACCATCATCACGCCGCCGGCGTCCGGCACGCTCTGGGCCAGGGCCTGAACCTCGCCGCTGGCCTGTATGGCGCGCAGTCCGTCGCGCAGCCACTGCACCACCGCGCCCCCGACGAACACGCTGCCTTCGATGGCGAATTCCGGCGTGTGCCCCGGCTGGGCCGCGCTGGTGGTGAGCAGGCCGTTGTGCGAGGTCAGGAAGCGCTTGCCGGAGTGCATCAGCATGAAGCAGCCGGTCCCGTAGGTGTTCTTGGCCATGCCTTCAGTAAAGCAGGCCTGGCCAAACAGGGCGCTCTGCTGGTCGCCGGCCACACCGCCTATGCGCAGGGCCGTGCCCAGCAGGCCGGGCTGCACGCTGCCAAAGTCGGCGCTGGACGGACGCACCTGCGGCAGCAGGCTGGCGGGGATGTCCAGCAGCTGCAGCAACTCGCTGTCCCACTGGTTGGTGTGCACGTTGAACAGCAGGGTACGCGAGGCGTTGCTCACATCGGTGGCGTGCACGGCCTGGGCGCGCGTGCACTCGTCGCTGCCACCGGTGAGCTGCCACACCAGCCAGCTGTCCACCGTGCCAAAGGCCAGCTCGCCGGCTTCGGCCTGGGCCCGAGCGCCGGGAACGTGGTCCAGCAGCCACTGCAGCTTGGTGCCCGAGAAATAGGCATCCACCAGCAGACCGGTTTTGGCCTGGATCGTTGCAGCTTTGCCCTCAGCGCGCAGCTGCACACAGGCGGGCTCGGCGCGCCGGTCCTGCCAGACGATGGCGTTGTGGATAGGTTGCCCGGTCTTGCGGTTCCATACCACCGTGGTCTCGCGCTGGTTGGCAATGCCGATGGCGTGGATGTCGCGCGGGCTGAGCTGTGCCTTGGCCAGTGCCTCGCGGGCGGTGGCCAATTGCGTACGCCAGATGTCTAGCGGATCGTGCTCCACCCAGCCGGGCCGCGGGTAAATTTGCGGCAACTCCTGTTGGGCCATGGCGACGATGTGGCCATGCGGATCAAACACGATGCTGCGTGAACTGGAGGTGCCCTGGTCAAGTGCCAGCAGGTACGTCATGGGATGAATTCCAAAAAAGAGGGGCCTTAATCCAGGCAGATGTGCAGGCGCACGCCCGCATCGTCGAGCAGCGCAGGAAAGGGTTCGGTCGGCATTGTGTCGGTGAACAGGCGGTCGATCTGGCGCAGGGTGGCAGCCTCCACCATGGCGGGGCGGTTGAACTTGCTGGAATCCGCTGCCAGCCAGACTTCGCGCGCCTGTTCGATGATGGTCTGCGTTACCTTCACTTCGCGGAAATCGTAGTCACGCAGAGAACCGTCGGACTCGATGCCCGAGATGCCGATTAGCGCAATGTCCACCTTGAACTGGCGGATGAAGTCCACCGCCGCTTCGCCCACAATGCCGCGGTCGCGCGGGCGTACCACGCCTCCGGTCACGATCACCTCAAAGCCAGGGTTGCGACTCAGGATGGCGGCCACGTTCAGGTTGTTGGTGATGATGCGCAGCCCGGTGTGGTGCAGCAAGGCTTCGGCAATGGCCTCGGTGGTGGTGCCAATATTGAGAATCAGCGAGCAGTCGTTAGGCACCTGCAGTGCCACCGCCCGGGCAATGCGTGCCTTGCCCTTGGCGTGCAGGCCCTGACGCTGGGTGTGGGCGAGGTTCTCGGTGGTGGAGCTAGGCGTCCGCACCCCGCCGTGAAAGCGCGTCAACGTGCCGGCTTCAGCCAGACGCTGCACATCGCGGCGTACGGTCTGCAAGGTGACTGACAACTCCTCGGCCAGCTGCTCCACGGTGACCGAACCACGGGCACGCACCACATCGATCAGCTTGAGTTGGCGGGGATTGAAGTTCATGGCGGGCGCGTCTTTGTCGGGGGTGAGTGACTGTAAATCGAAACAAAAGGAATTCATTAAGGGAAAACCATAATCAAAAAAGAAACCAAAAGAACAACAATAGAAAGATAACGAATTGTCTTGAGCCTCCCAAGAGGTCGGCAAACGCTGAAAGGTTGTGTGATGCAGATGGTATTGGATGGCGTCGGCAAGAGAGTCGGCGCCGAGACCTGGCTTCATTCCATGGGGCTGACTTTGCAAAGTGGCGCGGTGACGGTGCTGCTGGGCGCGACGCAGGCCGGTAAGACCAGTCTGATGCGCATCATGGCTGGGCTGGATGCGCCTACCCAGGGGCGCGTGCTGGTCAACGGGCAAGATGTGACCGGCGTCCCGGTGCGCAAGCGCGAAGTGTCCATGGTGTACCAGCAGTTCATCAACTACCCGTCCATGACGGTGGCGCGCAATATTGCGTCGCCCTTGCTGTTGCGAAAAGAAGCGAACATTGAACAGCGCGTGCGCGAAATTGCCAAGCGGCTGCACATTGACATGTTTCTGGAGCGCCTGCCGGCCGAACTGTCAGGCGGCCAGCAGCAGCGTGTGGCATTGGCGCGCGCGCTGGTCAAGCAGGCACCGTTGATGCTGCTGGATGAACCCTTGGTGAACCTGGATTACAAGCTGCGCGAAGAGTTGCGCGAGGAACTCTGCTCCCTGTTTGCTGCGGGTGAATCCACTGTGGTGTATGCCACCACCGAGCCGGGCGAGGCTTTGTTGATGGGTGGCTATACGGCGGTGATGGACCAGGGGGATCTGCTGCAGTATGGCCCTACGGCCGAGGTGTTTCACCGTCCCCTGTCCTTGCGCGTGGCACGGGCTTTCAGCGATCCGCCGATGAATCTGCTGCTGGCTGAACGGTCCGTCCAGGGCGTACGTCTGCGTGGCGGACCCGAGTGTCCGACGCAGGCCTGGCCACACGCCGCCGATACCGGGGCTACGGAGGTCACGCTGGGCTTGCGTGCCAGTGCGTTGCGGGTGCAGGCCCGGGCCGGAGATGTCGTCTTGCGTGGGCGTGTGGAGCTGGCCGAAATTTCCGGCTCGGACACCTTTGTGCACGTGCATACCGCCGTGGGCGAGTTGGTAGCCCAGCTCACCGGGGTGCACTACTTTGGTCTAGGTACAACGATTGAGCTGTACTTCAGCCCGGCCCAGGTCTATCTATTCGACGCAACTGGAGCCTTGCAAGTGGCGCCCGCACGACCCAAAGGACACTGAGATGGCCCGTATAGAACTTGACTTGGCCCATGCCTACCGGCCCAACCCGGCCGAAGACAGTGACTACGCCCTGCTGCCATTGAACATGACGTTTGAAGATGGCGGCGCCTACGCCCTGCTCGGACCCTCGGGCTGCGGCAAAACTACCATGCTCAACATCATGTCGGGTCTGTTGGTTCCGTCTCACGGCAAGGTGCTGTTTGATGGGCAGGACGTGACCAGTCACAGTCCGCAGGAGCGCAACATTGCGCAGGTGTTCCAGTTCCCGGTGATTTACGACACTATGACCGTGGCCGAGAATCTGGCGTTTCCGCTGCGCAACCGCAAGGTGCCACACGAGCAGATTCAGAAGCGCGTGGGCGAGATCGCTGAGATGCTGGACATGAGCGGCCAGTTGAACCAGCGTGCAGCAGGCCTTTCGGCGGATGCCAAGCAGAAAATTTCTCTGGGCCGCGGACTGGTCCGCCCGGACGTGTCGGCGGTGCTGTTTGATGAGCCGCTCACGGTGATTGATCCGCACCTGAAGTGGCAGTTGCGCCGCAAGCTCAAGCAGATCCACCATGAACTCAAGCTCACCCTGATCTACGTCACCCATGACCAGGTGGAGGCACTGACCTTCGCCGACCAGGTGGTGGTGATGACGCGCGGTCGCGCCGTACAAGTTGGGCCGGCCGACGCTTTGTTTGAGTGGCCTCAGCACACGTTTGTGGGGCACTTCATTGGTTCGCCAGGTATGAACTTTTTACCCGCCGAAGTGGTGCAGTCCAGTCTGTCGGTGGCCGGGCAGGCACTGGTGATGCCTGATACCTTGCATCTGCCAACTGGTCCATTGCAGCTGGGTATACGGCCCGAATACGTGGGTGTGAACCCGCAAGCGACCCTGGGTGCGGTGCCGGCCCGGGTGAGCAAGCTGCAGGATATTGGTACCCACCTGATGTTGACTGCCCACGTTGATGGACACACCGTCAAGGCCCGACTGAGCCCCGATGTAGCCGATCTGCAAGAGGGCGCCACGGTGTGGTTGCAACTGCTGAGCTCCCACACCTGCTTTTATAAAAACGAGGAATTGGTGCCATGAGCGTCATCAACAAACCGGTGAACCAGAAAGCCTGGTTCCTGATCCTGCCCGTCATCCTGTGCGTGGCGTTCTCGGCCATTGTGCCGCTGATGACCGTGGTCAACTACTCGGTGCAGGACATCATCTCGCCGGAGCGGCGTGTGTTTGTCGGCACCGAATGGTTTGTGGCCGTCATGCGCGACGAAGAACTGCACGGCGCGTTGTTGCGCCAAATCGTGTTCTCGCTGGCGGTGCTGGCGGTGGAAATTCCGCTGGGCATTCTGCTGGCCCTGTCCATGCCGGCCCAGGGCTGGAAGTCCTCGGCCGTTCTGGTGCTGGTGGCGCTGTCGCTGCTGATTCCATGGAACGTGGTAGGCACCATCTGGCAGATCTTTGGGCGCAGTGATATTGGCCTCTTTGGCGTGATGCTGCACCGCATGGGCTTTGACTACAGCTACACCGGCAACGCCACCCACGCCTGGCTCACGGTGCTGTTGATGGATATCTGGCACTGGACACCTTTGGTGGCGCTGCTGGGCTTTGCCGGCCTGCGCAGCATTCCCGATGCCTACTACCAGGCCGCTCGGATTGACGGGGCTTCCAAGTTTGCGGTGTTTCGCTACATCCAGTTGCCCAAGATGCGCGGTGTGCTGGTGATCGCTGTGCTGCTGCGTTTCATGGACAGCTTCATGATCTACACCGAGCCCTTTGTGCTCACTGGCGGCGGCCCCGGCAATGCCACCACCTTCCTGAGCCAGTACCTCACCCAAAAAGCGGTCGGTCAGTTCGATCTGGGTCCGGCCGCGGCCTTCTCGCTGATTTACTTTTTGATCATTTTGTTGATGTGTTTCATTCTCTACAACTGGATGCAAAGCGTAGGCACCCATTCTGCCGAGGAGACTGGTCATGCATGAAAACCGCTTCCACAAGCGCTCCATTTTTCTGGGCCTGTACCTGGTGTTTGCGTTGCTGCCCATCTACTGGATGGTCAACATGAGCTTCAAGACCAACGAAGAGATTCTGTCGAGTTTTTCTTTTTTTCCGCAGCATTTCACCTGGGCCAACTACGGAATCATCTTTACCGATCCGTCCTGGTATTCGGGCTATATCAACTCCTTGATCTACGTGGCAATCAACACCGTCATTTCGGTCACGGTGGCCCTGCCGGCAGCCTATGCCTTCTCGCGCTACCGCTTTCTGGGTGACAAGCATGTCTTCTTCTGGCTGCTGACCAACCGCATGACGCCACCGGCCGTGTTTTTGCTGCCCTTCTTCCAGCTTTATTCCACCGTGGGTTTGATGGACACGCACATTGCCGTGGCGCTGGCGCATCTGCTGTTCAACGTGCCTTTGGCGGTGTGGATTTTGGAGGGTTTCATGGGTGGAATTCCGCGTGAGATTGACGAGACCGCCTACATCGACGGCTACACCTTCCCCCGCTTCTTCCTCACGGTGTTTCTGCCTCTGATCAAAGCCGGTGTGGGCGTGGCGGCCTTCTTCTGCTTCATGTTCAGCTGGGTGGAACTGCTGTTGGCGCGCACGCTCACCAGTGTCAACGCCAAGCCCATTGTGGCCACTATGACGCGTACCGTGTCGGCCTCGGGCATGGACTGGGCCACGCTGGCAGCAGCAGGGGCTTTGACCATTGTGCCGGGTGCCATCGTCATCTGGTTTGTGCGCCACTACATCGCGAAGGGTTTCGCGATGGGTCGTGTTTAAGGAGTTCGCAATGCTGGAATGGATGGCTTGGACCTTGCCGGTCGCCGTGTTTTTTATCTCCATCGTGTTGATGCTGGCGGGCATGACCGTCTGGGAAATTCGCTCGCCCACGGTGGAACGCAAGGGTTTCCTGCCCATGAAGACCACGCGGGGGGACCGCCTGTTTGTGGGGCTGCTGGCGGCGGCCTACACGAATCTGATTTTTGTTGGCGTCAGCGGCCGACTGGCAGAACTGCTCAGTCTGGACAGCGAGCCATCCGTATGGATCAGCTTTGTGCTCTCCATGGGACTCTTGGCCCTGGTCATGGGTAAAGGCTGATGTTCAAACGGGAATTCGGCTCATCCATTCCCCGGAGCCGGACACCTTTTACTAAAACCGGGGATGTGCACTTGAGGAGACACGCTATGAAGATGCGGTACACAGCGATTGCGCTGGCAGCGGCTCTGGCTGCTGGGCAGTTCGCTCATGCTGGAGAAGCTGAGGCCAAGAAATGGATCGACAATGAATTTCAGCCTTCGACGCTTTCGAAAGACAAGCAGATGGCCGAGATGAAGTGGTTCATGGACGCAGCCAAGAAGTTGCAGGCCAAGGGAGTGAAGGAAATCTCAGTGGTGTCCGAGACCATCACTACGCACGAGTACGAGTCCAAAACGCTGGCCAAGGCGTTCGAAGAGATCACCGGCATCAAGGTCAAGCATGACATCATCCAGGAAGGCGATGTGGTCGAGAAGCTGCAGACCTCCATGCAATCGGGCAAGAGCATCTACGATGGCTGGATTTCCGACTCTGACCTGATTGGAACCCACTATCGCTACGGCAAAATTCTGTCACTCACCGAATACATGAAGGGCGCCGGAAAAGAGTTCACCAATCCTGGCCTGGATCTGAAAGACTTCATCGGCACCAGCTTCACCACGGCCCCTGACGGCCAGCTGTACCAGTTGCCTGACCAGCAGTTTGCGAACCTGTACTGGTTCCGCGCCGACCTGTTTGCCCGCAAGGACCTGCAGGACAAGTTCAAAGCCAAGTACGGCTACGAACTGGGCGTGCCGCTGAACTGGAGTGCCTATGAAGACATTGCCGAGTTCTTCACTAATGACGTGAAGATGATCGATGGCAAACCGATCTACGGCCACATGGACTACGGCAAAAAAGACCCCTCGCTGGGCTGGCGCTTTACCGATGCCTGGTTGTCCATGGCCGGTACGGCCGACGTGGGCATTCCCAACGGCATGCCGGTGGACGAGTGGGGCATTCGCGTTGCGGCGGACAAGTGCACGCCGGTGGGCGCGTCCGTGTCACGCGGTGGTGCCACCAACTCGCCCGCAGCCGTGTACGCACTGACCAAGTACGTGGACTGGATGAAGAAGTACGCGCCCAAGGAAGCCTCTGGCATGACCTTCGGTGAGGCCGGTCCGGTGCCTGCGCAAGGCCAGATCGCCCAGCAAATCTTCTGGTACACCGCCTTTACTGCCGACATGATCAAACAAGGTCTGCCGGTGGTGAATGCCGATGGCACACCCAAGTGGCGCATGGCCCCGGGACCCAACGGGCCCTACTGGAAGCAGGGCATGCAAAACGGCTACCAGGACGTGGGCTCCTGGACCTTCTTCAAGAACCACGATGCGGACAAGACCGCTGCCGCCTGGTTGTACGCACAGTTCATCACGGCCAAGACCGTTTCGGCCAAGAAGAGCGCCGTGGGGCTGACCTTCATCCGGGACAGCGACATCCGCCACGAGTACTTCACCAAAAATGCAGCCAAGTACGGCGGTTTGATCGAGTTTTACCGCAGTCCGGCCCGCGTGGCCTGGACACCCACCGGCAACAACGTGCCCGACTACCCCAAGCTGGCGCAGCTCTGGTGGAAAAACGTGGCGGTGGCGGTGACGGGTGAGAAAACCCCGCAAGCCGCCATGGACAACCTGGCGGAAGAGATGGATCAGGTCATGGGCCGTCTGGAGCGTGCGGGCATGGCGCATTGCGCACCCAAGCTCAATGCCAAGAGCGATCCCTCCAAGTGGCTGAGTAACAAGGGTGCACCGTGGACCAAGCTGGCCAACGAAAAACCCCAAGGCCAAACCGTCAACTACGACAAGTTGCTGCAAGCCTGGAAGGACGGCAAAGTCCGCTGAGCGCTTTTGCTGGAGTGTGTGAAAAGCCAGTTGCCGTACGTGCGGCAACTGGCTGCAACAGACCGGTGCGCCAGCAGGTGTTGGCGCACTGCTTGAAACGGTCGGTATCGGACCGAGGGAGCGCGCTGCAAGCCGCACAGGAAAATGAGTGAAATTTCAGAACCTCTTTTGACACAACGCGCCAGGCTGCTGGAGCAACTGGCCCTACCCCACCCGTACGACCTGGCGGTGATCGGTGGCGGCGCCACCGGCCTGGGCGTGGCGCTGGACGCGGCCTTGCGGGGCCTGCGCGTGGTGCTGGTGGAGTCGCACGACTTTGCCAAGGGCACGTCTTCACGCGCCACCAAGCTGGTGCACGGTGGCGTGCGCTACCTGGCGCAGGGCAACATCGCCCTGGTGCGCGAAGCCCTGCACGAGCGCACCCGCCTGCTGCACAACGCGCCCCACCTGGCGCAGCCCCTGCCATTCGTCATGCCGTCCTACCACTGGTGGGAGTCGCCCTTCTATGGTGTGGGCCTGAAGGCCTACGATGTGCTGGCGGGCAAGGCCGGGTTGGGTCCCACCGAGTTCCTCGGCCCTGCCCGGACCCGCGCCTGCCTGACCACGGTCAACCCGCAGCATTTATGCGGTGGCGTGAAGTACTGGGACGGCCAGTTCGACGACGCCCGTCTGGCGCTGGTGCTGGCCCGCAGCGCCGCCGAGCAGGGGGCGCTGCTGGTGAACTACTGCGAGGCGGTGGACCTGATCCATGCGGCCGACCGGGTGGTGGGTGTGCGCTGCCGTGACAGCGAAACCGGCGCCCCCATCGACATTCAGGCCCGCTGCGTGGTCAACGCCACCGGGGTGTGGGTGGATGCCCTGCGTGCGCGCGACGGCGCGGCGTGCGGCCGGGCGAGCACGCCTATCGTTGCACCCAGCCAGGGCGTGCACTTGGTGGTGGACCGCGAATTTTTACCCGGTGACCACGCCTTGCTGGTGCCCAAGACGGCCGATGGCCGGGTGTTGTTTGCCGTGCCGTGGCTGGGCAAGGTCATTCTGGGAACCACCGATACACCCCGCCACGACCTCGCACGCGAGCCGGAGCCGTTTGCCGACGAGGTGGCGTTCATCCTGAATGAATCTGCCCGCTACCTGCAGCGCGCGCCACAGCGGGGCGATGTACGCAGTATCTGGGTGGGCCTGCGCCCGCTGGTCCGGCCGGCGGAGGACGACGGCGCCAGCACCCAGGGCATCAGCCGCGAGCACACGGTGGCGGTCAGCGCCTCGGGGCTGGTCACGGTGACGGGGGGCAAGTGGACGACTTACCGGGCCATGGCCGAAGACGTGCTGGAGACATGCCAGGCGTCGGGTTTGCTGCCCACGCTGTCCGCAGCCCGTACCGCCGGGCACCGCCTGGTGGGGGCACCGCCGGTGGGTGCGGAGTGCATCCGCATCAGCGAGCCGCCGGGAGCGCATTTGTATGGGAAGGAGCGCGTCTGGCTGGAGCAATTGCCCGGCAATACCCACTGGCTGGCGCCGCACGTGAGCGAAGCCATGGTGCGCTTTGCGGCGCGCTATGAATATGCGCGCACGGTGGAAGACGTTCTGGCGCGGCGCAGCCGGCTGCTGTTTCTGGACGCTGCGCAAGCCGCGCAGGCGGCGCCGGCAGTGGCTGCCGTGCTGGCCGACGAGCTGGGCATACCAGTGCCGGTGGCTGACTTTCTGGCGCTGGCCCAGCGTTACCAGACCCTGCCCTGAGGCGGTCAGGGCGCGGACACGCTATTGTTTTGATAGCTGTCTACGCGCATTCCACGGCGCCTGTCGCCTGAAATGCAGGGTAAAACGGGGGGCTCAGTTGAGCAGGTAGGCGTCGGCCTGGGCTTCCAGGTCTTCGGCATCGATGGCGGCGTCGTAGGCGGCGCGGCTGGCCAGGGCTTCGGCGGTGAACGGAATCAGGGGCTTGTCCAGTGGGCGCAGCTTGTGGCGGCGCAGGCCGCGCAGCTGCTGCGAGCGTTCCATGGTCTGCAGAACCAGCTCGGGTTCCATCATCAGGCTGAAGGGGTTCAGGGACAGGGCAGTGTGGGTCATGGTGCGTCTCCGGTGAAATCGGTGCGCTGCAAGATGCATTGGCGCTTGAGACAACTGTAGCCACCCGGCACAGGAACTGGAGTCGGCAAAGGGATGGAAACCGCGTAGGAATTTGCCTTACAGGGCGGGCCCCGTCCGCGGGGCTCGCGCCTTACTGGTCGGTCAGCGACAGCAGGCGAACCTTGACGCTCTTGCCCTTGACCTTGCCGGCGTTGAGCTTGGCGCAGGCCTGGGCGGCCACGTCGCGGGCCACGGCCACAAAGGTGCAGAACTCGGTGACCTGGATCTTGCCGATCTGCTCGCGCGTGTAGGCTGGCCCCCCTTCGGTGCTGGTCAGCGCGCCCAGCACGTCGCCGGGGCGGATTTTCTCCTTGCGTCCGCCCAGAATCTGCAGCGTCACCATGGGGGGCTGCAACGGCCCCGTGCCGGTGGGAGTCAGTTCATCCAGCTTGAACCAGACCGAGGGACTGCCCTGGTACTGTTCGATCTTGCCCACGGCACCCATCTCGTTCATGGACGCCAGGCTCAGGGCCAGGCCCGATGCCCCGGCGCGCCCGGTGCGGCCGATGCGGTGCACGTGCACTTCGGGGTCGGGCGTGATGTCGACGTTGATCACCGCTTCGAGCTGGGTGATGTCCAGCCCGCGCGAGGCCACGTCGGTGGCCACCAGCACCGAGCAGCTGCGGTTGGCAAACTGCGCCAGCACCTGATCGCGCTCGCGCTGCTCCAGTTCGCCGTACAGCGCCAGGGCGTAGAAGCCCTCGGCCTGCAACAGGGTCACCAGGTCCTTGCATTGCTGCTTAGTGTTGCAGAAGGCCAGTGTGCTCACCGGGCGGAAATGGCGCAGCAGGGCCCCCACAGTCTGCAGCCGGTTGCTGCGGGTGACTTCATAGAAGCGTTGCTCGATCAGGCGCTCGGTCTTCGGGGGCGCCACTTCCACGCGCTGGGGTTCGCGCATGAACTGGCGCGCCAGTTTCTCGATGCCTTCGGGGTAGGTGGCCGAGAACAGCAGCGTCTGCCGCGCAGGCGGGCACTGCCGCGCCACGGTGGCGATGTCGTCGAAGAAGCCCATGTCCAGCATGCGGTCGGCCTCGTCCAGCACCAGGGTGTTCAGGCCTTCGAGCGTCAGGTAGCCGCGCTCCAGGTGGTCCATGATGCGCCCCGGCGTGCCCACCACGATGTGGGCGCCGTTCTCCAGGCTGGCGCGCTGGCCGCGCAGCGCAATGCCGCCGCACAGGGTGATGACCTTGATGTTGTCCTGCGCGCGCGCCAGGCGGCGGATTTCCACCGCCACCTGGTCGGCCAGTTCGCGCGTGGGGCACAGTACCATGGCCTGCACGGCAAACCAGCGCGGGTTGAGCTTGGCGAGCAGGGCCAGGGCAAAGGCGGCGGTCTTGCCGCTGCCGGTCTGGGCCTGGGCGATCAGGTCCTTGCCGGCCAGGGCCACGGGCAGGCTGGCGGCCTGGATGGGCGTCATCTCCTGGTAGCCCAGCTGCTGCAGGTTGGCCAGCGTGGCGGGGGTGAGGGGGAGGTTGGCGAAAGCAGTCATGCCCCGATTATCGGCGCAGGCACTGCGAGGCCTGGCTCACCCGCGGCCTGCGGATTTATAGTAGGTGGCGCCCACCCGTCTTCGCGTGCGACGCAAAAGTGACTACATTCACGAGAGCCGTATCTTCAAAAAGGGAGCGTACGCCATGCGTATCCATCATTTCTTCGTTTCGGCGATCGCGGTTGCCGCTGTATGGGGCGGCGCCGTTCATGCGCAGTCCTTTGAGGCCCCCAAGTTGGACATCGGTGACAAATGGACCTACTCCTACGAGGACATGGGCGAGCATCGAGAGCCTTACACCTACACGAACCAGGTATTCAAAGCCGATGGTGAGTCGGGCTGGATGTACGGCGAATCGCAAGCCCCCCAACCCTGGCGAAAATCCTGGGTCATGCGCTATGACTTCCAACGCGGTGGCGTCACGGAGTTCTTCGAATACAACGCCCCCAGTCAGCGCAATCCCCATCCCGTGCAGCCCGGGTATCGCTACAGCGAGCGTCTGGCCATGGATGATGACATTCAGTATCCGCTGTTTGTGGGCAAGACGTACAACGTGGATTGGCCCTCCGTCGACGGCAGCAGCGCGTTCCAGTTTGATGTCACCGTGGAATCGTTTGAGAAGGTCACCACGCCGGCAGGGCAGTTCGATGCCTACAAGCTGAAGTTTGTCGGGCATTGGCAACTGGTAGCCGGTACGCAGAGCTATACCGGCTCGGCCAGGCGGGTATCGTGGGTTGCGCCTGCGGTGAAACGCATCGTGCGCACGGAGTACCAGGATCGCAGTATTTACAACAACCTTCTCAACCGATCGGTGGAAGAGCTGGTGAAGTGGGAGCCCAAGGCGCCCGTTCCGGCTGGTCTTCAGTAATTCCCATGAAACAAAAACTCGCCTACTTCGTACTCTCCTCCGCCCTGCTGGTGGCGGGCTGCGGCACCACGGTGGTCAACCCGGTGACCGGCCAGGCCGAACGCACCGTGATGGACGAGGCCACCGAAGTGGCCGAAGGCCAGAAAGCCCACCAGCAGGTGCTGCAGGAATATGGCGCCTACCCCGACCCGGCGGTGCAGGCCTACGTCAACACCCTGGGCCAGAAGCTGGCCGCCCAGTCGCACCGCAAGCAGCTGCAGTGGCACTTCACCGTGCTCGACAGCCCGGAGATCAACGCCTTTGCCCTGCCCGGGGGCTTTGTCTATGTCACCCGCGGCCTCATGGCCTATGTGGACAGCGAGGCCGATCTGGCTGGCGTGGTGGGCCACGAGATTGGCCACGTCACCGCGCGCCACGGCGCGCAGCGCGCCACTAGCGAGCAGAACGCCGGCCTGGGCGTGCTGGCGGCCACCGTGCTGGGCGCGGTGCTGGAGAGCCAGGGCCTGAGCGGCGCGGGCCAGCTGGCCGGGCAGGTGTCGCAATCGGTGGCGGCGGGCTACATTGCCTCCTACGGACGCGAGCAGGAGCTGCAGGCCGACGGGTTGGGGGCCGAGTACCTGGCGCGCAACAACTTCGACCCGCACCACATGGTGGACGTGATCACCGTGCTCAAGAACCAGGAGCGCTTTGCAGCCGACCAGGCCCGGGCCGAGGGGTTGCCCCCGCCGGCCCAGGGCGGCTGGCTGGCGTCGCACCCGTCCAACGACCAGCGCCTGCAGGCCATCACCCAGCTGGCCAACCAGTACAACAAGGGCAACTACAGCGACGAGGGGCGCGCCCGGTATCTCAAGGCCATCCAGGGGCTGGCCTTTGGCGAGAGCGCCGACCAGGGCCTGAGCCGCGGACACAACTTCTACCATGTGCCGCTGGGCATTGCACTGACCGCGCCGGCGGGCTGGCATTTCCAGAACACGGCCGACCAGCTGGCACTCGTCAACACCGCGCGCGACGCCATGCTGGTGCTGCGGCTGGTGCCGGCCCAGGCGGGCCGCGACCCGGCAGCCATCATCCGCACCCTGCTCAAGCCCACGCAGGGCCGTACCGAAGGGGCGGTGATCAACGGCCTGCAGGCCACCCGTTTTTCGGGCGGGCGCCAGAACGCGCAAGGGCAGGTGCAGCCGATCGAGGCCACGGTGATCAGCGGTCCGGGCAACAACACCTACCTGCTGCAGTGGGGCGCGCGTGACGCGGCGGCGCTGCAGCGCGCGCGCACGGCCTTGCGCACGGCCGAGGAGAGTTTTCGGGCCATGACGGCGCAGGACCGCAGCGCGGCGCGGCCCTGGGTGATCAAGACGGTGGCCTACCCCAAGGGCGGCTTTGCCGAGCTGGCCCGCAGTTCGCCAGTGGAAGCCCCGGAGGCGCAGCTGCGCCTGATGAACGGCTACTACGGCGGCGGCGAGCCCGCGCCGGGGCAATTGGTCAAGGTGGTGGCGCCCCGCTAGCCGCTAGCCGCCAGCGGGAGCCGGCGGGTCAGTTGCGGGCGTGGCTGATCTGCAGCGTGTCCACCCCGTCGAGCTGGCGCAGCTGGCGCGACAGATCAAACAGGGAGTTGGGCTGGGGGTGGCTCTTGTTGGCCACCATCACGAAACGCCAGGTGGTGGTGGCGGCGTTGGCAATATTGAGCGAGCCCTCGGCCATGAAGAAGCCCCAGTGCTGCAGCGTGGTCTTGAGTTCCGCCTCGCTGGGTTCAAAGCCGGCCTTGAAGCTCAGCGTGACGCCCATGGCGTGGCGCGACGGCAGCAGCGCCTCCAGCTTGGGGCCCCACATCATCAGCGACGCCGACAGCAGCGCCAGCAGGACGGCGGCGACAAAGAAGCCGAGCCCCACCAGCACCCCGATGGCCGACGATGCCCAGATGGACGCCGCCGTGGTCAGGCCGTTGATGTTCAGGCCCTGTTTCATGATGACGCCGGCGCCCAGAAAGCCCACGCCGGTCACGATGCCCTGCACCACCCGGGTCGGGTCCACCGGCGCCATGCCGGGGGCCGCGCCGCCCCACCAGAAGCCGGGGTAGCCAGCGAACACGGTCAGGGCCGCCGAGGCCATGCAGACCAGGCCGTAGGTGCGCATGCCGGCGGCGCGCCCGTGGTAGGAGCGCTCGTATCCCACCAGCAGGCCCAGCAGCAGCGCCCCCAGCAGGTTGATGAAAATCAGGAAGTTCACTTCCATGACGGGCAGCGACCAGAACGCACTGATGTAGGTCGGACTCAACGGGGTCATGGTGGTTCTTTCAATAAAAATAGCCGTCAGTGCCGGTGGCGCCGGCGCTGACAGCTATCCATGGTAGACCAGTTTGAAAGCGGTCTAGCGGTAAAACAGGGAGGGCAGCCACATGGTCAGTGGCGGCCACAGCGCGGCGATCAGCAGGTCCAGCAGCGCCACCAGCACCAGCGGCATCACGGCCCGTGAAATCTTGCCCAAGGTGACGCCGGCAATGCTGCAACTCACGAACAGGCAGATGCCCACCGGGGGCGTCAGCATGCCGATGGCCAGGTTCACCACCACCAGCACGCCAAATTGCACCGGGTCCACCTGCATCTGCGGCGTCAGCACGGCCAGCACCGGCACCAGCAGCAACAGGGCGGCAGTCGTCTCCATGACGCAGCCCACCACCAGCAGCATGGCCATCACCAGCAGCAGCAGGCCCACGGGTGGCAGCGACAGCGAGTTGACGAACACATCGAGCAGCTGGGCCGCTTGCTGCATGGCCAGCAGCCAGCCAAAGATCTTGGCCATGGCGATGATGAACAGGATGCCGCCCGCAGCCACCTGGGAACGGACGATGAGGCCTGGCAGGTCTTTCCAGGCCAGCTCGCGGTTGATGACCGTTCCCACCAGCAGGGCATAGAACACGGCCAGCGCGGCGGCTTCGGTCACCGTCACCACGCCCGACAGAATGCCCCCCAGCACTACCACGGGCGCTCCCATGGACCAGATGGCGGCCTTGCCGGTTGCGGCTACCTTGCGCCAGCTGAAGGGCTCGCGCTCGCCATAGCCCTTGTGCCAGGCAATGGTGACCGCCACGATGATGAAGGACAGCCCGAGCAGCACGCCCACCAGCATGCCGCCGGCAAACAGCTGCGAGATCGAAATGTTGGTCATGAAGCCGAAGATGACCATGGGAATCGAGGGCGGAATGATGATGCCGATCGAGCCTCCGGCGGCCACCACGGCGGCGGCAAACGCGGGCGGGTAGCCCTGGCGGATCATGGCCGGAATCACCACCGCGCCGATGGCCGCCGTGTCGGCCGCTGCCGAGCCGGAAATGCCGGCGATGATCATCGACGCCACGATGGCCGCCGCCGCCAGCCCGCCGGGCGCCCAGCCCACCAGGCTGTTGCAGAAGTCGATCAGGCGCCGTGAGATGCCACCGACTTCCATGATGGAGCCGGCAATCATGAACAAGGGCACGGCCAGCAGGTCAAAGGAGTCGACGCCGGAGAACAGCTGCTGGACCACGGTCTGGCCCAGCGCGGCCAGGGTGACGGTGTCCGGGAATACGCCGGGCGTGACGATCAGCCCGATGGCGGGCAAGCCGATGGCCAGCGCAATGGGCAGGCCCAGCGCCATCAGCAGGAACATCAGGGTGAACAGCAGGACGATGATCATGGTGTCGCCGCCTTGGGTTTGGTCATGTCAGCCAGGATGTGCAGCAGGAAGATCAGGCCCGATAGCGGTACCGCGGCGATGGGCAACGACATGGGCATCTGCACGGCGGTGGAGGTCTGATCCCAGGCGTTCACGGTGTAGATGGTGCCGAACCAGGTGATCAGTCCGAAGCAGCCCAAGGTCAGCAGCTGCAGGCCGCGCACGATGATCTGCTCCACCAGCCGTCCGAAGCGCGCGCCGAAGCCGGCCAGACCAATGAAATGGGCCCGCTTGTAGGCCACGGTGGCGCCGAGAAACGTAGTGGCGACCAGCAGGTAGCGGCCGACCTCTTCCGACCAGCTCAGCGATTCGCCCAGGTAGCGCGCCAGTACCTGCACAAACAGGATGAGTGAAATGGCGACGCCGGCCACCAGCAGGACTTTTTCCACCAGGCCATTGACCCGTTCGCTGACGGACTGCAGCTGTTGATTGAGACGCATGGGTGCTCCAAAAAAAATCGGCGTGACGACAGGCGCCACGCCGGGGGTGTTCACCAACCGTTTATTTGACGGTCTTGCGGATCTCGTCGACGATTTTCTTGGTGTCGCCACTCAGGGACGCGTAGACCGGTTCGGTCTTGGCGCGGAAAGCGGCCAGGTTGGGGTTCTCGACCACCTGCATGCCAGCGGCCTTCAGTGCGGCCAGCTGGCTGGCTTCGTTGTCGCGCACATAGCGGCGGCCGGCCAGGGAGGCTGCCTTGGCCGCCTCCATGAACGCCTTGCGGTCAGCGGCGGGCAACTTGTCCATGAAGGGCTTGCTGCCCACGAACACCAGCGCCGAGTACACGTGGCGGGTGATGGAGAGGTACTTCTGGCCCGCGTCGTTGAGCTTGCCTGCGGAGATCACGGAGATCGGGTTCTCCTGGCCATCGAGCACGCCCTGCTGCAACTGGGTGGTGATGGGCCAGGCCATGGGCGTCGGGTTGGCGCCAATGGCGCGCCAGATGGCCAGGTGGGTTGGCGACTCCATGGTGCGGATCTTCATGCCCTTGAGGTCCTCGGGGCCGTTGACGGCGTGCTTGGAGTTGGTGACGTTGCGAAAGCCGTTGTCCAGGAAGTGCATGCCCACCAGACCCGCCTTGTCAAAGCGCTTGAGCAGGTCCTGGCCGATGGGGCCGTCCAGCACCTTGTCCGACGCTTCGTAGGAGCTGAACAGGAACGGCATTTCCAGGGCCTTGATCTCGGGCACAAAGGCTTCGACCGGGCCGGTGGTGCACACGCTCATCTGCACGGTGCCCAGCTGGAGCTGCTGCAGGACCTGGGTCTCGCTGCCCAGTGCGGCAGAGTGGTGCACGATGACGTCGTATTTGCCGGGCAGGGCCTTGTCGAGTTCTTCCTTGAACTTCTGCGCTGCCACGGTGTGCACAAAGGTCGGGCCGGTGACGACGCCGATGTTCACTTTCTCGGCGGCAAGGGCGGGCAGGCCCAGCAGAAGGCCGACGGCGCAGACGACGCTGGTGACGGTGCGGGAAATGGGTTTCATTGTGTCTCCTCAGATAGGTGGCGCAGTGGCGGGGGCCACGGCGTGGAACAGGTGTTTCTGGAATCGCGTTCCATCATACCGTTCGCTGCGCCCAACAAAAAACCCCGCCAGCCGGAAGGCCACGGGGTTTGAGGGTCTTGCGTCAGCTATTGTTTTGATAGCTGTCTGCGCAAATACTACGGGGCTTTTAGCCCCGTTTGTGCAAGAAATTACGCCAGCAGGGCATTCACCCGCTTGACGTAGGCGGCCGGATCGGCGGGCAGGCCGCCTTCGGCCAGCAGGGCCTGGTCGAACAGGATGTGGGCCAGGTCGTGGAAATGCACCGAACCGTCGAGCTTCTTCACCAGCGGGTGCTCGGCGTTGACTTCCAGCACCGGCTTCACGTCGGGCGCAGCCTGCCCGGCCTGCTTGAGCATGCGCGCCAGCTGCGTGCTCATGCCGTGGTCCTGCACCACCAGGCAGGCAGGACTGTCGACCAGACGGGTGGTCACGCGCACGTCTTCGGCCTTGTCCTTCAGTGCTTCCTTGAGCTTGGCCAGCAGCGGCTTGAAGGCTTCGGCAGCCTCTTCGGCGGCCTTCTTCTCGGCTTCGTCCTGCAGCTTGCCCAGATCGACTGCGCCCTTGGCGACAGACTGCAGCGGCGTGCCGTCGAAGTCGTGCAGGTAGTTCAGCGCCCACTCGTCCACGCGGTCGGTCATCAAGAGGACCTCGATGCCCTTCTTCTTGAACACTTCCAGCTGCGGGCTGTTCTTGGCGGCCGCCAGGGTGTCGGCGGTGATGTAGTAGATGGCCTCCTGGCCTTCCTTCATGCGCGCCTTGTAGTCGGCAAAGGACACGCTCACGGTGTCGGTGGTGCTGCTGGCAAAGCGCAGCAGCTTGGCCAGGCGCTCCTTGTTGCCGAAGTCTTCGCCCAGGCCTTCTTTCAGCACGGCGCCAAATTCAGCGTAGAACTTGCTGTATTTGCCGGCGTTCTTTTCTGCCTCGGCCTTGTCTTCGGCGCTGAGCACGTCGGTGACGCCGTCTGAGGACTTGGCAGCCCCTTCGGTAGCGGCGGCCGGCAACTGGTCGTGCTTGGCCAGGTCTTCCAGCATGCCCAGCACGCGCTTGGTGCAGCCTTCGCGGATGGCTTTGACGTCACGGCTCTCCTGCAGCAACTCGCGGCTCACGTTCAGCGGCAGGTCGGCGGAGTCGACCACACCCTTCACGAAGCGCAGGTAGGTTGGCAGCAGCGCCTCGGCGTCGTCCATGATGAACACACGCTTGACGTACAGCTTCACGCCGGCCGACTTCTCGCGGTTGTACAGGTCCATGGGCGCCTTGCCGGGGATGTACAGCAGCTGCGTGTATTCGGTGCTGCCTTCCACGCGGTTGTGCGTGTGGGCCAGGGGCGCTTCGAAGTCGTGGCTGATCTGCTTGTAGAAGTCGTCGTACTGCTCCTGCGTGACGTCCTTCTTGGCGCGCGCCCAGATGGCGTTGGCCTTGTTGACGGTTTCCCACTCGCCCGTCTTGACCATGGCGCCGGGCTGGCGGCCGCCGTTTTCGTCGGAGGGGTTGATCAGCTCGCCGTCTTTCCACTCTTCCTTTTCCATCTGGATGGGCAGGCTGATGTGGTCGGAGTACTTGGCGATGATGCCCTTGACCTTCCAGCTCTGGGTGTAGTCCAGGGCGTCTTCGCGCAGGTGCAGGATGACGCTGGTGCCGCGCGCCGCCCGGGTGATGGTTTCGACCTCGAAGTCGCCCGAGCCACCGCTGACCCAGCGCACGCCTTCGGTCTCTTTCATGCCAGCACGGCGCGATTCCACGGTGATCTTGTCGGCCACGATGAAGCCGGAGTAGAAGCCCACGCCGAACTGGCCGATGAGGTTGGAGTCGGCCTTCTGGTCGCCGCTCAACTTGCTCACAAAGTCCTTGGTGCCGCTCTTGGCGATGGTGCCCAGGTGGTCAATGGCTTCTTGGGCGCTCATGCCGATGCCGTTGTCGGTGATGGTCAGGGTCTTGGCGTCCTTGTCGAAGGTGACCCGGACCTTCAGTTCGGGATCGTTCTCGTACAGGCCGCCGTCGTTGATGGCTTCAAAACGCAGTTTGTCGCAGGCGTCCGACGCGTTGGAGACCAGTTCGCGCAGGAAAATTTCCTTGTTGGAGTACAGCGAGTGCGTCACCAGGTGCAGCAGCTGCGCGACTTCGGCCTGAAAGGAAAGGGTTTGTTTGGTCATGATGCGAAAACACTTGTAAAAAATAGGAAAACTGCCCAAGCTTCTCGGCAGGTGCCGTCAATCGAGCGACAGCGGCATCCCCCGAGATGGGGTTCGTGGATGGTATTTCAACCCTTTGCACGACTGGAGCACGACATGCAAAATTCCAAAAAGTGGGCAGCCGAGTTTATCGGCACGTTCTGGCTGACTTTGGGCGGGTGTGGCAGCGCGGTACTGGCGGCCGCCTTTCCCGGTGTGGGAATCGGCTTGTTGGGCGTGTCCCTGGCGTTTGGTCTGACCGTGGTCACGGGCGCCTACGCCCTGGGCCCGATTTCGGGCGGCCACTTCAATCCGGCCGTGTCCGTCGGGCTGGTGGTGGGCAAGCGGTTCTCCGCCGCGGAGCTACCCGGCTACATCGTCTCCCAGGTGCTGGGCGCGGTGGCCGCCGCCGCCGTGCTGTACCTCATTGTTTCCGGCAAGGCCGACTTCAACGGCGTGGGCGGCTTTGCCAGCAATGGCTACGGTGCCCGTTCGCCGGGCCAGTTCGGCATGCTGTCGGTGCTGGTGTGCGAAGTGGTGATGACGGCCATCTTCCTGGTGGTCATCCTGGGCGCTACCGCCAAGCGGGCTGCCGGCGGTTTTGGGGGCCTAGCCATCGGCCTGTGCCTGACGCTGATCCACCTGGTGTCCATCCCGGTGTCCAACACCTCGGTCAACCCGGCGCGCAGTACCGGGCCGGCCCTGTTTGCGCAGAATGGCGCCCTGGGGGACCTGTGGCTGTTCTGGGTGGCGCCCATTGCCGGCGCGGTGCTGGGCGCCGTGGTCTACAACCTGCTGCTGGCGGACGAGTAGGCGCGCCCCCGCCCCGGCGGGCGGAAGGGCCCGTCAGGTGGCCGGTTGCGCGCCCAGCCAGGCCAGCAGCTGCTGTGTCACCGCAGCGCTGCTGAGCAACTCCATGTGGTGGGTGCGGTAGGCAATCCACTGCGCGTCGGGGGCAAACGCCAGTTGGCGCCGCGGGTCGGGGTGCTGGCCCAGTGCGCTGGGCAGGGGTACCAGGCCGTCGCCGATCACGCGCTCGGCCAGCGGGCTGCGCTTGGCGGCCGCGGTGGCGGCAATGGCGTAGCAGGCTACGCCCTCGGGCAAGGGCAGGGGTTGGCGGCTGTCGGGCTGGCGGCGGAAGCGGTCGCGGCCGACCCAGTCTGCATCCAGCACGTGGCCGTAGCGCAGGTCGGTGATGCCGGCGCTGCGCAATTGCCCCAGCTTGGCCAGCGGCCGGGTGTAGGGCGTGCTGCCCAGGATCGTGTCCACCCAGTTGCCGGCCCGCTCCAGCGGCGCGCCGTGGTGGGGCGTGCCCAGGAACACGATGTTTTTCAGGTGCTGCGGCCAGCGCAGGCCGTCCTGGCGGGCGTAGTGCCAGGCGCTGCGCGTGACCAGTCCGCCCATGCTGTGGGCCAGCACGCTGAGCTCCTGCACCGAAACGGGCCACTGGGCCAGCAGCTGTTCCAGCTGGGCCGCCAGGGCATGGCCGTTTTCGGAGGTGTGCAGACCGGTGTTGTAGCGCACGTAGACGGGGGTGTAGCCCAGCGCGGCGGCCAGCGCGGCGCCGTGGTCCACGCCGGGCGCCTGGTCGCCCTGGGGGTGGGTGTGCCACTGCAGGTCGTTCATGCACAGGCCGTGGATCAGCAGCAGGATCTTGCCGGTGGCCCCGGGCAGCGCCACGGGGGCAGGGGCGTCCAGCACCTTTCCCTGGCAACGCAGGGTCATGGGCGTGGCCAGCGGGTTGTGGTGGGCCGCCAGGTGGTCGCCCATGACGCCGTTGAGGGCGGCCAGAATGGCTTCGCGTTGGGGCGACTCGGCGGGCGCATCCAGAGCCGATTCCAGCAGGGGTTCGAGTTTGGCAAAGGTGGCGTCCAGCCCCTTGCCCACCCACTGCGTGACGCCGTGCAGGGTGCGGTACACCAGCCCGGTAAGGCCGCGGGCCTGCCCTGGCCCGCCATCGGGCACGCCCAGGCTGCTCCAGACCGACTGGTGAACGCCTTCGGCCATGCGGGCCACGCCCTGGGTGGCCTGGGTGGCCAGCTGGGCCACGGCACGCAGGTCGGACGGGCGCAGGTGCTTGAGGGATTTGGCGGGCATGGCGGCTTGGGGACGCCGGGTCAGAAGCGCTCGTGCGGCTGCAGGTAGCGCCACTGACCCAGTGGCAGGTTGCCCAGCATCACGTTGCCCACGCGCACGCGCTTGAGGCCCACGACCTTGAGGCCCACCAGTTCGCACATGCGGCGGATCTGGCGCTTCTTGCCTTCGGTGAGCACAAAGCGCAGTTGCTCGGGGTTCTGCCATTCCACCTTGGCGGGCTTGAGGGGCTGGTTGTCCAGGCTCAGGCCGTGGCGCAGCAGCCTGAGTTTGTCGGCGGGAAAGACCGACTGCACGTCGCTGGTGATGGGGTCGTCATCGTCAATGCGCATGAGCTGTTGCGCCTTGCCGCCGTAGGTGGCGGCGGGCGAGGTCGCCGCGGCCGGGTTCTCCACGCCGGTGTAGGCCACGCGCACCAGGTATTCCTTTTCCATCACCGAGTCTTCGCCAATGAGCTGGCGCGCCACGCGGCCGTCCTGCGTCAGCACCAGCAGGCCGGTGGAGTCGATGTCCAGCCGGCCGGCTGGCACCAGGCTCTTGAGCTGGCTGGGGTGGAAGAAGAAGCGGGCGTTGTCCTCGGCCCAGCGGTTTTGCGGCTGCACCAGGGTGATGGCCGGCAGGTGGCCGTCTTCGGCCTGGCCGCTGACAAGACCCAGCGGCTTGTTGATGAGGATCGTGACCTGGTTGGCCTGCGCGCCCTTGGCCTGCTGGGTGACTTCGATGCGGGCGTCGGGGGCAATCTGCATGCCCATCTCGGCCACTTTGCCGTTGACCTTGACCCAACCCTTGGCGATCCAGTCGTCGGCCTCGCGGCGCGAGGCCATGCCCAGCTCGGCCATGCGCTTGTTCAGGCGCATGGTGCCGTTGGGCCCCATGGCCGCGGTGTTGGTCTGCCCCGCAGGAATGGGGGCACGGGTGGCCGGTGCACGGCCGGGGGGCGGTGCGGCGCGGCGGAAGGCGGGCGGCGGCTTGCCGTTGTCGGAAGGGGTGTTCATCTGCTATATCTTTTGTAGCTGCTTGCGCACATTTTACGGGGGCTTCAGGTCAATTAGATACCTGAATTGTCCGTGCATACCGCCTGGGTGGGCCGGGCTGGTGCCCGGGGGGGGCTTTACGTTAACGCCGTGGCGGGTAGGCGCGTTCCGTGGCAATCACGCATGGCGACTGCGCCCGCAAACCCCGTCACCGGACTTTAGGGATGAACTGGCGGTTTTGTTTCTATTGGGGAAGGCAATCCGGGCTCAAAGTGCTGCCTTGGAAGGCGTCTTGTCCAGATCATAAAGTTTGCACGGCGGAGCATTTGCGGCGCGACCTTTTTCACAGGCCTCCAGCGCCAGTTTGTCTGCCACTTCCTGGCTTCCGCTACCGTAGTCATTTCTCCAGCGCACCGTGCCCGCCGCGGTTTTGGAATAGGCTATTGCTCGAAAAGTTGGTTTGAATCTCGTTGACTCGACTGCACTGATGAAGTTCTGCGAAAACGTGCCATCAGCCAAGTCACTCGGGACGGGCAGCAAGGCTCTGTACGACGGGATGCCGTCAAACGCATTTTTGGGCTTTGAATAATCAATAGCCTTGTCCGTTGCTGCTTGAAGCAACTCCCCCCACTGCTGAAGTTTCTGCACGAACTTCTTGCGGCTCGGTGAGGACTCCAGTGCATCTGGGTTATTCCAGTCTTCCGCTGAAGTCTCACGAAAGCCCAGCAACTCTGCATTCAATCCAAGACCAAGGGTGTATAAACGTCCCCCGATGCGGGTTTGAATAACCTTCACGGAAAAATAAGTCCCCAGGCGGGTTCCGGCCTGGACGCTATGTGCGTCAATGGTCAGGCAGTTGTCGTCGTAACCTCTTCCCTTGTTGATGGCCACCATGTGTATGCCTGCACAAGGGCTGCCGGATACATATTTGCCACCACCAGCTCCAGCGATATCTGTCGTCAGGTTCAAAAACGCAAACCAATCGCCGTTGGGTTCCTTTTGTTCCAGTATGACCGTGCCATACGTTGTCGATGTGGCATCACGCAAGGTATTTGATTCTCTTGATGTCACACTCGCCAACTTCCAGTTTTCACTACCCGTAAATATCGGGTAATCACCCATGGTGGTTCCATTCACAAATGCAGATCCCTTGACGAAATCAGCCGGGGTCCTGTCTGTGAAAAGGTCTCCGGAGTTGGACTCCATGGACAGCGTTGCAAGTACCAACGCGACAACCATTCGCAGCAGACTTTGATTTTTTTTCATATCGATGATGTATTGATTGTTCTTGCGCGAACGCTTCCCTTGCCTTTGGCCGACGCGCGCAGTTCAAAAATTCTCGTGCATGTAGCCCCGTCTGCCTATCCCCCGATTGGGTGAGTTCTGCAAAATATTCGGCAGCCGTGACTTCTATGTGCCGGCAGTCTCGCCCAGCCAGCGGCAATGCAAGGCATTCGATATTGCTATAAAAACAGTAGCTACCTACGAAGTATTTACGAGGGCTAGAGGCGGGTTTATTTTGTAAATACGTGGCTGCGCAGCGCCGGCAGGTCCAACACGCGCAGGCCGCCGTATTCCACGCGGATGGAGCCCTGCTCTGCCAGCGTGGTCAGGGCTTCGTTCACACGCTGGCGCGACAGGCCCACCAGGTAGGCCAGCTCCTGCTGGGTGATGCGCAGCACCTCGCCCACGCCGGGGTAGAGCACGGGGTTGAACAGGGTGGCCAGGCTGCGGGCGACGCGGATGTCGGGGTTGGTCATGCGGTCGATCTCGCGCGCGGCAATGAACTGGCCCAGGCGTTCGTTGAGCTGGTTCATGATGAAGCGGTTGAAACCGATGGAGTGGTCCAGCAGCCAGTGGAAGGTGTCCACGTGCAGCCCGGCGACGTGGCTGTTGCGCAGTGGCTGGATGTTGTAGCGGTAAGCCTCGCGCTTGAGGGCGGTGCCTTCGCCAAACCAACCGCCGGGGGGCACGCCGGTGAAGGTCATGGTCTGCCCGTGCTCGTTGTCGCTGCTCATCTTGAGCAGACCGTCCACCACGCCAAACCAGTAGGTGGCCGGGCGGCCCATGCGGCAGACGTATTCGCCCGGGCTGGCCTCGGCAATTTTCAGGTCCGCCACGGCGCGTTCGCGTTCCTGTGGCGCCAGCAGATGGATCCATGGAATGGCGTCGAGTTCTCCGGCCGTCAGGGCGCGGCGGCGTTGGTGGAGCGAAGAGTCGAGGGGCATGGGGCTGTGCGTTGTAAGGTGGGTGAAAGTGCAGGGAAAACACCTACCGAGAAAGGCTTCAATTGTCGTCCGAATGACAACTTGGCGTCAAATGCCAAGTCAATAATTGCAACCATACAAAGCCCTGTTACACAAGTCCAGGGCTACGCAAAGGTGACAAGGAACCGGAATGCAAACGACTTTCCCGCGACTACTTCTGAAGCACGCCAACGAGCGCCCGGATGCGCCCGCCATGCGCGAGAAGGAATACGGCATCTGGCAGTCGCTGTCCTGGGCGGACCTGGCGACCATGGTGCAGCAGCTGGCCGCCGGCCTGCACCAGGCCGGTCTGCGCCGCGGTGAGCACATGGTGGTGGTGGGGGCCAACCGGCCGCGCCTGTACGCCACCATGCTGGCGGTGCAGTCGCTGGGTGCCATCCCCGTGCCGCTGTACCAGGACGCCGCCGCTGCCGAGTGCGTGTTCCCCATCAACAACGCCGAAGTGCGCTTTGCCTTCGCCGAAGACCAGGAGCAGGTGGACAAGCTGCTCGAAATCCGCGAGGCCTGCCCGCAGCTCGCGCACATCTACTTTGACGACCCGCGCGGCCTGCGCAAGTACGACGAGCCCGGCTTGGCCGCGCTGGACGAGTTGCAGGGTGCCGGACGCGCCTTCTTGGCCGTGCACCCCGATTTTTATGCCAGCCAGGTGAACCAGGCCCAGCCCGACGACGTGGGGGCCATGTTCTTCACCTCGGGTACCACGGGCAACCCCAAGGGGGTGGTGCACACCCACAACTCGCTGCTGAACCGGGCGCGGGTGGGCGCCGAATTCGACCGCCTGACCCATGCCGAAGAGGTGCTGGCCTACCTGCCGCCGGCCTGGATCGGCCAGAACATCTTCAGCTACGCCCAGTGGCTGGCCTGCGGCTATGTGGTGAACTGTCCGGAGTCGGCGGCCACGGTCACCATCGACCTGAAGGAAATCGGCCCGACCTACTATTTCGCCCCGCCCCGGATTTTTGAAGGCCTGCTGACCAGCGTGATGATCCGCATGGAAGACGCCGGCGCCCTCAAGCGCGGCATGTTTCATTATTTCATGCGGGTGGCCAAGCGCGTTGGCCCGGCGCTGATGGACGGCAAATCGGTGTCGGCCCTGGACCGCGCCCTGTATGCGCTGGGCAACTTCATGGTGTACGGCCCGCTGCGCAACAACCTGGGCATGAGCCGCGTGCGCGTGGCCTACACGGCGGGTGAGGCCATTGGCCCGGACCTGTTCAGTTTCTTCCGCTCCATCGGCATCAACCTCAAGCAGCTCTACGGCTCCACCGAGACCGCCGTGTTCGTCTGCCTGCAGCCCGACCACGAGGCGCGCGCCGACACGGTGGGTGTGCCCTGCGACGGCGTGGAGATCAAGGTTGCCGACAACGGCGAGATCCTGATCAAGTCGCCCGGTCTGCTCAAGGAGTACTACAAGAACCCCACGGCCACGGCCGAGGTGCTGACGACCGATGGCTGGTACCACTCCAGCGACGCCGGCTTCATCGATAACCACGGCCACCTCAAGATCATCGACCGCGTGAAGGACGTGGGCCGCATCAAGGGCGGCGCCAACGACGGCGCCATGTTCGCGCCCAAGTACGTGGAGAACAAGCTCAAGTTCTTCCAGCACATCAAGGAAGTGGTGGCCTATGGCGATGGCCGCGACCAGGTGTGCGTGTTCATCAACATCGACTTCGACGCCGTGGGCAACTGGGCCGAGCGGCGCAACCTGCCGTATGCGGGCTATACCGATCTGGCGCAGAAGCCCGAGGTCTACCAGCTCATCAAGGAGTGCGTGGAGCAGGTCAACGCCGACCTCAGCGTGGACGCCCTGCTGGCAGGCAGCCAGGTCAGCCGCTTCCTGGTGCTGCACAAGGAGCTGGACGCCGACGACGGCGAGCTCACCCGCACCAACAAGGTCCGTCGCGGCTTCATCGCCGAGCGCTATAACGTGCTGGTGGACGCGCTGTACAGCGGAAAAACCTCGCAATTCATTGAAACCCAGGTCAAGTTCGAAGACGGGCGCACCGGCAGCGTGAGCGCCACGTTGAAGATTGACGACGCAAAGACCTTTGCCCCCGTGAAGGCCGCAGCATGAGCAAAAAAATCGGCGACGTCATCCTGGACGTCAAGAACATCTCCCTGAGTTTCGGCGGCGTCAAGGCGTTGACCGACATCTCCTTCAACGTGCGCGAGCACGAAGTGCGCGCCATCATCGGCCCCAACGGTGCGGGCAAGAGCTCCATGCTCAACTGCATCAACGGTGTGTACACGCCGCAGCAGGGCTCCATCACCTTCCGCGGCCAGTCATTCAAGCACATGGACAGTCACCAGGTGGCCACCATGGGCATCGGCCGCACCTTCCAGAACCTGGCGCTGTTCAAGGGCATGAGCGTGCTGGACAACATCATGTCCGGGCGCAACCTCAAGATCAAGAGCAACATCTTCCTGCAGGCCTTGCGCGTGGGGCCGGCCGAACGCGAGGAAATCCGCCACCGCGAGGCGGTGGAGCGCATCATCGACTTCCTGGAAATCCAGGCCTACCGCAAGACGCCGGTGGGGCAGCTGCCCTACGGCCTGCAGAAACGGGTGGACCTGGGCCGCGCCCTGGCGATGGAGCCGCAGGTTCTGCTGCTGGACGAGCCCATGGCCGGCATGAACGTGGAAGAGAAGCAGGACATGTGCCGCTTCGTGCTGGACGTGAACGACGAGTTCGGTACCACCGTGGTGCTGATCGAGCACGACATGGGTGTGGTGATGGATATCTCCGACCGCGTGGTGGTGCTGGACTACGGCAAGAAGATTGGCGATGGCACGCCCGATGAAGTGCGCAACAACGAAGACGTGATCAGCGCCTACCTCGGCACCAGCCACTAAGGAACAAGAACATGGCATTTTTTCTGGAAACACTGTTTGGCGGCCTGATGGTCGGCATGCTGTATTCGCTGGTGGCACTGGGTTTTGTGCTGATTTTCAAAGCCTCGGGCGTGTTCAACTTCGCGCAGGGCGCCATGGTGCTGTTTGCCGCGCTGGCGATGGCGCGCTTTGCCGAATGGATTCCCCAATGGACGGGCGTGCAGGACCCGGTGGTGGTGAATGTGGCCGCGTTCGTGATTGCCGGTGCGGTGATGTTTGCGGTCGCCTGGGTGATCGAGCGGCTGGTGCTGCGCCATCTGGTCAACCAGGAAGGCACGACGCTGCTGATGGCCACGCTGGGCATCACCTATTTCCTGGAGGGACTGGGCCAGACCATCTTTGGCAGCAGCATCTACTCCATCGACATCGGCATGCCGAAGGATCCGGTGATGATTCTGGAGAGCACCTTTGCCGGCGGCATCCTGATCAACAAGGAAGACCTGTACGCCGCCATCATCGCCGCCGTGCTGGTGGCGCTGCTGAGCGTGTTCTTCCAGAAGACAGCCACCGGCCGCGCCCTGCGTGCCGTGGCCGACGACCACCAGGCGGCGCAAAGCATCGGCATTCCGCTTAACCATATCTGGGTCATCGTGTGGTGCGTGGCCGGTGTGGTGGCGCTGGTGGCCGGGATGATCTGGGGCTCCAAGCTGGGCGTGCAGTTCTCGCTGACCACGGTCGCCATGCGTGCGCTACCTGTGGTCATCCTGGGCGGGCTGACCTCGGTGCCCGGCGCCATTGTGGGCGGCCTGATCATCGGCGTGGGCGAGAAGCTGTCCGAGGTGTACATCGGCCCCATGGTGGGTGGCGGCATCGAAATCTGGTTTGCCTATGTGCTGGCCCTGGGCTTCCTGCTGATCCGTCCGCAAGGTTTGTTCGGCGAGAAGATCATTGATCGCGTTTGAGTAAAAAAATATGTTCTACAGAGAAAACGGCCAGTTCAAGACCAATTACCGGGCGGACCAGCAGATCTTCCCCATTGCGCAGGACCGCGTGGCAGTGTTCGTGCTGCTGGCCTGTGCGTTCGTGGCGGTTCCCCTGCTGGCCAGCGACTACATGTTCCGCGCCATCCTGATTCCGTTCCTGATCTTTTCGCTGGCCGCCATCGGAGTGAACATCCTGGTGGGGTACTGCGGCCAGATTTCGCTGGGTTCGGGCGCCTTCATGGCGGTGGGCGCCTATTCGGCCTACAACTTCTTCGTGCGTGTGGACGGCATGCCCCTGCTCGTGGCGCTGATCCTGGGCGGGGTGTGCGCCATGCTGTTTGGCGTGGTGTTCGGTCTACCCAGTTTGCGCGTCAAGGGCCTGTACCTGGCGGTGGCCACGCTGGCGGCCCAGTTCTTTTCCGACTGGATGTTCCTGCGCATCCAATGGTTCACCAACAACTCGACCTCCGGCTCGGTGTCGGTTTCCGACCTGCAGGTGTTCGGCCTGTCGCTGGAGAGCCCGCTCAGCAAGTACCTGTTCTGCCTGGTGTTGCTGGCGGTGATTGCCCTGCTGGCCAAGAACCTGGTGCGCGGTGCCGTGGGTCGGGAGTGGATGGCCATCCGCGACATGGACGTGGCGGCCGCCGTGATCGGTATCCGGCCCATGTACGCCAAGTTGAGCGCGTTTGCGGTCAGTTCCTTCATCGTCGGCGTGGCCGGCGCCTTGTGGGCCTTCATCTACCTGGGCGCGTGGGAGCCGGCGGCCTTCTCGGTGGACCAGTCGTTTCGCCTGCTGTTCATGGTGATCCTGGGCGGCATGGGCTCCATCATGGGCAGTTTCTTCGGCGCGGCCTTCATCGTGGTGCTGCCCATTGCGTTGAGCCAGTTCCTGCCGGCGCTGGCCGGACTGTTCGGCGTGGAGATTTCCACGGCGGGTGTATCGCATGCCGAGTTGATGGTGTTTGGCGGCCTGATTGTCTGGTTCCTGATCGTGGAGCCGCACGGCATGGCCAAGCTCTGGTCTACGGGCAAGCAGAAATTGCGTTTGTGGCCGTTCCCGCACTGAGCGGGGGTGACCGGTTTTCGGGGTGTGTGCTTTTTGATTATTAAGGAGACAACAATGAAAGTTCGTAATGTGATTCTGGCAGTGGCCGCTGTGGCGGCCGGCGTATCGGTCATGTCGACCAGCGCGTTTGCCCAGGCCAAGGAACAGTTTTTTCCGCTGCTGTCCTACCGCACGGGTCCCTATGCACCCAACGGTGTGCCATGGGCCAACGGCAAGCAGGACTACCTCAAGATGGTCAACGCCCGTGATGGCGGCATCAACGGCGTGAAGATCACGTTTGAAGAGTGCGAGACCGGCTATGCCACGGACCGTGGCGTGGAGTGCTATGAGCGCCTCAAGAGCCGCCCCGGCGTGTCGCTGTTTGACCCCCAGGCCACCGGCATCACCTTTGCGCTGACCGAAAAAGTGCCCCACGACAAGGTGCCGCTGATCACGCTGGGCTACGGTCTTTCCGTGGCGCAGGACGGCATGGCCTTCAAGTGGAACTTCCCGATGATGGGCAGCTACTGGACCGGCGCCGACATCCTGATCCAGTACCTGGGCAAGAAGGAAGGCGGACTCGACAAGCTCAAGGGCAAGAAGATCACGCTGGTGTACCACGACTCTCCGTTCGGCAAGGAACCCATTCCGCTGCTGCAGGAGCGCGCCCGCATGCATGGCTTTGACCTGCAGCTGATCCCCGTGACGGCACCTGGTGTGGAGCAGAAATCGGCCTGGCTGCAAGTGCGCCAGAGCAAGCCGGACTACGTGCTGCTGTGGGGCTGGGGTGTGATGAACTCCACCGCCCTGAAGGAAGCCCAGGCAACCGGCTATCCGCGTGAAAAGATGTACGGCGTGTGGTGGGCTGGTGCCGAGCCGGACGTGAAGGACGTGGGCGAAGGTGCCAAGGGCTACAACGCGCTGGCGCTCAACACTTCGGGCCAGGAACCCAAGGTGATCCAGGACATCCTGAAATACGTGCACGCCAAGGGTCAGGGAACCGGACCCAAGGACGAAGTGGGCCAGGTGCTGTATACCCGCGGCGCGATCATCGGGATGCTGGGCGTGGAAGCCGTGCGCCGTGCGCAGGAACGTTTCGGCAAGGGCAAGGTCATGACGGGCGAGCAGGTGCGCTGGGGCCTGGAAAACCTGAACCTGGACCAGAAGCGTCTGGATGCGCTGGGCTTCACGGGCGTCATGCGTCCCCTGTCCACCTCCTGCTCGGACCACATGGGCTCCACCTGGGCCCGCGTGCAGACCTGGGACGGCAAGAAGTGGAACTTCAGTTCCGACTTCATCCAGGCTGACGAGCAGATCCTCAAGCCCATGATCAAGGCCGGTGCCGACAAGTACCTGGCCGACAAGAAGATGACACGCCGCCCCGGGACCGATTGCCAGTCCTGATCGCTGACGTGTAACTAAGCCGGTGGCTCTTCGGAGCCACCAAACGACAGGGCGCCGGGCACGGCGCCAGACGCCCTGTCGTTTGGACCACGAGAACCCACTATGGAACCATCCACCACTACCACCCCTTCGGCGCCCGCAGCGGCGCGCAACATTGTTCTCAACGTCAATGGCATTGAGGTCATTTACAACCACGTCATCCTGGTGCTCAAGGGGGTTTCGCTGCAGGTGCCGGAGGGCGGCATTGTGGCCATCCTGGGGGGCAACGGCGCGGGCAAGACAACCACCTTGCGGGCGATCTCCAATCTGCTGGCCGGCGAGCGCGGCGAGGTCACCAAGGGCTCCATTGAATTGCGGGGCGAACGCATCGAAAACCTCTCGCCGGCCGACCTGGTGCGCCGCGGGGTGGTCCAGGTGATGGAGGGGCGGCACTGTTTCGCCCACCTGACCATTGAGGAAAACCTGCTGACCGGCAGCTACACCCGCACGAGCCGGGCCGAAGTGGCCGCCAACCTGGAGAAGGTGTACGCCTACTTCCCGCGGCTCAAGACCCGGCGCACCAGCCAGGCGGCCTACACGTCGGGCGGCGAGCAGCAGATGTGCGCCATTGGCCGCGCGTTGATGGCCAACCCCAGCATGGTGCTGCTCGACGAGCCGTCCATGGGCCTGGCGCCGCAGATTGTGGAGGAGGTGTTCGAGATCGTGAAGGACCTCAACGCCAAAGAAAAGGTCACGTTCCTGCTGGCCGAGCAGAACACCAATATGGCCCTGAAATATGCCGACTACGGCTACATCATGGAATCCGGACGGGTGGTGATGGATGGCGCCGCGGAAGATCTGCGCAGCAATGAAGACGTGAAAGAGTTTTACCTTGGTGTGGGCGGCGGCGAGCGCAAGAGCTTCAAGGATGTGAAGAGCTACAAGCGCCGCAAGCGCTGGTTGGCGTGAAGGACCAATACCCGATGTCTGCATCCCCTTTTTACGACGCACTGGAAGTGCGCCCCCCCGTCCAGCGCGAAGCGGCCCTGATGGCAGCGCTGGCACCCCAGGTGGCCCACGCCAAGGCGTCTTCGGCCGCATTCGCCGACCTGTTGGGCGGTGTCAACCCGGCCACGGTGGTCGACCGCGCGGCCCTGGCCCGTCTGCCGGTGATCCGCAAGACCGAACTGCAGGAGCGCCAGCAGGCGGCCCGCAGCCGGGCGGCGGGCGCCGTGGCATCCGGTGACGTGTTCGGCGGTTTCAGCGCCATCGGCTTCGGCGCTGCCATGCCCCGGGTGTTTTCCAGCCCGGGGCCGATCTACGAACCCGAGAGCACCACGCGCGACTACTGGCGCATGGCCCGGGCCATGTACGCCGCCGGCTTTCGCCCTGGGGAGCTCATCCACAACTGCTTCAGCTACCACTTTGTGCCGGCCGGCTCCATGATGGAAACCGGCGCCCACGCCATGGGGTGCACGGTGTTCCCGGGAGGCACGGGGCAGACGGAGCAGCAGGTGCAGGCCATGGCCGAACTCCAGCCCGCGGGCTACATCGGCACGCCCAGTTTTCTCAAGCTCATCGTGGAAAAGGCCGCCGAGATGCAGGTGCCCCTGCCCACCGTGACCAAGGCACTTCTGTCGGCCGAGGCCTTTCCGCCCTCGCTGCGCGACTGGTTCGCCGCCCGCGGTATCGCTGGTTACCAGTGCTATGGCACGGCCGACCTGGGCCTGATTGCCTATGAAACCGCGGCGCGTGAAGGCCTGGTGCTGGACGAGTCCGTGGTGGTGGAAATCGTGCGTCCCGGAACCGGTGATCCGGTGGCCGATGGCGAGGTCGGCGAGCTGGTGGTCACCACTCTGAATCCGAGTTACCCGCTCATCCGCTTTGGTACCGGGGACCTGTCGGCCGTGCTGCCCGGAACCTGCCCGACGGGGCGCACCAACACCCGTATCAAGGGTTGGCTGGGGCGGGCCGACCAGACCACCAAGGTCCGTGGCATGTTTGTCCACCCCAAGCAGGTGGCCGACATTGCCAAGCGGTTTCCTGAGGTGGCCCGCGCCCGTCTGGTGGTCAGCGGCGAGATGGCCAACGACGTGATGACCTTGCAGGTGGAAGCCGCGTCGGCCCCCGAGGGGCTGGCGGCGCGGATTGGCGACGCCATCCGCGAGGTGACCAAGTTGCGGGGGCAGGTGGAAATTCGCCAACCCGGCAGTCTGCCCAACGACGGCAAAGTCATCGAGGACGCCCGTAGCTACAAGTAGGCAGCCGGGCCAGGGGATTCACACGCCCCAGACGACCTCTTTGTCGGCCCGGTGGCAGCGCTGCAGCATTTCGATAAAGGGCACCGCACGCTGGCGCAGCGAGACGCCCTCCAGCTGCGGCGAGGCTTCGCCGGCCTCCTGGGCTTCCTGCAGCTGGCGTTGCCGCAGGGCTTCGTCCTGCGCGACGGCCGCCTCCAGCGCCTCAATGGCCGCCGGCATGTCCTGCGGCAGCAAGATGCCCGGGCCCGGTGGGGCATCATGGTTCCGGCCAATGATCTTCAGGATCTGGCGCCCGTTGGGCTCCAGCATGATGAGGTCGCCGGTGACCTTGGACTTGAATTTGTACAGCATGGGTGGTGCGCAGGGTGACGTGGCCGAAGAGGTTTTATGATGCGTTTGAGTATGAACCAAACCCCCTGAATTTTCAGACAGCAGGAGCAACCCGTTGGCCAATCTTCACATTCGACGCGAACATTCCCTGGGCCTGGCGGCGGCCCGCAAGATTGCGTTTGCCTGGGCCGAGCACGTAGAAAGCGAATTCGGCATGGCCTGTGTGTACAAGGAGGGTGGGGCGGCGGACGAGGTCGTTTTCACCCGCTCCGGCGTGAACGGCACCCTGCACGTCACCGCCGACCACTTTGATCTGGATGCCAAGCTGGGTTTCCTGCTGGGGGCTTTCAAGGACCGGATCGAGGCGGAAATCGTCAAGAACCTGGACGACCTGCTGGCCCCCAAGGCCGCCGGCAAGAAAGGGTCTGCCAAAAAACAATAGCACCCGCAGGTGCTATTGTTTTGCTAGCTGCCTGCGCAGGCAGCATAAGGGATTGCTGGCTATTTAGCTCAAAGATTCGATGAGGTCGATGTACTGCTGCATCGCCGCTTCGCTGCTGGTGCCCTGAAAACCGTTCCAGGCGTCCCACTTGGCGCGTCCCACCATGTCGGCGAAACCGGGTTTCTTCTCCGTGTTGTCGCCGGCGCTGGCCTGCTTGTACAGCCCGTAAATCTTGAGCAGCGTGCCATTGTCGGGACGCTCGGTCAGGTTTTTCGAGTTGGCAACGGCGGCTTCGAATTTGGCTTTCAGATCGGTCATGGGGTTCTCCGTGAAGGGGGGGGCAAACTCGGACCCAGGGCGGATATCCCGCCCGCTTGGGTGTTTACCATATATCTTAAGCTGCGTTTTACCTGCAGAATAGGTTGAACAACCCAGGGCGGAGCATTCCCCGGCTGCGGGTTGGCACATCGTTTGTACTTGTTTTGGAGCCCAGATGGTTACCCGAGTCATTGTGAAGAAAGCCGCCAAAACAGCCAAGAAGCGGGTTGCCGCGCGTGTCGCCCCGCTGGCCCCCAAAGCCCGCAAGGCGGCCCAGGCCACCCGCAGCGCCACCCAGGCGCTGCAGAAGAACGTGGCCGATGTGCTGGTCGGAACGCTGGGCTTGCATGGGGAGCGCATGAGCAAGGTCGATACGGCCTGGCTGCGCATGGATACCCCTTCCAACCTGATGATGATTGTGGGTGTGTGGGTGATCAAGCCCGGCATCAGCTACGAGGCCTTGAGCCAGCGCGTCCAGGAACGCATGCTCAAATATCCGCGCTTTGTGCAGTTCGCGGAGGAAGACGCTGCCGGGGCGACCTGGGTCAAGGACCCGACGTTCAACATTGCCAACCACCTGGTGGTGGAGAAGCTGGCCCCCAAGCCGGCCGGGCACGAGCAGGAAGCCCTGCAGGAGCGTCTGGCGGAACTGGCGATGCGGCCGCTGGACAAGCGGCGTCCGCTCTGGCAGTTTCATCTGGTGGAGCATTACAAGGGCGGTTCTGCCCTGATGGTGCGCATTCACCACTGCATTGCCGATGGCATTGCCCTGATCTCCGTCACGCAGTCGCTGGTGGATGGTGGTGCGCAGCCTCCGGTGCGTGCACCCCGGGAGGCGGTGGGTGGCGCCGAGGACTGGGTGGCCGACGCCCTGCTCAAGCCCTTTACCAACATGACGGTCAAGGCGCTGTCGGCCGCGGGCGAAGGTGCGGTCCAGTCCCTGGGGTTGCTGATGGAGCCACAAAAGGGAATGGAAAAGGGCATGCACGGATCGGTCGATGTGGCCAAACTGGCCTACCAGGCCGTTAGTGACCTGGCCGCGCTGGCGCTCATGGCGGATGATTCGCCGACGCGGCTCAAGGGCACTCCGGGTCACGCCAAGCGGGTGGCGTGGTGTCCGCCAATTCCGCTGGATGAAGTCAAGGCAGTGGGCAAGGCCCTGAATTGCTCCATCAACGACGTGCTGCTCAGCTGCGTGGCCGGAGCCATTGGTGGCTACCTGCGGGCGCAGGGCGACGACGTCACGGGCAAGGAGGTGCGCGCCATGGTGCCGGTGAACCTGCGGTCGCTGGACCAGGCGTACATGCTGGGCAACCAGTTCGGGCTGGCGCCCCTGGTATTGCCCATCGGGCTGGACAACCCGGTGGAGCGGCTATACGAAGTGCGGCGACGCATGCTGGCGCTCAAGGGAAGCATGCAGCCCTTGTTGGCTTTCGGGCTGGTGGCGGTTGCCGGGCTGCTGGTCAAGCCACTGCAGGACGCCATGCTCGGCCTGTTCTCGCGCAAGACCACGGCGGTGATGACCAATGTGCCCGGGCCGCGGGAGAAGTTGAAGATTTGCGGCTCCACGATCGAGGAGAACCTGTTCTGGGTGCCGCAAAGCGGCACGGTCGGGCTGGGTGTCTCCATCCTGAGCTACGGTGGCGGTGTGCAGTTTGGCCTGGTGTCGGACTCCACCCTGTGCCCGGACCCGCAAAACATCATCAACCGCTTTGAACCGGAGTTTGCCAAGCTGTCGGTAGTGACCCTGATGCTGCCCTGGGGCGAATAAGCCCGTCGCGGTCTCAGGCGGCCAGCTCGGCCTGCGCCATCATCACATCCAGCCGCTGCGTGGCGTCCAGTGCCGGCGTGGCTGCGGCCTGCTCGTACAGGCGGGTGGCTTCTGCCATGCGAGGTTCGCCTTCGAGCATGGTCAGGGCGTTGGCGTATTCGACCATGGCAATAGCCGACCCGGGGGTGAGGCGAAGCGCCTGCTGGAAGCAGTGCAGGCTGGTGTCCTTCTTGGCGCCGTAGGTCATGTGGGCAATCAGGGCGCCCACCTTGTCGATGACTTCGGCGTGGAAGGCTCCCAGTGCGACATGGGCATCGGCGTGGCGGGGCTGCAGGTGCAAGACGGTCTCCAGGGCGGATTTGACGCGGGTGCCGAGCCCCTGCGCCAGCGCCTTGGCCACACTGATGCACTGGCTGTAGCGGCCCAGGGCATAGGCCTGCCAGTAAAACGCATTGGCATTGCCGGGCTCCGCGGCCGCCTGCTCCGCGGCCCGCTTGGCCACCTGCAGGAACAAGTCGAGCCGGGTCTGCTCCCGGGGTTCCAGGTAGTTGGCGTACATGCAGGTTGCCTTGTTGGCTACGGTGATGCCAGCGGGGCCGGCTTGCAGCGCGGTCTCCACGGCCTGCTGGAACGCGCCCTGGTGGAACAGGGCCCAGGCAGACAGGACCCTGGCATCCCGGGGCAAGGGCTCCAGGTCGCCGGCATGCAGGCGACTCCAGTGTGTGGCTACGCTGGCGACGTCAAACGGGTAGTCGCCCGCGTGGACGAAGGTGTTCCATGGCGCCATGGCGGCGGTCTCCTCTGTGTGCTTCGGTGGTCGCCTGCCGTGCCGTGGGGCGTGGTGGCAACTCTGTTTGCTTTCAAGGTATCACAGGTGTCTTGTACGCGCCTGACAACTGCAACAAATGGGTGCGTTGCGCAGTTTCCAGGTAGGGAACCAGCAGGTTCAGGACATGATGCGCGCCCCGCATCAGGGCCGCCTGTGCGCTGGCGGGCTCCAGCGCGTTGCGCGGGTCCTTCACGTATTCAAAGCTCAGCCAGTAGGTCAGCACGACTACCATGCTGGTGGCGGTTGCTTCGACTTCGCGGGAGTCGATGTGGATGGCGCCCGAGCGGCTCATGCCGTCCAGCAGCGCCTTGACCGAACGGGTCTTGTTCTTGAGCACCCACTGGAAGTGGGTTTCCAGCCGGCGGTTTTTGCTCAGCAAGTCGTTGAGGTCGCGGTAGAGGAAACGGTACTGCCAGATCAACTCAAACAGGGTGTGCATGAAGAACCAGGCATCTTCCACGTCGCGCACGCCATCGCTGGCGTTGAGCAGTTCATTGAGCGCGGCTTCATAGCGGTCGAACAGGGAGTTGATCAGCTCATCCTTGGCCGGGTAGTGGTAATACAGGTTGCCGGGGCTGATGCCGAGTTCGGCAGAGATCAGGGTGGTCGAAACGTTGGGCTCGCCAAACCGGTTGAACAGTTCCAGCGTGACTTCCAGAATGCGTTCGGCCGTGCGTCGGGGAGCTTTCTTGACCATGGGCGGCTCAGTGGGGCTGTGCGTGGGTGGCGGTCTTTACCGCGTCGCCCAGGTCGTCCATCACCTCCTGCAGGCGCGAGATGGCCTGCCCGATCCGGGTGGGCGACTTGGCAGGGGCGGACAGATGGCGTTTGGGATCGTCCAGAACGTCATGGTTCAGGCTGATGCCATGGCGTGCCAGCTTGGCCGACAGACCGGTCTTGCGTGAACGCAGCATCTGGCGTGTCTGCTGGTAGGCGTGTTCAGCCAGGTGGCGGCGTTGGGCATAGCTGAAGGTATTGGCCAGGTACAGCTCCGGGTCGCGATGGTCCGGCTCGATCAGGATGATGTCGGTGTGCGGGTAGCCGTGGTGGTAATGCTTCATGCCCAGTTCCATGCGGGAGTGGATCATGGAACGGAAGGTCTGGCTGAGCACGGCGGGCAGGCCGCCATCGACAATGCGTGGAATTTCGCGCTTGTTGGCCGGCAGCCCCCGCTGCATGACCTTGGCCACCTGCGGAGACGTGGCATCAAATGGCACCAGGGGGTTGAGGCAGATCATCAAATCCACGCCATCCTCCAGGGCCACGGAGGCGTGCATGGTTTTTTTCAGGGCGCCATCCACGTAATACTGGTCATCAATTTCCACTGGCGGAAACAGGCCGGGCAGGGCGGAGCTGGCCTGTACCGCCTGGGAGATGGGCACATGGTCCCAGCCAGGGCGGCCGAAGGGGGCGGCTTCACCGCTGTCCAGGTTGGTCGCAACCAGGGTGAGCTGGGTCTTGAGCTTGCGAAAGTCGTTGGTGCGCCCGTCCCGGCTGAACAGCCGTGCCAGCTGGGTATCGATTTGCTGATTGGAAAAAACGCCCGTGGGCAGCCCGGGACTCAGGTGTTCCAGCGCGTTCATCAGCGATTTGCGGCCAGATGCCAGATGCCACAAGGCGGAGACGACCAAACCGGGCAGCATGATGCCGCGGCGGGCAAATTCGCTGTACGCGGGTTCCATCAACCAGGAGGGGTCGAAGGTTTCCGAGGGTTCACTGTCGTTTTCGATAAAGGAAGCGCACAGTTCACGTGGCGACATGCCATTGGCCAGCGCAGCGGCGATGAAGCCGCCAGCGGAGACTCCGACGTAGTGGTGCAGCTTGGTGAAATCCAGTCCGTTCAGGGACTCTTCCAGCGCACACATGGCGCCGACTTCGTAAATCGCGCCCAAGGGGCCGCCGCCCGCCAGTGCCAGGGCGATTTTGGGAGGGGCTTCCGCGGGGGCCTTCATGGATGCGAAGTGTAGAGTGCCATGTGGATCTGTATTGCTGCAATGCAACAAACCAAGGTGCGTTGACCGCGCGCTGCGGCTGGAATGGCGCCCACATGGTCCAAGGGACGCCACTGCGCCCCTGTCCCGTGCGGATCGCCGGGGTGCTTACTCGGCTTGTTCCGGCGCTACCGCCTTGGTTGCTCCGGACCGCGTGGTCTTGCGGGCCGGTGCTGCACGCTTGGGCGCCGCCTTGGCGGATTTACGGGCTGGCGTTGCCTTGGCCTTGGGGGCGGCGGGCTTGGTGGCAGGGGCTTTGGCAGAGAGTTTCTGGACGGCCTTGTTCAACTCGTCAATGCGGTCGATGAGGGCGTTGACATCTTTGGCGGAGGGAACGCCCAGTTTGTTCAGGGCCTTGGCCACGCGTTCCTCAAAAATATTTTCCAGCTTGTCCCACTGGCCTGATGCCTTGGCAGAAATGTCGGTTGCCATGGTG
The DNA here is from genome assembly GCF_058793415.1 of Rhodoferax sp. MLSD5-FHT05B10. NCBI lineage: Bacteria > Pseudomonadati > Pseudomonadota > Betaproteobacteria > Burkholderiales > Comamonadaceae > Rhodoferax > Rhodoferax sp. MLSD5-FHT05B10. The sequence continues at coordinate 270,238 of NZ_JBXAFT010000004.1, read as the reverse complement.
GACATCTTGTTGGTGGCCTCGGAAATTTTCTCTTCAGCTGCCGCCTGAGTCTTGCGCTGGATGCTGATGCCTTCCTTGACCAGGGATTCAAAGGCTTTGGACCCTTCTGCCTGGGCTCGCGTGAAAGCACCCAAGCCGGCCTGCCAAATCTGCTGTGCCGAATCCTTGACAGAGCCAGACAGTTGGGCGCCAGTTGCTTTGGTGGTGCCGGATTTTTTTTTGAGTTTGGTGACCATGGGGAGCTCCAGGAAAAATAGGGTTGTTCACTTGGACGCGGATATGACACGCCACTGCAATTCTCTACTCTACGCGCAGTAGGGGTTCGTGTTTAGGTGGGCTTTACTAACTTGTTGCGGCCCCTGTGGGGCCGCCTTTTTGCAGCGAAGGTGTGCGGGTTTACGCTGAACATGCGTCCTCATAATCTGGGTAAGAATGCTTCCCTTAATGGGAGTGTGTATGCAGTATTTTGTTACCGGTGCCACCGGCTTTATTGGTAAACGGCTCGTCAAGAAACTGCTGGAGCGCAAAGGCGCTGTGGTCCATTTTCTGCTCCGTCAGGAGAGCGCCGCAAAGGTCGATGACCTGCGTGTTTTCTGGGGGCTCAACGATGCCCGAAGTGCCGCACGTGCGGTTCCCGTTTTCGGCGATCTGACCAGCAAAAAACTCGGCATGAGTGCCGACGTGATCAAAGGGCTGAAGGGCCAGATTGACCATTTCTACCACCTCGCCGCGGTGTATGACCTGGGTGCCGACGAAGAGAGCCAGATTGCCGTCAACATCGAAGGCACGCGCAATACGGTGGAACTGGCCAAGGCCCTGGACGCCGGGCACTTCCACCACGTCTCCAGTATCGCGGCAGCCGGTTTGTACGAAGGGGTTTTCCGCGAGGACATGTTCGAAGAGGCCGAGAACTACGACCACCCCTATTTCATGACCAAGCACGAGAGTGAAAAAATCGTGCGCAAGGAGTGCAAGGTGCCGTGGTCGGTTTATCGACCCGCCATGGTGGTCGGCGATAGCCGCACGGGCGAGATGGACAAGATTGACGGCCCCTATTACTTCTTCAAGCTCATCCAGCGCATGCGCCAACTGCTGCCGCCCTGGATGCCAGCCATCGGCCTGGAGGGTGGGCGCATCAATATCGTGCCGGTGGATTTTGTGGTCGACGCCCTGAACGCCATTAGTCACAAGACGGGCATCAACAAGCAGTGCTATCACTTGGTGGACCCGGTCGGTTACCGCGTGGGCGACGTGCTGGATATCTTTGGCAAGGCCGCGCATGCGCCGCGGATGAACCTGTTTGTCAACGCGGCGCTGCTGGGGTTCATTCCCCGCAGTGTCACCAAGAGCCTGATGGCGCTGGCGCCGGTGCGCCGCGTGCGCAACGCCATCATGAAAGACCTGAGCCTGCCCGAAGACATGCTCACGTTTGTGAACTACCCCACCCGCTTTGACTGTCGCGGTGCACAGGCCATGCTCAAGGGCACGGGCGTGGAGTGTCCCAATCTGAAAGACTATGCATGGCGCCTGTGGGACTACTGGGAGCGCCACCTGGACCCGGATCTGCACATCGACCGTTCGCTCAAGGGCACGGTTGCCGGCAAAGTGGTGCTGGTGACGGGTGGCTCATCCGGGATCGGTCTGGCCGCAGCACACAAGTTTGCCGAAGCGGGAGCCATTACCCTGATATGCGGCCGCGACGTGGACAAGCTGGAGGAAGCCTGCAAGGAGGCCAAGGCCAAGGGGTACCGTTTTCTGGCCTATCCGGCGGATATTGCCGACATGGCCGATTGCGACCGTTTTGTAAAACAGGTCATTGACGATCATGGCGGTGTGGACTTCCTGGTCAACAATGCCGGCCGCTCCATTCGCCGCGCCATCGAGGGTAGCTATGACCGTTTCCATGACTACGAGCGCACCATGCAGCTCAACTATTTTGGCTGCCTGCGCGTCACCATGGGTTTTTTGCCGGGCATGGTCACCAAAAAGAAGGGGCATGTGGTCAATATCAGCTCGATTGGCGTGCTGACCAATGCACCCCGTTTCAGTGCCTATGTGGCTTCCAAAGCCGCGCTGGACGCCTGGACGCGCTGCGCCTCCAGCGAATTTGCCGACCAGGGCATCTCGTTCACCACCATCAACATGCCGCTGGTGCGTACCCCCATGATTGCGCCGACCAACCTCTACAACAACGTGCCCACGCTGTCTCCCGAGCAGGCCGCCGACATGGTGGCGCAGGCTTGCATCTTCAAGCCGGTGCGCATTGCCACCCGGCTGGGCATCACGGGGCAGCTGATGCATGCCCTGGTGCCACGCATTGCGCAGATTGCCATGAACACCAGCTTCCGCATGTTCCCCGACTCCACGGCTGCCAAGGGGCAGAAGCCGGGTGAGAAGCCGGTGAAGCAGCAACTGTCCGCCGAAGCCATTGCCATGCAGCAGATGATGCGGGGGATTCATTTCTGAGGTGTGCGGCAGGCGTGTTGCATAGGGCGTGATGGCTGCGTGAGAGTGAGGCTGCAACTTACAATGCGGCCATGCGCTCGACACCCCACCATCCTGCATGATCTATCCCGTCATCCTCTGTGGCGGCAGCGGTACCCGTCTGTGGCCGCTGTCACGCAAGGCTTTTCCGAAGCAATTCATCCCCTTGTTGGGTGGAAAGTCATTGCTGCAGCTCACGCTGGAGCGCGTCATGCCCCTGTTGCAGGGGGCTACTGACGGCATTACCTGCGTGTCGTCTGAAGAACACCGCTTTTTAGTCGCGGAGGCTGCAGCAGAAGCGGGTGTAGCTGTGCGCCAGATTCTGGAGCCGCAGCCTAAAAATACGGCTGCCGCTATGGCGTTGGCAGCCTTGGCTGCGCCCGAGGATGCGTTGTTGCTGTTTTGTCCAGCAGATCACCATATTCCCGATACGCAAGCCTTTGTGGATATGGTACGCGGAGCAGTGCCGGCCGCTCAAGCCGGGCGGCTGGTGACCTTCGGCGTCATGCCCAGTTTTCCCAGTACTGCCTACGGCTACATTCAAAAGGGGGCGCCAGAGGAGTGTGGGGGGGTTTCGGCCGCGCGGTTCGTGGAAAAACCCACCCAGGAGCGGGCGCTGGAACTCCTCGCTAGTGGCCAGTATCTGTGGAACGCAGGTATTTTCCTGGCGCATGCGCAGACCTTGCTCGACGCGTTGCAAACGCACGCTCCTGATATTCTGGAAGTCTGTCGCCTTGCCATGCGCCTCCCCCAGCAGGACGGTTCTTTTACCCGACCGGATGCGCAGGATTTTTCCGGTTGCCGTAGTCAGTCTATTGATTACGCGGTGATGGAACGAGCGGCCAACGTGGCCGTGTTCCCATTTTCTGGGGTCTGGAGTGACGTCGGTAGCTGGAACGCAGTGGCTGATTTGTCACCGCCTGATAACAGCGGAAACCGTTCTGGCGGTGATCCGCAGTGTGCACACCATATCAACGACAGCGACACCTTTATCCATGCTGCGGGTCAACGCCCTGTGGTGGCCTTGGGCACCAAAAACTTGTTGATCATAGACACGCCGGATGCCTTGCTGGTGGCGGATACCGGGCATGCCGAGGAGGTCAAAGAGGTGGTGGCACGATTGGAGTCACTGGACGCTTCGCAGGCAGTGCAGCACCGCCGCGTGGCGCGTCCTTGGGGGTGGTACGACAGTGTGGATGTGGGACCGCGCCACCAAGTGAAGCGCATTACGGTCAAGCTTGGGGCATCGCTGTCATTGCAAAGACACCAGCATCGAGCCGAGCACTGGGTGGTGGTGAGTGGAGTTGCAGAAGTGATTAATGGCGATCAAATGCTGGTATTGCATGAAAATCAAAGCACATTTATTCCTCAGGGGCAGGTGCATCGATTAACAAATGCTGGGAATACGCCGCTTGAAATTATTGAAGTGCAGAGCGGAACCTATCTGGGCGAAGATGATATTGAGCGGATGACAGATAGTTATGGCAGGCGATGATCTGCCAGTGGGTACTGCTTTGTACGATGCGGATATATTGTCATACTGAAAATTTGGAGTATTGGGATATAACAAATGACTGCGGCGTAATTGGTGTTTTAGATAAAACAAGGTACTTTCATGAGCAATTTGATTGAAATTCAGGTCCAAATCCAAAAGCTGCAGAAACAGGCATCCGAGATCAAGGCCAAGGAGTTTGACAGGACCGTGCAGGACATCCTAGCGAAAATGACGGCCTTTGGAATTACGGTCAAGGATCTGCAGGCTGCGTCCGGTAGCCCGCGCAAGGGCCGCGGCCGTCCTGCTGCAGCTGGTAAAGCCGTAGGAACCAAGGCCAAGAAGAAGGCTGCAGGAGTTTCGGTGGCGGCCAAATACCGCGGCCCTAACGGCGAAACGTGGAGTGGCCGCGGCCTGACGCCCCGCTGGCTGGCAACGCTGTTGGCCCAGGGGCAAACAAAAGAAGCGTTTGCAATCAAATCCTGATGCAGACCAAGAGCGTCTGATGCAGGACAGGGTTCTGGCTTGGCCGCGTGCGGCCAAGCGCTTGGTGGTGGTTTCGCTGGACGTGTGCCTGGCGTTGCTGGCCACATGGGTGGCGTTTTCCTTGCGACTGGATACGCCAAACTGGCCCACGGGCGCGCAGTGGTGGGTGTATGGTCTGGCGCCGGTGCTCGCCGTGCCGGTGTTTGTGCAATTCGGTCTGTACCGGGCCATTTTCCGCTATACCGGTCAGGCCGCGTTGATGGCGACGGCCAAGGCCATTGCCGTCTATGCGGCGCTGTTGCTGGCGATTTTGCTGTGGCGGCAATGGCCAGGTGTGCCGCGTAGCTTGGGTATCCTGCAGCCCCTTGTTTTTTTTCTGCTGGTAGGGGCCAGTCGTGCGTTTGCACGTTTCTGGTTGGCGGATCTGGATCGGGCACGTAACCAAACAGAAGGCCGACTGCTCATTTATGGGGCGGGAACGGCCGGTGTACAAACGGCGTCTGCGCTAGGGGTCTCCGGTCAATTCGACTTGCTGGGTTTCGTGGATGATGACGCGGACAAAATTGGCCGCAACATCAACCGGGTTCGGGTCTATGGTCGCGATGAAGTGGCGGGGCTGGTTGCGCGTCTGGGCGTAACGGACATCCTTCTGGCGCTGCCTAGTGCTTCACGCGAGCGGCGCAACAGCATCATTCAAAGTCTGCGTTCACTGCCGGTGCATATCCGCACCTTGCCGGGCATGGCGGATCTGGCCAGCGGACGCGTAACGGTACAGGATCTCAAGGAACTGGATATTGAAGACCTGTTGGGTCGTGATCCGGTCCCTCCCGATACTGAACTGCTTGCGCGCAATTTGGCCGACAAAGTGGTTCTGGTTACCGGTGCTGGCGGCAGTATTGGGAGCGAGTTGTGCCGGCAAATTCTGGCCGAGCGACCACGCCAGCTTTTGCTGCTGGACCATGGTGAATTCAACCTGTACAGCATTCACCAGGAACTGGAGGGGCTGTGTACGGCGGGGGAGTATGGCGTTGCATTGGTCCCGCTGTTGGGCAGCGTGACCAATCCAGTTCGTTTGCGGGAAATCTTCCACACCTACCGTCCCCATACGGTGTACCACGCGGCGGCGTACAAGCACGTGCCCATGGTGGAATCCAACCCTTCCGAGGGCATTGCCAACAATGTGTTTGGCACCCTGAACGTGGCGCAGGCCGCGATGGACAGCGGCGTGGCCCACTTCATCCTGATTTCCACAGACAAGGCCGTGCGACCAACTAACGTCATGGGAGCCAGCAAGCGCATGGCCGAGTTGGTCTTGCAGGCGTTGGCGTCACAGTCGGGGTCATCAGCGGGAACGTGCTTTGGCATGGTCCGGTTTGGCAACGTGCTGGGCTCCAGCGGCAGCGTCGTGCCATTGTTCCGCCGTCAACTGGCCGCGGGCGGGCCGTTGACGGTCACTCACGCCGAAGTCACACGCTATTTCATGACCATTCCGGAGGCCGCCCAACTGGTGCTGCAGGCTGGGGCCATGGCCCGTGGGGGAGAGGTGTTTGTGCTTGATATGGGCGAGCCGGTCCGGATTGTGGATTTGGCCCGGCGCATGGTGGAACTGTCCGGCATGTCGGTGCGCGACGATGCCAATCCCACTGGTGATGTGACCATCGCCATCACGGGGTTGCGACCGGGCGAGAAGCTGTATGAAGAGCTACTGATTGGCGACAACCCCACGTCCACAGCCCATCCGCGCATCATGAAAGCGCACGAGAGCTATCTGGAGTGGCCCGAATTGGAACAGCAACTGGAAATACTGCGCCACGCCGCAGGAACCGGTGATGTCGGGCAGATCAAGGCCGTGCTGCAGCATTGTGTGCACGGGTATACGGGGGCGCTCGACGCGTCTGCGTGACCCGCTGTGTCCAGGCTTTCCTGCATGTCACGCGTCGGTCGCATCGCTGCCACTGTCGCTGCTGTTCTTCAGGGTTAGTGCCAGCTGGTAAAGCGCGTTGCGGGGTTCGCCGCTGATATCGGCCGCCAGCTTGACGGCCGTTTTCAAGGGGAGCTGCTCCAGCAAAAGTTTCAGAACCCGGGTGTCGGGTCCGGCCGCAGCGGTGCAAGGTGCCGGGTGTAGCACCAGGGCAAATTCGCCGCGCAGGCGGTTGGCGTCCTGTGCGAACCAGGCGGCCAGATTTTCTGCTGTCACCGTAGCAACTTCTTCGAACTGCTTGGTCAGTTCGCGTCCGACGGTGACCTTGCGCGCTCCGAGTACCGCCAGCGCCTGGGCCAGCGCTTCGATGCGGTGCGGTGCTTCCAGCAGCACCACGGCACGCTCCTGCGTCATCAGCGACTGCACGGCCCTGTCACGCTCGGTGGCCTTGGAGGATAAGAATCCGATGAACACAAACCCGCCGGTGTGCGCGCTGTCCTCGGTAATGCCAGCTACCGACAGCAAAGTGATCACGCTGCTGGGGCCGGGCAGGGGCATGGCCCGCAAGCCCTGCGCGTGCACGGTGGCGACCAGGCGCGCACCCGGATCGCTCACCCCCGGTGTTCCGGCGTCGCTGACATACGCCACACGCCTGCCCTGGCGCAACTGCTCCACCACGGTCTGGGCGGCCTGCGCCTCGTTGTGCTGATGCACGGCAATGAGTTGGTTGGCGCCTTTGTCGATGCCGTAGGCTCGCAGCAGGGACTGGGTGTGGCGGGTGTCCTCACAAGCGATGGCATCGACCAGGCCCAGCACGTGCAGTGCCCGCAGGCTGATGTCGGCCAGATTGCCAATGGGGGTGGCCACTACGTAGAGCGTGCCTTGCGGATAATGCTGTCCAGAAGCGGCCTCGGCGGAGGCGGCAAGGACCGAGGTAAATAAAGCGCTCACATGGGGTTCCTTCCATTCAAACCAGCACAACCCGCCACGACCAAGCAGGTGGGCGACGCTGCAGAAGACGACGCATTGCGGTTTCTGCAGGGGCAGGGTTTGCGCCTGCTGGTGCGCAATTATCGGACGCCCGGGCGGGGCGGCGGTGAAATCGACCTCATCATGCGCGCACCGGACGGCACCACCGTGTTTGTGGAAGTGCGAAAACGGGCCTCCGTTCGCCAGGGCGGCGCGGCCGCGAGCGTGGGCAGCGTGAAGCAGCGCCGCATTGTCTTTGCGGCACGCCATTACTTGATGCGCTTGCCCGCCCTGCCGCCGTGTCGGTTTGATGTCGTGGTGGTTGAGCCGCAGGGCCTGCAGTGGTTGCAGGCGGCTTTTGATGCCGCCTGACCGTAACGGTCTGTAAAGTGATGTCGCAAGCCGAACCCGCCGTGCGCCATGGACATTGGTGGCGCGGTATCATGCCACCCATGCTGGAACAACGAATTCAACAACACTTCATAGACAGTGCGGACCTGAAGTACCAGGCCGCGCAAGTCCTGAGCAAACCCATTGCCGCGGCCGTGCAGGCCATGCTGGCCTGCGTCACCAGCGGGGGCAAGGTGCTGGCGTGTGGCAATGGCGGATCGGCCGCCGACGCCCAGCACTTCGCGGCCGAATTTGTGGGTCGTTTTGAGCGTGAGCGCCCCGAGCTGGGCGCCATTGCGCTCACCACCGACAGCTCCATCCTGACGGCCATTGCCAACGACTACGATTTCAACGTGGTGTTTTCCCGCCAAGTGCGGGCATTGGGCTCGCCGGGGGATGTGCTGCTGGCCATTTCCACCAGCGGCAACTCGGCCAACGTGCTGGCTGCCATTGAAGCCGCGCACGAGCGCGAGATGGTAGTGGTGGGGTTGACTGGCCGCAATGGCGGCAAGATGGCGCAGGTGCTGCGCGACACCGATGTGCATATCTGCGTACCGCACGAGCGCACGGCACGCATTCAGGAAGTGCACCTTTTGACCTTGCATTGCCTCTGCGATGGCGTCGATGCCCAGTTGTTGGGCGAACAGGAAACACCAACATGAATATGCCGTTTCGTCGTACGGGCCTGACCCTGCTGGTGCTGGCCAGCACCCTGGGCACGCTGACCGCGTGCATGCCCCTGATGATGGGGGGCGCGGTCGTGGGGGGCATGGTTGCCACCGATCGCCGCACCTCGGGAACGGTGCTGGAGGATGAAGGCATCGAAATCCGTGCCAAAAGCCGTATCGGCGACAGTCTGGGAGATCGTGGCCACGTCAACGTCACCAGCTACAACCGCCAGCTTCTGATCACCGGCGAGGTCCCCTCGGCGCAGGACAAGCAGCTGGTGGAGCAGGTGGCCGCGGGCGTGGACAACGTGCGCAACATCGTGAACGAATTGGCGGTCATGGGCAACACCACGTTCACACAGCGCTCGTCTGATGCCCTGGTGACCAGCCGGGTCAAGGCCAACCTGGTGGACGCCAAAGACCTGTTTGCCAATGCCTTCAAGATCACCACCGAGCGCGGAACAACCTATGTGATGGGACGCGTGACGCAGCGCGAGGCCAAGCGGGCCACCGAGGTCATCAGCGGAACCTCGGGCGTGCTGCGCGTGGTACGCATGCTGGAGTACATCAGCGAAGACGAACTGGCGCGCACGCTGCCGCAGCCCTCTGCCGAGACGCCTGAGTCCTCGGCCCGGGTCAAGAACTGAAAAACGGCCCTCGGGCCGTTTTTTTTGCCAGAGTCGGTGCGCCGTTAACGCAACCGCTTGATCAGGCTGGAGGTATCCCAGCGCTGGCCACCCATGTGCTGCACGTCAGCGTAGAACTGGTCCACCAGGGCCGTGACTGGCAGGCGTGCGCCATTGCGCTTGGCCTCGTCCAGCACCAGTCCCAGATCCTTGCGCATCCAGTCGACCGCAAAGCCAAAATCGAACTTGTCGGCCACCATGGTCTTGCCGCGGTTGTCCAGTTGCCAGCTTTGTGCGGCACCCTTGCCGATCACATCGAGCACCTGGTTCATGTCCAGCCCCGCCTGCTGACCGAAGGCGATGGCTTCACTCAAGCCCTGCACCAGACCGGCGATGCAGATCTGGTTGACCATCTTGGCGAGCTGGCCGGCGCCATTCTCCCCCAGCAGGGTGAAGGCGCGCGAGAAGGCCATGGCCACGGGCTTGGCGGTGTCGAAGGCGGCACTGTCGCCGCCGCACATCACCGTCAGCATGCCATTCTGTGCGCCGGCCTGGCCGCCAGACACCGGGGCATCGATAAAGCGCAACCCCATGTGCTGCGCGGTGGCTCCCAGCTCGCGGGCCACGCTGGCCGAGGCCGTGGTGTGGTCCACAAAGAGGGCGCCGGGCTTCATGCCGGCAAAGGCGCCATCGGGTCCCAGCGTCACGCTGCGCAAGTCGTCATCATTGCCGACGCAGCAAAACACGATGTCGGCATTGTGGGCTGCCAGACGCGGTGTCGCGGCGTGGGAGTTGGCGGTGTTTTGGCCGCCAGGCGCCGTGAATTCTGCGCACCACGCTACAGATTTTGCAGCAGTCCGGTTGTACACGGTCACTCGGTGGCCGGCGCGGGCCAGGTGGCCGGCCATGGGGTAGCCCATGACCCCCAGCCCGAGAAAGGTCACGGTGACAGGGGGGGAGGCTTCGTAGGTTTTTGGGTTGATGCTGGACATGGCTTACATGATGGCAAAGTTTTCGGTCCCGGCGCTGAGGTCGGTGGAGCGGCCGCGCTGGCTGTTGAGCTTGATCTGCAGGCGCAGGTCGTTCAGCGAGTCGGCGTTGCGCAGCGCGTCCTCGTAGGTGATGGCGTTGGCTTCGTAAAGGTCAAACAGCGCCTGGTCGAAGGTTTGCATGCCCGCCTGGCGGCTTTTCTTCATGATCTCCTTCACCTCGGACACCTCGCCCTTGAAGATCAGGTCGGAGATCAACGGGGAGTTGATCATCACCTCCACGGCGGCGACGCGGCCCTTGCCGTCCTGCTTGGGGATCAGGCGCTGGGATACCAGGGCCCGCAGATTGAGCGACAGGTCCATCAGCAGCTGCGAGCGCCGCTCTTCCGGGAAGAAGTTGATGATGCGGTCCAGCGCCTGGTTGGCGCTGTTGGCGTGCAGCGTGGCCAGGCACAGGTGGCCGGTTTCTGCGAAAGCCACGGCGTGCTCCATGGTTTCGCGGTCGCGGATTTCGCCCATCAGGATCACATCGGGGGCCTGGCGCAGCGTGTTCTTCAGTGCCGCTTCCCAGCTGTCGGTGTCCAGTCCCACCTCGCGCTGCGTGACCACGCAGTTCTTGTGCATGTGCACAAACTCCACCGGGTCTTCGATGGTGATGATGTGGCCGAAGGAGTTTTCGTTGCGCCAGTCCACCATGGCCGCCAGGGTGGTGGATTTGCCCGAGCCGGTGGCGCCGACCATGATGCACAGGCCGCGCTTGGACTGTGAAATTTCCTTGAGCACCTGGGGCACCCCCAGGCTGTCGATGGTGGGAAGTGCCGCGGGAATCACCCGCAGCACCATGCCGACCTTGCCCTGCTGGACGAAGGCGTTGACCCGGAAGCGCCCAATGCCGGGCGGCGAAATGGCGAAATTGCTTTCCTTCGTGCGCTCGAACTCGGCCACCTGCTTGTCGTTCATGATGGAACGGGCCAGCGCCAGCGTGTGCACGGCGTTCAGGGGCTGGGGTGATACCTTGGTCACCTTGCCGTCGACCTTGATGGCGGGGGGGAAGTCGCCGGTGATGAACAGGTCGCTGCCGTTGCGGCTGACCATCAGCTTGAGCAGGTCGTTGATGAATTTCGTGGCTTGATCGCGCTCCATGAGAGCACCTCCTTAGGAGTAAAACGTGGGGGCAAGTTCTGGCGCCGGGCCGCCCCAAGCCAAAACGGCCCCCCCGGGGGGCAGAGAGTTACACGCAGTGAACGAACGTGGGGGCAACATGTTTAGCCGGGGAAGTTCTCCGGAATCTTGGCCTTGCTGCGGGCCTCCGCCGGGCTGATGATGTTGCGCTTGACCAAGTCGGTGAGATTCTGGTCCAGCGTCTGCATGCCCACGCTGTTGCCGGTCTGGATGGACGAGTACATCTGCGCCACCTTGGCCTCGCGGATCAGGTTGCGGATGGCGCTGGTGCCCAGCATGATCTCGTGTGCCGCCACGCGGCCCTGGCCGTCCTTGGTCTTGCACAGGGTCTGTGAGATCACCGCCTGCAGTGACTCCGACAGCATGGCCCGCACCATTTCCTTCTCGTCAGCCGGAAACACGTCGATGATCCGGTCAATGGTTTTGGCGGCGCTGGAGGTGTGCAGCGTGCCGAACACCAGGTGGCCGGTTTCGGCCGCCGTCATGGCCAGGCGGATGGTTTCCAGGTCGCGCATTTCGCCCACCAGGATGCAGTCCGGGTCTTCGCGCAGGGCCGAGCGCAGGGCGGCGGCAAAGCTCAGGGTGTGCGGGCCTACCTCGCGCTGGTTGACCAGGCATTTCTTGGACTCGTGCACAAACTCGATCGGGTCTTCCACCGTCAGGATGTGGCCGAATTCGGTTTCGTTGAGGTAGTTCACCATGGCCGCCAGCGTGGTGGACTTGCCCGAACCCGTGGGGCCGGTCACCAGCACCATGCCGCGGGGCTTGAGGGCCAGGTCGGCAAAGATCTTGGGGGCGTTGAGTTGCTCCAGGGACAGGATCTTGCTGGGAATGGTCCGGAACACGGCGCCGGCGCCGCGGTTGTGGTTGAAGGCGTTGACCCGAAAGCGTGCCAGGCCGTCAATCTCGAACGAAAAGTCGATCTCCAGAAACTCCTCGAAGTGCTTGCGTTGCCCGTCGTTCATGATGTCGTACACCATGGCATGCACCTGTTTGTGGTCCAGCGCTTCCACGTTGATGCGGCGCACATCGCCGTGGACCCGGATCATGGGTGGCAGACCAGCCGAGAGGTGCAAATCCGATGCTTTGTTCTTGACGCTGAAGGCCAGCAATTGGGTAATGTCCACGTAGTCCTCGTTCGGTTGGTCGTTGTTTGTTACGCTTCGTAGATTATGACCATGATTGCCGACAATCTTTCCCGGGTGCGCACGCGTCTGGCGCAGGCCTGTGCCCAAGCCGGGCGCGACGCGGGCGCCGTCACGCTGCTGGCGGTTTCCAAGACTTTTGGCGCCGATGCGGTGGTGCAGGCCCATGCTGCCGGGCAGACCGCGTTTGGCGAAAACTACATCCAGGAAGCGGTGGACAAGATCGCTGCGCTGGCCCATTTGCCGCTGGAGTGGCATTGCATAGGCCCCATCCAGAGCAACAAGACGCGGCTGGTGGCGGAGCACTTCGACTGGGTGCACACCATCGAGCGGCTCAAGATCGCCCAGCGCTTGAGCGAGCAGCGTCCGGCGCAACTGGCGCCGCTGCAGGTGTGCATCCAGGTCAATGTGGACGGTGGTGCCACCAAGTCTGGCGTGGCGCCGGCCGAAGCCCTGGCGCTGGCCCAGGCCGTGGCCGCGCTGCCCCGGTTGCGCTTGCGCGGCCTGATGTGCATTCCCGAACCTGCTCCTGATTTTGTAGCTGCCTGCGCAGTGTTTACGGGGGCAAAAGCGTTATTTGATGCCATAAATGAAGCCGGCGTGCGGCTGGACACCCTGTCCATGGGCATGAGCAACGACCTGGAAGCCGCCGTGGCCTCGGGCAGCACCCTGGTTCGTGTGGGCAGCGCCATTTTTGGTGCCCGCAGCTACCCCGCCACGGCTACTTAGGTGCCGGCGGCGGCGCGATGGCGCCGCAGTTGGCGCCCAGCCAGCGGCCGTGGGCCTGCAGGTCCAATTTTTCCGGCTGGCCGTTGACCACCGTGGTGGCCGCCATCTGCACGGTGTACGCCTCGGGGCTGACGAAGGTCACCTGGCCTTCGCCCCGGCTGGGCGGCTGGGTGCATACGAACGCAAACGGCATGCGGTTGCCCACGCGCGGGCTGCGGGTGTAGGTGCAGTCGCCCTGCTGGGCCGCTACTGCATTGCGTTCCACCATGTCCTGCGTCATGCAGGTGGTGAGGGCCGTGCCGCCGCCGGGTGTGCTGGTCAGTTGCACGCCCTGCCTGGCCATCATGTCGCGCATGATCCGGGCCTGGTCGGGCGGCAGGTTGGCCAGTTGTTTCTGCGCTTCGGCCAGGGCGCGGGCGGTCTCGCCGGAGCCGCCCTGGATCTGGCTGGTGATTTCCCACAGGCCGGGCTTGAGGGTCTGGGCGCCCAGGCCGGTGGCGGTGATCGACAAGAGCAGGGCGCCCAGGCAGGTGTGCCGTTTCATGGAGTCTCCTGGTATGTGGCGTTACATTCTTTTACCAATTTGTTCCCGGTGTGGGTGGCGCATGCGGCGTTCAGGCGACAAGCCCGGCCGCACACCGGGCGTGCGGCTACGCGGCGCGGGGCTTCACCCGTGAGGCCACCAGCTTGGCGTTGTTGCGGGCCTCTTCCACCGTGGTGGCAAAGGCCAGCGCCACGCCCATGCGGCGTTTGACAAAGCTTTCGGGCTTGCCGAACAGGCGCAGGTCCGAGTTGGGTACGCGCAGCGCATCGGCCACGCCGTCGAACACAATGCCCTGCGCATCCACGCCGCCGTAGATCACGGCGCTGGCGCCGGGGCTGCGCAGCGCGGTGTTCACCGGCAAGCCCAGAATGGCGCGGGCGTGCAGCTCAAACTCGCTTTGAACCTGCGTGCACAGGGTGACCAGGCCGGTGTCGTGCGGGCGCGGTGACACTTCGCTGAACCACACCTGGTCGCCCTTGATGAACAACTCCACGCCAAAGATGCCCAGTCCGGTGGACTGGCCGTCCAGACCCAGACCGAGGTTGTCGGTCACGGCCTTGGAAATGTCGCGCGCGCGCTGCAGTGCTGCCGGGTGCATGGGGTGGGGTTGCCAGCTCTCCACGTAGTCGCCGCTGACCTGGAGATGCCCAATGGGCTCGCAGAACTGGGTTTCCACCGCGCCGCTGGCGCCCTTGGCGCGCACGGTCAGCAGGGTGATTTCGTAGTCGAAGTCGATGAAGCCTTCCACGATGATGCGGCCGTGGCTCACCCGCCCGCCGGCCATGGCGTAGTCCCAGGCCGCGCGCACATCGGCCGGGCCGTTGATCCGGCTCTGGCCCTTGCCCGAGCTGCTCATCACCGGCTTGACGATGCAGGGGTAGCCAATGCCGCCATCGATGGCGGCCTGCAGTTCGGCCAGCGAATCACAGAACTGGTACGGACTGGTGGGCAGCCCCAGGGTTTCGGCGGCCAGGCGGCGAATGCCCTCGCGGTCCATGGTCAGGCGCGCTGCGCGCGCCGTGGGGATGACGCGCACGGTGCCGGCAGCTTCCAGCTGCTCCAGCATGGGGGTGGCAATGGCCTCGATCTCGGGCACCACCAGATCGGGTCTTTCCTGCTCGATCAGGGCCTGGAGCTGGGCCGGGTCGCTCATGGTGATGGTGCGCGCATGGTGGGCCACCTGCTGGCCGGGCGCGTGGTCGTAGCGGTCCACGGCGATGGTTTCCACGCCCAGGCGCTGCAGGGCGATCATGACTTCCTTGCCCAACTCGCCACTGCCCAGCAGCATGACTTTGGTGGCTTGGGGCGACAGGGGGGTGCCGAGGGTGGTCATTGCAAAAAGCTCCGTCAGAGTTGAAAAAAGGAGGAGGGCGCCGGCCGGGCCGACTTGCGCATCAAGGTGCTCTTGCCAAAGAGCGAGGCCATCAGGTCCACCGCCACTTCGGCGGTGCGATTGCGCTCGTCCAGCGCGGGGTTGAGTTCCACCACGTCCAGCGAGCCCAGGCGGCCCGTGTCGGCAATCATCTCCACGCACAGTTGGGCCTCGCGGTAGTTGGGGCCGCCGCGCACGGTGGTGCCTACGCCGGGGGCGATGGCCGGATCGAGGAAGTCCACGTCAAAGCTCACGTGCAGGTGGGTGTTGGCGTCCACCAGCGCCAGTGCCAGTTCCATGGCGGCGCGCATGCCCATCTCGTCGATGTAGCGCATGTCAAACACCTCCAGATCCCGCTCGTGCACCAGGCGTTTTTCGCCTTCGTCCACGCTGCGGATGCCGATCTGGCGGATCCATTTGGTCTGCAGGGCGGGCACCTGGCCGCTCAGGCCGACCAGTTCCGGCGGACCCAGGCCGCACAGGCAGGCGACCGGCATGCCGTGGAGATTGCCGCTGGGTGTGAGGGTGTTGGTGTTGAAGTCGGCATGGGCGTCCAGCCAGAGCACGCGCAGCTTCTTGCCGGCTTCGCGGCAGTGGCGGGCCACGGCGCTGATGGAGCCGATGCCCAGGCTGTGGTCGCCGCCCAGCAATACGGGCAGGCGTCCCTGGGTCAGCTCCTGGTAGACGGCGTTGTGCACCGCCTGGTTCCACGCCGTGACTTCGGCCAGATGGCGGTAGCCGTTCACGGGCGCCAGCCAGGGGTTGCCGGGGCCGCTCAGGTTGCCGCGGTCCACTACCTCCAGCCCGTGGCTGGCCAGCACCGTGGCCACGTGGGCGACACGCAGTGCCTCGGGGCCCATGCTGGCACCGCGGGTGCCCGCGCCCACGTCGGTGGGAGCGCCAATGAGACTGAGGAGGGAATTCATGCCTCCATTGTGGAGCAGACCGACGCCGGTTGCCGGGCGCTTCGTCTGTATCGGGGTGGAGCGCTCAGGCGGGATGGACCTTCATGGTGAAAACTCGCACCGCCCGCTGCAGCGTGCTGCTTCGGGCCGCCAGCGCTTCACAGGCGGTCGTGGACTGGCGCACCAGCTCGGCGTTCTGCTGGGTGACGCCGTCGAGCAGCTGCATGGCTTGACTGATCTGCAGCACGCCCAGGGATTGCTCCTGGGTGGCGTGGGTGATTTCGTTCAGGCGGGTGGTGACCCGCTGGACCGAATCCACCGCGGTGCGGATGGTGGCCGCAGCGCTGGTTACGGTCTGCGTGCCTTCCATCACCTCCTGTGCCGAACGCTGGATCAGTTCCCGGATCTGCAGTGCGGCATCGGAGCTGCGGCGTGCCAGTGCGCGCACCTCGCTAGCCACCACGCCGAAGCCGCGTCCGTGCTCGCCGGCATGGGAGGCCTCCACGGCGGCATTGAGTGCCAGCAGGTTGGTCTGGAAAGCCAGCTTCTCGATCACGCCAATGATTTCGGTGATGCGCTCCGAAGACGACTGGATGCGGTGCATGGACTGTGCGACACGGTCCACGGCCTCCCCTCCCTGTGTGGCTTCGGTGCTGGCGCTGCTGCTCAGGCTCGACAGCTCCTGCACCGTGTCGGCGGTCTGCTTCACCGTGCCGGCGATCTGCTCGGAAGAGGTCGAGGTTTGCTCGACGCCGCTGGCCTGGGAGTCGGTGCGGCCGGCCAGTTCGATGCTGCCCTGGTGGATGGCCTGTGTGGCCTGCGTTACGCCCACCACTTCGGCACGCACATCGGCGACGATGGCGCGCATGTTGAGGTTGATCAGCCACAACCGGCGCATCAGTGAGGACAACGGGCTGGTGGCGTCGTAGGTGATCTGGCCATCGAGGTTGCAGCCCGCCACCTCGCCGGCCAGTTGCTGGGCTTTTTCCAGGGGCTGCGTCACCGTGCGCACGAACCACGCCATGAAGGCGCCGGCGCCGCACAGCCCGGACAGCACTTGCAGCAGCTGGACGGTGCGTGGGTCGTACCCCGGCAGCAGCACGGCTGGCAGCAGGGTCAGCGCCAGCGCCAGACCGACGCCGATACTGGCGCGCTGGGTCAGGGTCAGCCGGTGCAGCTTGCCCAGCGCGTTGCGCCAACCCACGGGCCGCAGGTTGCCGGCGTGCAGGCGGAAGGTCGCCCGCCCCGATTGGCGTTGCGCCGCAATCCGGGCGTACAGGGCCTCGGCGGCCGCAATCTGCTCGCGGGTGGGCTTGAGCCGAACCGACATGTAGGCCTTGGGCTTGCCGCCGTCCATGACTGGCGTCACGTTGGCGCAGACCCAGTAGTGGTCGCCATTCTTGCGCCGGTTCTTGACGATGCCGCTCCAGGGCCGTCCGCGCCCGACGGTGGACCACAAGTCTTTGAAGGCCTCGGGTGGCACGTCGGGGTGGCGCACGATGTCGTGGGGCTGGCCCAGCAGTTCGGCGTAATCGAAACCGCTGGCGAGCACGAAGGCCTGGTTGCAATGGGTGATGCGGCCGGTCGTGTCGGTGGTGGACACTAGGGTTTCCCCATCCGGCAGTTCGTATTCTTGTTGCGTGACAGGCAGGTTGAGTTTCATGTGAAAAATGGATCCGTCCAGCGTTCGCGCCAGGGCGACTGGCGTGTGCTTTTTTGTGTGTAGTGGACTGTAGAACGGCGGCCGGCGCGTGCGTGTGACAGGCAGGACAACTGTTGATATACGTCAAGCCAAAACCGTGCCGAAATTCTCGCTCGCGCTAGGTTTTCAACAGATCGCTCAATCCGTTCACCAACTCATCGGCCAGGGGGCGCAATTCCCGGAGCTGCGCCAGGGCCTGGCCCTGCTGCCCCTGGATGCACAGTGCCATGAGCTCCTGCCCTATGGCGTGGATGCGTTCGTGCAGGGCATGCAGGCGCCGGATCTCCGGGTGCTTGCCAAAGCGCAGCTGCCCTTCGCCTGCGTACCAGCGGCTGAAGTGGCAGTCGCGGGTTTCCACGACGGGTGGGGTGCTGCGTTCACCGGCCAGGAAGGCCTCTACCGATTGCATCCAGTACCGGTGGTGCAACTCGGTGAGCAGCACGATCAGCTCGTCCGGATTCAGGGAACGCGCCTGCCGTGCCGTCCATGCCGCGTCGGGTTGCCAGGTGGCGACCCAGGCGGGCAGCGCGTGGGCCGGCATGGGGTGGGCGATGCCGAAGCCCTGCGCCAGCTCACAGCCCAGGGCCAGCAGCAGTTCGGCGTGGATGCCGGTTTCCACCCCCTCGGCAATCACCTGGCGACCGAATGCCCGGGCCAGGCCGATGACGCTTTCCACGATGGACAGGTCGTCCGGGTCGTTGAGCATGTCGCGCACAAAGGTCCGGTCGATCTTGAGCACTTCGGCCGGCAGGTGCTTGAGGTAGGTCAGTGACGAGTAGCCAGTGCCGAAGTCGTCCAGTGCAAAGTGCACGCCCATGGCGCGGCAGGTGCGCATGGTTTCGGAAACCTGGGCAATGTCTTCCATGGCGCTGGTTTCCAGCACTTCGAGCTCCAGTTGGCTCGCGCTGACCTCCGGGTGGGCGCGCAGCAGGTCCTGCAGGCGCAGCACGAAATCGCCCTGTTGCAATTGCCGCGCGCCGATGTTGACGCTGACCCGCATGTCCAGCCCCGTGGCCCGCCACGCGGCGATCTGGGTCAGTGCCGTGGCGATCACCCACTCGCCCAGCTCCACGCTGAGCGGGAGGTTCTCGATGATGGGCAGAAAGGCATCGGGTGGAAGCAGGCCGCGTTCGGGGTGGTTCCAGCGGATCAGGGCCTCGGTGCCCATGACCTCGCCGGTCTTCATGTTCACCTTGGGCTGGTAATGCAACACGAATTCGTTCCGTTCCAGCGCCTGGCGTATGTGCTCCAGGCTCTCGCGCTGGGTTTGCACGGCCGTGTCCTGGTCCACATCGAACAGGTGGTAGCGGTTCTTGCCCATCTGCTTGGCCAGGTACATGGCCTGGTCGGCATGGCGCAGCAGCAGGTCGGCGTCGGCCTGGTCTTGCGGATACACCGTCACGCCGATGCTGGCGGATACCTGCAGCACGGCAGCCGTGGCCGTGACCGGCGTTGCGGCGGCCTGCAGCAGCCGCTTGAGCACCGGCTCGCAATCCTGGCCGTTCTCCAGATCCACCAGCACAGCCACGAACTCGTCGCCGCCGATGCGCGCCAGGGTGTCGCCTTCCCGCAGGGCCTCCTTCATGCGCTGCGCGACGGCAATAAGCAGTTCGTCGCCGGCATCGTGGCCGTGCTTGTCGTTCACGGCTTTGAAGCCGTCCAGGTCCAGGTACACCACCGCCAGCGACTGGGCGCGCCGCTGGCACTGGGCCATGGCCAGCAGCAGGCGGTCGGCCAGCAGAACGCGGTTGGGCAGGTTGGTCAACGCGTCGTAGTGGGCGATGTGCTCCAGCTGCTTCTGGTGCTCCTTGATGGAGGTGATGTCCGTGAACAGGGCCACGTAGTTCTGCGTCACGCCGGTCGGGTCCCGCAGGGCACTGATGGTGATCATCTCGGCGTACAGCTCGCCGTTCTTGCGCCGGTTCCAGGCCTCCCCATGCCAGTGGCCCTTGTGGGTGAGGTCGTGCCACATGGCGGCATAAAACTCCGGTCCCTGGCGGCCCGACTGCAGCATGCGCGGGTTCTGCCCCAGCGCCTCTTCGCGGCTGTATCCGGTGATGTGGGTGAAGGTGTCGTTGACCTCCAGAATGGTGCCCGCAGCATCGGTGATGGTGATGCCCTCGCGGGCATGGGTGAACACGCTGGCCGCGAGCTGCAGGCGCGCTTCGGCCAGGGTCCGGTCAATAGCCAGCGCCGTGAGACGCGCTTCGTATTCGATCAGCTGCAGGTCCGTGGCTGTGGGTGTACAGGGCCGGTGGTGGTAGACGGAGAAGGTGCCCAGCAATTTGCCCTGTGCCGAGAAAATCGGCTGTGACCAGCAGGCGTGCAGCCCGGCCTGGTGGGCCGCGTCCAGAAAAGGCGCCCAGGCGTCCAGGCTGGCAAGGGTCTCGTTCAGGACGCCCGCCCCAGCTGGAACCGACATGCCGGAGGGGCCGATGCCCTGGCCCACGGCCAGGCTGTCGAGCGCCTGGCGGAAGAAGCCGGGCAGGCTGGGCGCGGCGCCGTGGTGCAGGCGCTTGCCTTCGTTGTCCACCACCAGAATGCTGCACAGCATGCTGGGGTTGACGCTTTCCACGTTGCGGGCGATGGCGTCGAGCACGCGGGGGAGCGGAACTTCGTCGGCCAGCATCTGCAGCACCTGGTTACGGTGGTGCTCCTGCAACTCGGCCCGTTTGCGCTCGGCAATGTCTGCCTGGGTTCCCGACATGCGCATGGGCCGATCGTCTGCAGTCCATTCCACCACCCGCCCGCGGTTGAGCACCCAGATCCAGTCGCTGTTCTTCTTGCGCACCCGCAGTTCGCACTTGTAGTTGGTTTCCTGGTGGGTGAAGCAGCGCTCCACCCGCTCCCGGGATGCGTCGGCGTCGTCGGGGTGAATCATGCCCATCCAGGTGTCGATGGTGAAGGGTTCCAGCTCCGCCAGGGTGTAACCGAGGATCTCCGCCCACCGCTCGTTGAGGGCGATTTCACCGGTCTGCACATTCCACTCCCAGGTGCCGATATCGGTGCCCCAGATGATTTCGGAGACCCGCTGGCTCTGCTGGCGGTGTTGCGCCCGGCTGCGCCGCAGCAGGGTGTTTTGCATGAACAGCCAGGTGCCGCCGGCAAACAGCACCAGAAACAGCGCGCCCAGCAGTGCAATGATCCAGTTGGTGTAGCGGCTCCATAGGTCTGCCATGGTGAATTCGGGCGTGCCCTCGAAAGGCGGCATCCGCAAGCGGCGCAGTACCGTTTCCACGGTGCCATAGTCGGCGGGCGTGGTGAAACCCTGGATGCCGGCGCCCCGCATGGCCGGGCTGCCGCCGGATAGCGAGAGCAGGGCCACGGCCAGGCGGCGGGCCAATTGGGCGTCGACCGTCGGTGTCACCACCACCGGCCACTCCGGGTAGAGCAGGGTGGAGCGGACAAAGGGAAAGCCCGGTGTCGATTGGGGGTGGATGATCTTCAGGCGGTCCATGGACAGCTTGCCCTCGCGCACCAGGGCCTCCAGCACGCCACTGCGCACGAAACCCACGCTGGCGCGGCCCGCCAGAACGGCCGCCACCGGAAGGTCCTGCGGCATGCCGGTAACGACCAGCCGGTCCGGGTCGGGCAGCGGCAGGCCTGCTTCCAGCATTTCAAAGGCTTGCATCTGGTAGCCGCCCAGGAAGTCGGTGCTGGTGATGGCAATGCGCTGGTGCACGATGTCGGCCAGCGTGTTGATGCCAGAGGCATCGGCGCGGGTGAAGATGACGCCACTGAAGGCCGACAGGCCTTCCCCGTTCTCCTCGGTGATCTGGGTGGCAATCGGTGCCGACAGGCCATAGCGGTTCTGCAGCACGATGAAGTGTCCCGGCGTGGTGAACACCACGTCCACCGCAGATTGCGCAACCGCTGTCTCCAGTTCCGGCAGGTCATATACCGTCAGCAGCACGCGCCGGCCGAGCGTGGTTTCCAGGTAGTTCGCCAGGGGTTGCCATTGGGCGGTTGCCTGGGCCTTGGGGCGAAAGGCCAGCACGCCAAACCGCAGGGGTTCCTTGGCGGAAGCCGCCAGGGCGGACGCAGTGAGCAGCCACAGCAGCAGCACGGCCGCGACGAGCCGTTTCATGGGGCTATCCAGTACACGCGTGCGGGCTCCATCGGGAGGGGGTCAGAAGCGGGGCAACTCCGGATGTGCCAGCCGTCCGCCGCGGACCAGCATCTTGCCGTACTCGGCACAGCGCTGCAGCGTGGGGATCACCTTGCCCGGGTTGAGCAGTTCCTTGGTGTCGAAGGCGCGCTTGATGCCAAACATCTGGGCGTTCTCTTCCGGGCTGAACTGCACGCACATGGAGTTGAGCTTTTCCACGCCCACGCCGTGCTCGCCGGTGACCGTGCCGCCCATGGCCACGCTGGTCTCCAGGATGTCGGCGCCAAACAGCTCGCAGCGGCGCAGCTGGTCGGGGTCGTTGGCATCGAACAGGATGAGCGGGTGCAGGTTACCGTCCCCCGCGTGAAACACATTGGCGCAGCGCAACTGGTATTTCTTCTCCATCTCCTGGATGGCGAGCAGGATGTCGGCCAGGCGCTTGCGCGGTATGGTGGAGTCCATGCACATGTAGTCGGGGCTGATGCGCCCGCTGGCCGGGAAGGCATTCTTGCGCCCGCTCCAGAAACGCAGGCGTTCGGCCTCGTTCTGGCTCACGGCGATGGCCGTGGCGCCGTGGTGGCGCAGCACCTCGCTCATGCGGCCAATCTCCTCCTCCACTTCCTCGGGCGTACCGTCGCTTTCGCACAGCAAAATGGCCTCGGCGTTCAGGTCGTAGCCGGCATGCACGAAGTCTTCCACGGCGGCCGTCATGGGCTTGTCCATCATCTCCAGGCCGGCCGGAATGATGCCGGCGGCAATCACGGCGGCGACGGCATCGCCGGCCTTGCGGACATCGTCGAAGCTGGCCATGATGCAGCGCGCCAGCAGGGGCTTGGGAATCAGCCGCACGGTCACTTCGGTGGTGATGGCCAGCATGCCCTCGCTGCCGATCACCATGCTGAGCAGGTCGTACCCGGCGTTGTCCAGCGCGTCCGCGCCAAATTCAATGGGTTCGCCTTCGATGGTGAAGCCGCGCACCTTGAGCACGTTGTGCAGTGTCAGTCCGTACTTCAGGCAATGCACACCGCCCGAGTTTTCGGCCACGTTGCCGCCAATGGTGCAGGCAATCTGGCTGGAGGGATCGGGGGCGTAGTACAGGCCGAGGGGTGATGCCGCCTCGCTGATAGCCAGGTTGCGCACGCCGCACTGCACGGTGGCGGTGCGGCTGCGCGGGTCGATCTGCACGATCTGGTTGAAGCGCGCCAGCGACAGCGTCACGCCCATGGCGTGGGGCATGGCGCCACCGCTCAGTCCGGTGCCGGCGCCGCGGGCCACCACCGGCACGCCCATGGCGTGGCAGGTGCGCAGCACGGCGGCGACCTGCGCCTCGGTTTCGGGCAAGGCCACCACCAGCGGACGCTGGCGGTAGGCGGTCAGGCCGTCGCATTCATAGGGCGTGGTGTCTTCCCGGTTCCACAGGAGCGCATCGGTTGGTAAATGGGCGGACAGAGCCCGTACAACCTGCGCTTGAAGCTCTGTTTTTTGTAGCGCATGGGTTTCCGGGGCGTGTGCAGAGACGTTCATACCGCCACTTTACGGCAAACCACGGGGGTGTGGCGGAAAGAAACTGAGCAAACGCGGTGGAATTTCCGGGTTTTGCATATGGCTTCTCTATAATCCGCCCGCATTCATCCAGCCCTTCAACCTCACCGGGAACTGCCGTGTCCGACTCCCTCGCGGTATTGCCGCAGTACCTTCTCCCCAAGCGGGCCCTGACCGTCCTGGCCGGCAAAGTGGCCGCCGCCCGCGGCGGGCGCTGGACCACCGCCCTCATCCGCTGGTTTGTGCAGCGTTACCAGGTCAACATGGCCGAGGCGGCCAACCCCGATATTGCCAGCTACGCCAGCTTCAACGCGTTCTTCACCCGCCCCCTGAAGGAAGGAGCCCGGCCGCTGGCGCAGACCCCCTGGATTTGCCCCGTGGACGGCGCTATCAGCCAGTTCGGCCGCATTGAGCGCGACCAGATCTTCCAGGCCAAGGGCCACCAGTACTCCACCACCGCGTTGGTGGGGGGCGATGCGACGCTGGCGGCGCAGTTCCAGGATGGCCACTTTGCCACCCTGTACCTCAGTCCCCGGGACTACCACCGCATCCACATGCCCTGCGACGGTGTCCTGCGGCGCATGATTTATGTGCCCGGCGATCTGTTCTCGGTGAATCCGACCACGGCCCGTGGCGTGCCAGGGCTGTTTGCCCGCAACGAGCGCGTGGTGTGCGTGTTTGACTCGGCGGCGGGGCCCTTCGTGCTGACGCTGGTGGGCGCCACCATCGTGGGCAGCATGGCCACGGTGTGGCACGGTGTTGTCAACCCGCCGCGTGCCGGGCAGATCCAGGAATGGCATTACGACGACGGCGCCGTGTCCTTGCGCCAGGGCGACGAAATGGGCCGCTTCCTGCTGGGCTCCACCGTGGTGATGCTGTTCCCCAAGGGGCCTATGGCCTTCAACCCGGCTTGGGCCGCAGCCAAGCCCATCCGCCTGGGCGAAGCGATGGCCAGCGCCGAATCGCCTACTTGAAGATCACGGTCTTGTGGCCGTTGAGCAGCACGCGGTGCTCGCTGTGCCACTTGACGGCGCGCGCCAGCACCTGACTTTCGGTGTCACGGCCCTGCGTTGTCAGGTCTTCCACGGTTTTGCTGTGGTCCACGCGGGCCACGTCCTGCTCGATGATGGGACCTTCGTCCAGGTCGGCCGTCACATAGTGGGCCGTCGCACCAATCAGCTTCACGCCCCGGTCATGGGCCTGGTAGTAGGGCTTGGCGCCCTTGAAGCTGGGCAGGAAGGAGTGGTGGATGTTGATGGCGCGCCCCGCCAGCTTACGGCAGAAGTCGTCGCTCAGGATCTGCATGTAGCGCGCCAGGACGACCAGCTCGGCACCTTCGGTTTCGATGATTTCAAACTGCCGGGCCTCGACTTGTTCCTTGTTGTCCTTGTTGACCGCAATGTGGTGGAAGGGTACGTTGTAGCTGGCGGCCAGCTGGTAGAACTCGCGGTGGTTGGAAATGATGGCGCGGATGTCCACCGGCAACAGCCCGCTTTTCCAGCGGAACAGCAGGTCGTTGAGGCAATGGCCCTCCTTGCTGACCAGCAGCACAGTGCGCATGGGCTGCGCCGTGGCGTGCAGGCTCCAGTGCATCTGGAAGGGCGCCGCGAAGCGTTCCAGCTCGGTGCGCAGGTCGGCGTGCGTGAGTTGCGCGCAGCTGAACTGCACCCGCATGAAGAAGAGGCCGGTGTCCGGGTCGTTGTACTGCGCGGCTTCTTCAATGTTGCCGCTGCGCTCCAGCAGGAAGCCGGATACCGCGTGGACCAGTCCCAGGCGGTCCGGGCAGGAGAGGGTCAGGATGTAAGTCGTACTCATGGTGCGCCCATTGTCGCAGCATGAGGCGCAGCCGGGCTGCGCGCCACGGCTTTTTCCGGGGTCAGGCCACGGAAGGGTCGGTCGCCATGTTGTCAAATTTCTTGAAATACTGGCGGGCCATGGCAACCAGCTGGCCGTCGGTTGGGTGGTCGGTGGAGACGGAGTCCACAATGCCGGCCGCCAGTGCCGCCTGGTTTGTGGCGACCCAGTCGCGGAACTGGTTGCGGGCCAGGCCGGGGCCGGTCAGCAGGACCTCACGGGTGCCGGCCAACGCCTTGGCAATCTCGGTGAAGTAGGCCGCGTTGTCTTCGGCCTTGCCCTGGTGCTTATGGTGGCTGCGCGACTTGATGCGCTGGGCTTCGATGTGTTCGCGGTCAAACATCAGCACGTGGGCTTCGGAATGGTCCATCCAGACGACGGCGTGAAAAGTACTCATGTCAGGCTTTCAGCAAGTTGGGAAAAAAATAAGAAGGGAATCAGGCGCGGTGGTGTTCCAGCTTTTCCTGGCACGGGATGCAGCGTGGCGCGTCCGGCGTGGCCTGCAGGCGCGCTGGGGGAATCGTGACACCGCAGTCGGTGCACTCGCCGTAGGTGCCGGCTTCAATGCGGGCCAGTGCGGCGTCGATGGCGTCCAGCTCGGCTGTTTCGCGTTCACCCAGGGCGAACTCCAGTTCCCGCGCGCTGGCCACCTGGGCGGTGGAGTCTTCCGGGCGGCCAAAGTGGTCGGCGGCAACCTCCGCGCGACCGACGACCCCGCCCCGCTGCTCGGCAATCTGCGCGAGCAAGGCGGCACGCATGCCCAGCAACTGCTGCTGGTAAGGGGTGGCTTGTTGTTTGTTCATCGGGTCAACTCCTTCATATGGTTTCATGATGCGCCCTTGCGGGCTGCTCGTCATTGACATACGTCAAGACGGTCGGGCACTTCCAGCGTTCGGGCTCCGCTGCGGTAGCGCCTGCAGCTGCGCACAATAGTCTTTTTCCGCCGCCGGCGGCGGCGTGGGCCAGGACTGGTCAAAATTTGCTATGGTTTCAGGAGCTGTCGACGCAGTATTGGCGTAGAGAAGCAGCGTTTTTGCCCTGAAATCAGGGGGCAGGTGCTGCGGCACGCCTAGTGTGGCGTCGACATGGCCGCTGCCGGCCAGCAGCAGAACGGTTTTGCCGGGGACGGCGGCGGCGGTGAGGGTGTGCGCCATGGCCACGTCGCGGGCAATCTGGACGCGGGTCATGGGCGTGATCTGGCTTTCTGGCAGCAGGCCGCAGTGGCCGATGCGGATGCGCTGCTGCTGTGCCTTGAGTGCCGGGCCGCGCAGCAGGGCGTCGAGCGTGGTGTTGTTCAGGGCCGCGGTGCGTTGTGCGGGAGTCAGGTTGGCGCCGCGCACCGGCACGCCGGCGCGCACGGCAGCCATCACGGCCGGGCCGTAGGCGGCCCAGTTCCAGGTAGCGTCATCCCACTGGAGTGCGGCACGGACGGCGCTTTCGCTGGCGCCGGGTTCCAGCGCATCGGTGGACCGGCCTTGCTCGGCCATTTCCAGTGCGACGGCCGCCAGCTGGCCCTTGGCCGCCAGCGCGCTGACCAACTCGCGGTGCAGCTGCTGATGGGCTGGGGTATCGTGCTGCTCGCCGACCAGCAGGGCGTCGGCCGGAAGCAGGGTTTCCAGTCGGGCCTGCAACGCAGGCGTCAGGAGCGGGGCTGCGCAAGCGCCCAGGATCACAACGCCCGACAGGCAAACCCAGGTGGCCACGCGGCGGAGCATGGCCACGGGTTCAGTGCACCAGCACCGGGTTTTGTGCCAGCTCGGCGTATTGCTCCAGGGTGTCCTCGACTTCTTCCTGGGTGGGCGTATTGACCTGCCAGGCCATGATGTGCTGCTGGAACAGCTCGGCCCAGGAGCCATCCAGGTACACCTCTTTGCCCGTGCGTTTGTCCACAATCTCAAAACCGTGGCGTGCCAGCATGGGAACTCCCTCGGGGTGTTGCACCGTCTTGAGGGTGCTCACCACCGTCGAGCCATCCGCCTCGGCGTTGGCCAGCATGTGGGTGACCGAATAGGTGTCTGAGTCGTAGAGCGTGTGCATGGTGATCAATGATAGGGCTTATGGCCCAGTTGGGCGCAATATCGCCGAATTCAAGGGATGGCGCTGCCCTCGGCTGGGGGCCGGCATATCAGTACTGCGGCAGGTGGTCGCCCAGCCACCGCTGGTCGGCCACGTCTCCGTTGGCTTCCGTGATGCGGATGCGCACGGGCATATAGGCCAGGCCGGGCGCCAGCCAGACTTCGGCCTTGCTACCGTACTCGCTGCTGGGGTTGCGCCACAGCTTGAGGGCGTTGAGCTCCATGTTGGGCAGGGTCAGTTTTTCCAGGGCGCCCACGGTAAATACCCAGGTTTCGGACGACCGGGGTCCCACCGCCTGGAAGGTCAGCTGGCTGCCTTCGGGAAAGTCGCGCGGAGCGCCACCCAGCATGGCGGCCAGCTGGATCAGCACGCTGAGTTGGTCCTGTGCGCCGGGCAGCAGCGGCGCGTCCGGGGTGTTGGCACTGAACGTGATTTTGTTCTTGGCACGTTCAAAGTGAGCCGCCACTTCGCTACGGAATTTGTCGCCAAAACGGGTGGGTTCCAGCCCGTGCGCGGTGAGTTCGCCGGTACTGGTCTGTATGCGTGCGCCCAGCAGAAAGTGGCTGACCTCCATGCGGGCGTTGTAGGTGCTGCCGTCCTGCTGCCAGTTCAGGTTGCCATTGAGCGAGAACGGAACCCCCCGGGTTTTGCCGCGGATGTCGTACGGCAGCTGCATGGACCCCGGAATGGCATAGCTGTGCACGGCCTGGGCCGCCGGCGCCTTGGGGGCTCCGGGCGGGGGCACCTGGGCGGCTGCGACGTCAACGGCATCGGTGTGATCGACCTTGGTCTGCGCTGCTGCAGGCGTGGTGTCGTCGGCCGGCGGCGCGGCGTCGGGTTCGGTCACCAAGCGGGATGTCGGGCCGGCAGGCGCCGGTGCAGGGGCCGCATGGGCGCGCGCTGCGGCTGTGGCTGCGGGAGGCACCGGCGGGGGTGCGGCAGGCACGGTGATGGTGCGGGTGATGAAGGGGAGGTCGGACGGACTGTCCGGGCTGGCATGGGAGGCCAGGTTGAGGGGCGCGCTGTGCAGCAGCGCCCAGTGGGCCAGAACCACGCCCACCGTCAGGAGTAGCAGGCCACGCACGGGGCGCCGGCGCTTGGCGGGCGGCTGAGGGGAGGACGGCGGGTGGGCGGGCAGCATGGGGGGGAGCGTACGGGGGCAATCCCGGTATAACGGTTCCAGTTTAAATCAGAGCGACAATTCCGCCATGAAACTTGCAACTTACAAAGACGGTTCCCGCGATGGCCAACTGGTGGTCGTCTCCCGGGACCTCGGTCAGGCCCATTACGCTTCGGGCATCGCCAACCGCCTGCAGCAGGTTCTGGATGACTGGAACTACCTGTCGCCCCAGCTGCAGGACCTGTACAACGCCCTTAACAGCGGGCACGCCCGCCACGCCTTCCCCTTCGATCCGCGCCAGTGCATGGCGCCCTTGCCGCGCGCCTACCAATGGGTGGGTTCGGTGGCCTATGGCAGCCACGCCGAGCTGGTGTATCCGGCCACGGAGGCCTCCGGGGCTGCGGGAGGCTCTGCCGACCCACTGCTATACCAGGGCGCCAGTGACGCCCTGGCCGGGCCGTGCGACGCCATTGCCTGCGCCAGCGAAGAACTGGGAGTGGACTTTGAAGCCCAGCTGGCGGTGGTGAGCAGCGATTTGCCCGTCGGCTGCCCGGCAGATCGGGCACTGGAGGGCATCCGCCTGGTAATGCTGGCCAATGCCGTGAGTCTGCGTGCCCTGTCACCGGCCGAGCAGGCGCGGGGTTTCGGCCCGCTGGGTAGCAAACCCGTTACCGCATTCAGCCCGGTGGCCGTCACCCCCGACGAACTGGGCGAGGCCTGGACGCGGGGGCGGGTGCAACTGACCCTGCACAGCACTTGGAACGGCCGTAAGGTCGGCCTGTGTGACGCGGGGGCGGACATGACCCACCCCTTCGGCAAGCTCCTGGCCCACCTGTGCAGAACCCGCCCGGTGCGCGCCGGCTCCATCGTCGGCTCCGGGGCGGTGAGCAACCAGGGCGTGACCACCAAGGGGAGCACGGACTGGCCCAAGGGCTACAACTGCATCGCCGAGAAGCGCGCCATGGAAACCCTGCAGGACGGCAAACCCAGTACCGACTACCTGCGCTGGGGCGACACCATCCGTATCGAGATGAAGGGGCGCGACGGCCACAGCATTTTTGGCGCCATCGAGCAGGAAGTCGTCGCCCCGGCGGGCCGGGACGCCTAGCCCCGTGCCAGCTGCAGGACAAACGTCTTGGCGCCGCGCAGCATCATCTCGATAGCCACGGACACCAGGACCAGCCCCATGAGCCGCTCGACGGCCACCACCAGCCGGGTTCCGATGACGCGCTGAATGCGCTCGGCGGAAACCAGCACGATGGCGCTGATGAGCATGGTCACGCACAGTGCCCCGATCCACTCCATGCGGCGATCGGGCTGCTGCGACACCAGCAGCAGTACGGTGGCCAGGGCCGAGGGGCCAGCCACCGCCGGCACCGCCAGGGGCACGATCAGGGGTTCCTCCAGGATTTCTCCTTCTGCCGGGGCCGGCGGAGGGAACACCATGCGCAGGGCGATCAGGAACAGGATCACGCCGCCGCCGATCTGCAGCGACAGCTCGCTGAGGTTCATCACCCGCAGGAAGCTGTCGCCCACGAACATGAACGCCAGCAGCAGGGCAAAGGCGATCAGGATCTCGCGCAGGATCACTCGCGCGCGCCGTTCGGGGGCCACGTGCTTGAGGGCGTTGGCAAAAATGGGGATGTTGCCAATGGGGTCGGTAATGAGCACCAGCAGGATGGTGGCAGACGCGAAGGTGTAATTCATCATGGGGGCATGTCCTGTGGGGCGCGGCGTCCGGGCTGCGCAGGCGCAGTCGGGGCAACGCCGACAAAAGAACCCGGTCATTTGCTCTAGCGCAAAGCACCGCGGGTTGGCGGGATGATAATGCGGCCCATGCAAACCCTGCGCCATTTCACGTTCGTCACCCGCCTTGTGCTGGTGTGGTTCGTGCTGTCGCTGGGGGTCGCCGTGGCCTCGCCCATCATCAAGCCGCAGGATATCCTGCTGGTTTGCACGGGTGCCGGCGCGATGAAGGTGCTGGTCAAGGCCGATGACGGCAGCACCAGCGATCTGGGCAGCAAGACCATGGACTGCCCGCTGTGCACGCCCATGACCGCACTGCTGTCGCCCGCCTCGCATGCGGCCCTGGGGCCTGCCCAGCCGCTGTCGTATGCCCTGCAGGACATTGCCGCGGTGCACGACGCGGCGCGCGCCGCTGCGCCGCTGCCGGCGCGCGGCCCTCCTTCTCTCTGAACTATCAAATTCATAGCGCCTGACGCCGTATTTGCGGCGGTTTTGGGCCTTTTGCTTGGTATTTTGGAGTTTCCATGCGCAGACATCGCATTGCCCTGGCGTTGGCCGTGGCGTCCCCTGGCATTGGGCCGGTGTGGGCTCAGGTCGCTGCCCCGCAGCCGTTACCGGCAACCAGTGTGACGGCCGACGCCCCGGTCAAGTCGCTGGGCATGGTGACTGTCAACAGCGGCCAGCCGACCTCGCTGCCGACCCAGATCCCGACCACCATTGAAGGCGTGACGCGGGAGCAGATCGAAGAAACGATCAACGCCACCGACGCCGAAGACGCGCTGAAGTACTTCCCCAGCTTGCTGGTGCGCCGCCGCTACATCGGCGACTACAACCACGCCGTGCTGTCCAGCCGCGCGTCGGGCACGGGCAACAGCACCCGTTCGGCGGTGTACGCCGACGGCATTCTCCTGTCCAACTACCTGGGCAACGGCGCCACCTATGCGCCCCGCTGGGGCATGGTGACTCCCGAAGAGATCGAGCGGGTGGACGTGATGTATGGCCCCTTTTCTGCCGCCTACCCGGGCAATTCGGTGGGCGCGGTGGTGGAATATGTGACGCGCATGCCCACCGCACTGGAAGGCCATGTGAAGGTTTCGGTCTTTCAGCAACCCTTCAGTCTGTACAACACCAGTGAGACCTACAGCGGCAACCAGGCCAGTGTTTCGCTGGGCAGCAAGAGCGGCGACTGGTCGTGGTGGATCAACGCCAACCGCACGGACAGTGCGGGCCAGCCGCTGGTCATTGCCACCAAGGCCACAACCGCGACCGTTGCCGGCCCCTCGCTGGGGGCGGTCAGCGGTGCAATCGGCGGCCTGGACAAGACCAATGTGCCCTGGTACATCCTGGGCACCAGCACCCAGTACCACACCGTCCAGAACCACGAGAAACTCAAGCTGGCCTACGACTTTTCATCCACGGTGCGGGCCAGCTACACCCTGGGGTACTGGAACAACAACGCAGAAGGAAACCCGGTCTCCTACCTGAAAGATGCTGCGGGCAATGCCGTCTATGGCGGCAAGCGCACCATCAACGGTCAGATCTACCAGATCGACGGTTCGTTCAATGCGTCCCGCGAAAGCCTGGAGCATTTCATGCACGGCCTGTCGGTCAAGAGCCATACCAAGGGCGTGTGGGACTGGGAGGTGGCCGCCAGCCTGTACGACTACGCCCGCGACCTCAACCATGCCACTACGGTCAATGCCGCATCCACGCTCAGCGGTGGGGCGGGAACCGGCGCCACCGTCACCGACCAAAAGGGCACCGGCTGGACGGCGGTGGCCGCCAAGGGGACCTGGCGACCGCAAGGCATGCAGGGCGCGCACATTGCCGACATGGGTTTCCAGCAGGAAAACTACCGCCTGCGCATCCTCAAGTCCAACACGGTGGGCGAGTGGATGACGGGTGAAGCCGGCACGCTCAGCTCCGACGTGGGTGGCAAAACCCAGCTGCAAAGCGTGTACGGGCAGGACACCTGGACGTTTGCGCCGCGCTGGAAGACGGTGCTGGGTGCCCGGGTGGAGCGCTGGAGTGCCAGCGGCGGCTACACCCAGACCGCCACCAGCGCCCTGACCTACGCCGACCGCAGTGAAACCTACCTGTCACCCAAGGCCGCCGTGGCGTTCCAGGCCACGGCAGACACGACGCTGAAAGTATCGGCCGGGCGCGCCGTGCGCATGCCCACGGTACAGGAGCTGTATGGCGCGACCAGCGGCACCTTGACGGTGGTAAACGACCCGGATCTCAAACCGGAGAAATCGTGGACCACCGAGTTGTCGGCGGAAAAGGACCTGGGCAACGCGGTGGTGCGCGTGACCCTGTTCCAGGAAAACGTGCGCGACTCCATCTACGCCGAATCGCTCAGCACCACCGTCACCCGCATCACCAATGTGGACGCCATCAACACCACCGGGCTGGAAATCGCCTTCCAGGGCACGGACAACCTGATCCGCGGTCTGGACCTCTCCGGCAGCATCACCTACGCCGATTCGCGCATTGTGGAAAACGCCGGCTATGTGACCACTCCCGGCGACACCATCGGCAAGCTCCAGCCCCGTGTGCCGCTGTGGCGTGCCTCGGCCCTGGCCAACTACCGCTGGAATGGCCAGTTCAACACCTCCATCGGGGTGCGCTACAGCGGCGACCAGTATTCCACCCTCAACAACGCCGACGTGAACGGCTTTGCCTACACCGCCGCCAGCCGCTTTCTGGTCGTGGATGTGCGCGCGCGCTATGCCTTCAGCCCCAAGTTGGTGGCGGCCCTCGGTATCGACAACCTGACCAACGAGGAGTACTGGAATTACCACCCGTATCCCAAGCGCACGCTGGTTGCCGAACTGACCTACGATTTTTAACCCAAGGACGTTTCCATGAAATTCACTATCAAATCCATAGCTGCCTGCGCACTGTCCATGGCGGCTGGCGCCTCTTTTTCCCATGTTGTGCTGCAGGATGGCGCCGCCGCGGCCGGCACCAGCTACCGCGCGGTGCTGCGCGTGGGGCATGGCTGTGACAGCTCTGCCACCACGGGCCTGCGGGTCACCATTCCTGCCGGGTTCAATGGCGCTCAGCCCATGCCCAAGCCGGGCTGGACGGTGGTCACCAAAGTCGGCAAGCTGGCCGCCCCCTACGAGAGCCACGGCAAGACCTATACCGAGGGGGTGCTGGAAATCACCTGGACTGCCAATGGCCCCGAGAATGCCCTGCCGGCGGCCTATTACGATGAATTCGTGCTGCGGGGCACCACACCGGCCAAACCCGGACCGATCTGGTTCCCGGTGGTGCAAAGCTGCGAGAAGGGCGTCAACGCCTGGGTGGATGTGCCGGCTTCGGGCAACTCCACCAAAGGTCTTAAATCGCCGGCAGCGCTGTTGGAGGTGCTCGACATCCAGGCCGCTGGCGAGCATGCGCACTGAAACCATTTTTTAACCAAGGAAGACCCATGAAACTCAAAACTATCGCTGCCATCCTCGCGCTGTCCGCCGGCACCCTGTATGCCCAGACCGTGGACATCAAGGACGCCTGGGCCCGCGCCACCGTCCAAGGCCAGACGGCCACCGGCGCCTTCATGAAACTCACAGCCAAGGAAGGCAGCAAACTGGTGGCCGTCTCCAGCCCCGTTGCAGGCGTGGCGGAGGTGCATGAGATGAAGATGGACGGTGGCGTCATGAAAATGCGCGCCGTGCAAGGCGGGCTGGACTTGCCTGTGGGCAAGGCCGTGGAGCTCAAGCCCGGCGGCTACCACGTGATGTTGATGGACCTGAAGGTGGCCCTGCAGAAGGACACCACCATCCCCATGACCCTGGTGTTCAAGGACGCCAAGGGCGTCGAGACCCGCAGCGAACTCAAGGTTCCGGTGTCGGCAACGGCGCCCGCCAGTGCCGCTGACATGGGTCACGGCATGCACGGCAAGCCCTGAGCCGGCGCCTTTCGCAGGTCATGACAGCCACCCGATTCCACGCATTGCTGCACCGCCCCTGGGTGGTGTGGCTGGCCGTGTGGGTCGGTTCCCTGAGCGCGCTGGTTCCCACGGTGTCGCACGCCGTGGCGCACGGGCACCGCGCTTCCTGGATTGAAATCTGCACCTCCAGCGGACCGCGCACCGTGGCCGTCGAGGCGCCTGCCCGGCAGGAGCCGGCCCAGTTCCTGGACCACTGCCCGTTCTGTCTGCAGGGGCTGGAGCGGGCGGCACCGCCACCGCCGCCACCCCTCTTTTCCTTTCTGGATGCGGGCCGGCAGCAGCCGTGCCCGGGCGACCTGGATCGGGGCCACTGCGGCACGCCGGCCCTGGCGCCACCGGCGCGGGGACCCCCGCTTTTCGTCTGAACCTTGTACATGGAGTGCGCGTTCCGGCCCGTGTGGCGGTTCGCGCCCTTGGCCCGTGGGGGCCGCCGAACAGGATTTTTGACGGAGAGAGAAATGCAGGAAGAAGTACTTTTATTGGACCTCCCGGCCCGGCAGGATGTGGACGCAACGGGCGCGGCAGATACGCCCTGTACGCAGTGCAAGTCCCGGGGACTGTGCTGGCCGAGTGACCTCGACCCTGGCGCGCTGGAGCGTGTGGGCCGCGCGGTTCTGGCGCGCCGAACCGTCAAGCAGGGGGAGGTGCTGATCCACCAGGGCGAGCGCTTTCAGAACGTCTATGCCATCCAGTCGGGGTTTTTCAAGACGGTGGTCATTTCCAGCGACGGGCGCGAGCAGATCACGGGCTTCCAGATGACGGGTGAGTTCGTCGGGCTGGACGGGATCGAGCGGGACCAGCACAGCTGTGCCGCCGTGGCGCTGGAGGATTCCGAAGTTTGTGCGCTGCCGTTTGTGCGCCTGGAGGCGCTGGCCCGCGAGATGGACGTCCTGCAGCGCCATCTGCACCGGGTGCTGAGCCAGGACATCGTGGTCAAGAGCAACGCCATGCTGCTGCTCAGCAGCATCCGTGGCGACAAGCGGCTGGCCAGCGTCCTGATCAACCTCGCGCAGCGTCTGCACGCACGCGGGTTCCCCGCCACCGAGCTGGACCTGCGGATGACACGCATGGACCTGAGCAATTTCGTGTGCCTCAAGTACGAGACCGTCAGCCGCATCCTGTCCCAGCTGGTGGCCGATGGCATCCTGGAAATCAGGCGGCGCCATGTGCGCATCCTGGACCACGCGGCGCTGACGCAACTGGCCAGCTTGCAGGCGCGGGGGAGCGTGCCGCGCACCGTGCCGTAGACGGCCCGTGCAGCGGGGACGGCGGTGGCCAGATGTCTGGCGTTGGAGTAAGCTGCCAACTGTTCAGAGTTGACCACCTCCACGGGAGCGAGCATGAGTGACGCAGACACTACCGGATTCGGAAAATTTGTGCCGGGCTTCGATTTTTTGCAGAACCTGGCCAAAGGGGCCACCAGCAATATTCCGCAAATGCCCAACCTCGGCAACTGGGTTGCTCCCACGTTGAGCGTGGAGGAGCTCGAAAAACGCATTGAAGAACTCAAGGCGGTGCATTTCTGGCTGGAGCAGAACTCGCGCGCCCTGGGTGCCACCATCCAGGCGCTGGAGGTGCAGAAGATGACGCTGGCCACCCTCAAAGGCATGAATTTCAACATTGGTGACGTGGCCAATGCCCTGAAGCTGAAGGCGGCCGAATCGGTGCAATCGGGGGTGCAGCGTGTCACCGAGCGGGCGGCGTCCACGGCCAAGACCCTCTCGGACGTGGCTACGGGTGGCGCCCGGGTAGCGGCCAAGGTGGGCAAGGGTGGAAAAGCCGCCGCCACGGGCAGCGCGCTGGTGGATCCCCTGCAGTTGTGGGGCGCACTGACCCAGCAATTCCAGCAGATCGCCGCCGGTGCATTGAAAGAAGCGGGCACCAAGACCGCCATGGACGTCACCCGGAACATGGCAACCGGGCTGGCCAAGGAGGCGTTGAAATCGGCTTCGGCCGCGGGCAAGAAGGCCGTGACCAAACGGCGTGCGGCTGCCACCAAGCCGGCGGCCCGCAAGACCCCGCGCAGCCGTTAGGCCCCAGGGCCGGATTGCAGGCGGTGGCGGAATGAAGCGCTTTCCTTACGCACATGCCACGCATCCGCAGTGGCCCATGGCCGCCGCCCTGGTGCTGGCGCAGCTGCGGGCCCAGATGGCCTTGCCGGGGTATGCCGAGACTCCCACACTGGCATTGCTGTACCTGACCGACCACTATGCCGATGCGGCCCGCGACATCCTGGAGTACCTGGAGTCCGAATTGCCCCTGGTGACCGATTGGTCGGGCACCGTGGGGGTGGGCATCGTGTCCAACAACGTGGAGTACTGGGACGAGCCGGCCATGGCCGTCATGCTGTTGGAGCTGCCCAGTGACCAGTACCGCGTGTTTTCCGGCGTTGCCCCGCTGGGGCTGGGTTTTGAGGCCCATACCGCCCTGGTGCATGCGGACGCCGATACGGCGGACCTGGGGGAGCTGGTTGCAGAGTTGGCGGCCCGCACCGAGTCGGGCTACCTGTTTGGAGGCGTCTCCAGCAGCCGCACGCAGGGCCTGCAGTTCGCCGTGGGGGGCGACGGCAACATCAAGGGCCACGGTGCGGCCGGCGGCGTCTTCAGTGGCGGCCTCAGCGGTGTGGCATTTGGGCCGGAGGTGGGGCTGGTTTCGCGCGTGACCCAGGGGTGCATGCCGGTTGCCCCGGCGCGCACCGTCAGTGCAGCGGACCGCAACGTGGTGCTGTCTCTCGATGGGCGGCCCGCGCTGGACGTGATGCTGCAGGACCTTGCCATTTCGCTGGAGGCGCCGCAGCAAGCCCTGGACGTGGTGCGCGCCACGCTGGTGGGGCTGGTGCAGCCACCGCAGGCCACGGGTGGCGGGGATGCGGGGGGCAAGGCCCCCCAAGCGGTTGCCGCGGTGGCCGCGCACCCGGTGGCGGTGCGCCAGACGGGCAATTTCGGGGACGATGTGGTGGTGCGCCACATCATCGGGCTTGATCCCGCCCGCCGTGGCATTGCCGTGGCCGATCACGTGGAGGCGGGGGCGCAACTGGTGTTTTGCCAGCGCAATGTGCAGGCGGCCCGGGCCGACCTGACCCGCATCTGTGCAGAAATCCGCGACGAGCTGGAACCCCCGGAGTGGGCAGCGGAGTCGACACAGCGCATTGCCGGTGCGGTGTATGTGAGTTGCACCGGCCGCGGTGGCCCCCATTTCGGCGGCCCCAGCGCGGAGCTGCAACTGGTGCGCCGGGTTCTGGGCGATGTGCCCCTGGTGGGGTTCTTTGCCGGGGGTGAGATTGCTCACCGGCATCTGTATGGCTACACCGGCGTCCTGACGGTTTTTGTCGGGAACGCTTAGGCCGGACGGAGCGCCATACCCGTGGCGCGTAAAATCGGGTCAATGAAACGTGTTATTTGTGCGCTGCGACTGGCCGTGCGGGCCGGGCCGCGGGCACTGCTGCTGGCGGTTCTCGTCAGCGGTTTGTCTCCCCTTGCGGCGCAGGCCGCCGACGCCTGGACTTTTGGTGTGCTGTCCCAGCGCAATGCGGTGCTCACGGCCCGATACTGGAACCCGATCTTTGATTACGTGCGGAGCAAAACCGGGGTGGTTCTGGAGCTCAAAGTGGCCCGCAGCGCGCCGGAGTCCAATGCGGCCACGGCGCAGGGCGCGTACGACTTCGTCTATTCCAATGCCCTCTTCCAGCCCCGGATGGCGCAGGCCAACTACCAGGTGATCTTGCGCCCCAACGACGACGCCATTACCGGACAGATCGTCACCCTGGAAAACTCCTCCATCCAGACCTTGCACGCGTTGCGTGGCCAACCGGTGGGCTTCCCGTCGCGGGAAGCGTTCGTGGGCTATGCCGTGCCGATGGACGCCCTATTGCGCCAGGGCATCGCGGTGGTGCCGGTGTACGGCGGCAACCAGGAAGGCATCATGGCTCAGCTCAAGGCCGGGCGCGTGGTGGCCGCCGGCGTCAACGGCCAGCTCATGCAGAGCTTTGCTGCACGGGAAGGCATGTCTTACCGCGTGCTGTGGGAGTCGCCCGCCTTTCTCAACCTGCCCATTGCGGTGCATCCCCGCGTGCCCAAGGCGGTGGTAGATGCCGTTCGGCAGGCCGTAGACGGCATGGATTCGGATGCCGAGGGCCTGCGGGTGCTGGAGGCGACGGCGCGCGTGATTGGTCAGAAGCCCCCTTACGGTTTCCGCATGAGCAGTCCCGCAGACTACCGCAGCTATCGGGATTTCTACCGGCACACCGTGCTCAAGGAAGGGCACTGAGCATGGCCGTCCTGCGCACGCGGTGGGGGCGGCTGCCCCTGATGGCCCGGTTGCTGACCACCACCGGGATGGTCCTGTTTCTGGCCGGAGCGGCCATGCTGCTGGTCGCGGCGCGACACGACGCGGCGCAAGTCCGGGCGGACCTGAAGTCTGCGCTGGCCCTGGAACTGCGCATTTTGCCGTCGGCATTGGCCGAAGTGGTCGTGATCGGGGACTTTGCCGCCCTGCAGCGGACGCTGGACCGCTACGTGCCCGGGCAGTTGATCCTGTCGGCGGAGTTCCGGGACGTTACGGGGGCCCGCGTGCATGCCGAGGACGTGCGACCACTGCCGCAATCGCCCGGCTGGTTTGTGCGCTGGTTCGGCTTTCCTGAAATTTCGGGCAGCACGCCGGTCGTGGTCGGGGGGCGTGTGTATGGCGAGCTGACCCTGACCCTGACCGGCCAGGTGCTGGCGGACCGGTCCTGGGCGCGCCTGCAAGACCAGTTTGCGCTCCTGTTGCTGGCCATCCTGCTGAACTTTGCGGGCATCTGGCTGGTCTTGCGCTCGGGGCTGGCGCCGCTCAAGCAGCTGGAAATCCGGGCCAACGCCATGGCGGCCGGTCATCTGGATACCAACCTGACGCTGCGCGGCAGCCCGGAAATCCGGAACCTGACGCGGGCCCTGGACCGCATGGCCAAGAGCATGCTGGCCGCGCAGAACGATTTGCAGAGCACGCTCCATGCCATCCCCGATGTGCTGTTCGAGATGGGGCTGGATGGGCGCTACCACACCATCCAGTCGCCGCGCGGGGCGGTGATGACGGTGGCGACGGAGGCCTTGCTGGGCAAGCGGGTGTCCGACGTGTTTGCGCCGGAGGTTGCCGCCATTGTGCTGGGCGCCTTGCAGGAGGCCAACGAACACGGCTATTGCATGGGGCGCCAGCTGGAGGTGACCCGGGGTGACACGCGCAAGTGGTTTGAATTGTCGGTGGCCCGCAAGAAGGACCGTCCGGAAGACGGGCCGCGCTTCGTGGTCTTGTCGCGAGACATCAGCGAGCGCAAGCAGGCGGAAGTCCGCCTCCAGCTCTGGGCCAGCGTGTTCACTCACGCCCGCGAGGCCATCATGATCACCGATACCCGTGGCACCATCGTCGAGGTGAACGACACGTTCAGCCGCATTACCGGGTTCGCCCGGAGCGAGGCCATCGGGCAGAGTCCGCGCATCCTGCAGTCGGGCCGTCAGCCCAAGGAGTTCTACGCCGCCATGTGGCATGACCTCACGACCAAGGACCATTGGTACGGCGAAGTCTGGAACCGGCGCAAGAACGGCGAGGTGTATGCGGAGATGCTCAACATCGGTTCGGTGCGCGATGCCAACGGGACGACGCAAAACTACGTGGCCCTGTTCACGGACATCACCTCGATGAAGGAGCACGCGCAGCAGCTCGATCACATCGCCCACTACGACGTGCTGACCAGCTTGCCCAACCGCCGGTTATTGGCCGATCGCCTGCAGCAGGCGCTGGTGCAGAGCCAGCGGCGCAAGCATTCGCTGGCGGTGGTTTTCCTGGATCTGGATGGTTTCAAGGCTGTGAACGACACCTACGGCCACAACGTCGGGGATGAGCTGCTGATCGTGCTGGCTCAGCGCCTGAAGGCCGTCCTGCGGGAGGGCGACACGCTGGCCCGTATCGGTGGCGACGAGTTCGTGGCCGTCCTGACCGACCTGGTGCACACGCAGGATTGCGAGCCGGTGCTGGAACGCCTGCTGCAGGCGGCCGCCGCCTCCGTGACGGTGGGGGACGCGACGATGCAGGTTTCCACCAGCATGGGCGTGACGTTCTATCCCCAGGACGGGGTCGATGCCGACCTGCTGATGCGCCAGGCGGACCAGGCCATGTATGCCGCCAAGCAGGCGGGCCGCAACCGCTACCACCTGTTTGACGTTGCCCACGATGCGGCGGTGAAGATCCAGCGCGAGAGCCTGGAGCACATCCGCCAGGCGCTGGAGCGGCGTGAGTTCGTGCTGTATTACCAGCCGAAGGTGAACATGAAGACCGGCGAAGTCACCGGTGCGGAAGCGCTGATCCGCTGGCAGCATCCCGAGCGGGGGCTGCTGGCCCCGGCGACGTTCCTGCCCATCATCGAGGACCATCCGTTCAGCGTGGAACTCGGCGAATGGGTGATTGCCACGGCGCTGGCACAGATGAGCCAGTGGAGCCAGTCCGGCCAGCGGGTGGCTGTGAGCGTCAACATCGGGGGACGCCAGTTGCAGCAGACGGGTTTCGTGGAACGCCTGCGCGAGTTGCTGGCGGCCCACCCGGAAGTTCCCCGCCACAGCCTGGAGCTCGAAATCCTGGAGACCAGCGTGCTGGAAGACATGGCGGAGGTTTCCGAAATCATGCACGCCTGCCGCGCCGCGGGGGTGCGCTTTGCGCTGGATGATTTCGGCACCGGCTATTCCTCGCTCACCTACCTCAAGCACTTGCCGGCCGAGCTGCTCAAGATCGACCAGAGCTTTGTGCGCCACATGCTGGGCAACCCCGATGACCTGGCCATCGTCAAGGGTGTTATCGGGCTGGCCACAGCGTTTGGCCGCGAGGTGATTGCCGAAGGCGTGGAGTCGGCGGCCCACGGTGAGCGCCTGCTGGCGCTGGGTTGCGAAATGGCGCAGGGTTATGGCATCGCCCGCCCCATGCCCGCGGCGGATTTTCCCGACTGGATGGCGCGCTGGCGCAGCGCCGCCAACTGGGAAGCCTGAGCTACACGCCGCGCGCGCGATCGGCCTTGAACTGCTGGCGGAAAGCGCCAAAGGTGCCGGCATCCAGCGCTTCGCGCACCTCGCGCATCAGGTTCAGGTAGTAGTGCAGGTTGTGCACGGTGGCCAGCATGGGGCCCAGCATCTCGCCGCAGCGGTCCAGGTGGTGCAGGTAGGCACGGGAGAACCCCTCGCGCCCGCCCTGGTCCCACGAAACACCCGAGGTTCCGGCGCAGGCATAGCAGGTGCAGCTGGCGTCCAGCGGCTGGTGGTCGGTCTTGTGGCGCGCGTTGCGGATCTTCAGGTCGCCATAGCGGGTGAACAGCGTGCCGTTGCGCGCGTTGCGCGTGGGCATGACGCAGTCGAACATGTCCACGCCCTCGGCCACGCCCTGCACCAGGTCCTCGGGCGTGCCCACGCCCATCAGGTAGCGCGGCTTGTGGGCCGGCAGGCGGTGCGGCGTGTGCGCCATGATGCGGTTCATCTCGTCCTTGGGCTCGCCCACGCTCACGCCACCGACGGCGTAGCCGGGGAAGTCCATCTCGACCAAGGCTTCGAGTGATTCCTGGCGCAGGTTCTCGAACATGCCGCCCTGCACGATGCCGAACAGCGCATTCGGGTTCTCCAGCTTAGTGAACTCGGCCTGGCAGCGCCTGGCCCAGCGCAGCGAGAGCTCCATGGACTGGCGCGCCTCGCTCTCGGTAGTGATGTGGCCCTTGGTGTCGTAGGGCGTGCACTCGTCGAACTGCATGACGATGTCGCTGTTGAGCACGGTCTGGATCTGCATGCTGATCTCGGGGGTCAAAAACAGCTTGTCGCCGTTGACCGGCGAGGCAAAGCGCACGCCTTCCTCGCTGATCTTGCGCATCTCGCCCAGGCTCCAGACCTGGAAGCCGCCCGAGTCAGTCAGGATGGGCTTGTTCCACTTCTCGAAGCCGTGCAGGCCGCCAAAGCTGGCCATCACGTCCAGGCCCGGGCGCATCCACAGGTGAAAGGTGTTGCCCAGGATGATCTGCGCGCCCATGTCCTCCAGACTGCGCGGCATCACGCCCTTGACCGTGCCGTAGGTGCCCACCGGCATGAAGATGGGCGTCTGCACCACGCCGTGGTTGAGCGTGAGGGTGCCGCGGCGGGCGTGGCTGGTGGGGTCGGTTTTCAGGAGGTCAAATTGCAGCATGGGGAGATTCCGAGGGAGTGGGGCATTGTACGAAGCCCGTCCGCCAGGGCTGCGGTGGCCGGTCGCGCCGCTCAGGCCAGCGTTGTGAGCAGCCCGGCGGCCAGGGCCAGCAGGGTGCAGCCGGTCAGGCCGTCCAGCATGCGCCAGGCCACCGGGCGCACGAACAGGGGCTGGAGCCAGCGCGCGCCGTAACCCAGTGCCACAAACCAGCACAGGCTGGCCGCCACCACGCCCCCTAGGTACGCGCCCTGGAGCGGCCCCGGCTGGCGTGCGCCCATGGAGCCGATCAGCAGCACCGTGTCCAGGTACACGTGCGGGTTCAGCAGGGTCAACGCTGCCAGTTGCGCCAGCACCAGCGGCCGGGTGTGCGTCGGGTTGTGGCCCACCGTGGCGTGGGAGCCGCCCTGCCATGCCCGGCGCAAGGCCAGGCCGCCGTAGGCCAGCAGAAACAGGGCGCCGGCGGCGGCCATTCCGTGGGCCCAGCGGGGTGAGCCGGCTACCAGTGCGGCCATGCCGGCCATGCCCAGCGCCGTCAGCACGGCGTCGGCCGAGGCGCAAAACAGCACACACATGCCCACGTACTGGCGCTGCAGCCCCTGGCGCAGCACAAACAGGTTTTGCGCCCCGATGGCGGCGATCAGGGACAGGCTGAGCAGAAAACCGCCCGCCAGGGTGGAGAGGGGGGCTGAAACGGTGGGAAATGTGGGCATGGACCGCAAGCATGCGCGTTGTGCTCAAATTAGGCCAGTTAACTTTGCTAAGTATTATTAAGGATTACTACATGCTGGACTACCCCAGTCTGGAAGCCCTGGCCGCCGTGGTGCGGGAAGGCAGCTTTGAGCGCGCGGCGCAGGCGCTGCATGTCACGCCCTCGGCCATCTCGCAGCGCGTCAAGCTGCTGGAAGAGCGGCTGGGCCGGGTGCTGGTGTTGCGCAGTCAACCCTGCGCGGCCACCGAGGCCGGGCGCCAGCTGTGCCGCCATGTGGAGCAGGTGGGTCTGCTGGAGCATGGCCTGCGCCAGGCGCTGCCGGGGGTGCTGCCCGAGCCGGATGCAGGCGAGCGGGCTACCCTGCGCGTGGCGGTGAACGCCGACAGTCTGGGTGGCTGGTTCATGGAGGCGGCCCGGCGCTTTACGGAGGGTGGCACCGAGCTGCTGGACATCAGCCTGGACGACCAGGACCACACCGCGCAATGGCTGCGCAGCGGCGAGGTGCTGGCGGCGGTCACGGCCACGCCCAAGCCGGTGCAGGGCTGCAACAGCGTGGCCTTGGGGCACATGGCCTACGTGGCGGCGGCCAGCCCGGCCTATGTGCAGCGCCACTTTGCAAAAGGGGTAGACCGGCAGAGCCTGGCGCATGCGCCCGTGCTGGTCTTCAACCAGAAGGATCTGCTGCAAAAGCAGTGGCTGGATCAGCACTTCGGCGCGGGCCTCAAGCCGCCGCGCCACTGGTTTCCGGCCACCCAGGCGTTTATCGATGCCGGCCTGGCGGGCATTGGCTGGGGCATGCACCCGGTGGAGCTGGTGGCGCCCCACCTGGCCTGCGGCACCCTGGTGGCTTTGCGTCCCGATGCGACGCTGGATGTGGCGCTGCACTGGCAGCATGTGCGGGTGGCGCTACCGGCCTTGCAGCGCCTGACGCGGGATGTGTGCGCGGCGGCGCGGGCGATCCAGCGGGTACCCGGGGCCTGAGCCGGGAATCAGGCCGGTCGGGGCGCGCGCGCCAGCAACATGGCGTCGCCGTAGCTGAAGAAGCGGTACTGGCGTTCTATGGCCGTGCGATAGAGCGCCATGATGTGGTCGTAACCGGCAAAGGCGCTGACCAGCATCATCAGGCTGCTCTTGGGCAGGTGGAAGTTGGTGACCAGTACGTCAATCAGCTTGAACTCGAACCCGGGCGTGATGAAGATGCGCGTGTCGCCCCGGGCCACGCCGCTGTGCGCCCAGCTCTCCAGCGTGCGGACCGTGGTGGTGCCCACGGCCACCACGCGCCCGCCGCGGGCGCGGCAGTCGGCAATGGCCTGCTGGGTGGCGGCCGGCACTTCGTACCA
Source organism: Rhodoferax sp. MLSD5-FHT05B10 (assembly GCF_058793415.1). NCBI lineage: Bacteria > Pseudomonadati > Pseudomonadota > Betaproteobacteria > Burkholderiales > Comamonadaceae > Rhodoferax > Rhodoferax sp. MLSD5-FHT05B10. Next base: position 226,000 of record NZ_JBXAFT010000004.1, on the reverse strand, counting down.
CTCGCTGTGCATCTGGTGCTCGGCCAGGTTCTCCGTCTTGACCGGCTGGAAGGTGCCGGCGCCCACATGCAGCGTCACATGGGCGCGCTGTACCCCCATGGCATCGAGTTGGGCCAGCAGGGTTTCGTCAAAGTGCAGGGCCGCCGTGGGGGCGGCCACGGCGCCGGGGTGCTTGGCAAACACCGTCTGGTAGCGCAACGCATCTTCGGGCGAGTCGGTGTGGGTGATGTAGGGCGGCAGCGGCACGTGGCCGTGGGTCTCCATCAGGGTGTAGGGGTCGTCGCCCGCGTCGTTGGCGAGCACAAAGCGGAACAGGGGGCCGTCGGCGTCCGGCCAGCGCCCCAGCAGGGTGGCGCTCAGGCCGTCGGCGTGGCCGGGGGCGCAGACCAGCTTCACGGTGGCGCCCACCTCGGGTTTCTTGCTCACGCGCATGTGGGCCGCTACCTGGTTGCCGCCCAGCACGCGTTCGATCAGCAGTTCGACCTTGCCGCCGCTGGCCTTCTCGCCAAACAGGCGGGCGTTGAGCACCTTGGTGTCGTTGAACACCAGCAGGTCGCCGGCCCGGAGCAGGCCGGGCAGTTCGCGGAAGACGCGGTCCACCGGCGGGTTGACGGTGCCATCCAGCAGGCGCGAGCCGCTGCGCTCGGGGGCGGGGTGCTGGGCGATGAGGGCCTCGGGCAGGGCGAAATCGAAATCGCTCAGCGTGTAGGGGGTGGTGACGGTGTTGGTGACCGCCAGGGATGCAGGTGTGGACATAGTGCTTGAGGGTTGAACAAACCCGTACCAAGGGTGAAAGAACGGGCAGAATTGTCCCATGCCGCACAGCACCGCCCTTGCCACCCCCGCACCAGCCGCCAAGCCCGAGCCCAAGAGCCCGGCGCAGAAGGCGCTGGAGAAGCTGGGGCTCAAGCGTGACATCGACCTGGCCTTGCACCTGCCCCTGCGCTACGAGGACGAGACCCGCATCACCCGGCTGCGCGATGCCCGCGAGGGCGACACCATCCAGATTGAGGCGGTGGTGACGGCCTGCGAGGTGAGTTTTCGGCCGCGGCGTCAGCTTATCGTCACGGTGGACGACGGCACCGACACCTGCACCCTGCGTTTCTTCAGTTTCTACCCCTCGCAGCAGAAGGCGCTGGCGGTGGGCAACCGCATCCGGGCGCGGGGCGAGGCCAAGGGCGGTTTCCTGGGCTGGACCATGCTGCACCCCAGTTTCCGTACCGCTGGTGGCGAGCTGCCCACCGCGCTGACGCCGGTCTACCCCACGGTGGCCGGCTTGCCGCAGCCCTACCTGCGCAAGGCGGTGCAGGCGGGGCTGGCGCGGGCCGAACTGTCGGACACCTTTGCGCCGGGCGACCTCAGTGTGCTGGACAAGGGCCTGGGGCACCACCCCCTGTGGACCCTGCGCCAGGCGCTGCTGTTCTTGCACCACCCAACGCCCGACGTGTCGCTGGACACGCTCTCGGACCACAGCCACCCGGCGTGGCAACGGCTCAAGGCCGAGGAATTGCTGGCGCAGCAGCTGTCGCAGCTGCAGTCACGGCGGGCACGGGCGTCCCTGCGGGCGCCGACACTCGCCATGGCGTTCCCGGAGCCGGTGGGCTCGCTGCACAACCGCCTGCTGGCCACCTTGCCGTTTGCCCTGACGGCGGCGCAGCGCCGGGTCAGCGCGGAAATTGCCAACGACATGGCCCGCCACGTGCCCATGCACCGCCTGCTGCAGGGCGATGTGGGCGCGGGCAAAACCGTGGTGGCTGCGTTGGCCGCCGCCATCTGCATGGACGCCGGCTGGCAGTGCGCGCTCATGGCGCCCACCGAAATCCTGGCCGAACAGCACTTTCGCAAGCTGCTGGGCTGGCTGGAGCCGCTGGACATCACCACCGCCTGGCTCACCGGCACGCAAAAAACGAAGGAGCGCCGAGCCGCGCTGGCGCTCATCGAGAGCGGCGAGGCCAAGCTGGTGGTGGGCACGCACGCCGTCATCCAGGACAAGGTGCACTTCAAGAACCTGGCGCTGGCCATCATCGACGAGCAGCACCGCTTTGGCGTGGCCCAGCGCCTGGCGCTGCGCGGCAAGCTGCGCCACGAAGCCATGGAGCCGCACCTGCTGATGATGACGGCCACCCCCATTCCGCGCACGCTGGCCATGAGCTACTACGCCGATCTGGATGTCTCCACTTTGGACGAACTGCCCCCGGGGCGCACGCCCATCGTGACCAAGGTCGTGAACGACGCCCGGCGCGACGAGGTGGTGGAGCGCATCCGCGCCCAGATTGCGCAGGGGCGGCAGGTCTACTGGGTCTGCCCGCTGATCGAGGAAAGCGAGGCGCTGGACCTGACCAACGCCACCCAGACCCACGCCGAGCTGAGTGAGGCCGTGCGCGACGTGCCCACGGCCAGCGGTGCGCTGGCCCAGGTGGGCTTGCTGCACTCGCGCATGCCAGCGGACGAAAAGAAAGCGGTGATGGCCGCGTTCACCCAGGGCCACATGGCCGTGCTGGTGAGCACCACGGTGATTGAAGTGGGCGTGGACGTGCCCAACGCCTCGCTGATGGTCATTGAGCACGCCGAGCGTTTTGGCCTGAGCCAGCTGCACCAGTTGCGTGGCCGGGTGGGGCGCGGCGCGGCGGCCTCGGCCTGCGTGCTGCTGTACTCCACGGGCGATGCCCCGCGGCTGGGAGAGGCGGCGCGCGAACGCCTGCGGGCCATGGTGGAAACCAACGACGGCTTCGAGATCGCCCGGCGCGACCTGGAGATCCGCGGCCCGGGCGAGTTCCTGGGGGCCCGCCAGAGCGGCGAGGCCATGCTGCGGTTTGCCGATCTGGCCACCGATACCGTGCTGCTGGAATGGGCGCGCAAGGAAGCCCCCATGCTGCTGGACCAGCACCCGGCGCTGGCGGAAAAACACGTGCAACGCTGGTTGGGTGGAAAATCGGAGTATTTAAAGGCTTAGCCGCCCGCGGATACTGCGCAGATAGCTATCAAATTTGTATCAAACTGATCTGATAGGACAATACGGCCATGACCCTCACCGAACTCAAATACATCGTTGCCGTGGCACGGGAGCGGCACTTTGGCAAGGCTGCCGAGGCCTGCTACGTGTCGCAACCCACCCTGTCGGTGGCGGTGAAGAAGCTGGAGGAAGAGCTCGACGTCAAGCTCTTCGAGCGCAGTGCCAACGAGGTCACCGTGACGCCGCTGGGCGAAGAGATCGTGCGCCAGGCCCAGGCGGTGCTGGAGCAGGCGGCCAGCATCAAGGATCTGGCCAAGCGCGGCAAGGATCCGCTGGCCGGCCCGCTGCGCCTGGGCGTCATCTACACCATCGCGCCCTACCTGCTGCCCGACCTGGTGCGCCAGGTCATCGGGCACACGCCGCAAATGCCGCTGATCCTGCAGGAGAACTTCACCGTCAAGCTGCTGGAGATGCTGCGCACCGGCGAGCTCGATTGCGCCATCCTGGCCGAGCCTTTCCCGGACACCGGGCTGGCGGTCGCGCCGCTGTACGACGAGCCGTTCCTGGCGGCCGTTCCGGTGCACCACCCACTGGCTACGCGCCCGAGCGTGACCACGCCGGAACTCAAGAAGGAGACCATGCTGCTGCTGGGCAACGGCCATTGCTTCCGCGACCACGTGCTGGAGGTCTGCCCCGAGTTCGCCCGGTTTTCCAGCGATGCCGAGGGCATCAGCAAGAGCTTTGAAGGTTCGTCGCTGGAGACCATCAAGCACATGGTGGCCGCGGGCATGGGCATCACGCTGGTGCCCCGCCTGAGCGTGCCCGCCGAGGCGTTGGAGGCCAAGCCGCGCAAGGACGCGCTGGTGCGCTACCTGCCCGTGCTCGACGGCCCTGGCGGCGAGCCGCCCACCCGCCGGGTGGTGCTGGCCTGGCGCCGCAGTTTTACCCGTTACGAAGCCATTGCCGCCCTGCGCAATGCCATTTATGCCTGTGAGTTGCCCGGCGTGGCGCGCCTGTCCTGATGAAAAACCGCTTTGCCCTGTACCTGGACCTGATCCGCTGGAACCGCCCCGCCGGCTGGCTGTTGTTGCTGTGGCCCACCTGGAGCGCGCTCTGGCTGGCTGCCGGGGGCTTTCCCGGCTGGCACCTGCTGGGGGTTTTCACCCTGGGCACCATCCTCATGCGCAGCGCCGGATGCTGCGTCAACGATGTGGCGGACCGCGAGTTCGACCTGCACGTCAAACGCACCGCGCAGCGGCCTGTGACCAGCGGCGCCCTGTCCAGCCGGGAGGCGCTGGCGGTCGGTGCGGTGCTCACGCTGGCGGCTTTTGCGCTGGTGCTCACCACCAATGCGGCCACCATCGCCTGGTCTTTCGCAGCCCTGGCGGTGACCCTGGTGTACCCGTACGCCAAACGCTTTGTCTCCATGCCGCAGGCGGTGCTGGGCGTGGCCTTCAGCTTTGGCATTCCCATGGCCTTCTCGGCCGTGCAGAGCACCGTGCCCTGGCAGGCGTGGGTGCTGCTGCTGGGCAACCTGTTCTGGGTGCTGGCGTATGACACCGAATACGCCATGGTGGACCGCGATGACGACCTGCGCATCGGCATGAAGACCTCGGCCATCACCCTGGGGCGCTGGGACGTGCCGGCCGTGCTGGCGTTCTACGGGCTGTACCTGGTGCTGTGGAGCGCCGTGGTGGCGCCGCTGCTGCAGTCGGGCTGGTGGTGGGTGGGGGTGGCCGCTGCCGCGGCGCAGGTGGTCTGGCACGGCACGCTGATCCGCACCCGCACGCGCGAAGGCTGCTTCCAGGCGTTTCGCGTCAACCACTGGGTGGGGTTTGCCGTGTTTGCCGGCATTGCGGCCGGTTACGGACTGCGCTGACGTAAAAAAGCCCGAACCGCTGGCGCGGTCGGGCAGCTGGCAACGGTCGCTCTGCGGCCGTTGCAGGATTTACAGGCGGTTACTTCTTCAGGCACTCGCTCATGTGTTTTTTGCGCTCATCGCCCTTCATGCCCTTGGCTTCCGCGTTGCAGGCTTTCATTTTTTCCTGCTGGCTGGTGCCCTTGGCGGCCGCGGCGGGCTTGGCGCTCAGACATTCCTTCATGAAGGCTTTGCGTTCATCGCCGGTCTTGCCCGTGGCTTCCTTGTTGCAGGTGGCCATCTTGGTCTGCTGGGGCGTGGCCGCGTGGGCGGCGCCCAAGGACAGGGAAAGACCCAGAGCCAGAAGGGAAAGCAGTTTTTTCATCGGATGTCCTCTCAGGTAAATGGCGTATGACCGCCGTGGCAGAAAAATGCACCAGGGCATTCAAGCACACAACGTTCCAAAAGACAACGCGGATGACTCGGGCGGGTGCCCCGTAAAATCACGGCATGCTGTCTGTAAAAAATGAACTTCTGGAGGCGCTGGCCGCTTCCCTCGAAAAACTGTCCCCCGGGGCGGGCGCCAAAGCCGCATTCGAGTCGCCCAAGGTCGCCGCCCACGGCGATCTGGCCACCACCGCCGCCATGCAACTGGCCAAGCCGCTCAAGCTCAACCCGCGCCAGTTGGCCGAAACCCTGCGCGCCGACCTGTTGGCCCAGCCGGTCTACCAGCGCTGGGTGGATGCGGTGGACATCGCCGGACCCGGCTTCATCAATATCCGCCTCAAGCCCGAGGCCAAGCAGCAGGTGGTGCGTGAAGTCCTGGTGCAGGGCGCGCAGTTCGGTACACAGGCGCGCAATGGCCAGCGTGTGCTGGTGGAGTTCGTGTCGGCCAATCCCACCGGTCCCCTGCATGTGGGCCATGGCCGCCAGGCTGCGCTGGGCGACGCCATCTGCAACCTATTCCAGACGCAGGGCTGGGAGGTGTACCGCGAGTTCTATTACAACGACGCCGGGGTGCAGATCAGCACGCTGGCCAACAGCACGCAGCTGCGCGCCAAGGGCTTCAAGCCGGGGGACGCACAGTGGCCCGAGGCGGCCTACAACGGCGACTACATCCAGGACATTGCCAACGATTACCTGGCCCGCAAGACGGTGCATTCGGACGACCGGGAGTTCACCGCCAGCGGCGACGTGGACGCGCTGGACGATATCCGCCTCTTCGCGGTGGCCTACCTGCGGCACGAGCAGGACCTCGACCTGAAGGCGTTTGCCGTGCAGTTCGACAACTACTACCTGGAGTCCAGCCTGTACACCAGCGGCAAGGTGGATGCCGCCGTGCAGCGCCTGCGTGACGCCGGCAAGACCTACGAGCACGACGGCGCCCTGTGGCTCAAGTCCACCGACTACGGGGACGACAAGGACCGCGTCATGCGCAAGGGCGACGGTTCGTACACCTACTTCGTTCCCGATGTGGCCTACCACATCACCAAATGGGAGCGCGGCTTCCACAAGGTGGTCAACATCCAGGGCACCGACCACCACGGCACCATCTCGCGCGTGCGCGCCGGCCTGCAGGCCGTGGGCCTGGGTATTGCGCAGGGCTTCCCCGACTATGTGCTGCACACCATGGTGCGGGTGGTGCGGGGGGGCGAAGAGGTGAAGATTTCCAAGCGCGCTGGCAGCTACGTGACGCTGCGCGACCTGATCGAGTGGACCAGTAAGGACGCCGTGCGCTTCTTCCTGCTCAGCCGCAAGCCCGACACCGAATACACCTTCGACGTCGATCTGGCCGTGCAGAAGAACAACGACAACCCGGTGTACTACGTGCAATACGCCCATGCCCGCATCTGCTCCGTGCTGGCGGCCTGGGGAGGTGACGTGGCCAGCCTGCGGCAGGCGGATCTCTCACCCCTGCAAAGCCCCCAGGCCCAGGCGCTCATGCTGCTGCTGGCCAAGTACCCGGAAATGCTGACCGCCGCCGCGGCGGACTTCGCGCCGCACGACGTGACGTTCTACCTGCGCGAACTGGCCGCCTGCTACCACAGCTACTATGACGCCGAGCGCATCCTGGTGGAGGACGAGGCGCTCAAGACGGCCCGTCTGGCGCTGGTCGCTGCGGCGGCGCAGGTGTTGCACAATGGGCTGGCGGTGCTGGGCGTGAGCGCTCCGCAAAAAATGTAGTCAATCAAACAAGAAGGCAGCGCATGAAACAGCAGCGTGGCGGAACCCTGTTGGGGTTCATCATCGGAGTGGTCGTCGGTTTAGGTGCCGCGCTGGCGGTGGCCGTGTACGTGACCAAGGTGCCCGTACCCTTCATGAACAAGGGTCAGAGCCGTTCGGCCAACCAGGATGACGCAGAGGCCAAGAAGAACAAGGACTGGGACCCGAACGCCCCCCTGTATGGCAAGAATCCGGTCAAGCCGGCGCCTGCCGCCGCGCCCGCGGAGCCGGATGCCAAGTCCGCACCCGCCACCAAGGCGGAGAGCAAGCCCGACGCCAAGGGCACCGCCAAAGGCGAGCTCAAGCCCGCCGTGTCAGCGGACCCGCTGGGGGATCTGGCCAAGGCCAAGACCGGTGCTGCCGCGACGGCAGAGCCTTTTGCGTACTTTATCCAGTTGGGCGCCTTCCGCACGATGGAGGATGCCGAGAGCCAGCGCGCCAAGCTGTCCCTGAGTGGCATTGAAGCCAAGATTTCGGAGCGGGACCAATCCGGGCGCACGGTGTTCCGGGTGCGCGTGGGGCCGTTCGACAAAAAGGAAGACGCCGAGCGCAGCAAGGACAAGCTCGACAAGGCTGGCCTGGAAACCGCACTGGTCCGGGTGCAGCGCTAGCCGGCGCGGGAACTTCCGCGGAGTCCCGGGGTCGCATCTGTTCACACTTGGAGTTGTTTTACATGTTTATGAAACGTCGTGAGTTTTCCCGGGCTGCTGCCAGTGCCGCTGTGGTGTCTTCTGCCTGGTTCTCGCCCCTGGTGCAGGCACAGGCCAAGAAACCCCAGGCGGGCACCGATTACCAGGCACTGGAAGCACGGGCTCCGGTGGAGGCCCCCGCCGGCAAGATCGAGGTGGTGGAGTTCTTCTGGTACAGCTGCCCCCACTGCAATGCGTTCGAGCCCATGTTGGACGCGTGGTCCAAAAAACTCCCCAAGGATGTGGTGCTGCGGCGCGTGCCGGTCGCTTTTCAGGACAGTTTCGTGCCGCAGCAGCGCCTGTTCTATGCGCTGGAAGCCATGGGGCTGGTGGAAAAACTCCACGCCAAGGTGTTTGCCGCCATCCACGGTGACCGGATCAACCTGACCAAGGGCGATGCCATCGTGGAGTGGGTCAGCCGCCAGGGGGTGGACAAGGCCAAGTTCCTGGAACAGTTCAACTCCTTCTCGGTGGCGAGCAAGGTGACGCGTGCCACGCAACTGCAAAACGCCTACCGGGTCGAAGGCGTTCCTGCCCTGGGTGTTGCCGGACGGTACTACACCGACGGCTCCATGGCGCGCAGCATGGAACGCGCCTTGCAGGTGGTGGAGTCCCTGGTTCTGGACGTACGCTCCGGGCGCTGAGACGCCCCGGGCCCAGGGCGTTCGCACCTGCGGCCCATTTCATTTTTCCAGGAAATGCTTGCCTTCCCTGTGACAGCGGGATGGTTCGGTGCGCTCAATAATTCGCATCATGAAACTCTAAACCGGAAATTTCGATTTAAGTTTTAAATTCGATTAAATCGATTGACACGATTCTTTCGATTCGATATTCTCGCCTCCAAGCACAATTTCTGAGCAGGAGCAGCGAGCATGAGTCAGTCCCCGACCCCCCACGACAGCAGCGCCGGCGCCGCGCAAGGCGCGCCCGTCACGTCGATCCAGGAATTCCTGTCCTTCAAGCTGGCCAGCGAGGAGTACGGCATTGACATCCTGCGCGTGCAGGAAATCCGGTCGTACGAAGCACCGACCCGCATCGCCAACGCACCGGCGTTCGTCAAGGGGGTCATCAATCTGCGCGGCGTGATCGTTCCCATCATCGACATGCGGTTGAAGTTCAACCTCGGCGAGGTCAACTACGACGGGTTCACCGTGGTCATCGTGCTCAACATCGGCCGCCAGGTCGTGGGCATTGTGGTCGATGGCGTGTCCGATGTGATCACGCTCACCCCCGAACAGCTGCGCCCGGTTCCCCAGATCTCCTCGGCCATCGACAACGAACACCTGCTGGCCATCGGCTCGGTGGGCGACCGCATGCTGATTCTGCTGGACATCGAAAAACTCATGAATAGCGCCGACATGGGGCTGGTGTCCCAGGCGTTGCAGTAAACCCAACCGAGGAAAGCACCATGAATTTTTCAAACCTGAAAGTGGGCGTGCGTCTGGGTTGGGGCTTTGCCGTCGTCATTCTGGCCGGGCTGGTTGTGGCCATGTTTGGCAGCCTGGAGCTGGGCGCGGTGAATACCGAGGTGACGGCGCTGGTCGAGGACCGCATGGTCAAGGTGGAGCAGCTGAACCAGGTGAAGGAAAACCTGAATGTCGTGGCCCGGGCCATCCGCAACATTGCCCTCATGTCCGACGAAAAGGCCGAGCGGGCGGAGCAGCAGCGCATCTTGGACGCGCGTGTCCAAAATGCGGAACTGCTCAAGAAGCTGGAGGCATCCATCGTCAGCGAGCAGGGGCGCAAGCTGCTGCAGGACATTGCCGAAATCCGGGCACCATACAACGCGACGGTCGACAAGGCCCTGGCGCTGGGGCTGGCAAACAATGACGCCGAAACCCGGGATGTGCTGATCAACGAGAACCGGCCTTTGCAGGCCGCCTACTTCAAGGCACTCAACGCGCTGATTGGATTGCAAAAAAGCGCAATGGACAGCACGGCCAAGCATGTGCAGGAAACCACGGCGGCAACCCGCCTGGCGATGCTGATCATCGCCGCCGTGGCTGCCATGGCCGGTGGGCTGATCGCCTGGGTGCTGACCCGTTCCATCACCCGCCAGCTCGGCGGCGAGCCGGACTACGCCTCCAATGTGGCCCGCGAGATCGCGGCCGGCAACCTGGTGGTGGACGTGCAACTGCGCGGTGGCGACGAGTCCAGCCTGCTGGCGGCCATGAAGGCCATGCGGGACAGTCTGGCGCGGGTCGTATCCCAGGTGCGCCAGGGCTCCGAAAGCGTGGCGACAGCCAGCGTGCAGATCTCCCAGGGCAACAACGACCTGTCCGCCCGCACAGAAGAGCAGGCCAGCGCGCTGGAAGAAACCGCCGCGTCGATGGAAGAGTTGAGCTCCACCGTCAAGCAAAACGCCGACAACGCCCGCCAGGCCAACCAGCTGGCCCAGAGTGCGTCCACGGTGGCGGTGCGCGGCGGCGAAGTCGTGGCCCAGGTGGTGGACACCATGAAAGGCATCAACGACAGCTCGCACAAGATCGCCGACATCATCAGCGTGATCGACGGCATTGCGTTCCAGACCAACATCCTGGCGCTCAATGCGGCCGTGGAAGCGGCCCGTGCCGGCGAGCAGGGCCGTGGTTTTGCCGTGGTGGCCAGCGAAGTGCGCAGCCTGGCCGGTCGCTCGGCCGATGCCGCCAAGGAAATCAAGAACCTGATCACTGCCAGCGTGGAGCGTGTGGCCCAGGGCACCGAACTGGTGGACCAGGCGGGCACCACCATGACCGAAGTGGTCACCAGCATCAAGCGCGTGACCGACATCATGGGAGAGATCAGCGCGGCCAGTTCGGAACAGAGCGCAGGTGTCTCGCAGGTGGGTGAGGCGGTGACGCAGATGGACCAGGCCACGCAGCAGAACGCCGCGCTGGTGGAAGAAAGCGCCGCTGCCGCCGACAGCCTGAAGACCCAGGCGGAGCAGCTGGTGCAGGCGGTCAGCGTGTTTCGCCTGTCCGAGCAGGCCGTCCAGGCCCGGGTAACGGTGGCGCGCACTCCCGCCCCAGCCGTCGCGGCGGTCCAGGTCGCCGCAGTGGGGGGCAAGCGCCCCAGCCCGCTTCGCGTGGCCAACGCTACCAGCCCGCCACCCAAAGTCGCTCCCCGCAAACCGGCGCTGTCACTCGCCAACAGCAGTGCCAGCCAGGCGGGCGCAGACGATTGGGAAAGCTTCTGACCCGCCGGACCGAGGGCGGCCTGCGCGGCCCATGCAAGGTCCATATGAGAAATCGCAATATTTTCCCGGCTTGATGGCCGTGCAATGAGTCTCGCGACGCCGGGCGTCGCCAAGGAAAGAACAAAGGAATGCAAATGAAACTCACCATTGCTAGGCGGCTGGGGCTGCTCATAGCCAGTGCGCTGTTGGGCATTGTCCTGCTGGTAACCGTTTTTCTCTTCACGGAGAGAACCATGATCATGAACGAGCGCCAGTTGGGCGTTCAGCAAGCGGTGGAGACGGCGCATGGTCTGATTGCCCATTTCTACGACCAGGTCAGCAAAGGCCAGATGTCGGAAGAGGAAGGCAAGCGCCGTGCCGCAGCGGCCATCAAGGGATTGCGTTACAGCGGCACCGAGTATTTCTTCGTCCAGGACATGCAAATGAAGATGCTGGTGCATCCCAGCCCGAAGCTGGAAGGAACAGATGCGTCCAATCTGCAGGACTCCCAGGGCAAATACCTGACGGTGGAGATGACCCGCGTGGTCAAGGAGCAGGGTGCAGGTTCCGTGTACTACATGTGGCCCAAACCCGGTGGCCAGACGCCCGTGCAGAAAGTCACCTACGTCAAGGGATTCGAACCCTGGGGCTGGGTGGTGGGTTCGGGTGTGTATGTGGACAACGTCGATGCCGTGGTGTTCAAGCGGGTCGTCAGCGCCTCTGTCGCGGCCTTGGTTCTGGCGGGGATTCTGCTGGGTATCGGGCTGCTGATCACGCGCAACCTGCTGCGCCAGCTTGGCGGCGAACCCGAGGACGCTGCGGAGATCACCCAGCGCATCGCCCACGGCGACCTGACCGTGCACATTGATCTCAAGAAGAACGACCAGTCCAGCCTGCTGTTTGCCATCAAGTCCATGCGCGACAGCCTCTCCGGCATCGTGGGCCATGTGCGCACCGGCTCGGAAGGCGTGGCCACGGCCAGCGCCGAGATCGAACAGGGCAACCACGACCTGTCGGCACGTACCGAACAGCAGGCCAGCGCCCTGGAGCAAACGGCGGCGTCCATGGAAGAGCTCAGCTCCACCGTCAAGCAAAACGCCGACAACGCGCAGCAGGCCAACCAGCTGGCGCAAAGCGCCTCGGCTGTTGCCAAGCAGGGCGGCGAAGTCGTGGCCCAGGTGGTGGACACCATGAAAGGCATCAACGACAGCTCGCACAAGATAGCCGACATCATCAGCGTGATCGACGGCATTGCGTTCCAGACCAACATCCTGGCGCTCAATGCGGCCGTGGAAGCGGCCCGTGCCGGCGAGCAGGGCCGTGGTTTTGCCGTGGTGGCCAGCGAAGTGCGCAGCCTGGCCGGTCGCTCGGCCGATGCCGCCAAGGAAATCAAGAACCTGATCAACGAAAGCGTGCAGCGCGTCGAGCAGGGCAGCGCCCTGGTGGACCGCGCTGGCAGCACGATGACGGACGTGGTGAATTCGATCCGCCGGGTGACCGACATCATGGCGGAGATCAGCGCGGCCAGCCTGGAGCAAAGCACCGGTGTCTCGCAGGTGGGCGAGGCGGTGACGCAGATGGACCAGACGACACAGCAGAACGCGGCGCTGGTGGAGGAGATGGCGGCGGCGGCCTCCAGCCTCAAGACCCAGGCCCACGAGCTGGTGGACACAGTGGCCGTCTTCCGGATCGCTGAGTGAGGCGTGTGAAACCCCGTACAACAAAGACTGGAATGAAAATGAAACTCACAATCGCAAAACGGCTGGGCCTGCTCATTGGCAGTGCCTTGTTGGGCATGGGTGTTCTGGTTGCGGTATTTCTCTATACCGAGAGAACCATGATCATGGAAGAGCGCCAGCTGGGCGTGCAGCAGGTCGTGGAGACCGCCCACGGAGTGGTTGTGCATTTCTACGACCAGGTCAGTGCGGGCAAGCTGACGGAAGAAGAAGGCAAGCAGCGCGCCATGGCGGCGTTGCGCCCCTTGCGCTATAGCGGCTCCGAGTACATCTGGATCAATGACATGCAGCCCAAGATGGTGATGCACCCGATCAAGCCGGAGCTCGAGGGCAAGGACCAGTCCGGGAACAAGGACCCGACGGGGGTGAGCATCTTTGTGGAATTCGTCAAGACGGTGAAGGCCAGCGGTGCCGGCTACGTGTTTTACATGTGGCCCAAGCCGGGCAGCGATAAGCCGGTGCAGAAGGTTTCCTACGTCAAGGGTTTCGAGCCCTGGGGCTGGGTGGTAGGCTCGGGCGTGTATGTGGACAACGTGAATGCCGTCATCACCAAGCGGGTCATCAGCTTCACAGTGGGGGCACTGGTGCTGGGCGCCCTGTTGCTGGGGGTCAGCCTGCTGATCACGCGCAGCCTGCTGCGCCAGCTTGGCGGCGAACCCGAGGACGCTGCGGAGATCACCCAGCGCATCGCCCACGGCGACCTGACCGTGCACATTGATCTCAAGAAGAACGACCAGTCCAGCCTGCTGTTTGCCATCAAGTCCATGCGCGACAGCCTCTCCGGCATCGTGGGCCATGTGCGCACCGGCTCGGAAGGCGTGGCCACGGCCAGCGCCGAGATCGAACAAGGCAACCACGACCTGTCGGCCCGCACCGAACAGCAGGCCAGCGCCCTGGAGCAAACGGCGGCGTCCATGGAAGAGCTCAGCTCCACCGTCAAGCAAAACGCCGACAACGCGCAGCAGGCCAACCAGCTGGCGCAAAGCGCCTCGGCTGTTGCCAAGCAGGGCGGCGAAGTCGTGGCCCAGGTGGTGGACACCATGAAAGGCATCAACGACAGCTCGCACAAGATAGCCGACATCATCAGCGTGATCGACGGCATTGCGTTCCAGACCAACATCCTGGCGCTCAATGCGGCCGTGGAAGCGGCCCGTGCCGGCGAGCAGGGCCGTGGTTTTGCCGTGGTGGCCAGCGAGGTGCGCAGCCTGGCCGGTCGCTCGGCCGATGCCGCCAAGGAAATCAAGAACCTGATCAACGAAAGCGTGCAGCGCGTCGAGCAGGGCAGCGCCCTGGTGGACCGCGCTGGCAGCACGATGACGGACGTGGTGAATTCGATCCGCCGGGTGACCGACATCATGGCGGAGATCAGCGCGGCCAGCCTGGAGCAAAGCACCGGTGTCTCGCAGGTGGGCGAGGCGGTGACGCAGATGGACCAGACGACACAGCAGAACGCGGCGCTGGTGGAGGAGATGGCAGCGGCGGCCTCCAGCCTCAAGACCCAGGCCCACGAACTGGTGGACACAGTGGCCGTCTTCCGGATCGCGTAGCCAGCAACCCTGGCACCACGTCCTCGTCTGCCGCACCTGCGGGTGCGGTGTCATGTAAGTCATTTTCTGAATTTATGCGCACCAATCTACCGGTTACCCAGCACGAATGCCCTTTTCCGTCGGGGGCCAATCTGGTTTCGACCACCGACCTGAAAGGGCGCATCACACACTGCAACGATGCCTTTGTCAGCCTGAGTGGCTACACCCGCGAGGAGCTGTTGGGGCAGCCGCACAACTTGGTCCGCCATCCCGACATGCCGGCGGAGGCGTTCCGTGACATGTGGGCCACCCTCCACCTGGGCGTGCCCTGGACCGGCGTGGTCAAGAATCGCAGCAAGAACGGCGACCATTACTACGTGGTTGCCAACGTGACGCCCATCATGGAAGGCGACCAGCCTGTGGGCTACCTGTCCGTGCGCACGCAGCCGTCGCGGGAGCAGGTTGCAGCTTGCGAAGCGCTCTACGCCACCATGCGTGCGGAGCAGCAAGCCGGAAAATTGGTGCACTGCCTGCACCATGGTGCGGTGGTGCGCCATAGCGTGTGGGGCCATGTAAGCAGCTATGTGCGGCCAACGGTCAATGCGCGCATTGTGGCCAAGAGTTTGTTGGTGGGTGGCGTGGGCGTGATCGCCGGAGCGCTGGCCGCGGGGGGCACTTCGACGGTCTTCTCGCCGCAATTTGCAGGTGCAGTGATGTTGACACTCGGAGTGGGGTTGCTGGCTGCGTGGCGGGTGTATGAGTTGACGGCGCGGCCGGTGCAGAAGGTGCTCGCCTTTGCCAACAGCATGGCGGCGGGGGATTTGACCCGGGAACTGCACAGCGGCCGAGGCGGTGTTTATGGCCGCTTGGATCGGGCGCTCAACCAGCTCAAGGTCAATATCCGCTCCATCGTGGGTGATGCCCGCACGGAAGTCGTTCGCATGGAAAGTGCCACGGCCAATATTGCAACCGGCAGCCAGGACCTGTCCGCGCGCAACGAGTCTCAGGCCGCCAGCCTGGAGGAGACGGCTGCTGCGGTTGCGCAGCTTGCTGGCAATGTGCAGCAAACCGCAGGGGCGGCGCGACAGGCTACCGAGCTGGCGGCAGATGCCACCCGCATTACAGAGCGCAGCAACGAGGCGGTACAGGCGGTTACCCGGACCATGCAGGAAATCAACGAATCCTCGCAACGCATCGGCGAAATCATCCAGTTGATCGATGGCATCGCGTTCCAGACCAACATCCTGGCGCTCAATGCGGCCGTGGAAGCGGCCCGCGCGGGCGTGCAGGGGCGGGGTTTTGCCGTGGTGGCGACGGAAGTGCGCAATTTGGCGGGACGTTCAGCCGATGCGGCCAAAGAGATCAAGCAGTTGATTCTGGATTCCGCCCAAAAGATCGAGACGGGGACCCGCTTGACCCGCACCGCCCGTAGCACGATGGATGAGGCGGTGGACACATCGCGCCAGGTCAGTGCCCATATCGCTGATATCCACCGTGCCGTCGAGGAGCAAAGCAGCGGCATTGTGCAGATCAACGCGGCGCTGAACCATATTGAAGATCTGACGCAGAAGAACAATGCCTTGGTGCATGCTCTGGCGGACTCGTCTGCTGCGCTGGACATCCAGTCCCATGCGGTTGCCGATTCCATGCGCGTGATCCGGCTTACCCAGGCCGACGTGGTGGTTGATCCAGACGCCGTGGCGTTGCGCCGAAAAATGAAAGAAAAACAGGCCCTTCCCGTGCAGGGGCCGGCACGTCTGGCAGCGACCGATGCCGGGAGGGCGGTGTCGCGCAGGAGTCCGCAGATAGCCAGAGTTACATCGCTTAAAGTGATGTAATCGATCAAAACACGTTTCAACATGGTTGACATAAAAAACATGGTCGAAGAGCTGAAAAGCAAGCCCTATCTCACGCCCAACGAGGTGGCCCAGTGGATGATGGTGTCACCCATCACCGTGCGCGGGTGGGCGCAAAAGGGCATGCTGCAGGCGGAAGTGACGCCGGGCGGACACCGGCGTTTTCGCCGGGAAGAAGTCGAGCGCTTCGCCCGCCAATGGAACCCGGCGGGCAACCGCGGGCCGTTGCGGGTGCTCATCGTGGACGACGACAAGTCCGTGGTCGGCTTCCTGAAGGAGCTGCTGGAGGGTGCAGCGGATCCCGTCACCGTGGAGGTGGCCTATGGCGGGTTCGAGGCCGGGCGCAAGGTGCACGCGTTCACGCCGGACATCGTCTTGCTGGACTACATGATGCCTGGCATCCGGGGGGCGGAAGTCTGCCGGCAGATCAAGCAGATTCCGGGCTTGGCCAACGTCCGGGTGATTGGCATGAGTGGCTTCCTGAGCCCGGAAAACGAAGCCGAGCTGATCGCCGCAGGGGCGGAATGCTGCCTGACCAAGCCGCTGGACACGTCACGGTTGCTGACCCTGATGGGTGTCGAAGACTGACAACATAAAAAAACATGTGCAGGGGGAAAAGATGGTGTTTGCTCGTGAACCGTTTCAATCCTTGGGTAACGCCGGCCCCTGCCGCGTTTTGGTGGTCGATGACGATCCGGCACACCGCTTGCTGGCGTGCGATGTACTGACGCCCTCCCGCTACGCCGTCACGCAGGCGGGTTCGGGACGGGAGGTGCTGGATCTGTTGCGCGTCCACAGCTTTGACATGGTGCTGCTGGACAAGCGCATGCCCGGGATGGATGGCGACGAGGTATGCCGGCGCATCCGGGGGGAACTGGGTCTGGCCATGCTGCCCATCTTGATGGTGACCGGTGACGGGGACATCGACAATCTGACACAAAGCCTCTCGGCGGGGGCGGACGATTTCCTGCGCAAGCCCTTCGAGCCCCGTGAACTCCTGGCCCGCGTGGATGCTGCCGTGGCCCGCAAGCGCCTTACCGATCAGCTTGACAGTGCCGAATCCATGCTGTTCGCGCTGGCGCGCATGGTGGAGGCCAAGGATGGCAACACCGGTGACCACTGCTCACGCCTGTCGCACAGCGGAGTGGTGCTGGGCAAGGCCCTGGGGTTGGGGCCGGACGAGTTGATGGCCCTGCGCCGCGGTGGCGTGTTGCACGACATCGGCAAACTGGGCATTCCCGACCGCATACTGCTCAAGCCCGGCAAGCTGACGGAGGACGAGTGGGTCCTCATGCGCCAGCATGTGGACATTGGTGCCCGGCTCGTGGGCGGTCTCAAGACCATGCAGCGCACGGTGCCCATCATCCGCCACCACCATGAAAAATGGGATGGCAGCGGCTACCCGGACGGCTTGAAGGGCGAGCGCATCCCCCTTCTGGCCCGCGTGTTCCAGATTGTGGACATTTACGATGCGCTGGCCCACGCACGGCCCTACAAGCAGGCACTGGAGCGTCGCGACATTGTCCAGATCATGGAGGCCGAGGCGGCCCAGGGCTGGCGTGACCCCGAACTCACTGCCATCTTTCTGGACATCGTCAAAAACCGGCCCGAGGAACTGGACGTTCCTTCAGCGTCCCCGGATGACCTGGGCATGCACCTATTCAGCGCCATCCGCAGCACCGGCGCCATGGGCGGGCATGCGGGGACGGGCGCGTGAGCGCACCCGTGGCCGCCGCGTTGGGGCCCTTGCTGCGCGCGCAGGTCAGGCTGGTGGCCGTGATGGCGGGCTTGATGCTGCTGGCCCTGGTCTTGCCCCTGCACACCTGGCATATTGAATCCCGGTATTACCTGCCACTGCACACGACGGTGGAGTTCGTGGCGGTCATGGTGGCGTTCCTGGTGTTCGCCACGGTATGGCATACCCCTTCCCGGGAAGGCTCTGCCTCGCTGCTGTTCATTGCGGTGGCCCTGTTTGCGGCCGGCTGGCTGGATTTCTCGCACGCGCTGTCCTTCAAGGGCATGCCGGACATGGTGACGCCGTCTTCCACGGAAAAGGGAATTGTGTTGTGGCTGGCGGCGCGCTTTCTGGTGGCAGTGACGCTGGCGGGCCTGAGCCTGGCGCCCGAGCTGGCGGTGCCTTCGCGGCGCATGCGGTACGACATCCTGCTGGCGTACGCGGTGGTCAATGGGCTGGTGCTCGGGGCCGTGCTCTTCCATGAGTCAGAACTGCCCGCCACCTTCGTCGAGGGGGTTGGCGTGACCCGCACGAAGGTGCTGGCCGAATGGGTCATTACCGGTTTGCTGGTACTGGCGGCGTGGCGCTACTACCGGCGGGCGCGAGCGACCGGCGATGAGTTCCCCGCCCTGATCTTTGGCGCCGCGGCGGTCGCTGCATTGGGCGAAGTCTTTTTTACGGCGTATTCAGAAATCAACGACGCGCAGAACCTGCTGGGTCACCTGTACAAGATTGTGAGTTACAGCCTGATTTACCAGGCCATGTTCGTCATCAGTGTGCGTGCCCCGTATGTCCGCCTGGCCCACAAGACCGACCTGCTCCTGCAGGCCAATGAAACCCTGCGGACCCAGGCGCTGGCGCTGGAGTCCACCACCGCGCCGGTGTTGGTGACCGATGCCGAAGGTCGCGTGCGTTGGCGCAACCGGGCATCCCACCAACTGCTGGTCGTCGGGCCACTGGAACAAACGGAAGGTCTTTCGCTGTTCGCAGCGCCTGTCACGCCCGATCCGGAAGTGGCCGCGGTCATGCGGGAAGCCCTGCTGGCCTCGGGGCGCTGGCGGGGAGTAGTCGAGCTGCGCGACGACGGCGGCAAGCGCCTCATCATCAACCGCATGGTGACCTCCTTGCGCAGCGAATCCGGGGTGCTGGAAGGCTTTGTTTCGGTGGCCGAGAATGTGACCGAAAACCGGCGCGCGCGGGAGCGGCACAAGCGCGTGCTCGACACCGCCATTGACGGGTTCCTGATTGCGGATGCGCACGGCAAGCTGCTGGAAACGAATGCGGCTTTGGCCCGCATGTCGGGTTACTCGGCGAGCGAGTTGCGCAACCTCCATGTCCATGAGTTCAGCGTCACCGGCCGCCTGCGGGAAGCCCAGGAGCGCCTGCGCAAGGCCGACGTGCTGGGCCAGGAGCAGTTTGAAACACGGTTTCGCCACAAGTTGGGGCACGAGGTGGCGGTTGTCGTGTCCCTCACGTTCGACCCGGAAGTGCAGCAGTATTTTGTTTTTGTCCGCGACATCACCGACCAGATGCTGTCGGCGGCGGTCCAGCTGGATCTGGAGCGGCAGTTGCAGCAGGCGCAGAAGATGGAGGCGCTGGGGCAGCTCACGGGGGGCGTGGCCCATGACTTCAACAACATCCTGGCGTCGGTGTTGGGGTATTCCAAGCTGGCGCTGGACCGGCTGGTCCCCGACAAGCAGAGCAAGCTGGCCAGCTACCTGCGCGAGGTCATCATGGCCAGCGAGCGCGCGCGCGACCTGATTGCCAAGATGCTGGTGTTCTCCCGCACCAAGTCCAGCGCCGCGGCGCAGGCCATTTCTCCCGCGGCCGTGGTGCAGGAGGTCCTGTCCATGGTGCGCCCCTCCATCCCGTCGAGCATTCAGCTCGATGTCCGGCTGGAGGATGACCTGAGCATCCTGATGGACGCCGGGGACTTGAACCAGATTCTGCTCAACCTCATCATCAACGCCCGCGACGCCATTGCCGGCCACGGCGTGATCGGCATCCGCCTGCACCGGATCGAGGCCCATGGACAGGTGTGCGCTATCAGCGGGCAGCGCCTGAGCGGCCCCTACCTGGCGCTGGAAGTGAGCGACAACGGCAGTGGCATTGCGCCGGCGCACCGGCTGCGCATGTTCGATCCCTTCTTCACCACCAAGGACGTGGGCAAGGGCACGGGCCTGGGCCTGTCCATGGTGCAGGGCATCGTGCTGCGCTCTGGCGGCCACATCGTGGTGGAGTCGCAGCTGGGGCAGGGCAGCATGTTCCAGCTGCTGTTCCCGATCGCCTCGCCCGTGCAGGCCGCACCGGACCAGCCGTCCGACGCGCTGGAGCTGCTCCGGGGTGCCGGGCAGCGGGTCTGGGTGGTCGATGACGAACCGGCGGTCACCCGGTATCTGGGTGAACTGCTGGAGGGGCAGGGCTACCAAGTGACGCTGTGCAACAGCCCGGATGCCGCCCTGGCCGCATTTGCCGGTGCGAGCCACGCGGTGGATCTGCTCATTACCGACCAGACCATGCCCGGCATGAGCGGCACGGAACTGGCTGCGCGCCTGCATGCGGTGCGGCCCGAGCTGCCGGTGATCCTGTGTACCGGACACGGTGGCGGCATCGACCAAAGCGATCTGACGCGCTCTGGCATCCGCCATTTCTTCACCAAACCGGTAGCGGCCCACGACCTGTTGCAGGTCATGGCCGAAGAATGGGCCGTGGGCGTTCGAACCGTCTGAGCCCGCTTGTGGCATGCTGGCGGACATGAGCACCACGCACACGCCACCGCCGGGCTTTCTGACGGCCCCCACGCAATTCTTGTTCTTTACCGGCAAGGGCGGGGTCGGCAAGACCTCGCTGTCCACGGCGGCCGCCATTGCCCTGGCCGACGCGGGGCGGCGCGTGCTGCTGGTCAGCACCGATGCCGCCTCCAATCTGGATGAAATGCTGGGCGTTCCCTTGCGCAACTGGCCGGTTCCGGTGCCCGGCGTGGCTGGTTTGCAGGTGCTCAACATCGATCCCGATGCCGCTGCAGAGGCGTACCGTCAGCGCGTGCTGGCCCAGCTGGAGCCCCAGGCGTCGCAGGATGAGCGCGCCACCGTGCGCGAGCAGCTGTCCGGCGCCTGCACCACGGAAATTGCCGCATTTGACGAGTTCTCGGCCCTGCTGGCCAACCAGGGGCAGCCCATGGGCAGCCCGGCCGGCGACGTTGCGGCTGCGCCCTGGGACCATGTGGTCTTTGACACGGCGCCCACCGGCCACACTTTGCGCCTTCTGAGCCTGCCCAAGGCCTGGAGTGGATTCCTGGCCGGCAATGACCGGGGCGCGTCCTGCCTGGGGCCGCACTCCGGGCTCAAGATGCAGGAGGCGCGCTTCAACGCCGCGCTGGCAGCCCTGAGCGACGCCACGCGGACTACCGTGATCCTCGTGACCCGGCCGGACCCACGCCCCATGCAGGAAGCCGCCCGCACGGCGCAGGAGTTGCGTGCGCTGGGCCTGTCCAACCAGCGTCTGGTCATCAATGGCGTATTCCATGCCAGCCAGCCCGACGACCCGACGGCCCAGGCCCTGGAAGCGCTGGGACGGCAGGCGATGGCGGACATGCCCGGCCCGCTGGCGGCTTTGCCGTGCGACGAAGTGCCGCTACGGGCCTTCGACACCGTGGGCCTGCCGGCCCTGCGGGCGTTGCTGGGTGGGGCAGCGGCCCCGCAGCAGGGCGTGGGTAGCCCGGCTGCAACGCCCCTGCCGGCCGAGCCGCTGGACCGGCTGGCCGACGAACTGGCGGCCCTGGGCCACGGCCTCATCATGGTCATGGGCAAGGGTGGGGTGGGCAAGACCACCATTGCGGCGGCGCTGGCGGTGGGCCTGGTGCAGCGCGGCCACAACGTGCACCTCACCACCACCGACCCGGCCGCCCATTTGGCCGACACGCTCAACGGCAGCCTGCCCGGGCTGAAGGTGGACCGCATCGATCCCCAGGCGGAAACCGCGGCCTACATTGCCAAGATCATGGCCAGCCGCGGCAAAGACCTGGATGCCCAGGGTCAGGCGCTGCTGCTGGAAGACCTGCAGTCGCCCTGCACCGAAGAAGTGGCCGTGTTCCACGCCTTCAGCCGGGTGGTCACCGAAGCGCGCAGTGCCTTTGTGGTGCTGGACACGGCGCCCACCGGCCACTCGCTGCTGCTGATGGACGCCACGGGCGCGTACCACCGCCAAATGGTGCGCCAATACGAAGGCGGCGCCAACACCCGGCACATCGTCACCCCGCTCATGCGCCTGCAGGACGCCAGCATGACGCACGTGCTCATCGTCACCCTGCCTGAAGTGACTCCGGTGAGCCAGGCGGCCGCCCTGCAGGATGACTTGCGCCGCGCGCGGATCGAGCCGTGGGCCTGGATCATCAACAAAAGTGTGGCGGCAACCGGTACCACGGACCCGTTGCTGCAGGCGCGCCTGGGCGGCGAGTACCGCCAGGCGGCGCGCATTGCCAGCGGGCTGGCCCAGCGGACCTTTGTCCTGCCATGGCTGGCGCAACCCCCGGTGGGGGTGCCCGCGCTGGCACAACTGGTGCTACCAAAAAAATAGCTGCAGACGCATGTGGAATGCGGGCTGCAGCTATCTTTTGCACTGAATTCCGGGCAACCGGAATTCAGGGAGGAGGCGGATTAACCGCCCTTCTTGGAACGCTTGCCGGGGTTCTTCTTGCTGCGGGTGGCAGTGCCACGCTCAAGACTGATCTTCTGGCCGCGGCCACCGGTTGCCAGGGTCATGCCGGGCAGCGGCTTGGGTGCGGGGGTGGCTTTGCGGTCTGCTTCGGTGACGATTTTGTTGCCCATGAGATTTCTCGGCTTTAGAGTTGAAAACCGTTATTAAGCCATAGGTGAGAACGTCCCCGGCCGGCCGGGTGTACGCGGCGGACGGCGGCCATAATGGAAACCGTATGACCACGACGCTCCCCGACCGCTGCCTGCACCTCACCGGTGCCACCAATTTCCGCGACCTGGGGGGCTATGTGGGTCACGGCGGGCGCGCGGTGCGCTGGCGGCGCTTGTTCCGCTCCGACCACCTGGCGGCGCTCACTCCGCAGGACGTGGCCGCGGTGCAGGCCTTGGGGCTGGTGCGGGTGTGCGATTTCCGGGGCGTGGCCGAGCGCGCGCCGCTGGCCTGCACGGTGCCGGGCGTGGCGGTCCATTCCCTGCCCATTGAACCGACGGTGGTGCAGCGCATGCAGGACTGGGTCGCGTCGGGCCAGGCCCTCACCGCCCACGACACCGTGGGCCTCATGCAGCAGACCTACCGCGCCTTTGTGCACCACAACGCAGCCCGCTTTGCTGCCCTGTTTGCGCAGCTGCTGGACAACGACGCCCCGCTGGTGTTTCACTGCACGGCGGGCAAGGACCGCACCGGCTTTGCCGCGGCGCTGATCCTGCTGGCGCTGGGGGTGCCCCGACCGGTGGTGATGCAGGATTATCTGCTGAGCAACACCCTGTACCCCACCCCGAGGACTTCGGCCCACCAGGCGCCGCAGGACGTGCTGAACGTGGTCTGGAGCGTACGCGAGGCGTTCCTGGAGGCGGCCCTGCAGGCGGTGGATGCCGACTTTGGCGGCGTGTCGCGTTACCTGCAGGATGCGCTGGCGGTGGGGCCGCGGGAGCAGACCCGGTTGGCGCAGCTGTACCTGTCGGCCGCGTAACCCGGCCACCGCGCCGTCTCAGGGGTTGGTCTCGGGCATGTGCCAGTGTGCCAGCGCCGCGGCCGGCCCGGGGCGCGCCAGCAGGTAGCCCTGGTACTGCAGGCAGCCCAGGTGTTCCAGCGTGTCGCGCTGCGCGCGGGTCTCCACACCCTCGGCAATGACGTTGAGTTCCAGGGCCTGGCCCAGGGCGACGATGGTCTTGACGATGGCGGCATCGCCCGGATCGCTCTGCAGGTCCCGCACGAACGACTGATCAATCTTGAGCTTGTCCAGTGGCAGGCGCTTGAGGTAACTCAGGCTGGAGTAGCCGGTGCCGAAGTCGTCCAGCGCAAAGCGCACGCCGCGCGCGCGCAGGGTGCGCATCTTGGCGATCACGCCTTCTACATCGTCCACCAGCTGGCTCTCGGTGAGTTCCAGTTCCAGCCGTTCGGCCGGGGCGCCGGTTTCGTCGAGCACGGCCAGCACGTCGTGCACGAAGTTGGGGTGGCGGAACTGTCGTGCGCTGACGTTGACCGCCAGGTCCAGATGCGCCATGGCGGGCTGGCCGGCCCATGCCTTCAGCTGGATGCAGGCGGTGTGCAGGATCCAGCGGCCCAGCGGCAGGATCAGGCCGCTGGCCTCCGCTGCGGCAATGAAGTGGCCCGGCGCGACCAGGCCGCGGCGCGGGTGTTGCCAGCGCACCAGGGTTTCGGCGCCCAGCAGCTGCCCCTGGCTGTCGACTTGCGGTTGGTAGTGCAGCAGAAACTGCCCTTGCTCCAGCCCCTCGCGCAGTTCGGTTTCCAGCGCCACCCGGGCGGACATCTGGGCCTGCATGTCGGGGTTGAAGAAGCGCAGCACGTTGCGCCCGTCGGTCTTGGCCTGGAACATGGCCAGATCGGCCCGCTTGAGCAGCTCTTCCTGCGTGCTGTGGGGGTCTGAGAACATGGCAATGCCCACACTCACCGTGTTCTGGTAGCGCTGCGTGCCCAGCGGGTAGGGCTCGGCCAGTGTGGTGAGGATTTTCTGCGCCACCGTTTCAGCCTGGCGGGCAGCTTCGTCCACGTTGACGCTCAGGTCCTGCAGCATCACCACAAACTCATCCCCGCCCAGGCGCGCCAGGGTGTCCTGGTCGCGGGTGCAGTCGTGCAGGCGGCGGGCCACCTGCTGCAGCAGCAGATCGCCCATGTCGTGGCCCAGCGTGTCGTTGAGGGTCTTGAAGTTGTCCAGGTCGATGAACAGCAGCGCGCCGTCGTGCGCCGTGCGGTCCCGCGTGGCCAGGGTGTGGCGCATGCGGTCCAGCAGCAGGCGGCGGTTGGGCAGGTGGGTGAGCGGATCGTAGAAGGCCAGCTGGTGGATGGCTTCGCGGTTGCGCTTGAGTTCGGTGATGTCGGTGGAGACGCCGCACAGTGCGTAGATCTCGCCTGTGGAGCGGCGCAGTGGCAGTTTGACCGAGAAGTAGGTGCGGGTGTTCTGGCCGTCCGCGCTGGTGACGACCTCCTCCTCGGCCACCCGCTCGCCCCGCTCCAGCACGTGCAGGTCGTTGCGGCGCAGGCGTTCGGCGGTGGCCACGTCAAAGAGATTGGCGTCACCCTGGCCCAGCACGTCGGTCAGCGGCAGGCCGATGACCGTGCACATCGTGCTGTTGGCGTAGCGGTAGCGCAGCTGCAGGTCCTTGATGTAGATGTGGGACTCGACGCTGTTGAGAATGGTGTTGAGCTTGTCCTCGTTTTCGCGCAGACTGCGGGTCTTCTCGTTGACCTGGCGACGCAGCAGCGCGGCAAAACCCACCACCAGCAACAGCAGGGCCCCGGCGACGGCCGCGCCCCACCAGAACGTGCGCGGCACCAGTGTGCGGGGCGGCTCGCTCCCCCAGCGGCCCAGGATATTGAAGTACACCGAGTCCGGCTTCTCCTTCCAGTCCAGCAGATGGCGGTCCACCGCGGCCAGCAAATCGGCGTTGCGTCCCTTGCCCGTGGCGTAGAACAGGCGGCTGGGCTGGAACATGATGCTGGTTTCCACCAGCTTGTAGTGCGCAGCCTGCAGCTCACCGAACTGGTGGTTGGCCACCACGGCGTCGGCCTCCCGCGCGGCGACCTTGGCAAATCCCTCGGTCAGGTTGGACACCGGCACCCATTGGGCCTCGATGCCAAAGCTGGCGAGCAGGGTGCTGAAGTACTCCTGCTGGACAGAGCCCTGCAGGATGGCTACCCGCCGGTTCTGCAGGTCCAGCACCGACTGGATGGCCGATCCGTCACGCCGGTACAGTTGGGACCAGCTGTGCAGTGCCGGCACCTGGTGGAAGTCAAAGATCTGGGCGCGCTGCTCGCTGAACGCCACGTCGGGCATCAGGTCGATCTGGCCCAGCCGGGTGGCTTCCAGGCAATCCTGCCATTCGCATGCCACCGGCACCAGCGTCCAGTCTTCGCGCTGGGCAATTTCCTGCAGCAGGTCGCCCAGGATGCCGGTGGGCCGGCCGTCGGCTCCAAGGGAAATCTTCGGTTCGTTGGCGTACACGCCCACCCGCACTTCGCGGGCCTGTGCCATGGCGCCGTGCAGCAGGCAGCCCAGCAGCACGCCGCCGATCAGCCGGAGGAGGGGTAGGGGCTGTGGATGCAGGGGCATGGCGCAGAGGGCGGACCCCGGCGCCAGCGCGGGGGCTGGTTCCGGGCGGGGTGCAGGATTGCCTGAAAAATGGAAAGCACCAGTGTAGTGCCCTTCGCGCTCAGTACAATGGGCAACGCTCTATTTGAGCAAGTTTCGTGCCTTTATGAAAAAACCACTCTTCCCTCTGCTTCTGCTGCTGGCCTGCGCCGGGTTCCTGGGGGCGGCCCATGCCGAAAAGGCCGACCGCAACAAGCCCATGAACATCGAGGCCGATGCCCTGCGCTACGACGATGTCAGGCAGGTCAGCATTTTCACGGGCAACGTGGTCATGACCAAGGGCACCATCGTGATCCGTGGCGCCCAGGTTGAAGTGCGCCAGGACCCGGACGGCTACCAGTTCGGTCTGGTGACCGGGACGCCGGGCAAGCAGGCCTTTTTCCGCCAGAAGCGCGAGGCGCTGGACGAGTTCATCGAGGGCGAAGGGGACTCCATCGAGTACGACGGCCATGCCGACACCGTGAAATTCATCAAGAAGGCCCAGTTGCGCCGCTACCGCGGAGCCACCCTGGCCGATGAGGTCAGCGGGGGCCTCATCGTGTACGAGAACCTGACCGACATGTTCAGTGTGGACGGCAACGCCGGCAAGGGCCTGGGCGTCGCGCCCGGCGGGCGTGTGCGGGCCATGCTGATGCCCAAGCCCGAAGGGGCGGCAACGGCGCCCGCGCCAGCCCCGGTGGTGCCCGCCCTGCGCGCGACCACCACGCTGGGAGGGCCGCCGAAGTGAGCGACGCTGTGGACCACGGCCCCGACACATCGGTCGGCCGGCTGGAAGCCCGCCACCTGCAGAAATCCTACGGCAAGCGCCAGGTGGTCAAGGACGTGTCCCTGACCGTGCGCACCGGCGAGGTGGTGGGGCTGCTGGGGCCCAACGGGGCGGGCAAGACCACCTCGTTCTACATGATCGTGGGCCTGCTGCGCGCCAGCGCGGGCGACATTACGATCGACGGCCAGAGCATCGAGCACATGCCCATCCACCGCCGCGCGCGCCTGGGGCTGGGTTACCTGCCGCAGGAGGCGTCCATTTTCCGCAAGCTCAACGTGGAAGACAACGTGCGCGCCGTGCTGGAGCTGCAGCACGACGAGGCCGGCCAGCCGCTGCAGAGCGCGGAGATCGAGCTGCGCCTGACGGCGCTGCTGCAGGACCTGCGCGTGGAACACCTGCGCGAGTCGCCCTCGTTGGCGCTCTCCGGTGGCGAGCGCCGCCGCGTGGAGATTGCCCGTGCCCTGGCGACCCGTCCGCGGTTCATCCTGCTCGACGAGCCGTTTGCCGGCATCGACCCGATTGCCGTGATCGAGATCCAGCGCATCATCAACTTCCTCAAGAGCCGCGGCATTGGCGTGCTCATCACCGACCACAACGTGCGCGAAACGCTGGGCATCTGCGACCACGCCTACATCATCAGTGACGGCACCGTGCTGGCGCAGGGGACTCCGTCCGAGATCGTGGACAACGCCGATGTACGCCGCGTGTACCTCGGTGAACATTTCCGGATGTAGCCATGGTGCCCCCACGCTTGTTACTTCGTGTACTGCGCTGCCCCCCGCGGGGGCCAAGTCCGCTTGGGGCGGCCCGGCGCGGACTTGCCGTGCCCTGGCCATGAAACAGGGGCTGTCCCTTCGCGTCTCCCAACACCTGGCGCTCACGCCGCAGCTGCAGCAGTCCATCCGCCTGCTGCAGCTCTCCACCCTGGAGTTGAGCCAGGAGGTGGAGCAGATGCTGGACGAAAACCCCTTCCTGGAGCGTGCGCAGGAGAGCGCCGAGCGCGAGGACTTCGGCCTGGAGCAGGCCGATACGCCGGTCAGTGCGGGCGACCGCGAGTCGGAGTCTGCTCCTGATTTTGTAGCAAACTACGCAGATTCCACGGTCGCTGTCAGCCAGAATAATGACGAAACCACGCCCCTATCGGCCGATGAGGGGCCGAGCTGGGACGGTGACGGCACTACCGAGATGCAGCCCGATGACGGCGAATGGGGCACCGACGCCAAGGCGCGCGCCAACAACCTGGGCGATGGCGACGAGGCGGACGCCACCGAGCTGGCGCGTTCGCGCGAGTCGCTGCAATCCCACCTGCACCGCCAGGCGCTGAGCCTGCGCCTGAGCGAGGCCGACGCGGGCGCCCTGCGTTTCCTGATCGAGTCCCTGAACGACGACGGCTACCTGGAGGAGTCGCTGCAGGATCTGGCGCACGGCCTGGCCGGCGACGACGTCGAGCAGGCCGACGACCTGGTGCACCACTTCACCGTGGCGCTGGGTCTGCTGCACAGCCTGGAGCCGGCCGGCGTGGGCGCCCGGGACCTGGGCGAGTGCCTGCGCCTGCAGCTGCGCGCCCGGCTGGATGCGACGCAAGCCAGTGGGCAGCCGCAGGAGCGCCAGGCGGTGCTGGCCCTGGCCCTGCGCATCTGCGCCCAGCCCATGGAACTGCTGGCCCGGCGCGACGTCAAGACCCTGGTGCAACGCTGCGGCGGCACCGACGCCCAGACGCGTGAGGCCATTGCCCTGATTGCCCGGCTGGAACCCAAGCCGGGGCGGCGCTTTGTGGACGTGGAACGCAACATCGTGGTGCCCGACGTGCTGGTGGTGCCGGTTGGCAAGACCGGCGCGGGCCTGACGCCCCAATTCCGCGTCCTGCTCAACCCCGACGTCATGCCCAAGCTGCGGGTGCACGACATCTATGCCAGCGTGCTGCGCAACCACCGTGGCGGCAGCGACGCGGCCAGTTATGCCGGCCTGCAGCAACGCCTGCAGGAGGCCCGCTGGTTCATCAAGAACATCCAGCAGCGCTTTGACACCATCCTGCGCGTGAGCACCGCCATCGTCGAACGGCAGAAGAGCTTCTTCACCCACGGCGAGCTGGCCATGCGCCCGCTGGTGTTGCGCGAGATTGCCGATGAGCTGGGCCTGCACGAGTCCACCATCAGCCGCGTCACCACGGCCAAGTACATGGCCACGCCGTTTGGCACCTTCGAGCTCAAGTACTTCTTCGGCTCCGGGCTGGGCACCGAATCCGGCGGCAACGCCTCCAGCACGGCGGTGCGCGCCCTCATCAAGCAGTTCATCAGCGCCGAGAGCCCCAAGAAACCGCTGTCGGACAACCAGATCTCCGACATGCTCAAGGAGCAGGGCATTGAATGCGCCCGGCGCACGGTGGCCAAATACCGCGAGGGGCTCAAGATCGCGCCCGCATCGCTCAGAAAGGCTCTTCAATGAACCAACTCCAGATTTTTCTCCCCTGCGCCGCCGGCGTGGAAGACCTGCTGGCCCACGAGGTGCACCACCTCACCGGCCTGATGGGCCAGGACCTGCTGACCCGCCGCGGCGGCGTCATGGCGCGGGCCTCGTGGCGCGACGCCATGCGCCTGAACCTGCACAGCCGCCTGGCGCAGCGCGTGCTGGTGCAGCTGAGCTACACCGAGTACCGCAACGAGCAGGACCTGTACCGCGCCGCCGCCGACGTGGCGTGGGAGATCTGGTTCACGCCCAAGCAGAGCATCAAGGTAGAAGTCACCGCCCAGCACAGTCCGCTGACCAGCCTGAACTTTGCCGCGCTCAAGATCAAGGACGCGGTGTGTGACCGTTTCCGCGACAAGGCCCACGGTGTGCGCCCCGATGTGAACACCCAGTGGCCCGACGTGCGCATCTACGCCCACCTGACCACCGACACCTGCTCGCTGTACATCGACACCTCGGGCGAGCCGCTGTTCAAGCGTGGCTGGCGCGAGGACAAGGGCGACGCCCCGCTGAAGGAAACCCTGGCTGCCGCCATGATCGCCGCCAGCGGCTGGGCCGATGGCGACGACGACCTGTTGCCCCTGTACGACCCCTGCTGCGGCAGCGGCACCATTGCCATCGAGGCCGCGCAGGTGGCCTGCAACATCGCGCCCGGCAGCCTGCGCCACTTTGCCTTCGAGAAGTATCTGCCGTTCCAGGCACATGTCTGGTCTGCTATCAAAAAAGAAGCTGCTGACGCAGTGGTGAAGCCGGCAGCAGGCCAAAAAGCCCTGATTTACGGCAGTGACGTGTCGCACCGCATGGTGGACTTCGCCCAGCGCAACGCCGAGCGCGCCGGCGTGGCCGACGTGGTGGAGTTCCGCGGCGGCGACGCCCTGCAGCGCATGCCGCCCACGGATGTGCCCGGCGTGCTGCTGCTCAACCCGCCCTATGGCGAGCGCATTGCCGTGGGCGGCATCAGCGGTGCCGCAGCGACACGCTCCGGCGCGGCGCGGCGCAGCCCACAGGGTAGTGACGCGCCGCCGGATTTCGAGGCCCAGTTTGGCGCCCGCGAGCAGGCGGTGACCGAAGACGGGGGCGAGTTTTTCAGCCAGCTGGCGACGCACTGGAAAAAGAACTTTTCCGGCTGGACGGGCTGGATTCTCACGCCGGACCTGAAACTGCCCGGAAAAATGCGCCTCAAGGAGTCGCGCCGCGTGCCCATGTGGAACGGGCCCATTGAGTGCCGGCTGTTCCGTTTCGACATGGTCAAGGGTGCGGCGCGCGAGCGCAAACCAGGGGGCGCTGGCTCCGCAGGAACGTGATGCCTGTGCCGGCAGAAGCCCGCCAGGTGGTGTTGGACACCAATATCGTCCTGGATGTCTTCGTCTTTCAGGACCCCGCCGCGCAGCCCCTGTTGCAGGGCCTGCAGCAGGGCCACCTGCGCTGGCTGGCCACCGCGCCCATGCGTGACGAGCTGGCGCGCGTGCTGGCCTATCCGCAAATTGCCAAACGCCTGGACTACCACCGGTTGCCCCCGGCCCAGGTGCTGGAACGCATGGATGCGTTGGCCCACTGGGTGGCGGTGGCGCCCAAGGCCGGCGTTACCTGCAAGGACCCGGATGACCAGAAATTCATCGATCTGGCGGTGGCCCACCAGGCGCTGGTCCTGAGCAAGGACCACGCGGTTCTGTGCATGGCCAGGCGCCTGCTCGCCCTCGGGGCGGCTGCGCGGGCCGCTCTCTAAAGAAGCCGCACCCTAGTGGCGGTGTACCCTCGTCTCAGGGCGTGCCCAGGCGCAGCGCGGGTTGCGTCCGGTAGGCTGCATCGGTGATGCGCGGGGCGGCGTCGTTGCCGCCGAGCTTGAACACTGCCACCGTCTGCACCAGTTCCTGGGCCTGGCTCTTGAGGCTGGAAGCCGCTGCCGCCATCTCCTCCACCAGCGCCGCATTCTGCTGCGTGGCCTGGTCCATCTGCGTCACCGCCTCGCCCACCTGCGTCACACCCAGGGCCTGCTCGTTGCTGGCCGCGCTGATCTCGCCCATGATGTCGGTGACCCGCTTGATGCTGCTGACCACCTCGGTCATGGTGATGCCGGCCTGGTCGACCAACGCCGTGCCGTGCTCCACCCGCTCCACGCTGGCGCCAATGAGGTTCTTGATCTCCTTGGCGGCCTCGGCGCTGCGTCCGGCCAGGCTGCGCACTTCCGATGCCACCACGGCAAAGCCGCGGCCCTGCTCGCCGGCGCGGGCCGCTTCCACGGCCGCGTTCAGGGCCAGGATGTTGGTCTGAAAGGCAATGCCGTCGATCACGCTGATGATGTCGGAGATCTTGCGGCTGGACTCGTTGATGCCCTTCATGGTGTCGACCACCTGGCCGACGACCTCGCCGCCTTTGACGGCGACGGTGGAGGCGTTCATGGCCAGCTGGTTGGCCTGGCGGGCGCTGTCGGCGTTTTGCTTGACGGTGGAGCCCAGCTCCTCCATGGAGGCGGCAGTCTGCTCCAGCGCGCTGGCCTGCTGCTCGGTGCGGGCGGCCAGGTCGTTGTTGCCGGAGGCAATCTGGGCACTGGCGGTGGCCACGCTTTCGGATCCCTCATGCACACTAGAAACGACCTTGACCAGGCTGTCCTGCATGACCGTCAGCGCCTGCAGCAACTGCCCCATTTCATCATGGCCCGTCACCGCAATATGCAGGCTGAGGTCGCCGGCCGTCACGGCCTGGGTCAAACGGAGCGCACGCGCCACCGAGGCGGTCGTGGTACGCGTGATGGCGACCATGATCCAGAGTCCGAACGCCGCCAGGGCGGCAATGGCCACACAGCCCATCGCCAGCGTCCACTGCGTCGCCTCAACGGTCTGGTCCAACTGCCCGCGCAGGGCGCCAAACGCGGCATTGATCAGTTCGAACTGGGCATCGATGATCGCCGTCATGGCGGAGAAATACTCTGCCGACGGGAAGTTCAGGGTTTCGGCACGCAGAATCTTCTCGTCCACCAGCTGCAGGCTGCCTTCGGCGGCCCCGAACGCCTTGTCCAGCGTAGCCGCGAGCGTCAACTTGAGCGAGGGGTTGGCCGCGACGGCCAAGTCAAGCGACTTGCGGGCGCTGCGCAGACTGACACGAATCGGCTCGGACAGTCCTTCAATGCGTACCTTGTCTTCCGGCAAGGCGTTTCCGCGTGCCAGCAGGGTGGCGCCACGGGCGCGCATCTGGCCCAGGCCTTCCGTCAGGCGGGGAAGATGCTGCAACACGGCGGCCTGCAGGTGGTAGCCGCCGGGGTTGGCGTCCTGGTTGATGCCCGACGCAATGGCAATGTCTTCCACCAGCGTCAATTCATCGGCAATCAGGGCCGTATGGCGGGCAAAGCTCTCCGGCCCGGCAATGGACTTGCTGCCCACGGCGGCGGCCAGCGCTTTCCAGTCATTGCTGATCTTGGCCGCCAGTGCCTTCAGCTTGGCGTCGTCCAACGCAGCGACGGAGCCCTCGGCGCGCGCCAGAGCGCGCTCCACCTCTGCCGATTTGGTCTGGCGGGCTGCGGCCTGGCCATCGCCGCCGCTCAACACCACGGCAGACAGACCGCGGTGCTGCTGCGTCAACTGGGCCAGCTTCATCGCGTCGCCCGCAGGTGCCAACCCGCTGACCTCCCGCCGGGCATCGCCAATGTTCGCCAGTTGCCCCTTGATGAACATGACGGTTGGCACTGCCAGCATCAACGCCGCCAATACGGTGATGAGCGAAAACTTATGGGCGAATTTCAGGTTTTGGATAAACGACTGCATGGGGTGTTTTCGCGGTTACGGGGGGGAGTGCAAAGAGTCACGGAAAGCCCCGGTCAGGGGCGGTCAGTCGACCAGGATCTGTCCATCGTGTTCCACATAGGGCTGGTACGGGCCGGTGCCGCTTGTGGAGGCAATGGACGCCGGAACGAATCCCCCATGGAGCGCGTCAAAAACATGGATCTCCCCTTCTTCAATCACGTAATGCCAACCGTGCAGGGTCAGCGCTCCGGCTTCGACTTCCCGTCGAACCATGGGGTAATCCATCAGACGCTCCAACTGCAACACCACCGCCCGCTGCTCGGTGCGACACAACGCCTCCGGGCTGGGTTGCACAGGCAGCAGCGCTTCGCTGGCCAGCTTGAGCCACTGCTTGAGCGCCACGGCCTCTTCCGGTGC
Organism: Rhodoferax sp. MLSD5-FHT05B10; assembly: GCF_058793415.1. Classification (NCBI taxonomy): domain Bacteria; kingdom Pseudomonadati; phylum Pseudomonadota; class Betaproteobacteria; order Burkholderiales; family Comamonadaceae; genus Rhodoferax; species Rhodoferax sp. MLSD5-FHT05B10. The sequence continues at coordinate 192,561 of NZ_JBXAFT010000004.1, read as the reverse complement.
ACCTTCATACGCCGTGCGGATGGCTCCACAATGGCTATGCCCGCACACGATGATGCGTTCAACGTGCAGACTCAACACGGCAAACTCGATGGCCGCCATGGTCCCATGCAAGCCATGCGAACCATCATAGGGCGGTACAAATGCCCCTACGTTGCGTACGATGAACAATTCACCCGGCCCCGCGCCCGTCAGCAGATACGGAACCAGCCGCGAGTCCGAGCAACCAATGAACAGTGTCTTGGGGTGTTGCCCGTCGGTGACCAGATCCTGAAACCGCTGCTGGTGCAGCGGAAAGTAGTCCGAGCGGAATCGCCGCAAACGCAGCAGCAGGTCGTCAGGCGGTGCGGCGGCCATGCTCACTGCACCAGAGGCGAATCGCTCCACTCCAGATCGATGCCCTCGACCGTGGCCTCTCCCACCAGGAGACTCATGTACTGGTGCAGCGCCTTGGCACGCGACTGCATGGCCAGCTGGGCTGCCACACGCTGGCGCACATCGTCATAGGACAACTGCTTGCCGGCACGGCGCTCCAGCACCTCAATGATGTGAAAGCCAAACCGGGTATGCACCAGTTTGGTATGCACGCCCAGGGCCCACGGAGTCTGCTTCTGGTGAAACAGCTCATTGGCCAGCTCGGGGGCGCATTCATCCGGCCCGATCCAGCCCAGGTCGCCACCCTGGGTGCTGGTAGGGCAGTTGGACAGCTCTGCCGCACGCTTCTCGAAGAGACCGGCGGGAGCGTCCTTGTGCAACAACTCCAGCAACGCTTTTTCTGCGTGGGTCGCCAGTGCCTGCACGTTCACACCCGGCGTCACCGCAAACAAGATGTGGCGTACATGCAGCGCCTGCCCCACGACAAACTTTGCCAGGTTGGCGTCGTAATAGCGCCGGCACTCTTCCTCGGTGGGCTGTGGCGTGACCACCGCTTGCTCCACCATGGTTTCTATGACCTGGCGCTCAGCGTCCGTTAGCTCCGGGGCAACCAGTCCCGTGTGCCGCGGCAGCAGATTGGCCTGGACGGCGTGCTGACGCAGCAACTCGCCGTAGGCAATTTCCTTGAGTGTCAGGCCGTCCGGATTGGCCCCAGGGGCATGCAAGGCAATGCCGTTGATGCTGGCGGCGGGCGTTGCCTCAGCACCGCCAGAGCACTGGCAGGCACCACCGCCGCAGCCGGTAGAGGGGGTCATGGTTGCATTCATGGGAGCTCCTGGCTATGCCGGTTCAGTTGTTACGTTGCTGGCTCAGCGGCGTGGTGGGCGTCATGCCCAAACGGCGGCTGCGCACCACCTGGTACGGGCGTACCAGATAGGCCGCGGCACCGAACCCGCTCCACACATGCACCAGACGGGTGAAGGGGAAGATCAAGAAAATGGACATGCCCAGGAACATGTGCACCTTGAAGACCCAACCCACGCCCGCCAGCATCTCTGCCGCGCCGCCCTGGAAGGTCATGATGTGCTGCGCCCAGCCGGCGAGAACCATCATCATGCTGCCGTCCAAGTGCTGCGCCGACAGGGGAATGGTGCCCAGGCCCAGCGCCAGTTGCAGCCACAGCAGCAGCAGCAACACGATGTCGCTGGTCTTGGAGTTGATGCGGATGCGTTCATCGCTCAAGCGGCGGTGCAGCAGCAGCGTGACGCCGACGAATCCGAAAAATCCGAACAGGCCGCCGGAAATCATGGCCATCAGCTGCTTGTTGCCGGCACTGATGAACGACTCGTACAAGAAGTGCGGTGTCAGCATGCCGAAGCTGTGACCGAAGAACAGGAACAGCACGCCCACGTGGAACAGGTTGCTGCCCCAGCGCAACTGCCCAGCACGCAGCATTTGCGAGGAGTCGCTCTTCCACGTGTACTGGTCACGGTCAAAACGGATGAGACTGCCCAGCAGGAAGATGCTCAGGCAGATGTACGGATAGATACCGAATAGAAAGTTGTCAAGGTAGTTCATGCGTTCACTCCTTGGGAAGTGCTTGGTTTACGTACAAAGTGGATGGGTTGGGGGTCGCCGGGCTTGGCCTGACCTTTGGTGCTGCAGCCGTCAAAAGCCATGGGTTCAACCCAGCTCTCGTCCATGGGCTCATCGGCCTCGATAGGTACGGCCTGCACCTTCTGGCCCGCGAGTTCCAGCACAGCCGCCAGCACGGCAGCGTAGGGGCTGCCGCGCTTGAGCAGCGCGCTGAAAATGGCCGTGAGGATGTGCTCCATCTCGCCCAGGAAATCGGCCGCCAGCTTGGGCGGCTGGGTAGAGGCGAACTCCAGCACGACGCACAGGTGGTCGGGCAACTCATCAGGTCCCAGCAACAGGCCGGCCTTCTCGTAAGTCTGCGCCAGGTCCACCATGGCAGGCCCACGGTCGCGCGAGTCTCCGTGCACATGCTCGAACAGGTGCAGGGAGGTTGCGCGACCCCGGTCAAAGGTTTCCACGTAACGGGATTCCACTTCCATGGGGTCCAGGCGGGTCAGTTCGGCGGCCAGGGCCTTGAGCTCCTGACGCCGTTCTGCGGGCACCACTGCTTCGGCCTCAATGGCCTCGATCAGTTTGGGCAAGTTGGCGCGCAACTCTGCGCTGGGGTACCCCAGCAACATCGCCAGCGCGCGCAGGGAGTAACGGTTGTCTTTCACAATGTTCTCCTGATGGTCAGACCATCGACTTGATGGGAATGGTGCGCGCCTTGGTGCCACCAAACAAACTGGTTTCGGAAGCACCATCCGAGCACCCGTTGCCAAACGAGAAACCGCAGCCGCCGCGCAGGTCGAACGCGTTCTCGGCGTACTCACGGTGCGTGGTGGGGATGACGAAACGGTCTTCGTAATTGGCGATGGCCATGATCTTGTACATGTCCTCCACCTCGGCTACCGTCAGTCCGGTCTGCTCCAGCACGGCCAGGTTCTGCACCTGGTCCACGTGCTTGCTGCGCTGGTAGGCGCGCATGGCCAGCATGCGCTCCAGGGCGCGGACCACGGGTCCGGTGTCGCCGCCAGTCAGCAGATTGGCCAGGTACTGCACGGGGATGCGCATCTGGGCAATGTCCGGAATCTCGCCGTTGGCGCCGATGTGACCGGCATTGGCCGCCGAGTTGATGGGCGACAGGGGCGGCACATACCAGACCATGGGCAGGGTGCGGTACTCGGGGTGCAGGGGCAGTGCGACCTTCCAGTCCACGGCCATCTTGTACACCGGGCTGTTGCGCGCGCCGGCCAGCCAGGCTTCCGGGACACCGTCCTTGCGCGCCTGTTCGATCACGGCAGGATCGCTGGGGTTCAGGAAGATATCGAGCTGGGCCTGGTACAGGTCCTTCTCGTTTTCCACGCTGGCCGCTTCCTGGATGCGGTCGGCGTCGTACAGCACCACACCCAGGTAACGGATGCGGCCCACACAGGTTTCCGAGCACACGGTTGGCTGGCCGGCTTCGATACGGGGGTAGCAGAAGATGCACTTCTCGGCCTTGCCGGACTTCCAGTTGTAGTAGATCTTCTTGTAGGGGCAGCCGGACACGCACATGCGCCAGCCGCGGCACTTGTCCTGGTCGATCAGCACAATGCCGTCATCTTCGCGCTTGTAGATCGAGCCCGAGGGGCACGATGCCACACACGCCGGATTCAGGCAGTGCTCGCACAGGCGTGGCAGGTACATCATGAAGGTGTTTTCGAACTGGCCGACCATGTCCTTCTGGACCTGGTCGAAGTTGGCCAGGTTGGCGTCCTTGCTGCGCTTGGAGAACTCGCCGCCCAGGATTTCTTCCCAGTTCGGGCCCCACTCGATCTTCTCCATGCGCTTGCCGGTGATCAGGCTGCGCGGACGTGCGGTCGGGGGCGCCTTGACTTCAGGCGCCGACTGCAGATGGTCGTAGTCGAAGGTGAAGGGCTCGTAGTAGTCGTCGATCTGCGGCAGGTTGGGGTTGGAGAAGATGCGCATCAGCAACTTCCACTTGCCACCCTGACGCGGCTCGATGGAACCGTCGGCCTTGCGAACCCAGCCGCCATTCCACTTGTCCTGGTTTTCCCACTCCTTGGGATAGCCAATGCCGGGCTTGGTTTCCACGTTGTTGAACCAGGCGTATTCCATGCCCGGACGGCTGGTCCAGACGTTTTTGCAGGTGACTGAACAGGTGTGGCATCCGATGCACTTGTCCAGGTTCAGCACCATGGCGATTTGCGCGCGTACTTTCATGTTGTGTGCTCCTTCTTAAGCCTGGATGGTTGCTGCGGCTTCGTCATCGAGCCAGTCAATCTTGCGCATCTTGCGCACCACCACAAACTCGTCGCGATTGGTACCAATGGTTCCGTAGTAGTTGAAGCCGTAGCTGAACTGCGCGTAGCCACCGATCATGTGCGTGGGCTTGAGCACCACGCGGGTCACGGAGTTGTGAATGCCACCACGGGTGTTGGTGATTTCCGCTCCGGGCGTGTTCACGATCTTTTCCTGCGCGTGGTACATCAGGACCATGCCGGGGTTCACGCGCTGGCTCACCACCGCGCGGGCCGCGATGGCGCCGTTGGTGTTGAACAGCTCGATCCAGTCGTTGTCCTCAATACCCGCTTCCTTGGCATCGTCTTCGCTCATCCATACACAAGGACCGCCACGGCTCAGGGTCAGCATCAGCAGGTTGTCCGTGTAGGTGGAGTGGATACCCCACTTCTGGTGCGGCGTGATGAAGTTCAAGGAAATTTCCTTGTTGCCATTGGGCTTGCGGTCCTTGATGCCGGCAACGGCCTTCAGGTCCACAGGCGGACGGTAGGTGGACAGCCCCTCACCAAAGGCCACCATCCAGGGGTGATCCAGGTAGAAGTGCTGGCGACCGGTCAGGGTGCGCCATGGGATCAGTTCATGCACGTTGGTGTAGCCGGCGTTGTACGACACGGTCTCGGACTCGATGCCGCTCCAGGTCGGGCTGGAAATGATCTTGCGCGGCTGTGCCTGCACGTCACGGAAGCGGATCTTCTCGTCTTCGCGGTGGATGGCCAGGTGGGTGTGGTCGCGTCCGGTGATCTTGGACAGGGCCTCCCAGGCCTTGACGGCCACGTGACCATTGGTCTCGGGAGCCAGTTGCAGGATGACTTCGGCTGCGTCGATGTCCGTCTCGATCTTGGCCATGCCCTTGGACACGCCGTCCGTCAGCACTTTGCCGTTAAGGCTCTGCAGCTGCTTGACCTCGACGTCTGTATTCCAGCCGATGCCCTTGCCACCGTTGCCGGCTTTTTCCATCAACGGTCCGAGGGACGTGAAGCGGGCGTAGGTGTTGGGGTAGTCGCGCTCGATGACGGCCACACTCGGAGCAGTCTTGCCGGGGATCAGTTCGCACTCGCCCTTCTTCCAGTCCTTCACGTCGAAGGGCTGTGCCAGCTCGGAGGCCGTATCGTGCATCAACGGCGTGAGCACCACTTCCTTCTCGACGCCCAGGTGACCCACGCACACTTCGCTGTAGGCCTTGGCGAAACCCTTGTAGATTTCCCAGTCCGAGCGCGCTTGCCACGCGGGGTCCACTGCCGTGGACAGCGGGTGGATGAAGGGGTGCATGTCGCTGGTGTTGAGGTCGTTCTTCTCATACCAGGTGGCCGTGGGCAGCACGATGTCCGAGTACAGGCAAGTGGTGCTCATGCGGAAGTCCAGCGTGACCAGCAGGTCCAGCTTGCCTTCGGGCGCCTTGTCATGCCACTGCACTTCGGTGGGTTTGGCTTCATCCTTGCCCAGGTCCTTGCCCTGCACGCCGTTGGTGGTGCCCAGCAGGTGCTTGAGGAAGTACTCGTGGCCCTTGCCGGAAGAGCCCAGAATGTTGGAACGCCACACGAACATGTTGCGCGGCCAGTTCTTGGGGTTATCCGGGTCTTCGCAGCTCATCTTCAAGGAACCGTCCTTGAGCGACTTGACGACATAGTCCTTGGTGTCCATGCCAGCGGCCTGCGCATCCTTGACCACCTGGAACGAATTGGTTTCCAGTTGCGGTGCGCTGGGCAGCCAGCCCATGCGCTCGGAACGCACGTTGTAGTCGATCATGCTGCCGCCGAACTTCGTCTTGTCGGCCAGAGGCGACAGGATTTCGTCCACGCCCAGCTTTTCGTAGCGCCACTGGTCGGTGTGCGCATAGAAGAAGCTGGTGGAATTCATCTGGCGGGGTGGGCGCACCCAGTCCAGCGCGAAGGCCAGCGCCGTCCATCCGGTCTGGGGACGGAGCTTTTCCTGGCCCACATAGTGGGCCCAGCCGCCGCCGCTTTGGCCGATACAGCCGCACATCATCAGCATGTTGATGATGCCGCGGTAGTTCATGTCGGAGTGGTACCAGTGGTTCATGGCCGCACCGATGATGACCATGGACTTGCCACGGGTCTTGTCGGCGTTGTCGGCGAACTGGCGCGCCACAGCAATCACCTGGTCGCGCTTGACGCCAGTGATCTTTTCCTGCCATGCGGGGGTATAGGGGGTGTCCTGGTCGTAGCTGGTGGCGCCATTGTCGCCAGCCAGCCCGCGGGCCACACCGTAGTTGGCCACCGTCAGGTCGAAAACCGTGGCGACCAGCACCGAGCGGTCGCCCAGCTGGACGCGGCGCACCGGCACCTTGCGCACCAGCACGTCGTCCACTGCAGCACCTTGCTTGTTGGCCGTGAAGTTGGGGGTGTCGATACCGCCGAAATAGGGGAAACCGACGTCGCCGACTTCGTAGTTCGGCGTTGCGCCCTCCATCAGGCTCAACTTGAGCTTGGTGTCACCGTTGTCGCGCGCTTCCTTGCTCTCCAGGTTCCACTTGCCCATGTCGGCGCGCCCCTCGGCGCCCCAACGGAAACCGATGGAGCCATTGGGCAGAACGATCTTGTCGTTCTCGTCGATGGCAACCGTCTTCCACTCCGGGTTGTTGTCTTGGCCCAGCTTGTCGCTGAAGTCGCTGGCGCGCACGTATTGCCCCGGCACCATGACCTTGCGGCCGTCCGGCAGGGTGCGCTCTTCCAGCTGCACCAGATTGGGCATGTCGGTGTAGCGGCGCACATAGTCGTCGAAGTAGGCGCTGCGCTTGTCAAAGTAGAACTCTTTGAGGATCACGTGGCCCATGGCCATGGCGACGGCAGCATCGGTACCCTGCTTGGGGTGCATCCACAGGTCGGCCAGCTTGGCGACTTCGGAATAGTCAGGGGTTATGGCGACCGTCTTGGCGCCCTTGTAGCGCACCTCGGTGAAGAAGTGGGCGTCTGGCGTACGGGTCTGGGGCACGTTGGAGCCCCAGGCGATGATGTAGTTGGAGTTGTACCAGTCGGCGGACTCGGGCACGTCGGTCTGCTCGCCCCACACCTGCGGGCTGGAGGGTGGCAAGTCGCAATACCAGTCGTAGAAGCTCATGCAGACGCCACCGATGAGCGACAGGTAGCGGCTGCCGGCGGCGTAGGACACCATGGACATGGCGGGAATCGGCGAGAAGCCGATCACGCGGTCCGGGCCATATTTCTTGGCGGTGTACACGTTGGCGCTGGCGATCAGCTGGTTGACTTCTTCCCAGGTGCTGCGCACAAATCCACCCAGACCGCGCTGCTTTTGCCACTCGCTGCGGGCAGCATCGTTCTCGACCACGGCAGCCCAGGCGTCGACCGGGCTCTTGGCAACGGCCAGCGCGGCACGCCAGTGCTGCAGCAGGCGACCACGCACCATGGGGTACTTCACGCGGTTGGCGCTGTACAGGTACCAGGAATAGGAAGCGCCGCGCGCGCAGCCACGGGGTTCGTGGTTGGGCAGGTCGTCGCGGGTACGGGGGTAATCGGTCTGCTGGGTTTCCCAGGTGACGATGCCGCCCTTGACATAGATTTTCCAGGAGCAGGAACCTGTGCAGTTCACGCCGTGGGTGGAACGCACGATCTTGTCGTGGGCCCAGCGGTCGCGGTATGCGTCTTCCCAGGTGCGATCTTCACCCGTGGTAACGCCATGGCCGTCCGAAAAGGTCTCCTTCGGGCTGGAAAAGTGGCTTAGTCGATCTAAAAAATGACTCATGTGGATCTCCGGTAACAACTTCTTTTAACAGGGCAGAGGCACAAGGCCTCTGTCGCTTCAGGGGTTCTTGATTTCAGCGTCTGCGCGCAGGTAGAACCACCAATTGATGACCAGGCACACCGCGTAGAACACGGCAAACCCGTACATGGCGAACTGGGGGGTTCCCGCCTTGATCTGTGCACCAATCAGCACCGGAGCGATGAACGCGCCGTAGGCAGCAACAGCCGATGTCCAGCCGAGCACGGGGCCGGCCTGCTGACGGTCAAAGATGAAGCCAACGCTGCGGAAGGTGGAGCCATTGCCCACACCGGTGGCGGCAAACAGGACAATGAACAGCACCATGAACAGGAAGAAATGCTGCTCGGGTGCCGGCGACTGGTAGGCCAGCATCATCACGTAGCCCACGGCAGCAGATGCCGCGACCATCACCACCGAAACCCACTGGGTCACGATCGAGCCACCCAGCTTGTCGGAAATCCAGCCACCAATGGGGCGCACGGCGGCGCCGATGAACGGGCCCATCCAGGCGTAGGTCAGTGCCGAGGGGGCGTTCGGGTTTTTCAGCGTGTGGGTCATCACACCGGCGGCGTCCGGCACGTGCTGGAAGCCGAAAATGACCGTGATGGCCAGCGGCAGCGCCATCGAGAAACCGATGAAGGAACCGAAAGTCACCACGTACAGAGCCGTCATGGACCAGGTGTGCTTGTTCTTGAAGATTTCAAACTGCTTGGCAACGTTTTCCTTCATGGAACCGAAGGCGGCCAGGCGCATCATCAGCACGGCCGCGATGATGTCCAGGGGAATGGCCACCCACATGTTGAGCAAACCCAGGCCGGTAGGCGCCGGCAGGTACAGGTACAGCATGAAAATGGACGGCACGAACGCCAGCGTGTACAGGTAGGTCACCTTGATGAACGCTGCAATGGGGTTGCCCGTGTCCGGCGACACCGTCTTGAGGTTGCTCATGCCAAACCAGCACAGGATGCTCAGCGGAACCAGCGACAGGACCCAAGCAAACCCGGCGTTCTGGATCCAGGTCTGGGTGCCGGCAACGATCTTGCCGAAAATCCAGCCGCTGTCCTTAACCAGCGCGCGGGATTCACCGCCGAAGGCGCCGAACAGGCCGATGGTCATGACCAGCGGGATGACGATCTGCATGGTGGTCACGCCAAAATTGCCCAGACCCGCGTTCAGGCCCAGCGCCGTGCCCTGCAGGCGCTTGGGGAAGAACGTGCTGATGTTGGACATGGAACTGGCGAAGTTACCACCACCCACGCCCGACCATAGCGCCATCAGCTGGAATACCCACAATGGCCACTCGGGGTGCTGCAGCGCCACACCGGTGCCAATGGCCGGAGCCAGCAGCATCGCGGTGGTCAGGAAAATGGTGTTGCGCCCGCCTGCCAGACGGATCAGGAAAGACGCCGGAATGCGCATGGTGGCGCCGGAGATGCCCGAAATGGCAGTCAGCGTGAACAGTTCCGCCTGGGTGAACGGGAAGCCCAGGTTGAGCATCTGCACCGTGATGATGCCCCACATGCCCCAGACGGCGAAGCCGCACAGCAATGCCGGAATCGAGATCCAGAGGTTGCGGTAAGCAACTTTCTTGCCTGTGCTTTCCCAAAACTGCTCGTCCTCGGGACGCCAGTCGGAGATGTCAGCACCGGTATTGGTTTTTGTATTCATAGTGTTGGCTCCAGGTAAGAGAGCGATTTAGTCTTGCAGTGAAAACGGGGTGGCAGTTTTGCCCATGACTTGTGAGCGACGCACTTCGGTCCAGTACATCCAGATCAGGGAGACCCAGACCACGCCGTACATGAGCATGAAGGCGCTGGAGCGAATGCCGGTAAGGTCCATCAGCGCACCGAACATGATCGGCAGCACGAAGCCGCCCAGTCCTCCGGCCAGACCCACCATGCCGCTGATGGCGCCAATGTTGTGGGAGTAGTCATCGCTGATGTACTTGAACACGCTGGCCTTGCCAAAGGCGAAGGCCACGCCCAGGATGCCCATCAGCACCGTGAAGGCGTACACATTGAGGCCCAGGTGGAAGGTCGTGGAACCGTTGACCGTCATGATCGTGAAGTCGGTCTGGGGATAGGACAGCAGGAACAGGCAGATCCAGCTCACCCACATCACCCACCAAGTCACGCTGTGGGCACCGTACTTGTCCGACAGCACGCCACCGAAGGCGCGCAGCACACCCCCCGGCAGGGAGAAGCAGGCCGCCAGCAGGGCCGCCACGCGGATGTCCAGGCCGTACTCGCCCACGTAGTACTGCACCATCCACAGGGCCAGCGCCACATAGCCGCCGAACACGATGCTGTAGTACTGGCAATACTTGATGACCTTGGGGTCTTTCAGGGCCTTGAGCTGGTCCTTGAAGCTGACCGTGCTGGGCACCAGGTGCGCCGGATCGCTGTAGCTGAACATCCAGAACAGGATCAGCGCGCCCAGCATGATGGCGGCGTAGACCTGCGGCACCATGGTCCAGCCAAAGGCCACCAGGATCACGGGCGCCACGAACTTGTTGACTGCCGCGCCGGAATTGCCGGCGCCGTACACGCCCATGGCAGTACCCTGGCGCGCCTTGGGGAACCAGCGCGCGACATAGGGGGTTCCCACCGAGAAGGAGCCGCCAGCCAGCCCGACAAACAGGCCGATGGTGAGAAAGTGCCAGAACTCGGTGGCGTAGCTCATCAGCCAGATGGCCGGCACGGTGATGGCCATCAGGGCCGCCATCACGACACGCCCACCAAACCGGTCGGTCCAGATGCCCAGGGGCACACGGATCAGGGACCCGGTAAGCACCGGCGTCGCCATGAGCAATCCAAACTGCGTGGAGTTGAGGTTCAGCATTTTCTTGATCGGGATACCGATCACGCCGAACATCATCCACACCATGAAACAGACGGTGAAGGCCAGGGTACTGACAATCAGCACCGACCACGCTTTTCTTGAGTTACTCAGTTCAGAAGCCATATGTCTTTCTCCAGAGATATGGCGTAACTGTCGGGCATTCAGGGGGTGCTGAATATCCACCTTTGGAACATGGCGATCCACCAAAAAGAACTAGGGCGCGTCCCGTCGCCCTAGTTCCAAAGAACTACTCCCTAGTCCAAATGGATTTCATTTGATTTGCATCAAGTGAGATCGTGCGCTGCTGCGTAGACGGCTGCCTGCACCCGCGACGTCAACTGCAGCTTGCGCAGGATGTGCTGCACATGGATCTTGACCGTGGTTTCCGCAATGTCCAGCGCCCGTGCGATCACCTTGTTGCTGTCCCCGCGCGCAATGAGGGCCAGAATTTCCCGCTCCCGGGAGGACAGCGCGTCCAGCCCCGAGACGGCGCGCGGGCTGCGCACCGCGGCCCCGGTCGGCGCGGCGGCCGCCCCCCCCGGTTCCACCAAGGGTGCGGCAGAGGATGCCACGGCCGCGGGTACGGCGGCATTGCTGCGGAAAGCGGTGACCAGCTTGGTCATCATTTCCGGGCTGACCACCGACTCCCCGGCGAGCACCTTGACGATGGAGTCGCACAACTGGTCTGATTCCACCGTTTTCAGCAGGTACCCATCGGCGCCGGCCCGCAGGGCGGCCGCCAGATCGTCCTCGTTCTCGCTCACGGTCAGCATGAGCACGCTGGTTCCCGGCGCGGCGTCTTTCAGGGCGGCGATACCGTCGACCCCCCGCACGCCTGGCAAATGGTTGTCCAGCAGAATCAGGTCGGGGCGGCTGCGCTGCACGCAGCGCAGCGCCTCGCCGACGTCTCCCGCCTCACCCATGACATGGAAACGCTCGTCCTGGGAGAGCAGCGCGATCAGCCCGCGGCGAAACAGGTTGTGGTCATCGACCACCAGCAATTCAATGGTTTTCATCCGTTGTGTCTCTTCAGGCACCATGCACCGGTTCTGCCAGCGGCGCCAGGTTCAGCCCCGCAGTGGCCAGGCCACCGGCAACGGGATGTTGCGGCAATGTTAACGTGACGGTGGTGCCCTGGCCCGGCACGGAGCTCACGCTCACTTCGGCACCGATGCGGTCGGCCCGCTCGCGCATGATCTTCATGCCCACGTGGGACTCGCCGGGGCTCTGGTGGGCATCGAATCCCACACCGTTGTCGCGCACCACAAAACGCCAGTCCAGGCCCTTGGTCACATCCAGACTGACGTGGGTGGCCCCTGCGTGCTTGCGAACATTGGACAAGGCTTCCTGCACCACGTGCAGCACCTGCACTTGCACGTCGGGCGGCAGGGGCAGGCCATCGCCCTGCACCTGCAGCAGGGTGGGCAGGCCCGTCTGGTGCTTGAACTTCTGCAAAGTCTCCTGCAGCGCCTGCTCCACGTCGTCGGTGTTGGTGCGGGTGCGGAAATGGACCAGCAACTCACGCACATCGTTGATGCTCTCGCGCAACCCGGCATCGAGTTCGTCCAGCGCGGCCTGCACCTGGGTGGGCTGTGCCTTCTGCGTGGCCGTGCGCAGCAGTTGCACCTGGATTTTCAGGAACGCCAAGGACTGGGCGATCGAATCGTGCAGCTCCCGCGCCAGCATGGCCCGCTCTTCGCCGACGGCGGCCTCGCGCTCCAGCGCAGCGGCGCGCAGCCCCTCCAAGGCGCTGGCCAAGTGGCTGGCCAGGGCATCCAGCAGTTCCACCTCATCCCCGCTGAGACTGACGGTGCTGCGGAAAAACAGGTCGATTTCGCCAATCAGACGCTGCTGCAGCCGGATGGGCACACTGACCACACTCTCGTAACCCGCACGCACGCAATGCTGCATGGGCGAGTCGTCCTGACTCACGATCGGTATGACGCGGGTACGGGCATCGAGCTTGAGGTCGCCGCACGCGCAGGCGCCGGCCATCAGGCCGCGCTCATCGTTTTCCATCTCCTTGGGCAGGCAGTCGGAGGCCAGCATGAGGTAGCGCTGGTTTTCCTCGTCCGACCAGCGCACCGCCACTGCGTCAGCCTTCATCACCGTGCGCACCCGTTGTGCAAACCCCTTGCACAGCTCCTCAATGGTGGCGGCCCCCGCCAGAAAGGCACTGACCTCGTACAGCGTTTCAATGCGGGTCCGCTGCGCCTCGATACGCCGGGTTTTCGCATCGACCTTCGCCTCCAGGCCGTCGTACAGCGACTGCAGCCGGGTCGCCATCATGTTGAAGCCGGCAGCCACCTGGCCGAACTCGTCCTGCGTGTCCACCTCAATCCGGGTATGGAAATCGCCGGACTCCACCTTCAGAAGACCCTGCCGCAGATTGGCCAGCGGGTTGATCACATACAGGTAGCCGGTGTACAGCATCACCACTGCCGCCCCGATAGCCAGCGCCATCATCACCAACTGAAACAGGTTCAGGATGGCCGTAAAACGGGACATCTGCTGCTCAATGGCCATCACAAAGCTGTCAATGGCGCTGACAAACTCACCGGCCGTCAGCAGCGACTGATGGGCCGACAGGGGCTGCTCGGCCAGCCACTGGCCGCGCTGCACCTGCCACAACGACTCCACCACGGTGAATTTGCGGCGGACCGTCTCATCCCACGGCACGAACAGCGGGCGTGTCGGGTCCCCGGTGCGCAACAAGCCCAGGCTTTGGTCGAACTCGCTGACCAGCGCCTGCACTTCCGCACGCGACAGCCCGGCCTGCACCGTGCTGGACAGGCGCCAGGTCTGCATGCGCATGCGCCCGGCCTCGTTGACCGCGGCGGCGCCCCCCTCCAACTGCCAGGTGACCCACAGCGTCAAACCGATGGAAACCAGGGCCACGACCAGCAGACCCGCGCCAATCCGGATAAGCTTGTTGGACAGGGAGGATTTTCTTTGCATCCCCCGAGGTTACTACTGCGACCGCTATCAAAGTGATTGAACTTCTTGATTGGCACTCGATCACAGAGAGTGCTAATATTCCTCCAGTAATACAAGGAGTTCTGGTATGACGCTTCAAATTGGATCTTCCGCCCCCGCTGTGACCGTTGCGAACCCGTGGGCCATGGTGCCCTCGCTGGGCAACTTGGACGCCTATATTTCGGCCGCCAACCGCTTGCCCATGCTCACGCTCGAGGAAGAGCAGGCCTTCGCACGCAAGCTGAAGAACGAGAACGATCTTGAAGCCGCAAGTAAGTTAGTGCTCTCTCACTTGCGCTTGGTGGTGTCCGTATCCCGCCAGTACCTGGGCTACGGCCTGCCCCACGGCGACCTGATCCAGGAAGGCAATGTGGGCCTGATGAAGGCCGTCAAGCGCTTCGACCCCGACCAGGGCGTACGCCTGGTGAGCTACGCCCTGCACTGGATCAAGGCCGAAATCCACGAGTACATCCTGAAGAACTGGCGCATGGTCAAGGTGGCCACCACCAAGGCCCAGCGCAAGCTGTTCTTCAACCTGCGCTCCATGAAGCAGCGCTACAAGAGCGACGATGCGGCTGCCGACGCCGGCACCCACCGCGAAACGCTCAGCCCCGACCAAGTGGCGGCCATGGCGCGCGAACTCAACGTCAAGCCGGAAGAGGTGCTGGAGATGGAAACCCGCCTGTCGGGCGGCGACGTGCTGCTGGACCCCAGCCCGTCGGACGACGGCGAGGACGCCTTTGGCCCCATTGCCTACCTGACCGACACCAGCCATGAGCCGGTCGCCATGCTGGAGTCCCGCCAGCGGGACGTGCTGGCCTCGGAAGGCATTGCCACGGCCCTGGAGGCGCTGGACGCCCGCAGCCGGCGCATTGTGGAAGAGCGCTGGCTCAAGGTCAACGACGACAACACCGGCGGCATGACCCTGCACGACCTGGCCGCCGAGTACGGCGTCAGCGCCGAGCGGATCCGCCAGATTGAAGTCGCCGCCATGAAGAAGATGAAGGCCACCTTGGCCGCCTACGCCTGAGCGGCCCTGCCAACCGGGCACACCGTGCTGCGGCCCCCACCCCAGCCCCTGAGGGCGGGGGCCATCAGGGGTTTTTCGTATCCGGAACCGTATCCATGCAACGCCGCGCCCTGCTTCTTGCTCCATTTTTCATAGCTGCCTGCACAACATCCACGCTGGCCAACGCCCAAAAAGACCCTAAAAATGAGCCGGCATGGCCAACCCGCCCGCTGCGCATCATCGTGGGCTTTCCCGGCGGCTCCTCCCCCGACCTGACTGCCCGGGCCTTTGCCGAACCATTGGCCCAGGCGCTGGGCCAGCCGGTGATTGTGGAGAACAAGGTGGGCGCGGCCGGCAACATCGCGGCGGCTGCCGTGGCCAACGCCACCGACGGCCACACCATCGGCCTGATGATCAACGGCAACCTCACCATTGCCAAGCTGCTCAACCCCAAGCTGGCCTACGACCCGCGCCGGGACCTCACGCCCATCAGCCTGATTGGCACCTCGCCCCTGGTGCTGGTGGCGCCGGTGCGCATGCCCGGCGTGGCACCCGGGGCCCCGGCGCCGGCGGTTCTGGCCGCCGCGCGCGCCGCCGGCGACCACTGGAACTATGGCACGCCCGGCGTCGGCACCGTGGGCCATCTGGCCATGGAACTGCTCAAGACCCAGGCCCACATTGCGCCCGTGCATGTGCCCTACGCCGGTTATCCGCAAGTGGCCACGGCATTGATAGCCGGCGACCTGCAACTGTCCCTGCTGCCCCCGGCCCTGGCTCTGGCGCAGATCCAGGCCGGCAAATTGCGCGCCCTGGGCATCACCGCCAGCGTGCGCAGCCCGCTGGCACCCGACTTGCCCAGCCTGTCCGAAGTCGGCGTGCCGGGCTTCAACCTGGCGATCTGGAATGCGGCCGCCGCACCCAGCACCATGTCCCGGGCGGTGGTGAACCGCCTGTCCACCCTGTTCAGCGAGATTGCCCGCAGCCCCGCCATGCGGCGCACGCTGGCGCAGCAGGGCTGGCAAGTGGCAGGAACGTCGGCGCAGGGGCTAGCCAACCGCATCGCGTCGGACACGGCGCTGCTGGGCGGCATCATTGCCGCACAGGGCATCCGGATCGACTAGTTTTGCTATTGTTTTGGTAGCTGCCTGCGCAGATTGCACGGGCGCCAGAGGCCAAAAATGCCCCGAAATTGCGGGGCCGCTACGGCCCCGCCCAGCTCAGGATGCCTGCTTGAGCAGGATCTGGATGTCGGAGGTCAGCGCCTTGACGTCGCTGCCATAGCGGGCAAACAGGCGCAGCTGGCCCTTGGTGTCGTACACATAGCTTCCGGCTGAGTGGTCCAGGGTGTAGCTGGTGGGGGTCTTGCCCTCCACCTTCTTGTAGTAGATCTTGTATTCCTTGGCCAGCTCGGCCTGCTTTTCCGGCGTGGTGTACAGCGCCAGGAAGGTGGGGTCGAAATTGGCCATGTAGCTCTTGAGCAGCTCCGGCGTGTCACGCTGCGGGTCCAGCGTCACGAACAGGCCCTGCAGGCGGTCCCCGTCCTTGCCCAGCGCCTTTTTCACCGCCGCCAGTTCCGACATGGACGTCGGGCACACATCGGGACACTGGGTGTAGCCAAAGAACATGACCACCACCTTGCCTGCAAAGTCCTGCAGGTGGCGGACCTGGCCATTGTGGTCGGTCAGCTCAAAGTTCTTGGCGTACTCCGCCCCCGTGATGTCCACCGACGAAAACGCCGCCTGCTGCGGGGAGCAGGCCCCCAACAGGCCCAGGGCCCCGGCCAGCAGGGTGCTGCCGGCGATCCACTTCAATGCAAAACGTTTGTTCATATCGACCCGATTCATCCAAAGTGCGCTTGGCCGCGCCAGACCCTGCAGTCTAGCGCGCCGTCTAGAAAATATAGTGGTCCAGCAAAAGCGCCGCGAACAGGGCGCTGAGGTGGATCAAAGAGAAGCGAAAGGTCCTGCGCGCCAGCGCATCGGAGTAGTCGCGCCACAACTTCCAGGCGTAGCCGCAGAAACCCGCGCCCAGCACCACCGCCGCGGCCAAGTAGAGCCAGCCGCTCATGCCGTAGACAAAGGGCAGCAGGCAGGCCGCGAACAGCACCAGGGTGTAGAGCAGGATCTGCAGCCGGGTGAATTCGCTGCCGTGCGTCACCGGCAGCATGGGCAGACCGGACTTGCGGTAGTCCTCCACCCGGTACAGGGCCAGCGCCCAGAAGTGCGGCGGCGTCCACAGGAAGATGATGAGGAACAGGATCAGCGCCTCGGGCCCCACGTCGCCCGTCATGGCCGCCCAGCCCAGCACCGGCGGCATGGCGCCGGACGCGCCGCCGATGACGATGTTCTGCGGCGTCAGCGGCTTGAGGATCACGGTGTAGACCACGGCATAGCCCACAAACGTGGCAAAGGTGAGCCACATGGTCAGCGGGTTGACCCAGAAATACAGCACCGCCGAGCCCAGGGCACACAGCGCGACCGAAAACAGCAGGGTCTGCCCGTCGCCCAGTTCACCGCGGGCGGTGGGGCGCCAGGCAGTGCGCTTCATCTTGGCATCGATGCCCTTTTCCACCAGGCAGTTGAAGGCCGCCGCCGCCCCCGCCACCAGCCAGATGCCTAGGCAGGCCAGCGCCGCCCGCACCACCTGCGCCGGCGTCGGGGCCCCGGGCACGGCCAGCACCATGCCGATGAGGGCGCAGAAAACAATCAGTTGGATGACGCGCGGCTTGGCCAGCGCATAAAACTGCCGGAACACGGACAGGGCCGGCGCAGACGTATTGGCGCTCATGCGGACACCT
Organism: Rhodoferax sp. MLSD5-FHT05B10; assembly: GCF_058793415.1. Taxonomy (NCBI): domain Bacteria; kingdom Pseudomonadati; phylum Pseudomonadota; class Betaproteobacteria; order Burkholderiales; family Comamonadaceae; genus Rhodoferax; species Rhodoferax sp. MLSD5-FHT05B10. The sequence goes on along the minus strand of NZ_JBXAFT010000004.1, from coordinate 174,949 downwards.
CCGCGGGTGCCGTCCGGCCCCGGGTCAGCAGCCAGACCAGCGCCACCACCATGGCACCGGCACCGCCGGTATGCAGCACGGCGGCGACCAGGGGCCAATCCAGCACCACGTTGCTCAGGCCCGTGGCGAACTGCAGCACCACCAGCATGCCCAGCGCCCGCGCCGGAGTGCGCAAGGCCGGGTAGCGGCGCCCGAGGTGCCACGCAAGGCCCCCCAGCACCAGCAGGGTCAGGACAGCCAGCAGGCGGTGCGAAAAATGGATGGCCGTGAGCGCCTGGAAGCTGATGTGCTCACCCTGCGCCGTCAAGCCCAGGGGGCGCCAGATTTCAAAGCCCTCGGCAAAATGCATGGCCGGCCACCAGCTGGCCTGGCACATCGGAAACTCGGCGCAGGCCAGCACGGCGTAGTTGGTGCTCACCCAGGCGCCCGAGGCGGCCTGCAACACCAGCAAACCCAGAGCCAGCCACAAGGCGGTACGCGCGCCGTGGCGCAGCGCGCTGCCCGGCACGGGCGGGGGCCCCAGGCGCACCACCTGCGTGGCCAGCAGGGCCAGCAACATGTAACCCCCGAGCAGATGCAGGGTCACGATGGCGGGAAACAGTTTCATGGTGACCGTGAGCGCGCCGAAGGCACCCTGGATGCACACCCACACCAGGGTGAGCGTCGGCCACCAGGGGCTGATGCCGCCCCGCAAGGCAGGGGACTTGCGCCCCACCCAGCCGGCAACCGCCAGCACGGTGATCAGGACGCCCACGCCCATGGCCAGATAGCGGTGCACCATCTCCACCCAGGCCTTGCCAGGCGTCACCGGCCCGGTGGGCATGGCCTGCTGGGCCGCCGCAATATGCTCCCCGGCCCCCAGCGGGCTGGCGCTGCCATAGCAGCCGGGCCAGTCCGGGCAGCCCAGGCCGCTGTCGGTCAGCCGGGTGAACGCACCGAACAGCACCAGGTCAAAGGTCAGGAACAGGGTCATCACGGTCAGCGCCTGCAGGCGCCCCACGGGCGTGGCCCCCCGGTTGCGCAGCACCACCCAAGTCAGCGGCCCGGACGCCAGCAGCAGCCCCATCACGAGCATGCGCAGGACCGGCGAAAAATCGTACAAAGCAGTAGGCATAACGGTCGTTCTCAGGGTTGGCGGCCGGGGGTGTCCCAGACAGCTGCGGCGCGCAGCAGGCGGTCCAGGTCACGCTTGACATTGGAGGCACCGTGGGTGTCGAGTTGGGGCGGGAAGCGCATCATCCAGTTGCCCATGGGGTCCACCAGATACAGGTGCTCGGACAGCTCGTGCCCGGCCTGCGGCTGCAGCCACTGGGCCAGCGCCGCGGGTGGCACCCGCAGCACCGTGGCGCCCTTCAGCGCCGGACGCAGCGCCTCGGGCACCACCGCGGTATCGGTGATCAGCCAGACCCAGTCCACGCGGTCCTTTTCCTTGCCCAGCGCCTCGCGCAACTGGCGTTGCAGGTACAGGTGGCGCTGGCAGGCATCGTCGCAGGCGCCGGTGGACGCGCTGACGAGCAACCACTGGCCCTTGAGTGCACGCAGGTTGACCGGCTGGGCGTCCAGCGTAGTGGCCACCAGATCGGGCAACGGGCGCTGGGGATTGATCAGTTCGCCGAAATTGCGCCGCCCCTCCGGGCGCAGCACGTAGTAGGTGTAGTACGACGCCACGACCGGGGCTACGCACACCAGCAGCACCAGCAGCATTTTCCAGCGCCCCATGCGGGTGCGCCCCGCCTGCGCGGTCGCGACCTCCTGCAGGGCAGGCAGGGAATGCACGGTCATGCCCAGGGGCTGATCGTCATGGAGAGGGGGGCTAGACATGGCGGGACGGGTCCTTGGGGCGATGAATGAAACGTCGAACAATTTGAAACCAGACATACAGCACGGCAATCAGGCCGGCCAGGGCAAACCACTGCAAGGCATAACCGATGTTCTTTTCCACCCCGAGGTTGAGGGCGGGCCAGTCACGCAGCAGGCCATCGCCCGAGGCGCCGGTCTGCTGCAGGGTGATGGCCGGCAGCGGCAAGCCGGTTTCCCGCCTGAATTGTGTCAGGTCGAGATTCTGCCGGATTGCACCCTCCCCCACGCCACCCGGGGCATAAAGGTCGGACGGTGGCAAGGCCATGCGCCCCTCCACTTCAACCACACCATTCGGCGTGTCCAGGGGCGCCAGGCGCGTGCGGTCCACGAAATTGCGGGGCGTCCAGCCCCGCTGCACCACCACGGCACCGCCGCCCTCCAGCAACAGGGGCGTCAGCACCAGGAACCCGACGCGCCCGTCCATGGGGCGGTTCTCCAGGTACACCGTGGCGCCCTGCACCCACGAGCCGCGCAGACGCGCCCGCTGGTGCAAGAGCCCCAGGGGGTCAGCCGCGTGGCGCAGGGCCGCGCTGTCCAGCGGCGACTTGGCGCTCTGGCGCTCCACGGCGGCCTGGCGTTCCTGCTTCTCCGTGGCCCGTGACAGCTGCCACACACCCAGCGCCACCGTGGCCGCCATCGCTGCGACGGCCAGCACCGAGACCAGGGCAAACTTCAAACGGGAATTCACCCGATAATCCTGTGCATGACGTACCTTGTAAGCATTGCCTTTGTGGCCATTCTCGCCAGTCTGGCGCTGGCCCTGTTCTTCATGTTGCGCGGCGGGCGCAACGGCGAGAACGCCTCCCCCAAAATGGCCCGCGCCCTGGGGTTGCGGGTGGGATTGTCCATCGTTCTGTTCGTCGGTATTCTCGTGGCCTGGAAAATGGGCTACATCCACCCGAGCGGCATTCCCCCGGGACATTGACCGGCCCCTGTTCAGGGCACCAATCAAAAAGGCACCGCAAGCGGTGCCTTTTTACATGGCGCCCCGAAGATCAGAGCCAGTAGACCAGCACGTACAGGCCCAACCACACCACGTCGACAAAGTGCCAGTACCACGCCGCGCCTTCAAAACCGAAATGGCGCTGGGGTGTGAAATGCCCCTTTTGCAGGCGCAGGGTAATGAACAGCAGCATCAGCATGCCCACGAACACGTGGAAGCCGTGGAAGCCGGTCAGCATGAAGAAGGTGGAACCAAATACGCCCGAAGTCAGCTTCAGGTTGTACACGGTGTAGGCGTGGTAGTACTCGAAGCCCTGCACGCAGAGGAACGTGGCGCCCAGCAGCACCGTGGCCCACATGAAGCCGATGGTCGTGCTGCGCTTGCCGGCCACCAGGGCGTGGTGGGCAATGGTCAGGGTCACGCCGGAGGACAGCAGCAAGGCCGTGTTGATGGTGGGCAGCCAGAACGGGCCCATGGTCGTGAAGGGCTCCACAATGCCGGCGGGCGACGCCGTGGCACCGGCTGCCACACTGGGCCACACGGCCTTGAAGCCGGGCCACAGCAGGGAGTTGTCCAGGCTGCCCAGCGCGGGCACCGAGTGGGCGCGGGCCCACCACAGCGCCGTGAAGAACGCGCCGAAGAACATCACTTCGGAGAAGATGAACCAGCTCATGCTCCAGCGGTACGACAGATCGATCTTGTGCCCGTACTGGCCACTCTCGCTCTCCGAGATGGCATCGCCAAACCATTGGTACAGCACAGCCAGCCAGCCCACCAGGCCGATGGCCAGCGCATATTTGCCCCACTCGACTCCGTTGACCCATTGGCCTGCGCCCAGGATCACGAAGAACAGCCCCAGCGCCGCCATGGCGGGATGGCGCGAGGGGCCGGGCACAAAGTAGTACGGGCTTGCGCCGTGTGTTGATGAACTCATTTCAGCTCCATTCCTTCCAAATACTCGTCTGTTCCTAGCCCGCGAAAAACCCGGGGGCTTCGTCTTCTCTTATTTAGCAACCACCCAATTGACCAGCACCACCAGCCCCACCACCAGCAACAGCACCCCGACCAGCCCGACCGCCACCACGTGCAGGGGGTTGACCCGGGCCAGATCCTCCTGATAGCCGCTCTTGCTGCGCACACCCAGGAACGACCAGGCCACCAGCTTGACGCTGCGCCAGAACGAGGCCGCGGGGGCCGCCGAATTTTTATCCGTCACGACCGCACCTCCGTCCCGTCAGCACCCCGCACACTGGCCACCGGAGCCGGAGGCGTTTTGCCACCAACTTCAAAAAAGGTATAGGACAGCGTGATGGTGTTCACGTCCTTGGACAGCTTCGGATCAATCACAAACGCGACCGGCCAGTTCTTTTTCTCGCCCGGATCCAGCGTGTACTGGTTGAAGCAGAAGCACTCCAGCTTGTTGAAATGCGCAGCGGCCTGCTGGGGCGCATAGCTGGGAATGGCCTGCGCCGACATGCGCCGGTTCTGGGTGTTCTGGAATTCGTACATCACAGTGGTCAGCTCGCCCGGGTGCACCTGCACCGACCGCAGCGCCGGCTTGAACTGCCAGGGCCCGCGAGCGTTGGCGTCGAACTCCACCGTGATGGTGCGGCTGGTATCCACCTGCGTGTTGGCCGGGCCAACGGGCGTGGCGCCGGGGATGGTCCGGTCGCCCAGCGCCAGAATGTTGATGCCCGTGACCTCGCAAATCGTCTTGTAGATGGGCACCAGCGCGTAGCCGAAGGCGAACATGCCAACCGTGATGACGGTCAGCTTGCCCACCATGCGGAGGTTTTCGCGCTTGAGGTTCATGGCTCAGTGCCCCAGGACAACCATCCGGGCCACAAAGCCCAGGAAGAACAGGGCCGCAACCGAAGCCAGGATCAGGCCGGTTTTGATATTGGCTTTCTTTTGCTCGGGGGTCATGATCACGCTCCGGTCCTGCACCACGCTCAACCAATGACCTTGGTGGCCGTTGCGTCCAGCTTGGGCGGGTTTTCAAAGGTATGGAACGGCGCCGGCGACGGCACTTCCCACTCCAGGCCTTCTGCGGCTTCCCACGGTTTCTGCGGGGCTTTCTCGCCCTGGCCGCGCATGGTGGGCACCACCACGAACAGGAAGAAATACACCTGGGCGAAACCGAAGAAGAAGGCACCCACGGAGGCCACGGCATTGAAGTCGGCGAACTGCATGGGGTAGTCGGCATAGCGGCGGGGCATGCCGGCCAGACCCAGGAAGTGCATGGGGAAGAAGGTGACGTTGAAGGCGATGAGGGACCACCAGAAGTGGATCTTGCCACGCGTTTCGTTGTACATCACGCCGGTCCACTTCGGGCTCCAGTAGTAGAAACCGGAGAACATGGCAAACAGCGAACCGGCCACCAACACGTAGTGGAAGTGGGCCACGATGTAGTAGGTATCCTGCAGCTGGATATCGATCGGAGCCACGGCCGGAATCAGGCCGGTGAACCCGCCGATGGTGAACACGAAGATGAAGCCCACGGCGAACAGCATGGGGGTTTCGAACGTCATGGAGCCCTGCCACATGGTGGCGATCCAGTTGAAGATCTTCACGGCGGTAGGCACGGCGATCAGCATGGTGGCGTACATGAAGAACAGCTGGCCGGTCACCGGCATGCCGGTGGTGAACATGTGGTGCGCCCAGACGATGAAGGACAGGATAGCGATGGAAGAAGTTGCGTACACCATGGAGGCGTAGCCGAACAGCTTCTTGCGGGCAAAGGCGGGAACCACCTGGCTGATGATGCCGAAGGCCGGCAGGATCATGATGTACACCTCGGGGTGGCCGAAGAACCAGAAGATGTGCTGGTACATCACCGGGTCACCGCCGCCGGCGGGGTTGAAGAAGCTGGTGCCGAAATGGCGGTCGGTCAGCGTCATGGTGATGGCGCCGGCCAGCACGGGCATGACGGCGATCAACAGGTAGGCGGTGATCAGCCAGGTCCAGCAGAACATGGGCATCTTCATCAGCGTCATGCCGGGTGCGCGCATGTTGAGCACCGTGACGATGATGTTGATCGAACCCATGATGGAGCTGGCGCCCAGGATGTGCATGGCAAAAATGCCAGCGTCCATGCTGGGGCCCATCTGCAGAGTCAGCGGTGCGTACAGCGTCCAGCCGGCAGCGGGGGCGCCGCCGGGCATGAAGAACGAACTGACCAGCGTCACGGCGGCCGGAACCATCAACCAGAAACTGAAGTTGTTCATGCGGGCGAACGCCATGTCCGAAGCACCGATCTGCAGCGGGATCATCCAGTTCGCAAAGCCCACGAAGGCCGGCATGATGGCGCCGAACACCATGATGATGCCGTGCATGGTGGTGAGCTGATTGAACAGCTCGGGGTTGACCAGTTGCAGCCCGGGCTGGAACAGCTCGGCGCGGATGATCAGGGCCAGAATGCCGCCAATCATCAGCATGGTGAAACTGAACAGCAGGTACAGCGTGCCAATGTCCTTGTGGTTGGTGGCGAACACCCAGCGCCGCCAGCCCGCGGGCGCGTGGCTGTGGTCGTCATGGGCGTGATCGTGGTGGTCTAGAACGGCACTCATCCTGATTTCCTTCTCAATTCTCGAATTTGTATCTGGCGGCTTGACGGGCCCGGATCACATCACTTGCGCAAGGCCAGCACATCGGCCGGCTGCACCACCTGACCCGTCTTGTTGGACCAGTGGTTCTTGGTGTAGCTGATGACCGCGGCGATATCGGTATCGCTCAGGGCCTTCCAGGACGGCATGGTCAGATTGTTCTGCCCGTTGAGCACCACGGCGATCTGCTTGGTCTTGTCTGCGTCCAGCACGACTGCGGCTCCATCCAGCGGCTTGACAGGACCGCCGCCCTTGCCGTTGGCCTGGTGGCAGGCGGCGCAATTGGCGGCGTACACCTTTTCACCGCGCTGCAGGCTGTCGGCCAGCGTCCAGACCTTGGCAGGATCATCGGCCTTGGCGGCCAGCTTCTTCATCTCGCCGTCCACCCATTTGGAATAGTCTTCCGCCGACAACACCTTGACGTGAACGGGCATGTAGGCGTGCTCCTTGCCGCACAGTTCGACGCAGTTCCCGTAGTAGTCGCCCACCTTCTCGGCACGGAACCAGGTGTCGCGGACAAAGCCCGGAATGGCATCCTGCTTGACGCCGAACGAGGGCACACCCCAGGAGTGGATCACGTCATTGGCGGTGGTGATGATGCGCACCTTCTTGTTGACCGGCACCACCAGAGGCGCATCTACCTTGAGCAGGTAGTCATCGACGGAGTCGCCCTTCTTGGGGCCACCGGCGTCGGACAAGGCGCGCTGGCTGCTGTCGAGCGACGAGATGAACCCGATGCCCTCACCTTCGCCCTTGAGGTAGTCGTAACCCCACTTCCACTGCATGCCGGTCACCTTGATGGTGAGATCGGAGTTGGTGGTGTCTTTCATGGCCACCACCACCTTGGTCGCCGGCAAGGCCATCAGGATCACGATGAGGAAGGGAATGACTGTCCAGACCACTTCCACCAGCACGGACTCATGGAACGTGGCGGCCTTGTGGCCCACCGACTTGCGGTGTTTCCAGATGGAATAGAACATGACGGAGAACACGGCCACAAAAATGATGGAGCACACGATCAGCATGAACCAGTGCAGGCCGTGCAACTCTTCCGCGATCCGGGTCACTGGCGGGTGCAGGTTCAACTGGTGCACCGCCGGTCCGCCGGGCAGGTCGTTGACCGCATGCGCCAGAGTGAACGCCGCAGTACCTGCCCATGCGCTGGCCGCCAGCAGCAGCGAAACCAACTTCTTGAAAATGCTCTTCATCATGGTTGTTTCTTCATCGAATCGGATTAATCGGCACCAACCCCAGCCCGACCCGCGTAGCAGGCCGCTGGCTGGGTCGCCAGAACCAGGTTGCGGGTTATTGTAGCCCACACCATCCGAATAAATTCAGAACCAAAACCGAATGTCAAGCCCGGTTATCAAGCGCTCGGCTATTTTTTCTTGACTTGCCTCAAAGCCGTCCGCATTTCGTCCAGCGACACTGTCGTTTCCGGGCGCATCGTCAGGCGCGGCTGCGGCTTGAACGCATGGCCATAGATGACCTCGAACGTCAGCTGAAGGCGGCCATCCGCCGCGCGCGCACCATCGCGCTCCAGCGCCGCGCACAGCTGCGTGCGCCAGCCGCGCCCGCGCAGGGCGTCAAAGCGCTGCGGATGCAGGTTGCGCCCCAGTTCGCGCAACTCGGCCAGCAGGCGCTGCGGTGTCGCAAACGTCAGGGTGATGCGCTCCATGTCCATCACCGGTTCGGCAAAACCGGCCTGCACCAGCATGTCGCCCCAATCGTGCATGTCGGTAAAGGTGTGCGACGGGACAGGCCAACCCTGCGCGGCATACACCGCCCGCAACTCGCGCAGGGTATCGGGCCCCAGGCAGGAAAACATCAGGAACCCGTCGGGCGCAAGCAGGCTGCCCCAGCGCGTGAGCAGCGCCTGCGGGTCCGCCGCCATGTGCAGCGCCATGTTGGCCCACAGCATCTGCACCGGTGCGGACGGTGCGCCGAAGTGGACCGGCGCGCCGGTCCACCGTGCCGGATTCCACCACGCAGGCGCTATCAATTTGCTAGCTGTCTGCGCATGTTCTGCGGCAGTTTCCACCACATAACACTCTGATTTCGGATACCGCCGGGTGAGCAGCGCCTGCGCCTGCAAACCGCCCCGCAAGGGCTCCCAGTGCACCCAGGCCTGCGGCTGCAGCGTCATCCACTGCAGTCGGTCCTCCATGCGGCGCGCGACTTCCTCGTGCAGCCATGGAGAGGCGGCCGGCAGACTGCGGGCCCAGCGCGCAGCGGCCTGGAGATCGATGGTGGGAGGGAGCGCGGACGACATGGTGTGCAGGGGCTGGAGAGAGGGGGCGAGACGAGTATATTGGCAGCGTGTTTCGCCAACTGCTTCAAGGGATATCGCGACGCCTGCCCAGCCAGTGCGCCGTGTGCCATGCCTGGCCCGCCCAACCGGTGTGCGACGCCTGCGTGGGCGCATTTGCGCAACCACTGCCCCGCTGCCAGACCTGTGCCCTGGAAGTACCTCCCGGTGTGCACCAGTGTGGCGCCTGCCTGGTGGCGCCGCCCCCGCTGGACGCCTGCCTGGCGGCCGTGCCCTATGCCTACCCCTGGTCCACCCTGGTGGCGGACTTCAAGTTCCGCCAGCATCCCGGCTGGGCCGCCAGCTTTGCGCTGGTGCTGCGCAGCACCCCCTGGGTGGAGCCGGCACTGGAGCGCGCCGACGCGCTGCTACCCATGCCCCTGTCGAAAGAACGCCTGCGGGAGCGCGGCTACAACCAGGCCCACGAACTGGCCTGCGCCCTGGATGCGTCCAAGGCGCGCACCGGCGTGCTGCTGCGCATCCAGGACACACCGCCCCAACGCACCCTGCCCCGCGCTGAACGTCTGCGCAGCGTCCAGAACGCCTTTGCCGTAGACCCCCTGCAGGCAGAACACCTCCGGAACCGACACGTGGTGCTGGTGGACGATGTCATGACCAGCGGAGCCTCCCTGCACGCCGCCGCCCGCACCTTGCGTAGCGCGGGCGTGGCCACCATCACGGCGATCGTGCTGGCCAGGACCGCCTAGTGCGGAACCGTTCCGCACCGGACCGGTCACCCGCCGTGGAGGGCGGCCATCAGCTGCGACCGGGCGGTGTAGACCATCAGGATATCCAGTTGCGCAACCTCCGCGGCATGGGCATGCACCGTGGCACCCACCTGCACGGCCATGGGGGCCATTTGCCGGCACTGAATGTGGAACTCCACATCGGTCTGCGGCACCACCGGACGCTTGAAGAGGCATTTGCGAACCGATGCGAGCACCCCCACCAGGTCGCCCGGCAAGGACCGCACGTAGGGGTCGCCGGCCAGCAGCCCGGCCCCCGCCAGTTGCGCCATGGCTTCGATCAGCAGCACGCCGGGGACCACCGGCAACCCGGGAAAATGCCCCTGGATCACGCCGTTTTCCAGCGGCCAACGCGCCATTCCCGTGAAGTGATGCGGCCCCTGGACCTGCACCTGCTCACAGACAAAGATATCGCCCCGGTGCGGCAGCAGGGCCTGAATGGCCGGGCGATCCAGGGAGAACGGATAGACCACGGCTGGCGCCGTCATGGCGCATACCGGCGTGCCAGCAATGCTGCGTTGCTGCCGCCGAATGCAAAGGAATTGGACATCACCGCGTCAACATGGCACCCATGCCGGGCGTGCAGCGGCAGGTAGTCGAGGTCACACCGCGGATCGGCCTGGTCCAGATGGGCGGTGGGCGGCAGCGAACCGCTGTTCATGGCCATGATGCTGAGCGCGAACTCCAATGCTCCGCCGGCTCCGATCAGGTGCCCGTGCACGGCCTTGGTCGAACTGACGGCCAGCCGGTCGGCCGCAGCGCCAAAAACCGTGCGAATGGATTCGGTCTCCGTCACATCCCCGGCATCGGTGGCGGTGCCGTGCGCATTCAGGTACTGCACCTGCGACGCTTCCATGCCCGCCTCGCGCAAGGCTTGCTGCATGGCACTGACCTGCCCCTGCACCGAAGGTGCCGTCATGTGCTGGGCATCGCTGCTGCAGCCGTAACCGGCCACTTCAGCCTGAACAGGCGCCTGCCGGGACTGGGCATGCGCCGCACTTTCCAGCACCAGGGCTGCCGCGCCCTCGCCCAGGACAAAACCGCTCCGGTCGGCCGCAAACGGTCGGCAGCTGCGCGCCGGATCGGCGGCATCGGGCTTGGCCATGACCCGCAGGGCATTCCAGGCCATCAGCGAACCCGGGCTCAACATGGCTTCGGTACCGATCACCACCGCAGCGTCCAGGTAGCCGTGCCGGATGGCGCGCATGGCATCCCCGACCGCCACGGCCGACGACGCGCAGGCCACGGAGTAGGTACTGCTCTGCCCCCGCAGGCCGTACCGCATGGACACCAGGGCCGCCGCAGCATTGGCCATCATGCGGGGCACCGACAGCGGGTGCATCACGGTCGGGTTCTTGTGCGCCTGAGCCGGATCGTGCAGAGTGTCGAAATAGCGGGTGTACAGACTGTCAACCGTCTGCGCGCCACCGAAACCGATGCCGACAAACACGCCAAAACGCGTGGGGTCGGCAGGCGGCACGGCCATGCCCGCATCGGCCATGGCCTCCTGCGCGGCCACCAGCGCAAACTGTGTGGCGCGGTCCAGACCGGCATATTTCTTGTCGAGCAACGGCTCCGGCTCGGGGGCCGGAGCCAGCAACAGATGGGGCAGCCGGGGAACCAGTCCGGCCGGCGCCATCTGGACGGCGCTGCGGGCGGCCAGCGCAGCGGCAAAGCTGCTGTGCCGATCAGTGCCCAGAGGGCAGATCATGCCCAGGCCGGTAACGAGAACCGTATCCACTCAGCAGGCAGCTTTTTCGGCGTCGAGCGCCGGCAGTTGCCCGCCATGGTGCGCGCGCACCGTGGATTCGATGTCAGCCACCATTTCCGTGAAGCTCATCGACAGGAACCGCATGGGTTCGGGAACCTGCAGGCCGTACTTGTCTTCAATTTCGAACAACATCTCCAGCAAGCCCAAAGAATCCAGCTCAAGGTCTGCGACCTGCAGTCCCGGCGCTGCAAACTTGGCCGGATCAACCCCTGCACTGGTGATCAAATAATTTTTGATGGTTTCTTCAAGCATAGGTGGGTACGGGTTGTTTGCCGAAATTGTACCGGAGCCCCCTCTGTGAACCGGCCCGTTGCAGGGCGTGTGCGCACAGCGACAAACGGCATAATGCCGGGGGATCTGAAAACGAACATGTAGGGGGCGGTCATTTTGACCCAGCGGTCTGAATTGAAGTTATGGATGCATCGTAGTCCGGTCACGGATGAGGCCGGGCCGGACCGTCCGGGTTACCCCAACCTGGCCCGGGTCCTCCCCGGCGTGGTGTCCCCCCTGCACCATCCCGCAGATGCCATTCCCCTCTTTCAGGTCCCCATGACCTGCTTGGGAGGTGCACGGCACGCCCAGCAGTGGTGGTGTGTGGGCGGCGAGCAGCCCGCCACGGCCTCCCAGACTGTCAACGGCTTGACCGTGACCTGGGCACAAACGGCCGACTTCCTGTTTGCGTACGTTTCCATTTCGGCGCCCACGCCGGTAGCACAGCAAAGTTTTGATGCATATCAAACGTTGTTGCGCACCGCACAGACCCAGGGCAAGCCCCATCTGTTGCGGATCTGGAACTACCTGCCGCACATCACCGAGCCGGAAAATGGCGTGGAGCGCTACCGACTGTTCAACCTGGGGCGCAAGGATGCCTTCCGGGCGCAGAACTACACCCTGGCCGAGGGTGCCCCGGCAGCCTGCGCCCTGGGCACCCACAGCGGACCGTTTCAGGTCGCCATCCTGGCGAGCAACCGTCCAGGCATCGCCATCGAGAACCCCCGCCAAGTCAGCTCCTACCATTACCCCAAGCAGTACGGTGAAGACCCGCCCATTTTTTCCCGCGCAGCCTGGTTGCCACAGCACGCCGGAGAGGATGTGCTGTTCATCAGCGGCACCGCCAGCATCGTGGGACACCAGACCCTGCACTGCGGAAATGTGCTGGCGCAGGCGCAGGAGTCCATCCGCAACATCCAGGCAGTCCTGCACAGCGCCAATGACAAGGCCGGAACCGGGCAGTGGCAACTGGGCCACCTGAAGGGCTGCGTCTACATCCGCCACGCCACCGACTATCCGGTGGTTCGCGACTGCCTGCTCGCGCACGGCATGACGGACTTCTGCTTCATGCAGGCTGACATCTGTCGCAACGACCTGCTCGTGGAAATCGAGGCGGAAGGCCAGCTTCCCCATGCGCACTGACACCGGGTGGCCGCGGCGACTGGGGCAACTGTGCCTCTTCTACCTGATGCTCCTGTGGCTGGGCGCCATGCTGCTGGCGGGCAATCTCGGCCTGCTGCCCTTGCTGGCAACGCCCCGGTCGTTCCGGGAACCGCTGGCGCAGCAATTGATCAGCGGCCTGTTTCGCCTGTTCCTGTGGGGCGCACAACGCTGCGGCCTGATGCATCTGGACCTGAACGCCCTGGACGGACTGAACCAGCGCGCCCCCCTGCTGCTGGTCGCCAACCACCCCAGCATGATCGATGTCTTTCTCATCGTATCCCGGGTGCACCGGACGGTGTGCCTCATGAAGGCCAGCATCGGCGCCAACCTGCTGCTGGGCATCGGCGCCCGCGTGGCAGGCTACGTCTCCAACCGGCACCCCGACACGATGCTGCGCCAGGCCATCCGGGTACTGGCACCGGGGCAGCATCTGCTGGTCTTTCCGGAGGGAACCCGCACCACCCGCCAACCGGTCAATATCCTCAAGCCCGGTGTGGCCCTCATTGCCAAACGGGCCCATGTGCCGTTGCAGGCCATTTTTCTCGTCACCAACTCCCCCTATCTGAGCAAGGGCTGGCCCCTGTTTCGCCCGCCGCAGTTCCCCCTGGTGTACCGGGCCACATTGGGGGCGCAGCTGGCCTCCAGCGGAGCCTGTGCCGAAACGGCAGGAAGCCTGCAAGCCTATTTTGAACAGCACCTCACCCGCTCCATCGACCCGAGCCTGCGCGCCTGACATGCCCATTCCGTCCACCTCCCATCTGGTGCTGATTCCCAGCTACAACCCGGGCAGCAAGGTCTATGACACTGTCCGCGAGGCCCGCGCCCAATGGAACCCCGTCTGGGTCGTGGTGGATGGCAGCACCGACGGAACCGCCGACGGCCTGTGCGCCCTGGCGTCGCAAGACGATGGCCTGCACGTCATCACCCTCCCCACCAACCAGGGCAAGGGGGCGGCCGTGTTGCAGGGGCTGGAGGAAGCCCTACGGGCCGGCTTCACCCACTGCCTGTGCATGGATTCGGACGGCCAGCACCCTGCGACGCTGATCCCGCGGTTCATGGAAGCCTCGCGACGCGCTCCCGATGCCATGGTGCTGGGGGTGCCGGTTTTTGACGCCAGCGCACCGGCACTGCGGGTCAAGGGGCGCAAGATTTCAAACTGGTGGGCCAACCTGGAGACCCTGTGGATGGGCATCGGCGACTCGCTGTACGGTTTCAGGGTCTATCCCGCGGCTGCCCTGCGCGACGTCATGCAAGGCCAGCGCTGGATGCGCCGCTTTGACTTCGACCCCGAGGCCGTGGTGCGTCTGTGCTGGCGCGGCGTGCGCCCGGTCAACCTGCCCGCGCCGGTCAAGTACCTGCGCGCCGACGAGGGGGGAGTGTCCCATTTCAATTACTGGCGCGACAACCGCTTGCTCACCTGGATGCACATCCGCCTGATGGTCGGCTTTGCGGTGCGCCTGCCCCTGCTGCTCCTGCGGAAGATTTTTCCTGACCTTGCCGAGACCCCTGTATGACCCTTTCCCCCAATCTGGCGCCCGCCAAGGCGCCCCACGCGCCACTGACCGATTACTACCGTGACGAGCAGGCCCGCGCCGGTTTCGTGCGGGACATGTTCGACAGCACGGCCGAGGACTACGACCGCATGGAACACATCCTGGGCTTTGGCACCGGTATGTGGTACCGCGGCCAGGCGCTGGAACGGGCGGGTCTGCGAGCCGGCATGCGGGTGGTGGATGTGGGCGTGGGCACCGGCTTGGTGGCACGGGAGGCCGCACGCATTGTGGGCGAGCCCAGCCTCGTCACGGGCGTGGACCCCAGCCCGGGCATGATGGCCAACGCCAAAGTGCCAGCCGGCGTGGCGCTGGTGCAGGGCAGTGCGGAGGCCATCGGGTTTCCCGATGCGCATTTCGACTTCCTGAGCATGGGCTACGCGTTGCGCCACATCAGCGATCTCGACGCCGCCTTCCACGAATTCCACCGCGTCCTGAAGCCCGGCGGCAAGCTGTGCCTGCTGGAGATCACCTGCCCCGAAAGCCGCTGGGGCCGCTTCCTGCTCAAGATGTACATGAAGGGCCTGGTTCCGCTGCTGGCCCTGGTGGTGGGACGCAAGAAGAACACCCGCCGGCTGTGGCGTTACTACTGGGACACCATCGAGGCCTGCGTACCCCCCGAGCAGGTACTGGCCACGCTGCGGGCTGCCGGCTTCTCGGATGTGCGCCGCCACATCGAGGTGAGGGGCATGAGCATCCTGGCGGAATACCAGGCCGTCAAGCCGCTGTAACCGGCCGAGCAGGGTGCCGACAACATGAAAGGGTGCTGATGTCCGGCCCGGCAATGTTGGGACATTTGCTTCTGGAGCGCCTGTCGCGGCAGGTGCTGGAGCGGATACCGGAGCCCGACCTGGTCATGCACGACCCGGAGCAGGTTGCTGCCTTTGTGGACTGCGGACGCGACGAAGGCCTGCTGGCGTTCACGCACCTGTTTCACGCACTGCAGATCACGCCCCTCCTGCGCCCCGGCGACCGGGTGCTGGACCTGGCCTGCGGGCCTGCCAACCAGCTGCTGCCCGTCGCCCTGCTCAACCCGCACACACACTTTGTCGGGATCGACGCCTCCGCCACCATGCTCGATGTGGCACGGGCCACGCTGGCGCGCGGCGCCGTCGGCAATGTGGAACTGGCCACCGCAGACATGACCCGCCTGGACGGATTGGACGATGCCAGCATGGACGGCGTCATGTGCACCATGTCCCTGCACCATTTGCCGGACACCCGGGCGCTGGGGCGCACCCTGCAGGAGGTACGGCGCGTGCTCAAGCCCGGAGGCGCCCTGTACCTGGTGGACTTCGGACGATTCAAGCGCGCCCGCACACAGCGCTTCTTCGCATACGATCGCCGGGAATGCCAGAGTGCACGGTTTACGCAGGACTACCTGCAGTCCTTGCAGGCCGCGTTCAGCACCACGGAGTTGCGTGATGCCACCGCCCTGCTGGGACCGGATGTTGCCTGCTACCAGACCCCGCTGGCCCCCTTCATGGTGGTGTTCAAGAGCGCGGCCCGGCGCACCCTGGATACCGAAACCCGGCACCGGATGCAGCAGGCCCATGCCCGCCTGACACCGGCACAGCAACAGGACTTCCGGGTCCTTGCACGCTGGTTCCGGGCGGGCGGGTGCGCCCTGCCCTGTGCCCTGGCGTAATCAGCGGATACGGCTCACACCATGCCGCCATTCACCGAAATGACTTGCCCGGTGATATACGACGCCTGCTCCGACGCGAGGAACCCCACCAGATCGGCGACTTCCTGAGCCCTGCCCGCGCGCTTCATCGGGACCAGCCGCGCAATGGTTTCCGCATCAAACGCGTCCTTGCTCATGTCCGACGTGATGATGCCGGGCGCCACAGCGTTGACCGTGATGCCCCGGCTGGCCAATTCGAGCGAGAGCGACTTGGTGGCGGCATGCAAAGCGCCTTTGGCCGCCGCGTAGTTGGTCTGCCCCCGGTTACCGGTAATGCCGGCAATGGACGAGATATTGATGATGCGGCCCCAACGGCCCCGCACCATGGGCATGGTCAGGGGTTGCGTCACATTGAAAAACCCATGCAACGACACATCAATGACGCCATGCCACTGGGCTCGGCGCATGCCGGGAAACGCGGCGTCATCGTGGATGCCAGCGTTGTTCACCAGCACCGCAATGCTGCCGTCCTGCAGCAGGGTTTCCAAAGCGGCCTGGGTCGCATCGGCGTCGACCACATCGAACTGAACGGCCTGGGCCGCACCGCCCTGTGCCCGCAGCTCATCACACAGCGCCTGGGCTGCCGCCATATGGTGATTGGCGTGAACGATGACCTGCATGCCGTCGGCCGCCAGTCGGCGACAGATGGCGGCGCCAATGGCACCACTGCCCCCGGTTACTAAAGCACGTCGCATGGCGATTCCAATACGGAGTGAATATGAAGAAGCCGCCTCACGCCTCGGGGGCCTGAAGCAGGACACTGGCACGCCCGCTCAGCAGCACGGCGTCTGCCGCCAGCACACTGAACTGGTACAGCAGGCTGACCGCGTTGCCGGAGAACCGCTCGGCGCGCACCGTCAGGTCCGTTGCCACGTCATCCAGCCGCGAACGCAGCCAGCGCACATCGCGCACGCTGGTCAAGAAGCCCACGCAGGGCACAGCATCCTGTGCGGCCAGCAAGGCCCCGTGGACCGCCATGGCCTGTGCCGCGTATTCAATGCCGGCACTGATGCCCAGACGCCCGGCAAACCGCAGGGGGTTGTCCTCCCGGCGGTGGCTGTGCGCACGGCACACGATCTCGGTCGGACTCCAGTGCTGCACGGCCTCCAGCAGGCACATGCTGCCCTGGTGCGGGATGTGGGCCGCAATCCAGGCGTGGTCCGGATTCACACCTGCACCTCCACCGCGAGGTGCAGCCCATCCAGGTAGTCAATCACCACGGCCCCGCTGCGGGCCTGAGCCAGGAGTTGCAGCAAAGGCAGGCTGCGAGCGGCCGGAATGTGCTGGCGCAAAGACTCCAGCGTGGCGTCCGCCATGGGCGTCACAGCCACCGGCGTAGTCGCCAGCGTGAACGTGGCGCGCGCGGCATCCGTCTTGTGCGGATTGAGCAGCATGCCCACGCCCAGCGCATACGGAATGGGACGCAGGGCGTGCAGCGGCTCTGGGTACAAGGTATCAAAGGCAATCAGCAGACAGGGCTGGCCACTGGTCAACACCTGGGTGGCAGCCTCCAGCAAGCCGGCCGCAAAGGTGGCGTCATACGCGCACAGGCTGGTGGAAGGTGCCATGCAGCCCGTGGCAATACTCCAGTACCCCGCGGGCGCGTTGTGCACCGAATTGTGAAACCGTGTGGGCGACACGGCACGGTCCGCCGATGCCAGTGTTTCCAGAATGGCGTGGCAATTGTCGCAATCGCCCCCGGTGGAGGAAAAGACGGTGGCCAGTGGGGTGGCATCGGCGCCGGCGTGGCGCACGGCCTCGAAACCCACCGCCATGGCCAGCTTGATGGCCTGCCCCACGCGCCGGCGCTCCGCCGGCGGCAAAGCCTCAACGGGCGGCAGCACCGGCGTTGCCAGTTCAAGCGTGCTGCGGCCCGCCAGCACGCCGCAGGCGGCGTCCCAGCCCGACAGGCCCGGTCCGATCAGACCGATGCCGTCAACATGGACCTGCAGCGCACTCATGCCGGCACCCGCGACAGGACGAGGCTGCAATTGCTGCCGCCAAAGCCAAAGGAATTGCTCAGCACATGGTGCAGCGGCTGCTCCAGGTTGGCCAGCAGATATCGGCTGCGCAGCTGCGGGTCCAGCTCCCGCGTGCCGACGCCGCCCGGGGCAAAGCCATGGCGCAGCGCCAGCGCGCAGATGACGGCTTCCACGCCGCCGGCCGCGCCCAGCGTGTGCCCTGTATGCCCCTTGGTGGAGCTGCAAGGCGTCTGCGTGCCAAACAAGGCGCTGACGCCTTTGTCCTCTGCCGCGTCGTTGCTGGGCGTGGAGGTGCCATGCAGGTTGATGTAGCCAATGTCGGTGGTCTGCAGACCGGCCATGCGCAAGGCGGCCTCCATGGCCATGCGAGCGCCCAGTCCCTGCGGGTGGGGTGACGACATGTGGTGTGCGTCGCTCGATTCGCCAATGCCACTGACCAGGATATCGCCGGGCTGCGTGTTGGCGGCAGGCTCCACCAGCGCAAACGCCGCGCCCTCGCCCATGGTAATACCGTCACGGTGGGCATCAAAGGGCCTGCACGGCTGGGTCGATACCAGCTGCAGGGAGTTGAAGCCGTAGAGTGTGGTCAGGCACAGCGAATCCACACCGCCAACGACCGCGGCGTCAATCATGCCGCTGGCGAGCATGCGCTGGGCACTGCCAAACACCTTGGCGCTGGAAGAGCAGGCGGTCGACACCACGTAAGCCGGCCCCCGCAAGCCGAAGTACTGGCGCACGAAGTCGGCTACCGAGTAGCTGTTGTGGGTGTGGCGGTAGTCGAGGCCGGGCGGCAGGGCGCCACTGACCGGATCGCGGTGGCGGTAGGCGATTTCAGAACTCAGGATGCCCGACGTACTGGTTCCCAGGAACACCCCCACACGCTCTGCGCCATGGCGCGCGACAGCGCCCCGGACAGCGTCGGAAAAACCGTCCTGCTCCAAACCCCGCTGGGCCAATCGGTTGTTGCGGCAGTCGAACGCGGACAGATCAGCGCGCACCGGCTGGGCATCCAGGCCATCCACCATGCCAATGCAGGTATCCAGGTCCACGGTTTCCCATTGCGTGCGCGTGATGCCGCTGCGTCCTGCACGCAAGGCCTGCAGCGTGGAGGCCAGACCCGCGCCCAGAGCGCTGGTCATGGTGAACGAACTCAGTCGAAGTGATTGCACGCCAGATCCGCTTGAACAAGTGCTTGAAAGTTGGGCAGCGCGCATCATGCCACACGCGCAACGAGCAGGACGTTGGCAAACGGCGTGCCGTCGCTCATGGGGCAGGCCTGCACCACGAAGCCCCGGGCTTGCAGCGCCTGCACCCACGCATCCTGCGAACGGCACCACAGGCGGCTGATGCGGTAGCCCCGGACCAGGGCAATGCCCATGTCCACGCACTGGCTGAGCGCAAACCGCAGTCCGCCGCCGGCATCGCCCACACGGGTCACAAAGACCCCCCCGCCATCCAGTGCCGTGCGGACACGGTCCAGCAGCCGCTCCTGCTCCGCATAGGGGATGTAATGCAGCACGTCCAGCAGCGCGATGGCGTCTGCATCGCCCAGGTCGGCCACACGGATATCGCCGGCATCAAGCTGCACGCGCCGACCATGGACGGACTGCAAGGCCCGGTTGCCGCATGCCACGTCCTGCCCCACCTGTTCCAGCCCCCGAAAGTGCAGCCCCCGGGGCGGCGGCGTCAGGGACGCCGGCCAGCAACCCTCGGCCCGCAGTTGCTCCGCAGCCAGCAACCAGGCGGCCAGCAGCCCGCGGCCACACCCCAGGTCGAGAACCCGCGCCCCATTGGGAAACACCCCGTGTTCGATCAGCGCAAAGAACAGGGGATCGTGCCCCAGCTTGCCACGTGCCCATTGGTAATGGAACTGGCCGGACACCCGGTAGGGTTCACTGGCCAAGTCCCGCAGCCGCCGTTTCAGGATGGATCGCATACGGAACGCAAGGTGACGGGCGTGAGCCGGCGCACGGCCAGTTCATCCAGCAGGCGGGGCAACACTTCCAGAATGACCGGGCGCCCCGATGCCGTTCGGGCGCTGTGGCCATCGTGCAGCAGCAGAATATCGCCGGCCGCCAGCCGGTGGGTCAGGCGCGCCAGCACGCGCGCGGCATCCCCCTCACGGGTGTCATAGCCACGGCGGGTCCAGGTGGCCAGCCGCAACCCCAGCTGGTGCAGCACCGGGTCGAGAAAAGGGTTGCGCAGGCCCGCCAGGGCCCGGAAAAATACCGGCTTCTGACCGGTGATGGCCGCCAGCGTGGCTTGCGCGGTGCCCACCTCGCGCCGCCAGCCGCGCGGCCCCAGCGCTGCCGTGTGGTTGCGGTGCCACTGTCCGTGGTTTTCGATCGCATGCCCGGCGGCCACGATGGCACGGCAGACCTCGGGGTGCGCCGCGGCCCGCTCCCCAATGCAGAAAAAAGTGGCGCGTGCACCCCGGGATGCCAAGATCGCCAGCACCTGTGGCGTCACCTCCGGATCGGGGCCGTCGTCGATGGTAATGGCCACTTCGCCACGCCGCGCCGCCGCATCGGGCAGGCGCACCAGATTGGGCCCCAGCGCCGTGCTGCGTGGCCACAAGCCGATCGCACCGAGAACCAGGTGATTCAACAGCACCCCGCCCAACGCCCAGGCCCACAGGTCAAAGCGCAGGAGCAGCGCCAGCAGCGCGCCCACATGCAGCGCCACGCTGGCCAGCAGAGCAGGAGTGGGCCGCCAGCCGTGCATGGTCACCCCCCTGAGGCACCGGTTTGCGCCTGGACCGCTGGCAGGGCGAGGGGGCCATGGTCCAGCCATTGCTGCCACAGGGCTTGCCAGACCGGCCAGGCATGGCCACCGGGCACCGTGCGCACATGCGCGACGGGCAGCAGATCGGCCATCAGGCGTTGCCCTCGCACAAAACGGTCTTCACTGCCGGTGCTAAGGTGCACCGGTGTGGCCCACTGGCCAGATTGCGCCTCGCGGCACAGCCAGCGCCACCAGGCGCGCTCATCGCCCTGGCCTTCGTACGGAGCATCCGCCCAGGCAAGCGGACCGCCGGCCGTGCAGATTTCGGCCAGCACATCGCTCGTACCCGGATAGGGCGCCATGAGATGGACGCCCGCCAAGTGGTGCGCATGTTCGGCCGCGTAATACAGGGCATGGAAGGCGCCCAGCGATATGCCCGCCAGCCAGACCTGCGCGTAGCCCGCCGCCTGGGCCGGCAGAACCACCTGCTCGTGCAACAGGGAAACACCCGTTTTGTCCATCAGGTGCTGGTAGGTGGTTTCCACCAGCGCGAGATCCGCCCGGATTCCCCGCGCGCGCACGGCAGCGACAAAACCCTGTGCCAGGAAATCCTCGGGACGCGCCTGCGCCGGAGGCAGCAGTACCAGCAGCGTCTGCGCGCGGCGGGTGCTGTCGAAGGCATCAGTGATCTGGCGCATCGGAAGCTCCTCCTGCCAACATGGCGGAGAAAAACAGGGCCAGCAGGGCGCCAGGCCCGACGGTGGTACCAAATGCCGACAGCACCGGTACCGAGGACAGGCCCAGAACACCAAAACTGGCCACCGTAGTGAGATTGGCCACCACCAGCGAAACCAGCGTCTGACGGCGCTCGGCCAGGGAGCGGGCTTGCGCGCCACTGTCAAAGAACAGCGCGTAATTGGAACCCACGGCCACCACCAGCAGCAAGCCCACCAGATGCAAGATCGTCAGCTGGACGCCGCCGGCGAGATGCCCCGCCGTCACACACAGCACCGCGCAGGCCACCGGCGCGATCACCCGCAACATGCGCGTGACCGATCGCAGCGACAGCAACAGCAGCCCCACAATGGCCAGGCCGCCCAGTCCGGACAGCAGCAGCGCCTCCTTCAAGTAGCTATCGAAGATGCCCGTCGTTTCCTCCAGCAGATCAATCACGGTGACGCCGGAGAGGCCTCCCGCTTCCAGCGCTGCGTTGACCCTGGCGAGGTCAATCACATCACCCTGGGGGCCCACTCCGGTGGATTGCAAGGGCATGAGCACCAGAAAGTCCTTGTCGCGCTTGACCAGCAAGGAGTCCACCAACAGCGCCGCCGAGGTGCCGTCCAGATCGGCGCGCACCAGAGCGGGCCGGGACCGGTTGGCCTGCACGTCCGCCAGGAAACCCTCCAGGCGCTCGGGCTGGATGGGCAGGCCCACCAGGGCCTCCCGCAGGTTGATCCGTGCCTGCGCCTCGTCCGGCAGCGCCGCTTGGCGTTGCCGCTGCAACGCCAGGCTGGGCAGAACCCGCGCGGGCGAGTTGAACCCACCCAGATCCTGCTCCCGGATCAGCCCCTGCATCACCCCGCCGACCTGTTCGGCACGCTGCAAGGCGGTCTCCTGGTCGGGCGCCGTGAACGTTGCCATGTAGCGCATGTCTGGCGCCCCCAGGTCGCGCCGCAGCTCCAGGTCCAGCTGCATGTCCGCCTTGGAGACGGGGCTGAGGGCCGACAGCTGGCGGTTCCAGATAGCGCTGGAGTGGTAGGCCACGGTGCCCGCTGCCGCCAGCAGCAGCACCGCAATCAGCCACTGCAGACGCCGCAGGCGCTGCACCATGCCGTCCAGCAGCACGCCGAACCGGGACAGATCGCGCACCGCCATTCCCGGCGGGATCAAGCCCGTCAGGACATAGCGGGTCACCAGCACCGCGGCGACCAGACCGCTGATGGAGTACAGACCCAGCTGGGACAAGCCGGGAAATCCGGAGCCCAGCATGGCGGCAAAACCCGCGATGGAGGTCAGAACGCCCAGCCGGATCGTGCGCCAGAAACCACTGGCATCGGCCCCGTGGGCACGCTGAATGAACAGGTAGATCGAATAGTCCACGGCTTCCCCGATCAGGGTGGTGCCAAACCCCAGCGTCAGGCCATGCACATGGCCAAAACCCAGGCTCACCGCCGCAATCCCGACCAGGGCGCCGGAAACCACGGGCAGCAAGCCCAGTGCCAGCAGGATGAACGACCGGTAGACAAACAACAGCAAGCCCGTGACCAGCACCAGGCTGGCAATGGCCAGACGGCTGACTTCCGTCTCGATCGTGCTGCGCGAGGACACCGAGAACACACTGGTGCCGCTCATCACCAGACGGGTATCTGCGTGCCGGCCGGGGATGGCGGCAAAGGTCTGCTCGATGGTGTGAATCAGCTGGGCTTGCGCCTCGGTGTCGGAACCTTCCACGCGCGTCTGCGCCAGCAACAGGGCCCGCTGGCCGTCGCGGGAACTCCAGACGCCCTCCAGGCTGCGCGGCTGGCTGCCTCCGGCAAACTGCTCCAGCAGTTGCAGCGTTTCGCCGGTAGGGTCGTGTGGCAGCAGGCGCTTGAGTACCAGCCCCGCATTGCCGGCCAACGCATCCAGCGAGTGGCCAATGGCCTGGTGCAAGCCGTCACGGGTGAAGCGTTCACTGGTGACTGCCGGGCTCAAAAGGTACCGGTTGTTGAAGAAATAGGCGCGGTCCCGATCCTGGATCGACGCCTCGCCGTTTTGCACGCCCATGAACGACGGCTGCGCACGCAGCGCGGCCGCCAGCTCGCGTGACAGGCGGGCGCGCTCGGCCGCGTCGCCGCCTTCGATCCCCATCATGATGAGGCGGGCGATCACGCCGTCACGCAACTGCTCAACCAGCAGCTGCTGGCGCGCATTGGGCATCTTGGGCATGAACGCAGACAGGTCCGCCACAAAACGGGTCTGCACGATCACCGCCGCACACACGGCCAACGCAGCCAGCCAGAGGGCCAGCGCCAGTGAGCGGCTACCGGACTTCACTTGGCAACCGTTCCGGTGATGAACATCTCGGAACGATCACCGTCCGCCTGCTCGAATTCAATGGTCTTGACGCTGGCATGCGCACCGTTGATTCGGATGCGGCTGATGACCTGGGCCATGCGCGCCTGCGTGGGGATGAGCTGCAGTTGCCATTTCTCCATGGGGCCGGTTACGGCGACGGTGTAGTACTTCTCCAGCGCCGTGCGGTCGCCCGCCAGCGTGCCACGGATGCTTTCCACAAAAGCCGACACCTCCGGGTGTTCCTGCAGGCTCACAGTGAAGCGGCGTTTGTCGGCCTGGTCGATGGTGAGGCTGTCGCCCTCGAGCACCAGCGACTCCAGCGCAGGCTTCAGGGTGCGCTTCTCCAGCTTGTTCGGGGCAGTAAACGCCAATTCACCCGAAGACTCCACCGGCTTGTCCACGATGCCAATGTATTTCTTTTCCACAAAGCTGGCCTTGCCCGATTTCTGCTGTGCCAGCAGCTGCATCAGTTCCGGCAGCTTCACGTCACCCGCCATCGCCACGCCTGTGGCAAGGGCGAGAAGGACCGCAGCCAGCGTGCGGGGCAGGATCGGATTAGTCAGTGTCACGGCGCTGAGGCTCCCAGAATTCATAGAAATTAAACCAGTTGTAGGGTGCCGCCCGGCAATGGCGCTCCAGTGCGGCCACGTAGCGGGTGAGGACCTCGCGCACGGCGGCGTCACGCCCCCCGGCACCTAGGGCAGAAAAATCTGCCAGCAACTCAAAATGCACATCGTAGCGATTGCCACCCCGGTACAAACCGGCCATGAAATAGACCGGGTGGCGCAGCACCGCCGCCATGCGCAGGGGGCCGGTCGGGAAGTTGGCCGGCGCCCCCAGAAACGGGACGCTGATGTACTGATCCGGCCCGGCGGCACGGTCTGCCAGCACGCCAACCATGGCGCCGTCCTCCAGCTTGTTGCGGATGGCCAGGATCGCATCGAGCTGCCCCAGCGCAATGATGTCCTGCATGGCCCGCGGGTTGATCGCAGCCAGCATGGTGTTGATCTGGCGCGCGTTCTCCGGATACATCGCCATGCAGACCCGCATGCCGGGCTGGTCGCGCGCCAGGGACCGCAGCACCTCAAAACTGCCCAGGTGCGCGCCAAACAGGAAGAGCCCCTGCTGGCGGGCGTGCACCGCGTGCAAAGCTTCGGTGCCGTGCGTGCGGATATCGAACAACTCATGCCGGTCGTTGATGAGGTACACGCGGTCATGGATGGTGCTGGCAAAGGTCAGGAAATGCCGGTACACGTCCCGCCAGGTCGCAGGCCGCTCCAGACACCGCGTCAGGTAGGCGCGCGAAGCCCTGCGCGCGGCGGGTACGGCCAGCAGGAAATACAGGGCAATGCCGTACACCACCGTGCGGGACAGGCGCCGCCCCAGGGTCAGCGAGAGCCAGCACATGACGCGCAACCAGAACACGGTGCCGCGCTCCTTGCGCTGCATCCACTCGGGCATTTCGCCGGACTTGCGCGGCTCGCCGGGTGTGCTCATGTCGCAGACCGGTGGGCAACCACGAACCGGCCGCTGGCCACGGCACGCGCACCGCACCGCACCTCGAAGCGCACGGCCTGGTCGACCACCTCGTACACAACGCTCAACGCGTCGCCGGGCAGTGCGGGACTGAGAAATTTGGCCGCCGCCACCCCCTCCAGCACCAGCCCGGTCGCCGATTCGACGGCATGCTGTGCCCAGTCCAGCAACAGCACGCCCGGAACCAGCGGCCGGCCGGGAAAATGCCCGGCAAAGGCCGGGTGATCGGGGGCACAGGTGATGTCCACGCTCGGCATGTCAACTCCGCGGTGCCAGATGCTCGGCCATCAGAGCGCGCAGGGCGGCCGCCACGATCTTGCCATTGCCATCGCGCGGCAAGACGTCCAGCGACACGATGGGCCGGGGCAGGAACACCGGGTCCAGGTGTGGCCGCAAGGCAGCCAGAATGTCCGCCGGACTGAGCCCGGGTGCCACGACAAACGCCGCCAGGCGCGCAACGTCCTGCCCGTCCTGGGGGGCGGGCATGCAAAAAACGCCATCGCGCACGCCGGGCAAGCCGGCAATGACATGGTTGAGAAAGGCCAGCGAACTGCGTTTGCCGGCGATGTTGACCATGTTCGCGCTGCGATCGATCAGCCGGAAGACCGTGGGGCCGAGCAACTCCACAACGTCGTTGAGGGTCTGTGCCCCCTCCAGATGCCCGCCGGTGGCGACCGTGGCGTCCTGCTCCTGGTGCAGCACGACGCCTTCGAAGGTTGTCCACTCGGCTTGCTGGGCCGGGCGGCGCGTGGCGAGTTGCCCGGTTTCGGTGGATCCGTAAATTTCCAGCATGGGCGCCGCCAGCCGGGACTCCGCCAGAGCGGCCAGATCCGGCGACAGCGGCGCGGTGGCACTCAGGATCGCCGCCACCGGGGGAACGGCAACATCGGCCTCCAGCAACTTGCGCAAATGAAAGGGCGTGGTCACCAGCAGCCGCGGCGCGGGCAACTTCGCCAGCACGCTGGCGACATCGGCCGGGAAAAACGGGGTCTTGTCGCTCAGCTGCCCGCCGGTCAGGAGAGGCAGCAACACGGTCGACTCCAGCCCGTACATGTGCCGAAAAGGCACAGTCCCCAGGACGGAACAGGGCCCGCCGGTGGCGGCCCACAGACGCTCGGCCTCGGCCCGCGCACTGTGCAGGATGCGTCCAAAACTCTTGTGGTGCGCTACCGGCTGGCCCGTGGAACCGGAGGTGAACACGCGCGCGACGCATTGGTCAGCAGGAATCTGCGGCATGAACACCTCCGCTCCCCCAATATCCGCCACGTCCGCCCCCACCCGCAGGTAGGGCAGGTGGTTCAACGGCGGCTGCGGCTGGTCACCCACGCATACCAGGTCCGGCGCGTCCGCGCACAGGGCGACCATGTGCTCTGCGGCCGGCGAGTTGGGCAGCAAGCTCACCAGCCCCCGGGCAATGGCCGCAAAGAACGCCACGGCGAACCCGTAGCGGTCCATGCAGACATTGAGCACCGGGCCGCCGCTCGGCAAACGGTCGGACAGGGCCAGCACCTCGCGCAAGAAGGTGTCGCCACGCACGGCGTGCCCATTGCGATAGGCCACGACCGCATCGGGAGAAAAATCGGGCAACAGCGGCAGCGTGGGCATGGTCATTCGGCGCAGGTCCTAGCGGCGCCGCGCGTAGGCGCGGTAGGCCTGGATCGTCTGGGCAATGCTGAAGTGCTCCCGGTTGGGCAGGGCGCGCAGGCGGATCAGGTATTCCCCGGCGAACATGACGCCCAGCAGCACCGGAGTCAACAGGTTGGCAAACGCCGACCACACTGCCAAGGGAGCCAGGAAGAACAGCAAGACCGAGAGGACCGCGCTGGCAAAGAAAAACGCCGTCCAGGCCACCGTCACTTTCCACGTGTAGTGCAGGTACGCAGCATCCAGCGGTGTGGGCAACAGGAACCGGGCAATGCGGGAACACAGCGCCTGTGCGTGGCCGTTCCCCAGCGTGCTTCCGAACATGATGCCCAGAAGCGCCATGGCGCCAGCATGCTGCATAAAAAACAGCCAGGCCATATGGCTGAGCAGTTGGTCCACATGCAGCGCAATCGCCACCGCGCCGACAGCGCACAGCGTCAACGCCGCCGCGCGCGCACGCGCCTTCCAAGCCAGGGCCAATGCAGCGGCACCCAGCGGGGCAAGGCCAACTACCAGGGCGATCACGGGCGGATGGTCGGAGGCGGCGGCGAGGTAGCCCAGCCCAAGGTAGACGGCTCCCGCCGCTGCGATCAATGCAAGACGCAGAGCCTGGCGGATGGAGATCACTTCGTGCGGTGTTCGCCGATGTAGGCCGTCAGGGTGCGCAGCGAACTGAAAATCTGGAAGTTGTCTTCGCTGTCGGCCTTCATCTGGATGCCGAATTGCTTGGAGATCACCAGGGCGACTTCCAGAATGTCGATGGAGTCCAGTCCCAATCCGTCCCCGTAAAGCGGTTCTTCGGGCGCAATGGCGTCGGCGGAGGTTTCCAGATTGAGTGCGGACACGATCAGCGCGGCAACTTCACGCTCGAGCAGCGTGTCTGGAGCGGCCAATGCGGAGGGTTGTTGTTCCATTGTGATTAGAATCCGTTGGTGTTGCGTACGGGAATGCAGCGGCACGAAATTTTTGCCCCATCAGCATGCGATTGCGGGCCCGTTCGGGCCACGGCCTCAGCGTGCTGCCGATTGTAATGTAGCCCCCCGCCCCTCCAGCGCGGCGCTGGACACCGTTGGCGCTCCCGGCGAACCACGGAAGAGGAACAAAGCAGCATGTATTCCACGATCATGGCGCACTTCTGGTTCAAGTTTCTGGGCACCACCGGTTTCACACTCACCTTCTTTTCCGCCTACATCTACCTGCTGAAAAACCCGGCCGCGCACGTCACCGTCATGCCGGTCACGCTGCTCGACCGGCTGGTGGGCTTCGAGCCCCTGGCGTTGCCCATCTACCTGTCGCTCTGGGTCTACGTGTCGCTCCCCCCCATGCTGATGCGCACACGGCGGGAGATCATTGAATACGGGATGTGGATCGGCGCCCTGTGCCTGGTGGCCCTGGTCATCTTCTACTTCTGGCCCAGCGCCGTTCCCCCGGCCAACATCGATTGGGCCGCCTATCCGGGCATGGCCTTTCTCAAGAACGCCGATGCGGCGGGCAACGCCTGCCCTTCCCTGCATGTGGCCACCGCCGTGTTTTCCGCGTTCTGGCTGCATGCCTTGCTGCCCTCCGCCGGCCTGGGACGCGTTTCGCGCGCTGTCAGCGCCTGCTGGTGCGTGGCCATCGTCTACTCGACGCTGGCAACCAAGCAGCACGTGGCGCTGGACGTCTTCGCCGGCACGGCGCTGGGCATCCTGGTGGCCTGGCTTTCCCGGCCGAAACCGGCGCTGGCCGCGTCCTGGTAAAAGGCCGCAGACCTACGTGCCAGCGTGGCCGGCAGCATCCAGCGCGCCGGCCAAATCCGCAATCAGGTCGTGCGGGTGCTCTATCCCCACGCTGAGCCGGATCAACCCCTCCCGTATGCCATTCTGGGCCCGAGCCTGCGGCGTGATGAAGCTGTGCGTCGTGCTGGCCGGATGACAGGCCAGGCTGTCCACATCGCCCAGCGAAACGGCCTGGGTGAACAACTGCAGCCGATCCAGCACCGCCGCGGCACCCGCCCGCCCCCCGTGCGCCAGTTCAAAGGAAACCATGCCGCCGTAGCCGCCCTGCATCTGGCGCGTGGCCAGGGCGTGCTGGGGGTGGCTGGCCAGCCCCGGATAGTGGGTGACCGCCACCGCCGGGTGCGTGCTCAGAAATTGCGCCACGGCCAGGGCGCCCTCGCAATGTGCCACCATGCGCAGGGGCAAGGTCTTGATGCCGCGCAGGAACAGGAACGCCTCCTGCGGCGACAGGTTGCCGCCCACCTGCCCCAGGCCGGTGCTGCGAATGGCCGCCACCAGCGCTGCTGATCCGGCCACCACGCCGCCCGTGGCGTCGCCGTGGCCGCCCAGGTATTTGGTCATGGAATGCATCACCAGGTCAAAGCCGTGCTCCAGGGGCCGCGTCAGGCAGGGGGTGCAAAACGTGTTGTCGGCCACGCTCACCACGCCGCGGGACCGGGCCACCGCCGCCACGGCGGACAAATCGTGGAGGCGCAAACCCGGATTGGTCAGCGTTTCCACCCAGACCATGCGCGTGGCCGGCGTCAGGCTGTCGGGCAGGCCGCGCAGCGAAGCATCCACCGCCCGGATACCGAAACGCTCCCCCAGGGAACGAAACAGGCTCTCGGTCCCCCCGTACAGGGGCCCCAGGAACACGAGTTCGTCGCCCGGCTTGAGCAGCCCCAGCAGGATGGACGCGGTGGCCGCCGTGCCGCTGCCGAAAGCCACCGCAGCCGGCGCACCTTCCAGGTCGGCCATCTTGGTTTCCAGTGCCTGCACCGTGGGATTGCCAAACCGGCTGTAGCGGTAACCCGGGGCATCGCCGGCAAAAATAGCGGCGCCGTGCTCCAGCGTGCCGTAGCCGAACGCCGAGGTCTGGTGGACCGGCGTCGCCAAGGCGCCGTGGGCGGGGTCCGGGCCTTGCCCGGCATGCACGGCACGTGTACGAAGATGGCTCATGACGGGGCTCCCTACAAAGGTGGTTTCGCCGGGTTCATCGCCAAAGCGGCCCCGGCGTCACGGGTTGGCGGCAGGCGTGTCGGCCGGCGTCAACCCGCCGGCCTGTCCGCAATAGACGAGGAAGGTTTCCAGCTCGTCCCGGTGCTGGCGCGCCAGCCGCTCCACGGTGCGCTCCCCTTCGTCGGTCAGATGCACCTCGACCTGGCGCAGGTCGGTGGTGCTGCTGCGCCGCTGCACCAGCCCCAGGGACTCGCAGCGGGAAACCAGGGCGACCACACCGTGGTGCTTGGCCTGCAACCGCTCGGCCAACTCCGTCACGGTGGCCCAGGCACGCCCCGGGTAGCCCTTGATCTGCAACAGCAGCTGGTACTGCAACGGCGTGATGTCGTTCTTGTTGCACAGCTCTTCGCTGAAGCGGAGAAACAGCCGCAGCTGGTAGCGGAACTTGGCCAGGGCCTCGAAATCGGGTTGGGCCATTGCCCGCTTGCCGGCCCCCGCAGGGCCACCCGGTGAAATTGCGATTGACTTGCGCTTGCTCATGATTTATAAACCGAATATATCATGCCGTGATACAGTTATTGCACCGCGGCCATGGTTCTGAAACCCATTTTCTGGAGGTGCCAAATGAATGTCCTGTCTGTTTTCATGGTGACGAATCCGCCCCAAGGCGGTTGGTCGGAGCTGGGTCAGACCCGTCCCCCGCTGCTCAAATTATTTGTAGCCCTGATTTTCCCCCTGTCGCTGCTGCCGTCCGCCATGCTGTTTTACGCCGGAACCCACTACGGCAACGCCATGGTTACGGGCTACTCCAGCAAGCCCTGGGGCAGCATTGCCATTGTCTTCTTCCTCACCGAGGTGGTGACGGTGCTGCTCATGGGCTGGCTGGTGGGGCAAGTGGCCCGGCAGCACCAGGCGCAGCTCAGCACGCGCGATTCCTACCTCATTGCCGGCCTGGCGCCCGTTCCGCTGTGGCTGTCTTCGCTGGCCTTGCTGGTGCCCAACCCGCTGTTCACCTTGGTTGTCGCCGGTCTGGCGTTCGCATTTTCCTGCCGCCTGGTCTACAACGGCGTGTACGCGCTGTGCCAGTTGCGTGACGGGGTTGCAGCAGCGGCCATCACGCACACGGTCATGGGGGCCAACCTGTTCGTCTGGGCCATGCTGCTGTGGCTGATTGTGGCGCTGTGAGCGCGTCGCTGCGCCAACGCGGCGCAGCACACGGGCGACAATAGCGCCCATGTTCCATATTGTTCTGGTTGAACCTGAAATTCCGCCCAACACGGGCAACGTCATCCGCCTGGCGGCCAACACCGGCTGCACGCTGCACCTGATCGAGCCGCTGGGCTTTTCCATGGACGACAAGCACATGCGCCGCGCCGGGCTCGACTACCACGAGTACGCCACGCTGCGCACCCACGCCAGCTGGCAGGCCTTTCTGGCAGCCGAGCAGCCCGCGCCCGAGCGGCTCTTTGCACTCACCACCAAGGGAACCGGCAATGTCTATGACGCGGCCTTCCAGCCCGGCGACTGGCTGGTGTTCGGCTCCGAAACCAAAGGCCTGTCCGACACCGTGCGCGCCAGCTTCGCCCCGCAGCGCTGCCTGAAACTCCCCATGCGGGCGGGCCAGCGCAGCCTGAACCTCAGCAACGCCGTGGCGGTGACGGTGTTCGAGGCCTGGCGGCAGAACGGCTTCCAGAGCTAAGCCCACGCGCCGCACCTGGCGGCTTGGGGGAAACCGATCAGGGGTAGTGGCGGGCGATCGACTCGGCCACGCAGGCCGGCTTGGACGCCCCTTCGCGCTCGGTGGTGACCTCCCAGGTCATCTGCATGCCGCCGTTGTCGATCGGGTCGCAGGCCAGCAGCTTCATGCGCGCGCGCAGGCGGCTGCCCACCGGCACCGGGCTGACAAAGCGCACCTTGTTCAGCCCGTAGTTCACACCCATGCGGGTCTGCACGATGTGCAGGGACGACTCAAAGAAGCGCGGCAGCAGCGACAGCGTGAGGAAGCCGTGGGCAATGGGCGCGCCAAACGGCCCCTGCTTGGCGCGTTCCACGTCCACGTGAATCCACTGGTGGTCCCCCGTGGCCTGGGCAAACAGGTTGACCTGTTCCTGCGTGATGGTGATCCAGTCGCTGACCACGACTTCCTGTCCCACCAGGGGAAGCAGCTCGGAGAGAGTTTGGAATGTTTTCATGACCCCACTGTAGGGTCTGGCGGGCGCGCCCGGTGTCAAGCCCGCGACAAACCCGCCACCGTCGCTTCAGGCATCCAGCCAGTCGCACAGGGCCTGCCACTGCTCCAGGTCCTTGGCCACCCGCCCGGGCGCCACGTCAAACAGCGTCAGCCCGCGCGCGGCCAAGTGGATGTAGTTCTGCGTGTCGCGCAGATAGCCCAGAACCGGAACGCCCAGCTGGTCCACAAACGTGTGCAGCTGGTCGGCCGCAATGGTGCGGGCGTCCACGCGCATGCCCACCAGGGCAATCTGGGTCTTCTCGCTGTGCTTGTTCTGGGCCAGCTGGTCCAGAAACGCCCGGGTGGCAAAGATGTCGAACACGCTGGGCTGCAGTGGCACGACGATGTGGTCGGCCATCTTCATCACGTCATTGAAGCGCCAGCCGTGCAGGCCCGCCGGAGTGTCCAGCACCACATGGGTCGTGCCCTTGGGGGGTTTGGCAATGGCGTCCGCATCGGTCTCCCAGCTGGCAATCGGGCGTGCCGCCGTCGGGCGCAACCCCAGCCACAGACGCGACGACTGCTGCCGGTCCACATCACCCAGCATCACCGCGTGCCCTTGGGACGCGTAATAACCCGCAATATTGGTGGCCAGCGTCGACTTGCCGACGCCGCCCTTGGGATTGGCCACAACCACAACTGGCATGAGGTTCTCCTGACGGTTTGGGAATTTGCTATGTTAGCGGCATGGAACACACCCCCACCTGGTTAATCAACAGCTTCGTCTACCTCAGCGCCGCCGTCATCGCCGTCCCCCTGAGCCGCGCCCTGGGACTGGGTTCCATCATTGGCTATCTGGCCGCCGGCATGGCCATCGGCCCCTGGGGCCTCGGGCTGGTCACCAATGTGG
Source organism: Rhodoferax sp. MLSD5-FHT05B10 (assembly GCF_058793415.1). NCBI lineage: Bacteria > Pseudomonadati > Pseudomonadota > Betaproteobacteria > Burkholderiales > Comamonadaceae > Rhodoferax > Rhodoferax sp. MLSD5-FHT05B10. Next base: position 142,086 of record NZ_JBXAFT010000004.1, on the reverse strand, counting down.
AAGACATCCTGCACTTTGCCGAGTTCGGCGTGGTACTGATGCTGTTCCTGGTCGGCCTGGAACTGGAACCCAAGCGCCTGTGGAGCCTGCGCCGCCCCATCTTTGGCTGGGGCACGGCCCAGGTGCTGGGCTGCACCGCCGCCCTGTTCGCCGTGGCGTGGACCTTCGGTATCCGGTGGGAAATTGCCCTGGTCGCGGCCCTGGGCCTGGCCCTGTCGAGCACGGCCATTGCGCTGCAGGTCATTGGCGAGCGCAGCCTGCTGCCCACCAACAGCGGCCAGGCGGCGTTCTCCATCCTGCTGTTTCAGGACGTGGCCGTGATCCCGGTGCTGGCCCTGCTCCCGCTGCTGGATGGAATTTCAGAGGCAGAAATGGCCCTGAGCCCCATGGATCGCGCGCAGACAGCTATAAAAATAGTAGCAGTCGTCATCAGCATCGTGGTCGGGGGCCGGCTGGCGCTGCGCCCGCTGTTTCGCTGGATTGCCCGCAGCAAGACCCCCGAAATCTTCACCGCCGCATCGCTGCTGCTGGTCGTGGGCATCGCCAGCCTGATGCAGCTGGTGGGCCTGTCCATGGCGCTGGGGGCCTTTCTGGGTGGCGTGCTGCTGGCCGAAAGCGAATACCGGCGCGAACTGGAAACCAACCTGGAGCCGTTCAAGGGTCTGCTGCTGGGGCTGTTCTTCATTGCGGTGGGCATGGGCATCGACTTCGGCGTGCTGATGCACGACCCGCTGCGCATGGCCGCCATCGTGGCGGGTTTCCTGCTCGTGAAGCTGCTGGTGATCTATGGCCTGGCGCGCGCCATGGACCTGCCCTTTCAGGAGCGTCCGGTGTTCACCCTGCTGCTGGCGCAGGGCGGTGAATTTGCCTTTGTGGTGTTCCAGGCCGCGGTGGGCGCGCGGGTGTTTTCCGCCGAGGTGGCCTCGCTGCTGATTGGCGCGGTGACCCTGTCCATGCTGGTCTCGCCGCTGCTGCTGGTGGCGGTGGACAAGTGGCTGCTGCCCCGCTATGCGCGCAACGGCAAACCTCGGCTGCAGGAAATCTCCGAGCCCCAGAACGCCCCGGTCATCCTGGCCGGCTTTGGCCGCTACGGCCAGATCATCGGCCGCCTGCTGCTCGCGCAGGGGGTGCCCGCAACCGTGCTGGACAACGATGCCCAGATGATCGAGGCCGCACGCACCCAGGGCTACCAGGTGCACTACGGCGACCCCACCCGGCTGGACCTGCTGCGCATCGCCGGGGCCGATCAGGCCCGCGTGCTGGTGATTGCCGTCAACAGCGTGGACGCCTCGCTGGCCATCGTGGACCTGGTCAAACAGCATTTCCCGCACCTGCAGCTGGTGGCGCGCGCCCGCGACGTGGCGCACTGGAATGCGCTGCGAGCCCGCGGCGTGCTGCGCATCGAGCGGGAAATGTTCGAAGGCAGCCTCAAGAGCGGCCTCAGCGTGCTGGAGCTGCTGGGCCAGACGCCGCAGGAAGCCCACCACGCCGTCAACCGCTTCCGCACCCACAACCTGGCCTTGCTGGAGAAGATGCACCCACACCACAAGGACCGCGCCAAGATGATTGCGGTGGCCAGACAGGGGCGCCAGGAACTGGAAGAGCAGATGGCACGGGAGCGGGAAGAGCAGGCGCAAAACCCCGCGGCATGACCCGCCCCCCAGTCCTCTGGGTCCGTCAGCGTCCCGGTGGCGGTGGCGGTGGCGGGTAAGCCGCCGGCCCGTACGGGGCCGGGTAGGACGGCACGACCACGGCCGGGGCCGGCACGCGGTAACCCGCCCGCGGCGTCGCGTTGTTCTTAGTGGCCATGCACTGTTCGTAGGCCAGGTCGTAGCGCCGTTGCGCCTGCTCGGAGGCCACCGCACTGCGGTTGGCCCCGATGGCCGTGCCCATGACCAGCCCGGTGGCGGCACCGGACGCGGTGTGGTCGTGGCGCCCACCTGCCGCCGAGCCGACGGCAGCGCCAATCACCGTGCCCACGACGGCCGCACCGGCTACCGTGGCGCCGGGCGATTCCGGGGCGATGGTCTGCTCGGCATAGTTCCGGCAGGCCTGGTCTTCAGCCGCAAACAACTCCAACGGCTTGCCCGGCGTGGGCATCACCGTCACGCGGGGCGCCTGCGGGGGCGGCGCGGCACAGCCGGCCAGGCCGGCCAGACACAGCAGCGCCACCGTGCCGGTCCAGCGGGAAAGGGGTACGGTCATTGCGGCACACCCGGCGGTGTGGCAGGCACCGTCTTCCAGCCGCGCGGACAGGACGCTACATAGGGGTAGTAGCCCTTGGCCGCTTCACAGTAGTACCAGTACTGCGTGGGCGGCGGGCTGGCCACCGGCGGCGCTTGCACCACCACGGGCGGAGGCGCCTGCTCCACCACGACGACGGGCGGACGATAGGGGTCGGGATAGGGATAGACCGGCTGGGGATAGAAGTACCACAGACCGCCTATGACCCACCACCATCCGAAGCGGCCATCGTGGGAGCCATGGCGCCAGGCGCCCGACTGCCAGCGGCGGGCGTCGTGGTATTCAAAATGCCGGATGTCGCCGCGCCATTCGCGGCCACGGTCATGGTCCCGGTGCTGGGCCATGGAAGTCAGGGGAAGCGTGCCCAGCAGGGCCGCCACGGCGCAGGCTATGCCAACGAGCGGTTTCATAGAAAGACCTCGGTAAGCCGGGTGCCCAAGGCCCCCGGCAGGAATCCATACAGGATTGGTCAACGCCTCCCCGCGCGGGCCAGTTGACCCCCGCCGTGCAGCTTTACCGGGTGTTCATGAAACAGTTTGTAATGGCCCTGGCCTCAGGCCAGCCCGTCCCACAGCAGCTTGATGCCGGTGAGCAGCATGCCGGCGTACAGGAAGCGGTAAAACCAGACCGGACGGATGCGCCGCGCCAGCCACACCCCGGACCACACGCCCACCGGCGCCAGCGGCAACAGCACCAGCGAGGTCGCCATGTTGCGCCAGTCCAGCAAGCCCAGCCAGGCGTAGGGAATCCATTTGGAGAGGTTCACCACGAAGAAGAAAAAGGCCATGGTGGCGGTGTACTGCACCGGCGACAGGCGCAGCGGAATCACATAGGCCGAAATGGGCGGCCCGCCGGCGTGGGCAATGAAACTGGTGAACCCCGAGGTGGTGGTCAGCAGCGCCCCCAGCCACCGGGGCGGCGGCGGGCTGTCGGCGTGGGGCGGAAACACCAGGCGCTGCGCCAGGAACAGCAACGTGAACGCACCCACCAGGGCCGCCACGGTGTGGGCATTGAGCACCTTGAACAGCACCGCGCCAATGGCGATGCCCAGCACCCCGAACGGGACCAGAAACTTCAGCAGCGTCCGGTCAAAATCCTTGCGGAACGCCGCCATGCCCAGCACGTCCATCAGGAACAGCAGCGGCATCAGGATCGCGGCCGCCTCGGGCACGCTCACGGCCAGCGCCATCAGCGGTACCGCCAACGAACCGAAGCCCGCGCCAAACCCGCTTTTGCTCACCCCCAGCAACAGGACGGCGGGGATGGACACCGCATAGAAATACGGGTCGGTGATGAGGGGAAAGCTCACACCCGTTCCAGAACCAGCGCAATGCCCTGCCCCACACCAATGCACATGGTGCACAGCGCGTAGCGCCCGCCCGTGGCGTGCAGGCGGTTCACCGCCGTGGTCGCCAGGCGCGCACCCGAGGCCCCCAGCGGGTGGCCCAGCGCAATGGCGCCGCCCCAGGCGTTGACGCGGGCGTCGTCGTCCTTCAGGCCGAGCTGGCGCAGCACGGCCAGGCCCTGGGCGGCAAAGGCTTCGTTGAGTTCGATGACATCCAGCTGCTCCAGCGTCAGGCCGGTAAGCGCCAGCACCTTCTGCGTGGCCGGCACCGGGCCCATGCCCATGGTGCGCGGGGCCACACCGGCCGTGGCCATGCCCACGATGCGAGCCCTGGGGGTGAGGCCGTTCTTGGCGGCGCTGGCCTCGTTGGCCAGCAGCAGGGCGCAGGCGCCGTCGTTCACGCCCGAGGCGTTGCCGGCGGTGACGCTGCCGTCCGGGCGCACGACGCCCTTGAGCTTGGCCAGGGCTTCGAGGCTGGTCTCGCGCGGGTGTTCGTCCTGGCTGACGACGATGGCATCACCCTTCTTCTGGGGGATGGTGACGGGGGTGATTTCCCGGGCCAGGTGGCCGGCCTTCTGGGCGGCAACGGCCTTGAGCTGACTGGCCAGGGCCATGCGGTCCTGGGCTTCGCGCTCAATCTGGTATTCGACGGCGACGTTCTCGGCGGTTTCGGGCATGGAGTCCACGCCGTACTTTTCCTGCATCAGCTTGTTGATGAAGCGCCAGCCGATCGTGGTGTCGTAGACGGCGTTGGCGCGGCTGAAGGCGGATTCCGCCTTGGGCATGACGAAGGGGGCCCGGCTCATGCTCTCCACGCCGCCGGCGATCATCAATCCAGCCTCACCCGATTTGATGGCACGGGCTGCCGTACCCACGGCATCCAGGCCCGAGCCGCACAGGCGGTTGAGGGTGGCGCCGGGCACTTCCAGGGGCAGGCCGGCCAGCAGGCTGGCCATGTGGGCGACGTTGCGGTTGTCTTCACCGGCCTGGTTGGCGCAGCCCAGGATGACGTCGGTCACACTGGCCCAGTCCACGCCCGGGTTGCGCTCCAAGAGGGCTTTGAGGGGGATGGCTGCCAGGTCGTCGGTGCGCACGCTGGAAAGGGCGCCGCCGTAGCGCCCGATGGGGGTGCGGATGGCGTCGCAGATGAAGGCTTGGTTCATGGCAGGGGTCCGTTTACGGGGCAACAAAAAGAACGACGACTCTGCCACGGTACCGGAAAAATTGCCCGTCCCGCTGGCGACAAGGCCATGGGAGGCCGTGTTACCCTTGCCGGATGTTCAGTCCGTCCCAAGCCGATGTCCGCCGTTTTTTCTGCTCTGTTTATGCCAAGGCCCGCGCAGGCACTGCGCTGGAAGCTATTGAAACCATAGCAAGCCAGTGGATGGACGAGCACCCCGAATACGCCGCCGACTTCGCCGACGTGGACGCCGCCCTGCGGGCCATGACCGAGGTGCAGGACGGCCGCACCAACCCCTTCCTGCACCTGTCCATGCACCTGTCGATCAGCGAGCAGTGCTCCATCGACCAGCCACGCGGCATCCGCCAGGCCGTGGAGCTGCTCACCCACCGGCGCAATTCCCTGCACCAGGCGCACCACGAAGCCATGGAGTGCCTGGGCAGCATGCTGTGGGAAAGCCAGCAGGCAGGCCGCCCGCCGGACGGCGAGGCCTACATTGCCTGCGTGCAGCGCCACGCCACCCGGGACTAAAGCGAAGGGGCCAACGCCCCCGCCGCTCAGCCCTTGAACACCGGCGCCCGCTTCTCCATATTGGCCAGCATGGCCTCCTGCAGGTCCTTGCTCATCAGCATGGCGGCGTTCCAGGTGGCGATGTAGTTCAGGCCGTCGGCCACGGAGTGGTCCCGCCCGTAGGTGATCATTTCCTTGGTGCCGCGCACTGACAAGGGCGATTTGGCGGCAATGCTGGCAGCGATCTCGCGCACGCCGGCGTACAGCGCCTCGCGCGTGTCGAACACGCGGTTGAGCAGGCGCATCTCGCGCGCCTCGGCCGCGCTGAAGTTACGCCCGGTGTAGGCCAGCTCGCGGGCCATGCCTTCACCGATCAGCCGGGGCAGGCGCTGCAGGGTGCCCACGTCGGCCGTCATGCCGATGTCGATCTCCTTGATGGTGAAGTAGGCGTCGCTGGAGGCGTAGCGCATGTCGGCGCAGGTGATGAGGTCGATCCCGCCGCCCACGCAGCCGCCGTGGATGGCCGCCAGCACGGGCTTCCTGCAACGCTCCAGGCTGGTCAGGGTGTCCTGCAGGTCCAGGATCACGCGGCGCAGCGCTTCGCGGGTGCGGCCGTCGCAGTCGTTCTGGATCTGCGGGCCCAGGCCCATCATCATCTTCAGGTCAATGCCGGCGGTGAACAGACGGCCTTCGCCCTGCAGGATGGCCACGCGGACCTCGGGGGTGGCGTCCACCCACTCGAAGGCCTTGCGGATTTCCTGCCACATGGTGGCGTTCATGGCATTGGCCTTTTCGGGCCGGTTCAGGCGCACGGTGGCAATGTGATCTTCCAGCGTGACGGACAGGGTTTCGAACTCCATGTGCAACTCCATTTTCAGTGTGTTTTTGGCTTGCAGCCCTCGCAGAACCTGCGCAGACTGCTATCAATTTCAAAGCAATCAGGCCTTGGCGCCCTTCATGGCGGCCAGGTAGGGCGCCAGGCGTTTGGCCATTTCGTCGCCCAGGGCCTGCAGGCCGCTCATGGGGCGCACCATGACCTCAAAGTCGGTGATCTTGCCCTCGGCATCGAACTGGATCATGTCGATGCCCTTGAGCTCCTTGCCGTTCACTTTGGCCGAGAACTCCAGCACCACGCTGTTGCCCTCGGGGTTGGCAAACGTGCGGTGGTAGGTGAAGTTCTCGAACACCTTGACCACCGTGCCCAGGATCAGCTGCACGGCCTGCGCGCTCGGATACGGCGTGTGCGCCATGGGCGAGCGGAACACCGCCTTGGGGTGCAGGATGCCGGCGAGCTCGCCCAGGTTGCCTTCGGCCACCATGGCGTGCCAGGTGGCCAGGCTTGCGGCCACGGCGGGGCTGACGCGCTGATCCAGGGTGGCAGCGGCCCCGTTGGCAGGCGCTGCCTGGGGCGCAGCGCCCGGGTCCAGGCTGAGGGCCAGCTCGGTGCCCTGCTTGATGGCGCGCTTGGCGTCCAGCTCGACGGCCTTGTCGGCACCGCCGATCAGGTGCACGGTCACGCCGGCGGCCTGCAGCGCGTCCTGCAGTTCACGCTGGGGGTCCTGCCCGGCGCAGACGATGACGTTGTCCACCGGCAGCACCATGTCCTTCTCGCCCACGCTGATGTGCAGGCCGGCGTCATCGATCTTGCGGTAGTTCACACCGGGGATCATTTCCACGCCGCGGTTCTTCAGGCCCGTGCGGTGGATCCAGCCCGTGGTCTTGCCCAGGCCGTCGCCCACCTTGCTGACCTTGCGCTGCAGCAGATAGACCTTGCGCGGCACCTCACCGATGTGCGCCGCAGCCAGCCCGCCACGTGCGCCGCCCGTGGTGTCCACGCCCCACTCCTTGAAGAACAGGGCCTTGTCCAGGCTGGGGCTCTTGCCCTCGTGCAACAGGTATTCAGACACGTCGAAACCGATGCCGCCGGCACCGATCACAGCCACCGTCTTGCCCACGGGTTTCTTGTCGCGCAGCACGTCCAGGTAGCCCAGCACCTTGGGGTGGTCGATGCCGTCGATGGCCGGCAGGCGCGGAACAATGCCGGTGGCCAGCACCACCTGCTGGTAGCCCTGGGCCACCAGGTCCTGGGCGCTGACGCGCCGGCCCAGCTGCAGCTTCACGCCGGTCCGTTCGATCTGCTTGCCGAAGTAACGCAGCGTCTCGTAGAACTCTTCCTTGCCCGGTACCTGCTTGGCCACGTTGAACTGGCCGCCGATCTCGGTGGCCGCATCAAACAGCGTGACATCCATGCCGCGCTGTGCGGCTTCGGTGGAGAAGGCCAGCCCGGCCGGGCCGGCGCCGACCACGGCGATGCGTTCCTTCTTCTGCAGGGGTTTCTGCACCAGGATGGTTTCGTGGCAGGCGCGCGGGTTCACCAGACAGGACGTGATCTTGCCGCCGAAGGTGTGGTCCAGGCAGGCCTGGTTGCAGCCGATGCAGGTGTTGATCTCGTCGGCCTTGCCCGCAGCGGCCTTGGCCACGAAATCGGGGTCGGCCAGGAAGGGGCGCGCCATGCTCACCATGTCGGCCATGCCATCGGCCAGCACCTGCTCGGCCACCTCGGGGGTGTTGATGCGGTTGGTGGCCACCAGCGGAATGCCCACCTTGCCCTTGAGCTGCTGGGTCACCCACGCATAGGCGGCGCGCGGCACCTTGGTGGCGATGGTGGGAATGCGCGCCTCGTGCCAGCCGATGCCGGTGTTCAGGATGGTGACGCCGGCAGCTTCGAGCGCCTGCGCCAGCTGCACCACCTCGTCCTGTGTGGAGCCGCCTTCGACCAGGTCGAGCATGGACAGGCGGAAGATGATGATGAAGTTGGCTCCCACGCGTTCGCGCGTGCGGCGCACGATCTCCAGCGGAAAACGGATGCGGTTCTCATAAGCGCCGCCGTACGCGTCGTCGCGCTGGTTGGTCTGCGCGGCGATGAACTCGTTGATGAGGTAGCCCTCGGAACCCATGATTTCCACGCCGTCGTAACCCGCGCTCTGCGCCAGGGCTGCGGTGTTGGCATAGTCCTCAACGGTCTGCTGCACTTCTTCGGTGGTCAGCGCATGCGGGCGGAAGGGGCTGATCGGGGCCTTGAGCGCGCTGGGAGCCACCAGCTCGGGGTGGTAGGCGTAGCGGCCGAAGTGCAGGATCTGCATGGCGATCTTGCCGCCGGCGTCGTGCACGGCTTGCGTCACCACCTTGTGCTTGTCGGCCTCGGCCTGCGTGGTCATGGCGGCGCCGCCGGGCATGGGGCGGGCACGGTCGTTGGGGGCAATGCCGCCGGTCACGATCAGGCCCACGCCACCCCGGGCGCGCTCAGCGTAGAAGGCGGCCATGCGCTGGAAGCCGTCCTTGGCCTCTTCCAGCCCGACGTGCATGGAGCCCATGAGCACGCGGTTTTTCAGGGTGGTGAAGCCCAGGTCCAGGGGTTGGAGCATGTGGGGATAAGCGGTCATGAAGGCATCCTCTGCGTTGAAAAATGGCCGCAACTATGCAACCAGTTGCAGCAGTCTAGGGGGATTTTGAATTTTATGCAACCAGTTGCATAGCTGGCCAACAGCCCGTAGACTGGCGCCCATGTCCCTTGCCCATGCTGTACTGACTTCCCTGATCGAAAAATCGTCTTCGGGCTACGAACTGGCACGCCGGTTCGACAAATCCATCGGCTATTTCTGGCACGCCACCCACCAGCAGATCTACCGGGAGCTGGCGCGCATGGAGGCCGCAGGCTGGATCGAATCGAGCTCCGCCCCGGATGCGGGCAAGACCCGCAAGCGCGAGTACCGCGTGCTGCCGGCGGGCCGCGAGGAGCTGGCGCGCTGGGCCCAGGCGCCGTCCGAGCCCATGGACCTGCGCGACGAATTCATGGTGAAGCTGCGGGCCGATGCCGCACTGGGTGAGGTCGATCTGCGCGACGAGCTGCGCCGGCGCATCGCCCTGCACCAGGAAAAACTGGCGCACTACCGCGCCATCGAGCAGCGCGACTTTCCGCCCGGCGCACCGCTGTCGCGCGAGGCCCGCATCCACCACATGATTTTGAAGAAGGGCATCCTGTACGAGCAGGGCTCGATCGCCTGGAACACGGAGATGCTGGAGATGCTGTGAATTGCATCGCGCAACACCCCATGCATTGGATGGCGTGTGGCTACCCCCACTTTGCCTTGAGCACGCGGACCATTTCTGGACTCAACTGCTTGCGCAATTCAGCGTTGTAGGAGCCCCGGGGCATGAAATGGACACTGGGGTCGCCGGTCGGGTTGTAGTTGTCCACCTTGTCCCCGTCCTTGACGATCTGGCTTGCCGCGATGGCGTAGGCGCGCGACTTTGCCGCAGGCGTGCCCTCCTGAACCGCCGGGTCCACGTTGGTGGTCACGATGGAGATTGAGTAGTCGCTGTTGAGGTGAATCTCGAAGGTGCGCAACTGCTGCGGAAAATCGCGCAGCGAGGAGGTTTCGACCTGCCAGAAACCCGCTTGCGGAGTGGGGCCGGCAAATGCCTTGACGGTGTTGAGATGGCGGTGGCCCGACAGCCACATCAGCAAATTCGGATGGCGGTGCAGTTCGGCAATCAGCCCGGGCAGATCGACGGCGTTTTGCACCGGCGCAGTGGGGTCGGGATTCACCCACCAGCCCATCGGGCTTTGCTTCTTGCCTGTCGGCAGAACCGGGGGCGGATTGGTCTCTTCGACGGCCAGCGGGATGTGCGCTGCAATGACCATCAACTGGCCGGCGGCATCACCGGCGGCCAGTTCGGCCTTGAGCCAGTTCCAGCGTTGCAGGTCCAGAAAACCGTGCCCGTGGATGTCGGGCGAACCGTCGTCTTCGCGTTGGGTGTTGTCGAGCACGATCACCTTCAGCGGCAGCGTGGACTTCGGCACGAAGCTGTAGCAGGCAAAGCCGGCTTTGGCATTCGCAGGAGTGAAGCCGTGGCCGACCGGCAGGGAGGACGTCTTGAAAAACTCGGCCATCCATTCTTCGGTGCCCACCGGGCGGCGGTTCGCATCGGGAGCCACCTTCGGAGGATGGGGAAAATCCGCGACCTTGCCCGCGTGCCGGATGGCGCCGTCGGGCGACGCGCCATCGAGCACCCCCATGTAGTAGACCGGCTCCTTGAGGTTATTCACGTCCGCAAGGACGTTGCCCGTGGCAAAGACCGTATCGCTCGTGTAAGACGCCCGGAGATCGGGCCTGAGCGGGGTGTCCACCGGAAACGAGCCCATATAGAAATGGTCATGGTTGCCCAAGGCCTGGTACCAGGGAATCGACTTGTCCAGCCCCGCGGCCTTGAACGGTTTTTGGTAGTCAATGGAGTCGGCGCCGAGATGGGCCCCGGAACTCGGGTGAATGACCTTGCCGTCAAGGACGTCGATATACCAGCGCAATTCGTTGTACTGGCTGCTGTTGCAGACATCGCCAAGCGAGAGACCAAAGTCGATCGGATTCTTGGCGTGCAGGGCATTGACGGTCTGGATGGCGGCATCCAGGACCTGCGTGGAACACATCATGACCGGCGAATACAGCGCGGCGGAGATGGCCAGGTGCGACTCGACCAGGCGCCCGAGGTGGATCAACTGGTTGGGTGTTTCCTTGTCGGTGATGTGGATGTCGCTGATGGTGAAGAAGCTGAGCAGCTTTTCCTTTCTACGGGTGGTGGTGGCGTCATACGACGCAGGCATCAGATCCGTGCGCAGCTCGGCCGGGAGTGGATTGCCCAGCGTCCAATTGCCATAACCGTACTGCTTGAATCGCGAGACGGCACTCAGGGGAATCGGCACCGAAGGCTTGGCGCCGGGCACCACCGTATGTTCGAGGGTGGTGAACACTTCGGGGGCAATCGCATTGCTCTGGAGTGCTTGCGGGGCCGCCCCGGCGATGCTTTCGCCAGCGACAAGACTGGCCCCGACGGGGATGGCGGACAACGAAAATTTCAGGAAATTGCGACGCTCAACCATGGACGACCTTTCTGCATGGGGTTATTTGCGAGGAAGTTCCGCATCGTAAGGCGACCCCATTGGCCGATGATTGTGGCACCGAAATCCAGCCAGAAAGGCGTGCCGACGCAGACGCAAAAAAGCCGCTTCAAGAGCGGCTTTTTTTTGTGCGGGCGGGAACCGGTGCTTACTTGAAGCGGTTTTGCGGCACGGTCTTCAATTCGCTTGGCAGGCTGCCCACGTAGTTGGCCAACTCTTTGAGTTCTGCGTTCGAGAACTGTTTGGCCACACCGCCCATGATGGCGTTGCCGCGACCGATCAGCGCATTGTTCTCGGTCTTGTAGGCCTTCAGGGCCACGAACAGGTAGTCGCTGTGCTGGCCGGCAATCTTGGGGTAGGACGGGTCAATGGGCTTGCTGAAGCTGTCCCCGTGGCAGGAGGCGCAGGCGCCCTTGGCCACCAGTTCCATCGCCTTGGCCGAGCCGTCCGCCGCCTTGGCCGGGGCTGCGGCCCCTTCCACCACACCGCTGGCCGCGTAATAGGCCGCCACGTCAGCAATGTCCTGGTCGCTCAGCGAGCCGGCCATGCCGCGCATGGTGGGGTGCTTGCGGTCGCCCTTCTTGTAGGCATTGAGCGCCGACACGATGTACTTGGCGCTCTGGCCCGAAATCTTGGGCACCTTGTGCACTTCGGGGAAGCTGGACTGGTAACCCACAATGCCGTGGCAGCCAATGCACGCGTCAATCTTTTTCTCGCCGGCCTTGACGTCACCGGTGATCTCCTGCGCGCTGGCAGACAAAGTGGTCACCGAAGCGACAATCACAGCAGAAATGGTTAGCAACAGTTTGTTCATTTTGCAAGGACAATTAGACAATGATTGATTTAAATCTAATTTTCATTATATAGATCAGCGTATTGCCATCCTTGCAGCCACTAAGCTGCACGGTTCCCCCTCTTTTTTGTTCAGCCAAGCCACCACCATGAAATTTCACGGAACCAAGAACTACGTCGCGACCCAGGACCTGATGCTGTCCGTCAACGCGGCCATCACGCTGCAGCGTCCGCTGCTGGTCAAGGGCGAGCCGGGTACCGGCAAGACCATGCTGGCCGAAGAGGTGGCCCAGGCACTGAACCTGCCGCTGCTGCAGTGGCACATCAAGTCCACCACCAAGGCGCAGCAAGGCCTGTACGAGTACGACGCCGTGAGCCGCCTGCGCGACTCGCAACTGGCCGACGTGGACGGCGGTGAGCGCGTCAAGGACATCCACAACTACATCGTCAAGGGTGTGCTGTGGCAGGCCTTCACCGCCGACCAGCCGGTAGCCCTGCTGATCGACGAAATCGACAAGGCCGACATCGAGTTCCCCAACGACCTGCTGCGCGAAATCGACCGCATGGAGTTCTACTGCTACGAAACGCGCCAGCTGATCAAGGCCAAGCACCGCCCGCTGGTGTTCATCACCTCCAACAACGAGAAGGAACTGCCCGACGCATTCCTGCGCCGCTGCTTCTTCCACTACATCAAGTTCCCCGACGCGGCCACCATGCAAAGCATCGTGGAGGTGCACTTCCCCGACCTCAAGAAGGAACTGCTCACCGCCGCCATGAAGACCTTCTACGACGTGCGCAACCTGCCGGGCCTGAAGAAGAAGCCCTCCACCAGCGAGCTGCTGGACTGGCTCAAGCTGCTGCTGGCCGAAGACATTCCCACCGAAGCCCTGCAAAGCAAGGACGACAAGATGGCCGTGCCCCCGCTGGTGGGCGCACTGCTGAAGAACGAGCAGGACTCGACCCTGTTCGAAAAGCTGATGTTCATGCAACGCCACAACCGCTAAGGCGCCACCATGAAAAACTCGCTGTGGCTGGAAGGCGTCTCCGATGCCGTGGGCTTTGTCGGCGGCGCGCTGCTGGGTTACTGGATCGGCCGCCTGCTGGGCCTGGACATTTTTTCGTCCGGCTATACCAACGCCAGCATTGGCGGCATCCTTCTGGTGGGGCTGGGCGGCGGCATCGGCCTGCAGGTGGCACGGCGCTGGCGCGCCAAACAGGCCGGCAACGCGGAGGAATGAGCATGGCTTTTGTGGAACCCGTCATTCTGTCGGCCCGTGGCGTGGAACTGGTGCCGCTGGCACTGGAGCACGAAGCGGGTCTGCGCGCGGCGGCCGCAGACGGCGCGCTGTGGAACCTGCGCGTTACCTCGGTCCCTGAACCGGAGCACACCCGCAAATACATTGAAGACGCCCTGGCCATGCGCGAAGCCGGCAACCGCTTTGCCTTTGCCGTGCGGGACAGCGCCACCGGCACGGTGCTGGGCAGCTCCAGCTACCACGACATCATTCCGGCCGTGAAACGGGTCGAGATTGGCTACACCTGGTACGGCAAGAGCAGCCAGCGCAGCCACGTCAACACCACCTGCAAGCTGCTGCTGCTCACCCATGCCTTTGAGACCCTGCAGTGCAACGTGGTGGGCTGGCGCACCGACAACTTCAACTTTGCATCGCAAGCCGCCATCGAGCGGCTGGGCGCCAAGAAGGACGGCGTGATACGCGGCCACGCGCTGCGCCGCGACGGCACCATCCGCGACACCGTGATGTACAGCCTGCGCGCCGGCGAGTGGCCGGAAGTGAAAGCCCAACTGATGTACCTGCTGGACAAACCCCGCAGCACCGGGAGCGCGCATGCTGCTTGATTTTTTCTACACCCTGCGTGCGGCCAAGCTGCCGGTCTCGGTCAAGGAATACCTCACCCTGCTCGAAGCCCTGCAAAAGGGCGTGGTCGGCCCCAAGACGCCGCAACCCGAAGACGACGCCGAACCCACCGGCTACAAGATTGACGACTTCTACTACCTGAGCCGCACCGCGCTGGTGAAGGACGAGAAGCACTACGACAAGTTCGACCGCGCCTTTGCCGCCTACTTCAAGGGTGTGGAGATGCTGGCCGACTTCACCAAGGAAGTCCCGCTGGAGTGGTTGCGCAAGAACCTGGAGCTCAACCTCAGCCCAGAAGAACTGGCCAAGATCGAGAAACTGGGCTGGGACGAGCTGATGGAAACGCTGAAAAAGCGTTTTGAGGAACAGAAGGAACGCCACGAAGGCGGCAACAAGTGGATTGGCACCGGCGGCACCTCGCCTTTTGGCGCCTACGGCCAGAACCCGCAGGGCATCCGCATCGGCCAGGACAAGGGACGCAACAAGAGCGCCGTCAAGGTCTGGGACCAGCGCGCCTACAAGGACTACGACGATACGCAGGAGCTGGGCACGCGCAACATCAAGGTCGCCTTGCGCCGCCTGCGCAAGTTCGCCCGTGAAGGCCACGAGGACGAACTGGACCTGGACGAAACCATCAGCCGCACGGCGGCCAATGCCGGTTACCTCGACATCAAGATGCGCCCCGAGCGCCACAACAACGTCAAGGTGCTGCTGCTGATGGACGTGGGCGGCACCATGGATGAGCACATTGCCCGCGTGGAGGAGCTGTTCTCGGCCACCAAGACCGAGTTCAAGCACCTGGAGTTCTACTACTTCCACAACTGCGTGTACGACTTCATGTGGAAGAACAACCGCCGGCGCTTCGCCGAGAAGTTCGAGACCTGGGACATCATCCGCAAGTACAACAAGGACTACAAGCTGATCTTTGTGGGCGACGCCACCATGAGCCCGTATGAGATCCTGCAGCCCGGCGGCAGCGTGGAATACAACAACGCCGAGGCCGGCGCCGAATGGCTGCAGCGCCTGACCCACGCGTTCCCCAAGTTCGCGTGGATCAACCCCGAGCCCCAGGGCGTGTGGCAATACCGCCAGAGCATCAGCGTGGTGCAACAGCTCATGAGCCAGCGCATGTACCCGCTGACCCTCAAGGGCCTGGAAGAGGCCATGCGGCAACTGACCAAGTAAGCCGCAGCGGCCCTTACAATCCCCGCTCCCGGTCTCCGTAGTTCAATGGATAGAACGGCCCCCTCCTAAGGGGCAGATACAGGTTCGATTCCTGTCGGGGGCACCAGTGACGCCCGCTATGCCATCCATAGGTGCACCCTGGGTGCGAGTAGAGGAGGGCTAAGGGTTTGGGCGGGAATGACTGCTACAGGCTGGATGCTGCCGTTCATCTTCGGCAGTTGAACGACGCCTGAGTCTGAAACCGGTCACGCAAGGGTTAATAAGGCGGATGACCGCTGCACATTCCAGACCCGTCGCTCGTGCAATGCGTCCCCGGCATGACGGCCCTCGAACGCCCCCCTCCTGCCCGGAACGACCAGCCGAACCCGCCCCGTTGTTGCCCTTCGCCTCGGTGGTCTGAGTAACCGGTGTGCAGCGTGTGCGGTTAGACAATCTAGGGAGGCAAGTGTCGGCGAGCGCTGAAAACTGAATCTCACAGTCTGACATCTCTGTTGGCTGCATCGTCCAGACCAGTATTAATCGGTTCAAAGAGCGGAGGACCTCGTCGACCCCAGAAGATGACGTTTGCCGCGTATGGAGCGGTTGCGACCATCCGCTGCGGCACTGGTCGCTGTTGCTGCAGAAAAGATGATTCAGAGTTAGCTATCTGGTTCACTTCCTTGCGTAGCCCGAGGCAGTCGGTAGTCGATGGGTACACTTGGCGGCGACCGAGGAGGAAAAGATGGACCAAAAGCTCCCGTTTACTAGCTACGACTTCTGGGCGTACCTGAGCGCCGGGTTCTTGCTGCTGTTTGCGTTCGACTCTGCAGCAGGGACGAATCTATTGATGCGCGACTCGTGGACCGTGGTTCAGGGCGTTGTCGCGATGGCGCTCGCCTACGCGGCCGGTCAGATCGTTGCAAGCGCTTCGTCGTTCCTCTTCGAAAAGATACTGGTCGGCAAGTTGCTCGGTTACCCGCGGAACGTGCTATTTGGCCAGCCGACGGCCTGGAAATGGGTGCGGTGGTGCATTCCTGGCTATTTCGAGCCACTGCCCGCCGCCACGCAGAATGCAGCACTCGCGAAGGGTCGCATGGTAGGCGTCAACGCTCCGGGCGAGGCTCTATTTTGGCCGGCTTTCGCCAACGCCCGCGGAACGGAGTCGGTCCAGGCGAGGTTGAGCGAATTCTTGAACCTCTACGGGTTTTGCCGGAACACTGCCTTGGTTGCGTTTATCGACGCGGGCATCTTCTACTGGTCTTTTCTCCAACCGAAGGGGCCTTCGGACCATCTGCTGTGGGCCCGCATCGCACTCGTTGTTGGCATCGGCATGACGCTACGGTACTTAAAGTTTTACCGGCACTACGCTGTCGAGGTGTTCACAGCGTTCGCGTACGCGAAGGAACCCGAGAAAAAGTAATGACCATCGACATTTGCGATGGCTTGCTGCAAATTTTCAACGTAGACCACGGCGCGTGCGCCCTATTGACTATGCCCTCGCCTCAGGGCGTGAAGCGCGTGCTTATCGACTGCGGCCATGCAAGCGACTTGGGCGGTGAGCCGTGGTTTCCGGGGGACCACCTGCGCCGACTCGGAGTGGTCCACGTCGACTTGCTCATCTGCACGAACTACGACGAGGACCATGCCAGCGGCGTGCTGAGCCTATTGCAGAACAAGGTGTCAGTCGGCTGCATCCTCGGCAACCCGACGGTTCCGCCAGAGGTTATCGAGCACCTCAAGAGTGAGGACGGGATGGGCAATGGGATTAGGCTTGTCGCGAACAGTTTGGCCAGCCGCAGGTCCGCCGGCGAGATTCAGACACCTCCGACCATCCCGGGCGTTGAGCTTCGCTGGTTCTACAACCAGTGGCCATACTGGGATACTGAGAACAACCTCTCACTGGTGGCGCACCTGACCATCTGGAACACACGGCTCCTCTTCCCAGGGGACCTGGAGCGCGACGGGTTCGAGTATCTACTGAACTTGCCGTCATTCTCAGCCTTGATGCCGGGAATCAATGTCTTGATTGCCGCCCACCACGGACGCGAGAACGGAAAATGCCCGGCGATGTTTGACGACTATGCCTGCTCGCCACAGCTTGTCATCATCTCGGACTGCGCCAAGCGTTACCAGTCGCAGGAGACGGTGACGTACTACTACCGGAAGGCCCGTGGCGTTCCGAACGTCCGCGGACAGAACACTCGCTACGTGATGACCACGCGTGACGACGGCGAGATTATTTTTCGCTGGGAGAATGGGCGCTGCATTCTGTACTGAGGACGCAAGCGTCGTGACTGAACACTGAATTTCAAAAAGGAAAAGACCTGTGCTCCTACAAAACGTCAGAACACAGTACGCGGTTGGTCAAGGATTTTTTCAAGCTGGCGACCTATTCAATGACACGTCGCTTCGGATGCGCTACGTGGTCGACTGCGGAGCGATGACCCGGTACGCCAGCCAGCGTGACGAACGAATCGATGCATATCTGAAAAAGGTCGGAGCAAGGCAGCCGCTCGATCTTCTTTTCATCTCGCATGCGCATGCCGATCACTTGAACGGTGTCGAGCGGCTACTCAACAAAGATTCAGGACTGGTAGTCAAGACCATTGTCCTACCGCTACTCAATGTCGAGGATCGCTTGATCGCATTCGCACGTGCGGCATCGGAAGACCCGATGTCGGCGGACCACGAGTTCTACAGGGCCTTTGTTGCAGACCCAGCCTCGGCGCTCAGCGGGTTCAACCCCGAACGAATCATCTTCGTCGAGAGAGGCGATCGGGACGACGGGGCGCCGTTCCGCGAAGGTCCCGATGACTCTCCCGGCGAAAACGGGGAGTCGAATTGGATGCTGCAAAGCGATGAGCGGCTCCCGTGGAAAATCGTGGGCAAGGGCCACACGCGCCAATATGTTGGAGCGACGCCCAAACCGATAGCTGGTGTCATTCGCGTCATGCAGGACACCCAGGGGTTTGTATGCCCATACCCCTTAACCGGGACAGCCTGGCTACTTGCGCCCTTCGTCGACCCATCGGTGGAAGGCAATGCGCCGCTATTCATGACATCGCTCGCGACAGCAATAGGGCAGTCCGTGACAGATTTGAAGGAATGGTTACGCAATATCGGCAATATCGAGAAGTTGTTGACTGACCACGTCACAGATCTAAAAAAGGCCTATGAGTCGATGCACCCAGACCTTAATGTCACGTCGATGTGCCTTTACTCCGGGCTGGTACCGACCATCACTCCACTCGAGAGCGCATATGACGGGAAGTTTGGAATGTGGAGGGTCTCAGGTAGTGACAAATCTCGCATAGCGTGGCTTGGTACGGGGGACGCAGCATTAGCTGACACAACGCGACGCAATGCGTTCTTCAAGCACTATGGATCTCTGTTGAATGAGGTTGTCACGTTGACGCTGCCCCATCACGGTTCGGAGCACAACTTCCACGTGGAGCTTCTTGATCGCATTCGGCCAAATTTTTGCGTCGCACCCGCAGATCAGTTCAGTAAATGGCGGCATCCTGGCACGGCGGTCATTCAGGCTGTGGCATCTTCGGGTCGATTCTTGTCGGTGGTCACATCCAATGTCGCGTCGGAGGTGACTGAGGAGATCATTGTGGTTTGAAGCATAACGGGCAGACAAGTCGTTTGAGACGTGGATCGCCGCCTCATATGAATGACTGCAAAGCAGTCGAGACCGTGAGCTCGGTAGCCGACCGCCACTGACCGGATAGGCTGTAAAGCAGTCATCGATCTGATTACCCTGCGAGGCCGCTAAGGGTCGGACTCGGTCTTCTGGGTTGGCTGATCCGACGATCGCTTCCAGCCTGTAGCTGACCTCGTCAGTCGAACCTTGTAGAAGGCTGCATTAGTCTGGGAGCGTTCTGTCGTGGGAGACGAGAGAAGGTCGGCTTCCGACCCTGAAGCGGTCGCCGAGCGGACCTCGCGTCGCACGGCACAAACTCCCACCTAGCGGCGTTTTGAATCACTGACTTGGGCTGGTTTTCGCGAAGTAACAGGTTTCCAAGCAGCGTCTTAAATCCCCCAATTAAGTCCCAAGCCTTGCAACTAGTTCCAGACACAAGCTGGACCCGATGGTCGAACGCAATACCCTGCGACCAATATACAAGCGACGGCGAAAGGTGTATCGCGTCATGTTGATTAACATTGCACACTTTCGTCGTCAGCGCTCGTAGCATAGGGCGAATTCGCCTCTACAAGCGAAGCGTGAAGGAGCTGGAAGCGCAGCTTCCTACGACGGCCTACCAAGGACTTGTGATTTACGGTTGAGGCCGAACCTGTGCGCGACCGTATAACGTTCAAGCTAGTCGTGCTCCTGCTCGGTTGGGTACTCCATTGGCGTCACGGTGTTCCAGCCTGCCCGAGCGCGAGCATTCCGAGTGGTTCGAATTGATTGGCCCTCGGTTGCGTACACCTTGCCGCCGCGGTGGTATACGGCGCGAACGACCGACTTTCTAGGATGGTGTGCGTCGGCTTTAGCAGAGCTGATGTAGGCCTTGAACTTCGTGCCTGCCTGGTTCTCCGGCACCTTCGGCCCAAGCCATCGATCGAGGACTTCAGACGAGACGTTCCGTCGCGAACCATGATGCGGCACCTGGAACTTGTCTATTCCAGGCAAGGCGAGTCCTGCATTGGGAGCGTAATCGGCCGCTTCCGTAAGTCCGCCACGCCCCACATCGCCGGTCAGCAAGATGCGGTCACCTGCCAAGTTGGCGAACTGGACTACGCTCATATCGTTCTCAGCGCTGGTTTCGTTGGGCGAGAACACCTCGTCACCCCACAGCGCTTTGACGAACTCCTTCGCCGCCTTCTTAGCTGTTTCAAATAATCCTGCGAGACCGGCCTTTTTGGCCATGGGGTCGTCTGCGGCGATCTCCGGCGTCTTCTCCGAGGCCACGACGAGGTCCAGGAAACGGGCCTTCGTCGGCGCCAAGACGCTAAACGCGCCTATTTTTTGCCCCTGAAACGGCTCTCGAATATCGATGCCCTTCTCGTTGGCGATATCTTCGAGTGCTGCCAGATTCGGATAAAGAGAACGCAGCTTGCGGCGTAGATATTCTTCCGACTCATAGTTTTCAAATCTATCGAGTAATTCGTTACTGTACTTCCAAGGCCTCAACATCCATAGAGTGCCAATTTCGAAGTTCTCCAAGATCGGTCGCAAGCCGCCGGCATGATCACCGTCGTTATGTGTCGCGACCACGTGGTCGATCCTCTTCACTCCGTCGTAATATTTCTGGATGTTCTGAACAAGGCTCTCCCCAGTCGACTGATATCCGCCGTCGATGACGTGCACATAGATCTGTCCGCCGATGCTGTAGTGCATCGAAATTGCATCTCCACTCTTGTCGGACTCGACGTCCCAAAAGTCGATCTCGTAGAAATCCGTCATCTGTCGCTCCCCGTTGTTGAACCACTCTTCTGCTCAGATCTCGATTGCCTTGACGGTTCGACGCCCCAAATCGACTTCCCTATGCCCTCAAACTTCTCGACAAACTTGTCCACGTTGAGACCTGCCAGAAAGGCCAAGGCCCACACACCGAGTTGACTCGCGTCGGGGTTCTTCGCGGCCCCTAGAAGTAGCCGTCCTGAGTTCACAAACAGATAGCTGATGCCACCGACCACGCAGCTGACCACCGGTCGAATGAAGTACCAGATCAACCAGTTATTGCTCCACTGGTTACGAACGGCCGAATTGACGTAGACGCCGCGCAGACAGTACACACACCCACCTACACCGCCGAAAAGGATGCAGTAGAGTGCGGGATGCAGTCGCTCTGGGATGGTGGTTTGACCCAGAACCATCTGCCCTGCGAGCCAAGTACATGCGCAAAGCTCGGCCATCAACACGATTGCCACAACCCATTTCATTGACTCCTTCCTTGCCCATTGATGGGCAACGAGGTGTAACTCTACCTTACGCTTCGAATAAACGCCATTCCGCACTCGCTGGAGTGAACCACCACTTTTGAAGCACAGCCAACGGAGCAGAAATCCGTTGGCCTTTCGTGTCTCTTTCGGAATCGGGTGCCCTTTTCTGGCCGACAGCGGTCTTTCAGTACAAGAGTTCCACCGACCGCAAACGCTGCTATTCTGCCGTTCTCAGATTGTCTTGCCCATCACCCAAACGGGTGACCCCCCCCCGAGCCTCCTGCATTCCCGACGCAATTCACCATGAAGCTACGGCAATGCGGTGTGATTGACGAACGGCTACGGCGTGGTCAGCGCGATGCCGCCAATTGCGCCAGGGACGCCCTGAAATCCGGGAACTGCAGGGTGTAGCCCGTCGATTTCAGTTTTCGGTTGTCCACGATGTAGTCGTCGTGCAGGTAGCGAATGGCGGCATGTTCCAGTTCGGGAATGCGCCCCTGCCGAGCGGCAATGGCGCCGTCGATGCGTGCCAGTGGCTGCAGCAGCCACAGCGGCAGGTGCAGCGTGGGAACCTTGGTGCCGAAGGTCTGCGCTGCCAGGCACAGGGCTTCTTCCAGGGTGGGGTTGGAGTCGTCTGCCAGGTTGTACACCTGGCCCACCGTATCGTCCCGGCATGACAGGTAGTGCGCGGCGGCGGCCACATCCTCCACCCGGATGTTGGACAGGCGCTGGCGGCCATGGCCGGGGATGGCGGAAATCGCCGTGGCGCGTGAGAACGCCTTGCCCGCGCCGTCGTTGCAGCCGGGGCCATAGACGGTGCAGGGCCGTGTGATGACCGCCGGCAAGCCCTCGGCCATGCGCGCCCACACCACGTCCTCGCCGTCACGCTTGCTGATGCCATAGTCTTCCTGCGGCGCACGGGCGCTGTCCTCGCGCAGGGGCGTGCCGGGATAGGGGCCATAGACGCTGGTCGACCCGATGTGGATATAGCGCTTAACACCCGCTTGCAGGGCCAGCCGGGTGACGTACTCCACACCCGCCACGTTGACCGGATACAGACGTTTGTACGGTGTCGAAAGGTTGCAGATGGCGCCCACATGGAATACCCGGTCTACCTCGCCCTCGAACAGAGGCGCCAGCGTGTGGGGTTGCGTCAGGTCGGCCGCCAGAAACTCACCCCCCTGTTGCGCAAAGAACGCCGCATCGGTACCCGGCTTGTCCGTCGCCCGCACGCGCGTTCCCAGTGCCACCAGATGCGCCACCAGGCAGCGCCCGACAAAGCCGCCAGCCCCTGTGACCAGGGTGATGCCGTTGTAGACCATGGTTGTGAGCCCGCGTTATTTGATGTCCATGTGGTTCAGCAAGATGGCATCGCGCATCCGGCGGGGCAGAAAGCGGTTCAGGAACAGGAAGACGGTGCTCATGAAGTCAATCTGGTTATGGAACGCCGGCTTGGCCTGGCGCACTACGGCGGCAATGCGCCGGCCCGCCTGTTGCGGGGTGGGCGCGGTCTTGATCAGCTCGTCATCACGTGCAATGAAGCGCCGGGCCCGCTCCCGGTACGGCGAGCCCTCAGGCGGCAACTGGTGAATCTTGCTGGCAAAACTGGTGGAGACCTGGGCGGGCTCGATCAGGGCCACATGGATGCCGAAGGGCGCCACTTCATAGCGCAGGGACATGACCATGCCCTCGATTGCGAACTTGCTGGCCGAGTAGATGGACTCGAACGGAAAGGGCACCTGCCCCACCAGGGAGGACATGGCAATCAGCTTGCCGCTGCCGCGCTGGCGCATGCCAGGCAGAAACGCCTGAAAGATGGAAGCGGCGCCAATGACGTTGATTTCCAGGCAGCGGCGTGCGGCCTCCAGGTCGGTTTCTTCAAAGGGACCAAAGAAACCGATGCCCACATTGGAGAGCACCGTGTCCACCTGCGCGTACCGCGCCAGCACTTCGTCGCGGAATGCCTGCACGCCCGCACGGTCCATGATGTTCAGGGTAGTGAGGTAGTGCTTGGCGCCGTTGTGGGCCGAGAGCGCATCGAGCTCCTGTTGCAGCGCGGCGATGCCGTCCGGGTTCATGTCAAACCCGGCGATGCTGTCTCCGGCCGCAGCCAGCAACTTGGCAGCCTCCTTGCCCATGCCGTCGGCCACGCCGGTAATGACCACTACTTGTCCCATGCTTGTCTCCTCGTTGTTGTTCAGGTATTCAAAACCGCGGGGCTCTGGCATCAAGCCGGTGCGCCGCGTGCGTCGGCACGCAGCATGTCTGCCGCCTTCTCCGCAATCATGATGGTGGGGGCATTGGTATTGCCGCCCACGATGGTCGGCATGATGGATGCGTCAACTACCCGCAAGCCCTGCACGCCGTGCACGCGCAAGCGCGCGTCGACCACCGCCAGGGGGTCGTGGCCCATCTTGCAGGTGCCCACCGGGTGGTACTGCGTGTCGGCCAGCTGGCGGATGTTACGTTCCAGTGCCCGGTCGTCCTGAGAGTCCACCGGAAACAGCGCTTTGCCACGCACTGCCGCCAGGGGCTGGCCTTCCAGGACCTGCAGCATCTTGCGGGTGCCGTCCATCAGAACGGCCAGGTCTTGCGGCGCGCTGAAGAACTGGGGGTCGATGGCCGGCGCCGTGGTGGCATCGGGGGCCTGCAGGCGCACCGTGCCGCGGCTCTGGGGGCGCAGCAAGGCCACACGCCCGGTAAAGCCATGGCCCAGGCGCATCTTGCGGGCGTGGTCGTCTTCCAGCGCCACGATGAACACCATCTGCACGTCGGGCACCGCCACATCCGGACGGCTGCGAAAGAAAGCGCCGGACTCTGCGTAGGTGGTGGTCATGGCGCCCGTGCGCGCCTTGCGCCACTGCATCACACCACGGGCCATGCGCAAGGCACCGGGAAACGACAGGCCATAGGTATCCGCGTGCGCCGGGCTGCGGAAGGAGTGCACATAGTCAATATGGTCCTGCAGGTTTTCGCCCACACCGCGCAGGTCGTGCAACACACCGATGCCCAGCTTCTGCAACTGTGCACCGGGCCCGATGCCCGAAAGCATCAACAGCTGCGGCGAGCCAAAGGCACCAGCACACAGCAGCACTTCGCGTCGCGCCTGAATGCGCACGGATGCCCGCTGGACGCGCGCCTGCACGCCCGTGGCACGCTTGCCGTCGAACAGCAGCCGCTCGGTCAGAGCACCCGTCACCACCGTCAGGTTGGGACGGTCCCGGTGGGGCGTCAGGTAGGCCTTGGAAGCGCTGCAACGCTCACCCTTGCGCTCGGTCACCTGGAAGAGATGCGCCCCCTCCTGGGTCGCCCCGTTGTAGTCCTCCACATACGGAATGCCTGCCGCCTGCGCAGACTGAAAGAACAGGGCGTTGAGCCGGCTGGGTTCGCGCAGGCGTGTGACGTTCAGGGGCCCGCCCTGGCCGTGGAATGCATCCTGGAAATCCTCGTTGTGCTCGGCCTTGCGGAAGTAGGGCAGCACCTCGTCGTAGCTCCAGCCGGGGTTGCCCAGACTGGCCCAATGGTCGTAGTCCCAGCGATGGCCCCGGACATAGAGCATGGCATTGATAGAGCTGGACCCCCCCAATGTCTTGCCCCGCGGCTGGTAGCCCCGGCGTCCGTTCAGGCCCGGCTGCGGCACGGTCTCGAACGCCCAGTTGTTGATCTTGGTGGGCACCATGGCGGGGTAGGCCGCGGGCATGTGGATCAGCGTGCTGCTGTCGGGTCCACCGGCCTCCAGCAGGCAGACGGTGACCGAGGGGTCTTCACTGAGCCGGCCAGCCAGCACGCTGCCGGCCGAACCACCACCCACAATGACGTAGTCGTAACTGGTTTGCATGGTCGGTCCTCAGGCTCCTGTGAATTGGGGGGCACGTTTGGTCAGCGCGGCGCTGATGCCTTCGATGAAGTCGCTGGTCTTCATGTGCCGCAGCTGCGCGCCAAGCTCCTGCTCCAGCGCTGGCGCAAAGGCGGCCAGGAGCGGCGCACGCAGAAGCGCGCGCATGTCTTGCACCGCCTGCGGCGCGTTGGCGGCAAGAATACGGGCCCGCGCGATGGCGGCATCCCGCACACCCTCCACCGTGTCCACCAGCACGTCGGCAAGGCCCAGGCGCAGGGCTTCCTCACCCCGCACCGGCTGGCCCAGCAGCAGCAGGTTGCTGGCTGCGTGCGGACCCAACACATGCGGCAAGGTGGCCGTCAGGCCAAACCCGGCATGGAAACCCAGCTGCGCAAAGCTGGCGGTGAACTGGGTCTTGGGGCCTGCCACCCGCTGATCGACCAGCATGGCCAGGCCCAGACCGGCCCCTACCGCTGCGCCCTGCACGGCGGCAATGCACGGCTTCCTACCCGCCAGCAGGCGCGAGGCCAGTTGGTAGAGCGGCTGGGGTGAGTTGTCGCCACCGGCCGCCGCCATGCTGCGGAAATCCACCCCGGCGCAGAACACACGGCCTGCGGCGCACAGCACGATGGCGCGGCACTGCGGCTCTGCATCCGCCCAGGCCCAGGCCTGCGCCAACTCCTGCATCAGGCCCACCGACAGGTAGTTGAAGGGATCGGACGCAAATTCAATGGTAGCCACGTGGTCGGTCAGAGAGATAGTGACCTGGCTGAGCGAGGGAATCGTCATGGTGTGGGGTGCAAGTGCAGGTTGAATCAGGCCGCCGCACGTTGGGCGTCGGCAGCGAAGTGGCGCGAGGCTTGCCAGGTGGCCAGAGCCATCAGCAGCAGGGCGGCGGGAATCAGCAGCATGGCCGTATGCAGACCGTTGCCGCGGTGCAGTTCATCGACGGCCTGCCCAACCGCCTGCGCAGATGCGCGGGCAAAGCGGTCGGACAAGGCCCCTACTAGCACCACCCCCGCACCGCCTCCTATGACATTGCCAATGGCCAGGTGCATCGCCATGGCAATGCCCCGCTGATGCGCAGGCACGGCATCCTGCAGCGCGGGATAGGCACACACGGGAAAGAGGTAGGTTGCCAGCCACCCCACCGAGAACAGCAGCACGAACAGAGTCACCTGGGCTGAGGGCAGCAGCAGTGCCATGGCCGTCAGCGCAGTGCCGGCTATGGATGCCAGCGCGGTCAAGCCCAGACGCCCCGCACTCCAGCGCTGCTGCAGCACGTCCGCCAGCCAACCGCCGCCCAGCATGGCCACCAGGCCCGTCATCCCGATCATGATGCCGGAGGCCATGCCCGCCTGGATCAGGGGCATGTGGAAATAGCGTTGCAGCAGGGCCACCATGAAACCGGTTCCGACATAGCCGGCCAATCCGAAGCCAATGGCCCCCAGCGTGAGCCAGCGCACGGAACGCAACGCCCACACCAGCCGCAGCGCCTGACCCATGCCGCCGTGGGAGCCGTCTTGCCGTGCCGTCTGCCGCGGCGGCTCGGGCATGCACAGCATCACCACGCCCAGCACGGCGCCCGGCACCGACGCCAGCCAGAACACCGCGTGCCAGGAACCCATGGCGGTGGCAATGGCCCCGCCGGTGAAGAAGGCCGCCACCAGGCCCAATGGGAGCCCCAGCATCACGACACCCATGGCACGCGACCGCCGATCGGGCGCGTACAGATCGGCCACCATGGATTGCGCCGTGGGCGCACAGCTTGCCTCACCTATACCCACGCCAACCCGCGCCAGCAGAAACCAGCCAAAGCCTACGGCCATGCCGCTCCACGCGGTGGCCGCGCTCCAGGCGATGAGTCCCAGGCCCATGACCCGCTTGCGCACGCCCACGTCCGCCAGGCGCCCCAGAAAGATGCCACACACGGCATAGGTCACGGTAAAGAGGGCGTTCAGGACACCCAGCAGAGTGTCGGTCAGGCCGAACTCCCTGCGTATGGGCTCCATCAGGACGGCCGGTATGGTGCGGTCGTAGTAGTTGACGAACATGGCCAGAAACAGAAGCGCCACCATGCGCCGCGCTTGCGCGGCGGGCACTGCAGTAACAGCCACAGAGGTCATGCCTTGCTCCTGATGAATGGTTCAGAGTGCCAGAGACGATAACGTGGCCAGCGCATTGAGCTGGCCGCGCTGAACCTTGCCCACACCGGTGCGCGGCAGCGCCGCCACGCGGATCACCTGCAGCGGCTGCATGAAGCGGGGCAGCGGTGCGACGGCGGCACGCACTTCGTCCAGGTTGACAGCGTCCGACTCGGTGTAGACCACCACTTCGTGGCCCGTTGTGGCACTGTCGACCCGCCACAGCGCGAAATTGCCCAGCGAGGCGCATTGGGTAAGCGCCGTCTCGACAAATTCGATGGGGACATACTCGCCTTTGACACGGATGGCTTCGTTCATGCGCTCAATGAACACCAGGTTGCCGTATTCGTCGATGCGCCCCTTGTCGCCCGTATGGAACCAGCCATCCGGGTCCAGGGGCGACACCACCTTGCCGTCGCGCACATAGCCCGAGAAGATCGCCCGGCCCAGCTTGTCGCGGGTCAGAATTTCACCATCGCCGCTGACGGTCCAGCCCACGTCGTAGCGCGCACGACCGGCGTAGTTGCTGATGCCTTCCTTGGCCATCTGCTTGTCGCCGGCGCGGAAATTCCAGGCGTGGCTGAGGCCCGCAGATTCGGTGGAACCGTAGCCGCCCACCCCCACCGGAATGCCGAACAGGCCGCACAGCGTCGCCTCCATGCCGAACGCGGCCCGCAGGCCATGGCCTTTGGCGTCGTCCGGCGTGGTCGAGGTGGCCAGGATGATGGAGGGCGCGGTGTGCGAAATCAGGACGGAGATGTTGCGCTCTTTCACGGTGGGCCAGAACTTGCTGGCCGAGAACTTGTCGGTTCCCAGAATGCTGGCGCGCGCCGTCAGGCTGCCGATCAGGCCATACCCCAGCGGGTTGATGTGGAACATGGGCAGCGGCGCGAAGACACGGTCACCGGAACCGAGCATCAGGGTGTCGGCAATGAAGCGCCCCAGCCGCAGCAGGTATTCATGGCTCAGTGCGCAGAACTTGGGGCGCCCGGTGGTGCCCGAGGTATGGATGTAGCTGGCAATCTCGCCACCGTCACACGCCAGACCTTGCAGGCCCTCCAGGGATGCGCCACCCGTGCCACCGGCGCGGTGCGCATCCCACCAGGCGCGCAGGTCGAGCTGGGGCACGGCACGCTGGGCCAGATCACCGGCCGGACGGTCCAACCAGGCAATGGCAGCGGGCTGCAGGTCATCCAGCATGGCCCCCATCAGCTCGTCGGGGTATTCGGGGTTGACCAGCGCCAGCTCCACCCCGGCCAGTTGCGCGGCCAGCCAGGTCAGCATGTAGTCGTTGCCGGTGCGCCCCACCAGGGCCCAGCGGGTGCCGCGGCCCAGCCCCAGGCTTTGCAGGTGCAGCGCCAGACGGGCGGCGTGGCCCACCGCATCGCCCAACGGCTGGGAGGACTCCAGCGTGCCGAATGCGTTCTGCGGGTGTGACTTGGCCGCTGCGGTGATGAGCGTAGCGAGGTTGCTCATGCGATGCCTTTCTGTCCCGCATCGTCCTTGAGGATCTGGCGGGCAATGAAGTTGCGCAGGATTTCCAGCGAGCCGCCGGCCACGCGCAGGGTTTTGACATCCAGAAGAATCTGCCCATACGGCTGGTCCCAGTACAGGCCGTGGCCGCCGACCAGGGCAAACACTTCGTTGACGGTTTTCTCCGCCGCCTCGATGGCCAGCTTCTTGGCTATGCTGGATTCCACGGCGTGTTCGGTTCCCTTGCGCACCAGGTTGGCCGCATGGTCACGCACGGCCGAGGCGCCGTAGAGCGCCGAGTAGCAGTCCGCAATGGTCCACTGGATGCCCTGGAAGTCGGTGACCTTGCTGTCGCCCACCGCGCGCGACTTGGCATAGCGGATGCCGTCCGACAGGGCGCGGCGCGCCTGGCCAATCAGCTCCGAGGCATTGCCCAGGCGGCTGATGTTGAAGGTGGTGAGAAAGGTGGCCATGGCATTGCCCGGCTGGCCCAGCACCGCGTCGCCGGGGATGCGCATGTTCTCGAAATACATGTCGGCCGTGAGCGCCAGGCGGTAGCCCAGCGGGTCGGTCACCTCGCAGCGGAAACCGGGCAGCTTGGTGTCCACCAGAAACGCGGTCATGCCCTCTTCGGTCATGGCGAAGACGACGGTGACATGGCAGGCGGCGCCGCCGTTGATGTGCACTTTCTTGCCGTTCAGAATCCAGTCGTCGCCATCGCGCCGGGCGGTGGTGTTCATGTTCTTGAGCGAAGACCCAGCGCCGGGCTCGGAGATGGATTCGGAAAACACGATGCTGCCGTCGCACATGCCGGGCAGGTACTTGCGCTTCTGTTCTTCCGTACCCCAGAACAGCAGCCACACCATGCCCTGGATCTGCGCTTGGGTGGACGGCAGGCCATAGCGGGCGATTGTCTCCGTCACCAGGCAGTATTCGGGCGCGTTCCCCCCGTAGCCACCGTACTCTTCCGGGCACAGCACGCCAATCAGGTTCTGCTTGCCCAGCTCGCGGAACGAGCCATACGGCAGCGTGCCGTTCTTGATGCAGTCATCGAGTTCCTGTTGGTAGTCGGTCGCGATCTGGCGGATGGTCTCCACCGTTTGCTTGGCCCAGGCCGGGTCCTTGAATTCCAGGTTCACGTTCATGCGGCGTTCTCACATTGTTGGTCAATGGAGCGCATATTCCCGGAGACCGCGCCGCCGCGCTTTTCATGGCGGGACAATCAATTGCGCATTGGGGACAGGCAGGGGAAAACCCTAAACCGCGCTGGAATGGCCCGTGTGCGTGCGCCGGTGCTGGCTGGGCGGCATGCCGTAGCGGCGGCGATACCAGTTCACGAGAGCACTGGTGGAATGAAAGCCCAGCATGGGCGCCAGGTCGCTGATGGGCAGTGTGGAGGCCAGCACGTAGCGTGCGCTGAGTTCAATGCGCACTTCCTCGATCAGGCCGGAGACCGTCTTGCCTTCCCGCAGCAACTGGCGGTGCACCGTGCGGCGGTCGACCCCCAGGCACTCGGCTATGTGTTCGGCATCGCAGCGCCCTGTCGGCAGCAGTTGCAGGATGACCCGCAGCACGTCGTCGGCACGGCGTGCGGCCGTCGAACCGGCCCGGGCTTGGACCAGGTTGCGGGCGTAGAGTGAGAAATCGGTGTCTGCACTGGGGTTGCGCTGGTCCAGCAGCGATACCGGGCACACGAAGCCGTTGAAGTCATGGTCAAACACGGGGGTATGCCCGAAGAACTTCTGGTACGGGGACATGTCCGCCGGCGCGCTGTGGCGGAAACACACCCGCAGCTGGTCGCGTGCCTCGGCAAACTGGCTCACGAAGATACGAAAGGCCGAACCCTGCACAAACTCGCTGAATTGGCGGGTGGGCTTCCCGCCGGCGACCCGGTTTTCCATCAGGATGTGGGTCACATCCTGTTTCTGCTCCAGCGCATAGACCAGGGACGCATTGTGAAACCGCACGAACTCGCTGGTTGCCTGCATCACATCGCGCACCGTCGGCAGGTCGCGCAGCAGCAGGCCCAGCTCACCCAGGTGCGACAGACGACGGTGCTGGGCCAGTTCCAGGCCGAACGTGGCACAGCCACTGCGCTGGGCCGACTCCTCCAGCAAGGCGCACACCCGGTCGGTGGGCAGCTTGAGGTCGCGCTCGGTCAGGCTGGCAGCCGGCAGCTTCATGGCCAGCACCATGCCCAGCGGGTCCAACCCGAGGGCGCGCGCGACCCCGGCGTACTCGGACAGGGCAGCACTGCGAATGCCGGAAACCGTCACGGCGTTCAACCGCGCACGGCGCCCGTCCGGGCCAGGCACCGACACGACAGCCGTGCATTCGATGGATTCCATGCTTGCATGTTCATTTCCAGGGGCTCCATGAGCCAAAACAATTGCGATAGGCCTAGCTTAGACCAATTGCCCCGCCCGGCGACACCCCTTGCTCCGGAAAAGTGAGAAACGGGGACTCCCCAGCACCCTGGCGGCGACCCCGACTGGGTCAAACAATGCGCAGAAACATGCATTCCGATTGCGGATTAAAGCGTCCCGGCGCTTAACATCGGCGCCCGACGCCTTTTAACCGCCACACCATGCATACCCACAGCCCCATCCATTTCTCGCCCTCCAAAGCCACCCTGCCGGTTCCCGAGTCGGACCCCAACCCCATCGTCGGCGGCCGCGTGGAGCTGCAGCTGCTCACCACGCTCAAGTGCAACCTCAAGTGCAGCTACTGCTCGCTGGGCGTGGGCGACGTGCTGGGCTCCCAGGTCCATGTGGAATACGACATCGAGCAACTCAGCGCCTTTGTGGACAAGCACCTGCAGGGCAAGGAGGTCTACGTCACCTTCTACGGCGGCGAACCCACGCTGAACAAGAAACTCATGCTCGAAGTGATGCAGCGCTTCCCGCGCTTTCGCTTCCAGTTGCAGACCAATGCCACGCTGATCGACAACTTGCCTGAGTGGTCACTGAACCGCCTGTCCAATGTGCTGGCCTCCATCGACGGCGGCGAGTCAACCACCGACGGCTACCGCGGCAAGGGCATCTACCGCCAGGTGGTGAAGAACCTGAAGGAAGTGCGCGAGCACATTGGCGGCAGCGTCACCGCCCGCGTCACCTGGGGCAACCCCGACACCTGTTTCGAGGAGCTCGACGAGCTGGTCTCCGAGGGCACACCGTTCGACTACCTGTACTGGCAGTTCGTGGCCGACGAGATGTACGCCGGCGACTCGGTGGACAAGCGCAAGGCCGTGCTGGTGCAGCTCATCGACAAGTTCTTCTCCCGAACCGATGTGCTGTACCCGCTGATTCCGCTAATGGGCATGGTGCGCAACAAGCTGTTCCCCACCCGCGCGCAGGAGCTGTACGCCGGCGCCACGCAGTGCCGCGTGTCCACCCATTTGCTCAACGTCATGCCCAACGGCGAGATCTACCCCTGCCCGGACATGATGTACGCGCCGGCCATGAAGATGGGCGACGTGAAGACCAACTGGCTGAAGAAGAGCCCGCTGCAGCAGGACCCGGCCATGCCCTGCCACAGCTGCGAAGCCTACAGCTGGTGCCGCGGCAACTGCATGAAGAACATGTACCTGGGGTATGTGAAGAACGACCTGCGCTACCGCGCCAACGTGGTCGAGCCGATCTGCGACCTGATCCGTTTCATGGGCCAGGAGATCGACAAGCGCAACCCGCAGGCGTGGTTTGATGCCGCCACGCTGCCGGTGCGCAAGCAGATCATGGACTGCGAGGTCTACGAGTACGTGGAAGTCATGCCCTGAGCGCCTGAGTCGCCGCGCATGGCGGCGATGGTGGCGCGCAAATCGGCCGCCCAGACGCGGCGGTCGCGCCCCTGCGCCCACTGGGGCTCGCCAAAACGCACCACGGCCACCAGGTCGCGGGTGCACAGGGTGCGCCACAGGGATTGCAGCAGCGTGTCGTCTCCCACGTAGCAGGGCGCCAGGCTGAGCACGCCGGTGTGCGCATCCGTGAATTGCAGCGCCACCGGCTGGACGGGCGCATCCGCCACGATGGGGGCCTGCAGCAGGTTGGCATGGAACGGCAGCAAGGTGGTGCCGTCACCGGTCGTGCCCTCGGGGAACACCGCCAGCACATCGCCCTGTGTCAGACACTCCGCCATCTGGTGCACCACCCGCATGGCGTCGCGGCGCGATGCGCGGGTGAGGTACAGCGTGCCCGCGCCGGTGGCCAGCGTACCCACCAGCGGCCAGTGCCGCACATCGTCCTTGGAAATGAAACGGCAGTGGCGCGCCGCGTGCATCACCACAATGTCCAGCCAGGAGATGTGGTTGGCCGCCAGCAAGACGGGCCCCGTCAGGGGCGGCTGGCCATGCACTACTAATTTGATAGCAAGCCGCGCAAGCATTTCAAGGGCCCAGACCTGAATACGCAGTTCTTTCTGGGCCGGCGTGAGCCGCGGGAAGACGAACTGGATCGTGAGCGCACCCACCACGATGTGGCCCAGCACGCGCAGCAGTTTCCAGCAGGCGTGCAGGCGGCGCATGGGCGACTCAGGCAGCGTAGGCCAGGTGCCCGCCTACCAGCGTGGCCCGCACGCGCCCTGGCAGCTCGTAGCCACCAAATGGCGTGTGGTGGCCTTGGCTGCGCAGGGCGGACGGCTCCACGACCCACGCGGCGTCCGGATCGAACACGCACACGTCCGCCGCCGCACCCACCAGCAAGCGCCCGGCGCTGGCGGCCAGCGGGCCCAGCGCCGCGCCCACCACGCTTGCGGGCTGGCTGGTCACGGTCGCCAGGGCGCGGGGCAATGCCACACCACTGTCCTGCGCCCATTTGCAAGCCAGGCTGAGCAGCAGTTCCAGCCCGGTGGCACCGGGCTCGCTCTCGGCAAAGGGCAGCGCCTTGGCGTCTTCGTCCACCGGAGTGTGATCGGACACCAGGGCGTCGATGGTGCCGTCAGCCAGGCCGGCGCGCAGGGCATCGCGGTCGCGCTGCTGGCGCAGGGGCGGGTTCAGGCGCATGCGGCTGTCGAAGTAACCGATGTCCACGTCGGTGAGGTGCAGGGAGTTGATGCTGACGTCGCAGCTCACCGGCAGACCGTCGGCCTTGGCCTGGCGCACCAGCGCCACGCCGGCGGCGCTGCTGATGCGGCACAGGTGCACGCGGGCCCCGGTGGAACGCATCAGTTCGAAAATGGTGTGCAAGGCGATGGTCTCGGCCGCCACCGGCACGCCGGAAAGGCCCAGGCGCGTGGCCAGCGCACCGCTGGCCGCCACGCCCTTGCCCAGGTGCATCTCCTGCGGGCGCAGCCAGACGGTGTAGCCAAAGGTGCTGGCGTACTGCAGGGCGCGCTGCAGCACCTGGGTGTTGGCCAGCGGAACTTCGGCCTGGCTGAAGCCCACACACCCGGCCTGGGTGAGCTGCAGCATCTCGGTGAGGACCTCGCCTTCCAGGTTGCGGGTCAGTGCCCCCAGCGGGAAGACCCGGGCCAGGTTCAGCCGCTCGGCGCGGTAGCGCAGCATTTCCACCAGACCGGCTTCGTCGAGCACCGGCTCGGTGTCGGGCGGGCACACCACGCTGGTCACGCCACCGGCGGCCGCGGCGGCCATTTCCGAAGCCAGCATGCCTTCGTGCTCATGGCCGGGCTCGCGCAGGCGCACCGACAGGTCCACCAGACCGGGCATGACGATGCAGCCACGGGCGTCGATCACCGTGTCGGGGGAAAAATCAGATGCTATGTTTTTTATAGCTGCAATCGCAGAACCTGCGATGGCTACGTCGGCTTTTTCATCGAATCCGCTGGCGGGATCAATGACCCGGCCACCCTGGATCAGTATTTTCATGTCAGGCCTCGTTTCCGGCAACAATGCTCATCACCGCCATGCGCACCGCGATGCCAAAGGTCACCTGCGGCAGGATCACGCTCTGGCGACCGTCCACCACGGCCGAGTCGATCTCGACCCCGCGGTTGATGGGCCCGGGGTGCATCACGATGGCGTCGCTCTTGGCCAGCTGCAGCTTTTCGGGCGTCAGGCCAAAGCTCTTGAAGAATTCGTGCATGGACGGCAGCAGCGCGCCGTTCATGCGCTCGTTCTGGAGCCGCAGCATGATGATGACGTCGCAGTCCCGGATGCCCTCTTCCAGCGTGTGGCACACCCGCACGCCCATCTGCGCCATGTCGGCCGGCACCAGGGTCTTGGGACCCACCACGCGGACCTCGGCGCAGCCCAGGGTGGTCAGCGCATGGATGTCGGAGCGCGCCACCCGCGAGTGCAGCACGTCACCCACGATGGCCACCGTGAGATTGGAGAAGTCCTTCTTGTAGTGCCGGATCGTGTACATGTCCAGCAGGCCCTGCGTCGGGTGGGCGTGGCGGCCGTCGCCCGCATTGATCACGTGCACGTGTGGCGCCACATGCTGGGCAATCAGGTAAGGGGCGCCCGATTCGCTGTGGCGCACCACGAACATGTCGGCTGCCATGGCGCTGAGGTTGGCGATGGTGTCCAGCAGCGACTCGCCCTTGGAGGCAGAGGAGCGCGCGATGTCCAGGTTGATGACGTCGGCCGAGAGCCGCTTGGCGGCGATCTCGAACGTGGTGCGGGTGCGGGTGGAATTCTCGAAGAACAGGTTGAAGACGCTTTTGCCGCGCAGCAGCGGCACCTTCTTCACCTCGCGGTCGTTAACCGAGACAAAGTTGGTGGCGGTATCCAGAATGTGCGTGAGGATACTCTTGGGCAGGCCCTCCACCGACAGCAGATGGATCAGCTCGCCGTTCTTGTTGAGTTGGGGGTTGCGTTTGTACAGCATGTCAGGCCTCCTGCCGGGCCGCCCCACAGGAGGCTCGCGCCCCCTCGGGGGGCAGCGAATACACGAAATGATGAACGTGGGGGCTCGTCATGTTTTCTCTTTCACGTCAAAACTGAACACGCCGGCGTCGCTGCGCGCCAGGGCCAGCGACTGGTTCGGGCCCAGGCTCACCCGGGCCGCGGCGAAGTCGGCCTGCACCGGCAATTCGCGCCCACCCCGGTCCACCAGCACGGCCAGCTTGACGCTGGCTGGGCGCCCGTAGTCGAACAGTTCGTTGATCACCGCTCGCAGGGTGCGTCCGGTGTAGAGCACATCGTCGAGCACCAGGATGTGGGCCCCATTGACATCGAAGGGCAGCACCGTCTGGCCGCCGGCCGACAGCCCGCGCTGCGCGAAATCATCGCGGTGCATGGCAGATGAAATGGTGCCGGCCTGCCCAGGGAGCTTCAGGTCCCGCTGCAGCCGCTCGGCGAGCCAGGCGCCGCCGGAGGTGATGCCCACCAGCCGGGTATCGGGCTGGCTGATCAAGGGCACCCCGCGCAACAACTCGCGGTAAAGCGCTTCCGCATCCAGAACCAGTGTACTCACGCCAGACTCCTTAAAAACTGTTCCAGAATAATGCATGCCGACTCTGCATCGGCATCGTGTGCGCCGTTGGCCAGCGCCTCGGTGGTGCTGTAACGCTCATCCACCTCAAACACCGGCAGGCCGAAACGGCCATGCAACTGTCGGCCAAACTTCCTGGCCCGCGCCGTATTTTCGTGTTCCGCGCCGTCCGGATGGTAGGGCACGCCGATGACCAGGGCGTCGGGCTGCCACTCCTGGATCCGCTGCGCAATCTGGGCGAATCGTGCGTCGCCCTGCGCGTGGATGGAACCCGCCGGCTGGCCCGCGCCCCGCAAGCGGCTGCCGACCGCCACGCCCGTGCGCTTCATCCCGAAATCGAACGCCAGAAACGTCTGCAGGGCGGCGGGAACCGTGGGTGCCTGGCTCATGCGTGGCCCGCCTGCGTGGACAGCATCCAGGACTGCAAGCCCAGCAGGGCCAGGGCCCTGTCGTACCGCTGCTCCACCGGCGTGTCGAAGATAACCGTCTGGTCGGCATCCACCGTGAGCCAGCTGTTCTCGCCCAGTTCGGTCTCCAGCTGCCCCTCGCTCCAGGCGGAATACCCCAGCGACACCAGGACCTTGCGGGGACCCGAGCCACTGGACAGGGCTTCCAGCACGTCTTTGGAGGTCGTCATTTCCAGCCCTCCGGGAATCGTCATGGTGGACGCGTACAGCGCCTCCTCGGGCTTGGCACCCTGTGCAAACAACGGCTCGTGAAGGACAAAACCGCGCTCCACCTGCACCGGTCCGCCCTGGAACACCGGGCTGTCCGTCAGGTCGTGGCGCAGCAAGGGGAGGTCGACCTTGCCAAACAGGGCCTCCATCTTGATGTCCGAGGGTTTGTTGATCACCAGGCCCAGCGCGCCGCGCGGACTGTGCTCACACACATAGACGACGCTCTTGGCAAATATCGCGTCATCCAGCCCGGGCATTGCAATCAAAAAATGGTTCGTGAGGTTGATGGATGCAGAATCGCCGGACATGTTTTGATTTTAACGGCTGTCATGCAAAAAGAATTCAGCACGGGGCTGGTCTGGTTCCGGCGGGACCTGCGCGCACAGGACCACGCGGCGCTCAGCGCCGCCCTGCAGTCCTGCCGGCAGGTGCACTGTGTTTTCGTCTTCGACCGCGCGATTCTGGACGCATTGCCACGCGCTGATCGGCGGGTGGAGTTCATCCGGGAGTCGCTGGTGGAGCTCGATGCCCAGTTGCGCACGCTGGCGGGCAGACCCGGCGCCGGCTTGATCGTGCAGCACGGCTTTGCCACCACCATCCTCCCCGCGCTGGCTTCAGCATTGGAGGTGCAGGCCGTCTTTGCGGCGCACGACTACGAACCGCAGGCCATCACCCGCGACGCGCAGGTGCAGGCTGCACTGGAAACCCGCGGCGTGGCCTGGATCACCGCCAAGGACCATGTCATTTTCGAACACCAGGAGGTGCGGACGCAGACCGGCAAGCCCTACAGCGTCTTCACGCCGTACCAGCGGGCCTGGCGGGCGCGCCTGGGTGACGCGCCGCCCGGCGCGCATGCCTGCGAACCCCATGCGGCAGCGCTGGCCGAGCGCCCACCGGCCTATGTCCAGCCAGTACCGGCACTGGCCACGCTGGGTTTTGCGCCAACCAACCTCCACACTCTGGGCCTGCGCACCGGGACCACCGGCGCACGTGCGTTGCTGGATGACTTCTGGGAGCGCATGGACCAGTATGACGCGACGCGCAACTTCCCCGCCGTGAAAGGCCCCAGCTACCTGAGCGTGCATCTGCGTTTTGGAACCCTCTCCATCCGGCAACTGGTGGCCTTGGCCCTGCAGCGGCATCTGCAGGGCAGCGCGGGCGCCACAACGTGGCTGAGCGAACTGATCTGGCGCGATTTCTACTTCCAGATCCTGGCGAACTTCCCGCATGTGGCCACCGCCGCCTTCAAGCCGGCATACGACCAGATTGCGTGGGAGCAAGGCCCCCACGCGCAGGCGCTGTTTGCCGCGTGGTGCCAAGGGGCCACGGGCTATCCGCTGGTCGATGCCGCCATGGCCCAGCTCAACCAGACCGGCTACATGCACAACCGCTTGCGCATGGTGGCCGGGAGCTTTCTGGTCAAGCACCTGGGCATCGACTGGCGCTGGGGTGAGGCGTATTTTGCGGAAAAACTCAATGACTTCGACCTGGCCGCCAACAACGGTGGCTGGCAATGGGTGAGTTCCAGCGGCTGTGACGCGCAACCCTACTTCCGCATCTTCAACCCAGTCAGCCAGAGTGAGACGTTCGATGCACAAGGGAAATTCATCAAGCGCTACCTGCCTCAGCTGGCGCCGTTAAGCCCCAAACTGATTCACGCGCCATGGTTGGCCAAGCCGGTGGATCTGGCAGCTGCCGGCTTGGTCCTGGGGAAGGACTACCCCCTTCCCGTTGTGGACCACGCCGAAGCCCGCGCCCGGACCTTGCAGCGCTATGCCGTGGTGCGCAAGCCCGCCTAGGCTTCCACCGTCTTGTCGCAGTAGCTGCGCACCAGGGCGAGCAACTCTTCTTCCGAATAAGGCTTGCCGAGGTAGTGATCAACCCCCAACTCCAGCGCGTGTTCACGGTGCTTGGACGCGATGCGGGAAGTGATCATGATGATGGGCAGGTCCCGCAGGCGCGCGTCACCACGGATATTGCGCGCCAGGTCAAAACCGTCCATGCGCGGCATTTCGATGTCGGACAGCACCACCGCAGGCTTCTCTTCCTGCAGCCGCTCCAGCGCCTGCAAGCCGTCGTTGGCCAAGGCCACGCGGTAGCCTTCACGCTTGAGCAGGCGCTGTGTCACCCGGCGCACCGTGATGGAATCGTCCACCACCAGCACCAACGGCACGTGGTGGGTTTCCCCCATCAGGGTGGTCACCGGCTGGGCAACCGCGGCATCTGGCTTGGCCTCTGCCGCCGCCCGCAACTGGCGGGCTTGTTCACCGTAGACGGCGGCCAAAGCCACCGGGTTGTAGATGAGCGCAACCGCACCGGAAGCCAGCACCGACACCCCCGCCAAACCTGGCAGACGGGCCAACTGGGGCCCGAGGTTCTTCACCACGACTTCCCGGTTACCCAGCACTTCATCCACGTGCATGGCCAGGCGCTGACCCGCGCTGCGGAACACCGCCACCGGCAGGGTCCTGTCCTGCGTCTCATCACTCTGGGAAGATACCTGCAACAAGGCACCGGCCCAGAAGAACGGGATGGTCTCGCCGCCAATATCGAAGCCATCGCGCTGATAGGCCTGCTCCAGCACGGCAGCAGGTGTGCGCAAGACGGTCTCCACCAGACTGGAAGGCACACCGATGGTGAACTCGCCCATGCGCAGCATCACCACCTGCGTCACCGCCGTGGTCAACGGCAGCACCAGCTTGAACGTCGTACCCTGCCCCAAAAGGGTGGCGGTTTCAATCCGCCCGCCCAAGGCATTGACTTCGGAGCGCACCACGTCCATGCCGATACCCCGTCCGGACAGCTCCGTAACCTGGTCTGCAGTGGAGAATCCGGGCATGAAAATCAGGTTGGCCGCATCGCCTTCCGCGAGCACCTGATCGGCCGAGATCAGTCCCTGGTCCAGGGCCCGCGCCCGGATGCGGTCCAGGTGCAAGCCGCCGCCGTCATCGCGGAAGGCCACGGAGACGTCGTTGCTTTCCTGGCTCACCTGGATGGCAATCGTGCCCACCGCCGGCTTGCCCGCCGCGGCGCGCACGGAAGCGTCCTCGATACCGTGGGCCACAGCGTTGCGCAGCATGTGCTCGAAGGCGGGGGCCATGCGCTCCAGAACACCCCGGTCCATTTCAATGGAACCACCGGTAATGTCCAGCTTGACCTGCTTGCCGGTGTCCTTCCCGGCCTGGCGAACCACCCCATACAGGCGCTCGGAAATGCTTTCAAACTCCACCATGCGGGTGCGCAGCAGATCGCGCTGCAGCTCCCGCGCCTGGCGACCCTGGGCAATCAGATCGTCTTCAGCGCCTTCCACCGAGCGCTGCAGGTTGCGCTGCACCGTGGCCACGTCGTTGACCGACTCGGCCATCATCCGCGTAAGCTCCTGCACCCGGGTAAAGCGATCGAACTCCAGCGGGTCGAAGGCCTGTGCGGAATCCTTGGCTTGAGCCAGGCGCGATTGCACCTGCGACTCGGCCTGCAACTCGACGTCCCGCAACTGCTGGCGCAACCGTTCCAGGTTGCCACTGAGCTCACCCAGGGAGCCACGCAGCTGGGTCAGGCGGTCGTCCATGCGCGCCCGCGTAATCATCACCTCGCCGGCCTGGTTGACCAGCCGGTCAAGCAGTTGCGAACGCACACGGACCGATTGGCTGGCGGACTGGCGCGGCGGGGCAAACGCCATGCTGCGGGGGGCAACCGGCAGCGCCACGCCGGCAGCAGCCGGTTCGGCCAGCGGTGCGGCGGTCTCCTGTGACAACTCCGCAGCGGTACCCTGGGCACCCAGGCCGGAAAAGACCGCCTGCAGCGCATCGAAACGGGTCAGCAGGGGCTCCAGCTGAACGGCCTGCAACTGGTCCGTTCCCACCTGCTCAATGCTCGACTCCATCCGGTGGGCCATTTCCCCCAGACGCATGGCACCGGCCAGACGGGCGCTTCCCTTGAGGGTGTGCAACACGCGCAGCACTTCGCTGCGGGCACCCAAGTCATCCGGCTGACTGACCCACTGGCGCAGGGCCGCCGCCATTTGCGGCAGGAGTTCGGTCGCCTCCTCTTCAAAAATCGGGAACAAGTCGACATCGAGGTTGTCGACCGCATCAATGTCGTCGTCCTGGGCCGATGCCACCGTGAGCGGCGCCGCCGCCACCACGGGCGCGACAGGGACCGCCGACACAACCGGGGCCACCTCGGGCAAGGCCTCCGTTTCAGGGCTCTCGGGCAGCAACGCCTCATCATCCAGAACACCCGCCACGGAGTCCATGGTGGGCGCGGGGAACTCGGTCGCGATGATCGCCTGCAGCGCCTGCAGAACCGATGCATCCGCCTCCTTGAGGAAACCGGCGGCGAACTGGTGCAGCAGACGGCGGATGTCTTCCGCCGCACTGGCAAAAACCTGTGCCTGTTCAGGCGTGCCTTGGCGGTGCAACTGCACGTGCTGCAAAGCCTGCTCCAGCGAACGCGCCATCTCGGACAGCGCCACAAAACCGACCGTTGCCGAACTGCCCAGCAGGGAGTGCGCCAGCGTGACGGCAGAGTCCGGCAAGGGGCGATGCAACTCCATGGCCCACTCGCTCAACTCCACCTGCAGGCGCCGCGACCATTCGTCCGCCTCGTTGAGGTACACGTTGTACAGCGGAATGCTCAGGCGCAGATGCCCGATGACCTTGACCTGTTCCTCGGCCGGCGCCGGGACAGGCTCCTGAGGCGGCTCCACCGCCGCCTGTGCAGCAGGGAACTCCAGGTCATCCAGCGATACTTCGGACGGCGTGAGATTCAGCGCGGGCACGGCGTCGTCGGGCGCCACCGCGGCATCCAGCACACCGCTCAGGTCCAGATCCGCAGCCTCCTGCGCCACGGGCGCAGGCGCTTCGGCCGGCGTCATGTCGGTGAAGTCAAAGTCGCCGAAATCGAGTTCCTTGACTTCGGTCGCTGCAGACGCTGGCGCGGCCTGCGCCGGCTCCAGATCGAAGTCGGAAATTTCGGTCGCCACGAAATCGGGATGGGCCTGCTCCGGCTCCGGCAGCAGCCCGTCAAACATCTGGGTGGCAGCGAAATCCGGCGGTGCCACGGCAGCAACGGCCTCGGGCTCCACCGACACAACCTCTGCCACCGGCTCGGGCGCGGGGGCCGCTGCAACATCGACGCCTTCGGGAGGCGTGTGCAGCGGAATCAGCAAGCCTTCCAGGCGCAAGCCGTCGGACGACTTGCGGAAGTCCTGCGCGCTCCACTCGGTGCCCGTTTTACCGGCAATATCTTCCACCCAGCGACCAAACGCGTGCATGGCACTGCTGGCGGCGGTGATCAGCTCATTGCTGGCGGGACGCTGCTCTGCCAGCCAGGTGTTGAGCAATTGTTCGAACGACCAGGCGGCCTCGCCAAAGTCGGTCAGGCCCACCATGCGCGAACTGCCCTTGAGCGTATGGAACGCCCGGCGCAAGGTCGTCTGGTCCGCCAGATTGGTGGGGTCGGCCACCAAGGCATCAATGGCCTGCAACCCGTTTTGCACCACCTCGCGCGCCTCGTCCAGGAAGATGTCCAGGATTTCGTCGTCATCCTCGGAAGGTTCCTCTGCGGACGGTGTGGCGGCCACGCTGGCCGGCGCCACCGCGGGAGCCATTACCGGCGCGGCGGGAGCGGGTGCACTGACAGCCGCCTCCGGCACCGCGGCAACCGGCTCGGGCAACCCCAGGTCGAATTCCAGGGGCGCTGACACCTCTGGCACCGGTTCGGGCTCCTGCACCGACACGCGCTCGCGCCCCATCAGCGGCTTGAACTCGCCCAGGTCTTCGTCCCACACAAACAGCTTCTTGGCCAGCGCACGCTGGTAACTCAGCATGTCGATGAGAAAGCCCATGGCGCCCAGGCTGTTGCCCAGCTTTTCGAAAATGCCGGTGCGGGCCGATGCCTCGTCGATATCGTCGACCAGGAACTGCTCGACGCTGGCCCGCATGCGCAAGGCCGCCAGAGACGGCTGATCCAGCCCCAGAACCGAAAATACGCCGCGCATTTGCGCCAGCTGGCTGGGCACCTCACGCAGAGGGGCCTTGTCCTGCGGACTGCGGAAAAACTGGTCGAGCGATTTCTCAACCTCCGCCAGCGTGGCACGCAACTCGTCCACCACACTGCCCATGGTCTGGCGGTCGCTGACTCTACGGTACAGGTCCTCCATCCAGGCTTCCATGGGCTCCGGCTGGCCGCCGGCAATGACATGCTCAAGCCGTTGTGCCAGCCGCGCGCTGCGGTCCGCCATCTTGGATTCCGTGGGGTCCAGGTCTTCGTACGCGGCTTCCAGATAGAGCACCGCGGTAGCCACCTCCATGGCGATCGCCGGAACCGGCGCCGTGCCGGAGCGCACGGTGGCATCAATCGCATGCGTCAGGGACCGGGCCAGCTCTCCGCTTTCGGGATGCAACTTGAGCACCGAATCGGCAACCGTGGCGAACTGCTCTGCCACCACCTTGAGCCGATTGGTATCGCCCCCCGCCAGGGCCGACCAGGTTTCGGCCGCCGCCGCAATGCGCTTGCGCGCCAGCACCATCTGGGCCGGGTCAAAGCGCCCGAACTGCTCGGTTTCGTAATCGACCGGCTTGGTG
This sequence comes from Rhodoferax sp. MLSD5-FHT05B10, assembly GCF_058793415.1. Lineage (NCBI taxonomy): Bacteria > Pseudomonadati > Pseudomonadota > Betaproteobacteria > Burkholderiales > Comamonadaceae > Rhodoferax > Rhodoferax sp. MLSD5-FHT05B10. The sequence goes on along the minus strand of NZ_JBXAFT010000004.1, from coordinate 99,019 downwards.
GCGGTCAGGCCATAGGCCTTGCGCACCGCCTGCAATACCGGCGCAGGCTGGGCGGCTGTTGGCACGGCCAGCGAGCAGAAGAAAACCAGCTCATGGGCCAGCCGCTCGGAAATACTGCTGTCACCCCGCTCCAGGGAGGTGTACTGCTGCAAAATGCGCGAGGACACCCGCTTGGTGTAGACGTCGTTCGGGCAGAGTCCCAGGGCAACGGCCTCAAAATAGGCGGCACAGACCGTCCAGAAAGTACGGGCGTCCAGGGCCGACTGCCCCGCCGCCAGCCCGGCACACACCGCCACCAGGTTCCTGGCTGCCTTGGCGTCTCCGGTGCGCATGATCTTCAGGACCGCCTGGTCCATCTGGGCCCTCACCGCGGGCGCATAGGCCAGAGCGGTAACGTTGGACGGCAGCCCTACCTCCAGCCAGCGCAGCTCCACGGGCCACAGATCGGCCGGATGTGCCCGATCACCACCCACCAGTTCCATGACGGCGCGGTACTGGGGAAACAGTGCGACAGACGAGGCCGTCTTGCCTTTGAGCACCCCTTCCAGGTACTCCGTCAAGGCAAAACTGGCACGCTCCACCTTGTTCGCCGCGTCATCGCTGCACTGCTCCGGACGCTGCACAAATTTCTGCGCCAGCGCCTCCATGGCACGCAGCACCTTGGCCGGTGCACCCAGCCCCACCATCTCCAGCGCACCCACGGCCTGGTGCAACTGCTGGCGCGCGATGCGCAGGTGGCTGGCATCGAGCTCTGTCAGATCGGACCCGCGGGCCAACTCGGCGTCGCGCACAAAACGGCGCAACGCCTTGGTTGCACCATCCAGCGATTTGCGCAGCTCGTCCAGAACCCATGCCAACGGGCCAAGATCGCTGGTCGCTAGTTCATTGTCGCCAGGCAGGGCAGAATTCGATGACATGGGTTCAGGCTTTCCTGGAGATCACTATTGATCGCGTTTCCGAAGGGGGTGTACCAGATGGCTCTCAAGCAATCTTGAAACGCGAAACCGATTGCCGCAGCTCTTCCGCCATGCGGGACAGTTCCCGAACCTGTGTCGCCGTCACCCGCGTACCTTCTCCGGTTTGCTCCGTCACGGCAAAAATGTGCTGGATGTTTTCCGCCACTTCATTCGCCAAGCCGGCCTCGCGGGACGCGGAGCCTGAAATCTGCTCAATCAGCGCCGCAACCCGGCGGGACACGCTATCAATCTCGGTCAGCGCGGTACCCGCGTTATCGGACAGTCGTGCCCCTTCCACCACACCCTGCGTGGAACGCTCCATAGCGCCGATGGCATCCTGCGTGTCCGTCTGAATGGCCTTCACCAGCGCCGAGATCTGCCGCGTCGCGTCAGCGGAGCGTTCCGCCAGACGCTGCACTTCTTCCGCCACCACCGAGAAGCCGCGACCGGCTTCACCGGCCGAGGCCGCCTGGATGGCGGCGTTGAGCGCCAGCACGTTGGTCTGTTCGGTAATGTCTGAAATCAGTTCGGTAATTTCACCAATTTCCTGCGACGACTCACCCAGTCGCTTGATGCGCTTGGAGGTGTCCTGAATCTGGTCACGGATGGAGTTCATACCGCCGATCGCGTCCTGCACGGCCTTCAGGCCCGTCTCCGCAGCCAACAGGGACTGGCGCGCTACCGTCGCAGATTCCTGCGCCTGGGCGGACACCTCGTTGATGCGTCCGGCCATATCCACAACGGATTTACCCGTTTCGCGAATTTCATGCAGCTGTTCGTTGGATGCCGCCAGCAGTTCGGTGGATGTGGCATCCACATCGGCCGTCGTCTGCGCCACGCGGGACGCCGTGTTCTGCACGTTCGACACCAGCGAGCGCAACTCTTCCACCGTGTAGTTCACCGAGTCGGCAATCGCACCGGTAATGTCTTCCGTCACCGTCGCTTCCTGGGTCAGATCCCCCTCGGCAACGGTCTGCAATTCGTTCATCAAACGCAAAATGGCGGCCTGGTTGGCGTCGTTGACGCGCTTGGCCTCGTGCTCCTGGCGTTCCGCTTCCAGCCGCTGGTCTTCGGCCACCACCTGGCGCTTGCGGCTGTCCTGCAGCTGGACATACGACAGTCCACCGGCACAAATCAGCGCAAACAGCGCGGCGGCAGCCAGGGTCGCCAAGGCACCGGAACCGATACCGGTCTGCTCCGACAACTTGCTTTGCAATGCTTCGAGGTCGCGGCGCAGCGGCTCGCTGTCCGCAATGATGGAGTCCTGCGCTTCCCGCGCAGAAACCAGGCCCTGCAAGTTACCGAGAATCGCGCTGGCCTGGACCCGTGTTTCCTCATACATCTTGATCAGGGCTTCCAGCTGCTCACGCGTGCCGGGGTCCTTGGTGGCCGACAGGCGCAACTCGGCGCTACCCGACAGCAGACCTTCGGCCAGTTCCTTGAAGGTGTTCAAGTCCTTGCCCAGCAAGAAAACCGCCTCGGGACTCACACCCTCCGCGGTCAGGAACTCGTTGGACGACTTGCCGATACGCTGGGTCAGCATCACCAGCTGACCCACGGACGAAATCTCGACCGAAGGCGCGTTCTGCTGCAGCTTCAGTGCCAGGATGTTCTCAGCGATTTCCAGCAAATCCGACGACTGGCGGTTGATCAGTCGCAACGCCGAACCAATCTGGGTCAGCACCTTTTGCTGACCCATGACGGCCTTGGCGCTCTTCTCCGCACGGTCCACCAGCGGCATGACCTTGTCCAGCTCGGGGCGGTAGTTGTCATCCAGCGCTTTCAGGCGCAATTCGTCGTCGCCCGACTGCAGACCACGCACCGTCTTGACGAGAACGCCGGCGCTCTCGGACACGTCCGGGAAAGCCTGCGCGCTACCCACCACGGCCTGCGACACCGATTTGGCCAAGCGCTGCGACTGCATCAGGGACTGACCCGTTGCGCCCAGCTGCTGCGCCACCTTGTCCGACTGGCTCAGGGCATAAAACGTCACCCCGGCCAACAGCACCAGTGACGAACCCAGCAATATGGACAGCGTGCGCTGGTGCTGGACCACCGTGCGCTGGCCCAGGCCCGGAATGGAGATCAGGTCACCCTCGCTGACCGGCGCGGCCGCTGGCTCGTTCCCCGCTGCCTCACCCGCAGCCGCCGCGGACTCGACTGTCGCCGGCTTCACCGGTGCTGGCGCGTCCTGTACGGTTTCTGCCCCGGCCACGTTCACAGAGTCCTCCGGCATGGCCAGGCTCAGGCGCGAATCCAGTTCGGACTCCGACTGCTTTTTGGTAAACAGGTTCTTCAATTGATCGACTACGGACATGGTGAGGCCTTACGGGTGGTCTAAACGCTGATACTCAGGAATTGAGGGGTTTGGGACAGGGTGCGCAGATTGATCTCCTGCCAGTGCTTGCCGGCAGCATCCACAAAACGGTTTCCGAAATAGGGCGGTGCTTCGGGCGCCGGGGGCGAGGAGGACGCAAAGGCGTCCGCGCCCCGCAGCCCCAGCAGGCCATCGACCTGCAATGCGCAGTTCACCTCGAGTGCGACATTCAGCGTAACCACGCTGGGGTCCTGCGCGGCCGGCTCGGTTCGCGCAATACCACCGTCCTCGGCCACGAAGCCCGCCAGATCGACCACGCCGTACAGGCCGCCCCGGATGTTGAGAACGCCACGAAACCAGCTGCGGGCATACGGCACCGACTGCAGGCTCGACAGCGGAAAGATCTCTCCGGATTGACCCAGCGGGAACAGGTAATGCTGCCCGCCGGCCTGCACGGCCAGCCAGGCAACGGACATACCTTCCGCGCGGGCGGCCTGCAGGCGGCTGGCCAGTCTGGACTGGAGCTCTCGAAGTGCTTCTCGGTTGGTTGCCATGTCAGTGGCGAATCAACCCAGTGCCTTGATCTTGGCAAACAGCTCGGCCGAATCCACCGGCTTGGTGATGTAGTCCCGCGCGCCCTGGCGCATGCCCCACACCCGGTCGGTTTCCAGGTTCTTGCTGGTGCAGATGATGATGGGCACATCGGTGTACTCGGGCGTGCGGTTGATGGCACGCGTCAACTGGAAACCGTTTTGCCCCGGCATGACCACATCCATCAGGATCAGGTCGGGTTTCTCATCGGCCAAGCGCTTGAACGCCTCGTCTGCATTCTCGGCAGTCCGCACTACAAAGCCGTTCTTCTGCAACAGGTCCGTCAGGAACATGAGTTCGGTTTTTGAATCATCGACGATGAGTACTTTGTTGATTGCCATCAATTAGCTCCTTGCAAAACAGCCCCGAACTGCTGCACCGCTTGCAGCAATTGGTCTTTGGTAAAAGGTTTGGTCAAATAGTGCTGGGCGCCGACCATGCGGCCGCGCGCCTTGTCGAAGACGCCGTCCTTGGAGGACAGCATCACCACCGGCACGGAAGAGTACTTAGGGTTGCGCTTGATGATGGCACAGGTCTGGTAGCCGTCCAGCCGGGGCATCAGGATGTCGCAAAAAATCAGGTGTGGCTGGTAATCGTTGACCTTGGCCAGCGCGTCAAAACCATCTTCCGCCAGCATCACCTCGTGGCCGCCCTGCTTGAGAAAGATTTCTGCGCTGCGCCGGATGGTGTTGCTGTCGTCGATGACCAGAACCTTGTACGTGGGTGCGGTGTTACTCACAAAACTGTGCTCCTGAACAGGCGTGGATGTATGGGGGACAACCTGCGCCGTCCAAACATTGTTCTTTCAAATCTGAACCATTTCAAAATCTTCCTTACGCGCGCCGCACTCGGGACACGTCCAGTTCATGGGTACGTCTGCCCAGCGGGTACCGGGTGGAATTCCATGATCGGGCGCACCGGTCGCCTCGTCATATATCCAACCGCAAATCAGACACATCCACGCTTTAGTATCACTCACAGCTTAAAGGGCCTTCGAATAGAATGCAACGATTGTATAGAGGCGTTCTAGGCAAAATGAGGTCCCTCAGCCACAAGTGCACCATTTAGCCTGATGACAAACCCTAAGACAGGCTCCCCCATGCCGGCATCTCCCGCGCCCGAAGAAGACGACGACGTCATCGACGACGGACCGTCGGCCTGCGTCATGGTCTTTAATGCCAACGATCCCAGCGGAGCCGGTGGCATCACGGCCGACATCACCGCCATGGCTTCGGTCGGAGCCCACGCCCTGCCCGTCATCACCGGCGCCTATGCCCGCGACACGACCGAGGTGTACGACCACTTTGCCATGGACGACGAGGCCGTCACCGAACAAGCCCGCACCATCCTGGAAGACGTGCCCGTGCAAGTCATCAAGGTCGGGTTTGTCGGCTCGCCCGAGAACCTCAGCGCCGTAGCCGAACTGGCATCGGACTACGCCGACGTGCCGCTGGTGACCTACATGCCCGACCTCTCCTGGTGGCAGGAAGACCAGATTGACCTGTACCAGGACGCTTGTAACGAATTGTTGCTACCCCAGACGACGGTGTTGGTCGGAAACCACAGCACCCTCTCGCGCTGGCTGCTGCCGGACTGGAGTGCCGAGCGCAGTCCGTCCGCCCGCGACATTGCCCGCGCCGCCAACGAATTCGGCGTGCCCTATACGCTGGTCACGGGCATCCCGCTGCCCGACCAGTTCATTGACAACGTGCTGTGCAGCCCCACGGCGGTGCTGTGCAGCAACAAGTTCGAACACTTCGAAGCGATCTTTGCCGGCGCCGGCGACACCCTGTCAGCAGCACTGGCCGCCCTGATTGCCAGCGGCAGCGAACTGTCCGAGGCAGCAACCGAGGCCCTGAGCTACCTGGACCGCTGCCTGGAAAGCGGCTTTCGTCCCGGCATGGGCAGCGTGCTGCCAGACCGCCTGTTCTGGGCGCACCCGCAAACCGATGATGACGAACTGCAAGAATCCTCCTTTGAAATCTCACCCAATGACACCCGACACTGACCGCAATCTGCAACTGTTCCAACGCGCCCAACACGTCATCCCCGGCGGCGTGAATTCGCCCGTGCGCGCCTTCAAGGCCGTGGGGGGCACACCCCGCTTCGTGTCCCGGGCGCAGGGCGCCCATTTCTGGGACGCCAACGACAAACGCTACATCGACTACATCGGCTCCTGGGGCCCCATGATCCTGGGCCACGGCCACCCCGCGGTCGTCGACGCGGTGCAACGCGCGGTGCTGGAAGGGTTTTCGTTCGGAGCCCCCACCGAGCGTGAAGTGGAGCTGGCCGAGGCCATCCTCAAGCTCGTGCCGTCCATGGACATGGTGCGCCTGGTGAGCTCGGGCACCGAAGCCGGCATGAGCGCCATCCGGCTGGCCCGCGGCGCCACCGGCCGCAGCAAGATCCTCAAGTTCGAAGGCTGCTACCACGGCCACGCCGACGCGCTGCTCGTCAAGGCCGGCTCGGGCCTGGCCACCTTCGGCAACCCCACCAGTGCCGGCGTGCCGCCCGAGGTGGTGCAGCACACGCTGGTGCTGGAGTACAACAACGTCGCGCAGCTGGAAGAAGCCTTTGCGCTGCACGGCAAGGACATGGCCTGCCTGATCATCGAGCCCATTGCCGGCAACATGAACTTCGTGCGAGCCTCCGTGCCCTTCATGCAGCGGGCCCGCGAGTTGTGCACCCAGTACGGCGCGCTGTTCATCTTTGACGAAGTCATGACGGGATTCCGCGTCGCGCTGGGCAGCGCGCAAAGCGTGTACGCCAAGGCCATTCCCGGGTTTGAGCCCGACATGACCGTGATGGGCAAGGTCATCGGCGGGGGCATGCCGCTGGCAGCCTTTGGCGGAAAGCGGGCGGTGATGGAACACCTGGCGCCCCTGGGGCCGGTGTACCAGGCCGGCACCCTGTCGGGCAACCCGGTCGCCACGGCCTGCGGCCTGGCCACGCTGCACGAGATCAGCAAGCCCGGTTTCCACGAAGCCCTGGGCCGCAAGACGCAGACCCTGGTGTCGGGCATGACCCGCGCCGCGCAGGCCGCGGGCATTCCGTTTTGTGGCGACAGCGAAGGCGGCCTGTTCGGCTTCTTCTTCTTTGACCGCCTGCCACAGAACTACGCCACGGTCATGACCACCGACAGCAAGCGCTTCAACACCTTCTTCCACGGCATGCTGGAGCGGGGCGTGTACTTTGCGCCGGCGCTGTACGAAGCCAGCTTCATGGGCGCCGCGCACACCGACGCCGACATTGCCGCCACGGTTGAAGCCGCTGCGGAAGTGTTCAAGACGCTATAAAAAACAGAGCTGCCTGCGCAGCATCTGCGGGGCTCTTCAGTTCTTTTTGCTCAAAAAAAGGCCACCCTTGGGTGGCCTTTTGCATGCAGCACGCAAGCGCTCAATGGCGGAAATGGCGCACGCCGCTGAACACCATGGACACGCCACGCTCATTGGCGGCGGCAATCACCTCGTCGTCGCGCATGGAGCCGCCGGGCTGGATGATGCAGGTAGCGCCGTGGTCCACGACCACATCCAGGCCGTCGCGGAACGGGAAGAAGGCGTCGCTCGCCACCACCGTGCCCGCCAAGGACAGGTTGGCATGGCCGGCCTTGATGCTGGCAATACGGGCCGAGTCCAGGCGGCTCATCTGGCCGGCGCCCACACCCATGGTCATGCCGCCCTTGCAGAAGACGATGGCATTGCTCTTGACGAACTTGGCCACGTTCCAGGCGAACAGCAGGTCGTTCAGCTCTTCTTTGGTGGGCTGCTTGGTGGTGACCACTTTCAGGTCGGACAGCGCCAGTTCGTGGTTGTCGGCCGTCTGCAGCAGGATGCCGGAGCCGATGCGCTTCATATCCATGGCGTTGCGGCCCTGGTCCCACGCAGACGCACCGCCCTTGGGCAAGTCGATCTGCAGGATGCGCACGTTCACCTTGCTCTTGAACACTTCCAGCGCCGCAGCGGTGAAGCTGGGTGCCATCAGCACCTCGACGAACTGCTTGGAAATCTGCTGCGCCGCGGCTTCGTCCAGCTCGCAGTTCAGGGCGATGATGCCGCCAAACGCGCTGGTGGGGTCGGTCTGGAAGGCCTTGCTGTAGACCTCCAGCGCGTTGGCGCCCACGGCCACGCCACAGGGATTGGCGTGCTTGACGATGACGCAGGCCGGGGTGGCGAAGCTCTTGACGCACTCCCACGCGGCATCCGCGTCAGCGATGTTGTTGTAGCTCAGTTCCTTGCCCTGCAGCTGCTTGGCGGTGACCAGGGAGCCGGGCGCGGGATACAGATCGCGGTACAGGGCGGCCTGCTGGTGGCTGTTCTCGCCGTAGCGCAGGTCCTGCACCTTCACGAAGCGGCCGTTGCTCTGGCCAGGGAACAGGTCGAGCGCAGGCGCTGCATTGCCCGCGGGCACGTCGTCGCCCACCCGCACGGCAGACAGGTAGTCGCTGATGGCGCCGTCGTACTGGCTGATGCGGTTGAAGGCGGCAACCGACAAGGCGAACTTGGTCTTGTCGCTGACTTTGCCAGCGGCTTGCAACTCGGCGATCACGGTGGCGTACTGCGAGGCGTCGGTCAGCACGGCCACGTCTTTCCAGTTCTTGGCGGCGCTGCGCACCATGGCCGGGCCGCCGATGTCGATGTTCTCGATGGCGTCTTCCAGCGTGCAGCCGGGCTTGGCCACGGTGGCTTCAAACGGATACAGGTTGACCACCAGCACATCAATGGTGTCGATGTCGTGCGCTTTCAGCGCCGCCATGTGCTCAGGGAAGTCGCGGCGCGCCAGCAGGCCGCCGTGCACGCGCGGGTGCAGCGTCTTGACGCGGCCGTCGAGCATTTCGGGAAAGCCGGTCATCTCGGCCACTTCGGTCACGGGCAGGCCCTTGTCGGCCAGCAGCTTGGCGGTGCCGCCGGTGGAGAGCAGCCGGATGCCCTGCGCGTGCAGCGCCTGGGCGAGTTCGACGATGCCGGTTTTGTCGGAGACAGAGAGAAGTGCGTTCATAAAGAGGCAGGCTAAGTTAAAAAATGGGTAGGGCCGCAGGGGCCGTGGGCGGACGGGCCGCTCAGGAAATGAGCTTGTGTTCCAGCAGCTTCTTGCGCAGGGTGTTGCGGTTCAGGCCCAGCCATTGGGCGGCCTTGGACTGATTGTTGTCGGCGTGCTCCATGACCACTTCCAGCAGCGGTTTTTCGAACGCGCGCACCAGCATGTCGTGCATGCCGTCGGGTTCGGTTCCGCGCAGATCCCGGAAGTAGCCTTCCAGGCTGGTGCGCACGCACTCCTCAATGTGCTTCTTGCTCATGCTGCAAATTCCATCAAGTCTCGATCTCGGGTACTGGTCCTGTCCAGCGGGGCGGGAATACGGTCCATGTCCGCGTTCAACCCGTCCAGGAAGCGCTCCACGGCCAGGACCTGCGCGGCGCTGTCTTCCAGCGTGTTCATCTGGGCGCGAAACGCCTCGCCGCCGGGCAGTGCACGCACATACCAGCCAATGTGCTTGCGCGCCGAGCGCACGCCGATGAACTCGCCATACAGGCTGTAGTGGTCGTGCAGGTGCTCCACCAGCAGGCGCTTGACCTCGCTCACCAGCGGTGGTGCAAGATGCGTGCCGGTCGCCAGGAAATGGGCGATCTCGCGGAAGATCCACGGCTGCCCCTGGGCCGCACGGCCGATCATGATGGCGTCGGCCCCGGTGGCCTGCAGCACCTCGCACGCCTTCTCGGGCGTGGTGATGTCGCCATTGGCCACCACGGGAATCTGCACGGCGGCCTTGACGGCGGCAATGGTTTCGTACTCGGCCTGGCCCTTGTAGCCCTGCTCGCGCGTGCGGCCATGCACGGCCAGCATCTGCACGCCAACGTCTTCAAAGGCGCGCGCCAGGGTCACGGCGTTCTTGTGCGTCTGGCACCAGCCGGTACGCATCTTCAGGGTCACCGGCACGCCGTGCGGCGCGCAGGCGGCCACCACAGCCTCGGCGATGGAAATGGCCAGGGTCTCGTCCTGCATCAGGGCCGAACCGGCCCACTTGTTGCACACCTTCTTGGCCGGGCAGCCCATGTTGATGTCGATGATCTGGGCGCCGTGCTCGATGTTGTACACGGCCGCATCGGCCATCATGCGCGGCTCGGTGCCCGCGATCTGCACGGCAATGGGGCCCGGCTCACCCGCGTGGTTGGCGCGGCGCGAGGTCTTGAGCGTGTCCCACAGGTCCGGGCGCGACGTCACCATTTCACTCACCGCGTAGCCCGCTCCCAGGCGTTTGCACAGCTGGCGGAAAGGCCGGTCCGTCACGCCCGCCATGGGCGCAACAAACAGGGAATTCGCCAAAGCGAAGGGGCCGATGTGCATGGAACTACCGAAAGAAAAGAAGGTGGACGCCAAATACCGCAGCGCAGGCGGATCGCCATTCTAACTGCCCAAAATTTCAGCAATTGAAATAGCGCACCACAACCCAGCAGGATGCCCCTACACTGCACGCCATGCCCCCCTGGATTACCCATTTGCTCGCCCTGTTGGCCCTGCCCGAGTACAGCCTGGGAACCGTGTTTTTGGTGTCTTTCATTTCAGCGACGCTGTTGCCGCTGGGCTCCGAACCGGCGGTGTTCGGGCTGATCCAGCTCAACCCCGCCCTGTTCTGGCCGGTGATCCTGGTGGCCACCGTGGGCAACACCCTGGGCGGCGCGGTGGACTGGTGGATGGGCTATGGCGCCCACCAGGCCGCCGACCACTACCGCCACTCGTCATCACACACCAAGGCACTGGCGTGGCTGGAACGCCTCGGCCCCAAGGCCTGCCTGCTGGCCTGGATGCCCGTGGTGGGCGATCCGCTGTGCGCGGTGGCGGGCTGGCTGAAGCTGCCGTTCTGGCCCTGTGTGGCCTACATGGCGATCGGCAAGCTGGCCCGCTACCTCACCATGACGACCGCCCTGATCGGCGTGTCTGCTATGTTTTAGATAGCTGTTTGCGCAGGATTGACAAGGCGTTGCGCCTTGTTTTTCTTCAAAAATCCGCCTAGGCGCTGAACAGGAAGTTCATCACGTCGCCGTCCTTGACGACGTAGTCCTTGCCCTCGGCGCGCATCTTGCCGGCGTCCTTGGCGCCCTGCTCGCCCTTGTAGGTGATGAAGTCCTCGAACGCGATGGTCTGGGCGCGGATGTAGCCCTTCTCGAAATCGGTGTGGATCACGCCGGCGGCCTGCGGGCCGGTGTCGCCCACGTGGATGGTCCAGGCGCGCACTTCCTTCACGCCGGCGGTGAAGTAGGTCTGCAGGCCCAACAGGCTGTAGGCCGAGCGGATCAGGCGATTCAGGCCGGGTTCGTCCTGGCCTAGTTCTTTCAGGAATTCCAGACGGTCGGCATCGTCCATTTCCGACAGCTCGGCTTCGATCTTGGCGCAGATGGCCACCACCGGCGCGTTCTGCGCCTTGGCAAACGCGGTCAGGCGATCCAGCAACGGGTTGTTCTCGAAACCGTCTTCGGACACATTGGCCACGAACATGGCGGGCTTGGCCGTGATCAGGAAGAACTGTTGCAACAGCGGCAGCTCTTCCTTGCTGAAATCCAGCGTGCGCACCGGCTTGGCTTCGTTGAGCGCGGCCTGGCATTTCTCCAGGATCGCGACCAGCTTGGCGGCTTCCTTGTCGCCGGAACGGGCCAGCTTGGTGACACGGTGCAGCCCCTTTTCCACGGCGGCCAGGTCGGCTAGGCACAGCTCAGTCTGGATGACTTCGATGTCGGCAATCGGGTCGACCTTGCCGGCCACGTGGATCACGTTGTCGTCTTCAAAGCAGCGCACCACATTGATGGTGGCGTCGGTCTCGCGGATGTGCGAGAGGAACTTGTTGCCCAGGCCTTCACCGGTGCTGGCGCCGGCCACCAGACCGGCGATGTCCACAAACTCCACCACGGCGGGAACCATACGTTCGGGCTTGACGATCTCGGCCAGCTGCGCCATGCGCGGATCGGGCACTTCCACGATGCCCACGTTGGGTTCGATGGTGCAAAACGGGTAGTTCTCGGCAGCGATGCCAGCCTTGGTCAGGGCGTTGAACAGGGTGGATTTACCGACATTGGGCAGGCCGACGATGCCGCACTTCAAACTCATACAAATTCCTTGAAAATCACTGAACAATAGCGCCTTGGGCGGCTGACCGGGTGGCCGCAGCCCGCGCCCGCAGGGGGCAGCGGAGGGTTGGGGTCACCCCGTCCACAACGGGCTCACGGGGGTACGCTGTATCCAGGCCTGGACCACAAACCGTTGCGCCCATTGTAATGAGGGGCCGTTTTTGCCCCCCTGCAGACCGCAGACGCCTGCGTGCCCGGCCCGCTACCAGCGCCAGGACAGCTCGGCGCTGTTGAGGATCGCCACCCCGTTCCCGCCCGCCACCAGCACCTTGCCACTGTTCAACACGGTCGCCGTGTGGGACGCGCGCGCAGCGGTCAGGCTGCCCGCGGCTGACCAGGTGCCGGCCCCCGGGTCATACACCTCGGCACTGGCCAGCGTGGCGCCCCCCGTGCCGCCCACCAGCAAGACCTTGCCCGAGCCCAGCAGGGAGGCGGTATGGGTGGAGCGCGCAGTCGCGAGGCTGCCAGTGGTCGACCAGGTGCGGGTTCCGGGGTCATACAACTCGGCGCTGGCCAAGGCCCCGCCATTGGCACCACCGGCCGCCAGCACCTTGCCGCTGGCCAGCAGCGTGGCCGTGTGGGACGCACGCGCAAAGCCCATGCCGCCGGCCGCCGACCAGGTATTGGCCGTCGGGTCGTACTCCTCGGAGTTGGCCAGGGCCGCCCCACCGGTGCCACCAGCCACCAGCACCTTGCCGCTGGCCAGCACCGTGGCGGTGTGGTTGTACCGTGCAGTCACCAGCGTGCCCGCGGCCGACCAGCTGTTGGTGGCCGGGTCGTACAGATCGGCAGTATTAAGCGCACCCGCCAGGTTGCCGCCGGCCACCAGCACCTTGCCGCTGGCCAGCCGGGTGGCCGTGTGGGACGCGCGGGCAGAGGCCATGTTGCCGGCCGCCGACCATGTGTTGGCCGTCGGGTCGTACAACTCGGCATTGGCCAGCGTTGCGCCACCCGTGGTTCCGCCGGCCACCAGCACCTTGCCGTTGGACAGCAAGGTGGCGGTGTGGCTGTACCGCGCGGTCACCAGCGGGGCCACCGCCGTCCACGCGCCGGTCGCCGGGTCATATAACTCCGCCACGGCCACCGCGCCGGAGACCCCCAGGCCCCCGGTTACCAAGACCTTGCCGTTGGACAGCAAGGTGGCCGCATGGGCGTACCGCGCCGCACCCAGGCCGCCCGTCGTTGACCAGGGGTTGTTCGTCACCACGAAGGAAACGCTGCTGGCAACGCCTTCCAGCGTAGCGGTGATCGCCGTCGTACCCAGCGCGACACCGGTAACCAGCCCCGTGCCGGCGTTCACCGTGGCCACCGACAGGTTGGCCGAGGCCCACACGACCTGGCTGGAGACATCGGCCGTCGTCGCATCCGAATAGGTTCCCGTCGCCACCAACTGCTCCGTCAGGCCGACGCCGGCATAGGGCGCGGCCGGCGTCACCGTGATGCGAACCAGCGCCTTGCCGCCGCCACCGCCGCCGCCCCCACAACCGGCCAGCAACCCTGCCAGCAGGAAGGCCGCCAGAGCCCAGACACCTGTCCGCCATACCGTGATGCGCATACCACCCCTTTGTGCTTGTACTGTGTAGTGAGTTCCACCCATTGCGAGCCAACATACGGGGCATTGGAAGCCCCCGCATTGATAGCTGTCAATGCCGACCCCCATCCGGGTAGATGCAGCCCCCCAGGCCGGTGCGCCCTGGCAAAACCTACAATGCCATAACCCCACCCGCTCTGGAAACCCGGCCACCGCCACCCATGCCCTTCCCGCTCGCGCGCCTGCTGCTGACCCTGTTGCTCCTGTGCGCCAGCCCCGGCTGGGCCGTCGCGCCTGTGCCGGCAGGAACCATCGTACTGGACGACGGCATTCCGTCCCACCAGATCGATGCGGACATCCAGGTCTGGATGGACACCGGCTCCCAAGCCACCATTGCCAGCGTTGCGGCAACCCCCGGAAAGTTTGAAACGGTCCCGGCGCTCAGCCGCCTGCCGCTGACCGCGCGCGACACCCTGTGGATCCGACTGCGGGTACTCCGGGTGACGGGCAGCCCGTCCGCCTGGAGCCTGAACATTCCGCTGCCGGCCCTGGAATCGGCGGTGCTCTACCAGCGCGATGCCATCCGGGGCTGGACGGCGCAGAGCGCCGGCAGCAGCCTGGCCCAGGCCGACTGGAGCAACAAGGGGCTGTATCCGGAATTCAACCTCAACCTGCCCAGCGGGGCGGCGCAGGAGTTGTACCTGCAGGTCCGCAACTTCAAGCCCGTGAGCGTGCCCATGCGCCTGATCAGCACCCCCAAGCGCGACCTCCAGCGCCTGTGGGAGTTCCTGTCCCTGGGTCTGATGCTGGGCGCCCTGCTGACCATGGCGATGCTCTCCCTGATCCGCTACCTGGAGCATCGCAACCCGGTCGACCTCAAGGCCGCGCTCTATGGCCTGCTGATCCTGACCACGGTGGCCCAGCTCAACGGCGTGCTGGGCACGTTTGTCTGGGGCCCGCTGCCCCAGTGGGACGACTACGCCTACAGCGTGATCCCCGTGGTCGCCGTGGGCTGCGCGCTGCTGTTTGTGCGCGACCTCTACGCCCTGTCCAACCACTACCGCCGGTTCGACGCCTTCCTGTCGAGCACCGGCTGGGGCACCATCGCCTCGGTGCTGAGCTATGCCGTTCTGGACCGTTTCACGGCCGAATGGGTAAGCTGCATCGCGCTGCTCTTCGCCACGGCGATCGGCCTGCTGGCCACCGTCCTGAGCTGGCGCAGCGGCGCCCTGGTCGGGCGCTGGCTGATACTGGCCTATGTGCCCCAGTTCCTGGGGGCGATGTACCTCACGGCCGACGCTTTCGGCCTGGTGCCGCCCCTGTGGGGCATGCGCTACCTGATGTCCATGAGCATCGCCGTTTCGGTTCCCATCATGGTGTATGCGCTGAGCCAGATCACCCACGACCGCAAGGCGCTGGTGGTGCGCGCCAACCGCCTGCCCACCCAGGACGCACTGACCGGGTTGCTGACCGCGGAGGTTTTCCAGACCCACCTGGCGGGCGCCGTGCGGCGCTGCATTGAGAACCGGGAGCCCGTCGCCCTGGTGCTGGTCCGGGTGGTCAACCACGAACACATCCGCGAGGTGTATGGCGACACCACGGCCGAGCAGTGCCTGCTGCGGGCGGTCATCAAGATCCAGCGCATCCTGCGCGACGTGGACCCGGCGGGTCGCATCGATACGGCCCACTTCGGGCTGCTGATGGAGGGCATCACCACCCGCAAGGCGCTGACCGAGCGCATGGTCCAGCTGATTGCGTCCGGACTCATTCCGCTGCCGGGGCTGGAGCCGGAGGTCACCCTGCAGTTCCAGGTGGCCTGCGTGATGCTGCACGAAAACCCGGTTGCGCCCGAGCGCGTGCTGGCCGACCTGAAGGACCTGCTGGAGGGCATGTCCCTGCGCACGCGCCGCCCGATCCGGTTTCTCGAGCCCATACCCACCCAGCCCGCCGAGCTGCAATCCACGCTGGACACGGTCTGAACGCCGCCCGCCTTCTACAATCCCCCGATGACCAGACCCTTTGACATCTGTATCCGTGGCGCCGGCATTGTCGGGCGCACGCTGGCACTGCATCTGGCAGGCAAACAACTGCGCGTGGCCCTCACGGCGCCCGGGCTCACCACGGCGCAACCGTCCGCCACAACACCGGCCGAAGCCGACGTGCGCGCCTACGCGCTGAACCAGACCTCGCGCCAGCTGCTCGAATCGGTGCGCTGCTGGCCCGGCGTGCAGGACGCCACGCCCGTGCTGGGCATGCAGGTGCACGGCGATGACGGCGGGCAGGTGGCCTTTGACGCGTCCGAACAGGGCACCGAGGCCCTGAACTGGATCGTGGACGTTCCGGCGCTCGAGGCCCGCCTGGCCGACGCCGTGCGCTTCCACCCCCTGATCGAGGTGTTTGACACCCCGCAGGCCGCCACGCTGACCGTGGTGTGCGAAGGCCGTGCCAGCAGCACCCGCGAGGAACTGGGCGCGCAATGGGACGTCACCCCCTATGGCCAGTGGGCGCTGGCCACCCGCGTGCAGTGCGCGCAGGCCCACGCTCAGGTGGCTCGCCAGTGGTTCAGCCAGGGCGAAATCCTGGCTTTTCTGCCCTTGGGCGGCCCGCAGGGGAACTTGTGCGCCGTGGTGTGGTCAGTCAGTCCGGAGCGTGCCCAAACCTTGCAGACCACCACCGACGACGATTTTTGCCGCCAGCTCGAGGAAGCCAGCCATGGCACCCTGGGCGCCATCACGCTCACCAGCGGCCGCAAGGTGTGGCCGCTGCAGCAGGCGCTGGCCCGACGCTGGAGCGGCCGCGCAGCGCAGGGCACCTGGGTCCTGGCAGGTGACGCCGCGCACAACGTGCACCCGCTGGCCGGGCAGGGCCTGAACCTGGGGCTGGCCGACGTGGCCGAACTGGTGCGCGTGCTCGACAGCCGACCTTACTGGCGCAGCGTGGACGACGCGCGCCTGCTGCGCCAGTACGAGCGGGCCCGCAAGGCGGACTTCGCGGTGATCGGGCAGGCAGGCGATGCGCTGCAGCAGCTGTTCGCCCACCCGCACCCCGCACTGCAGGCCCTGCGCAACTGGGGCATGAACCGATTCGAACAAAGCGGCCCACTCAAGCAATGGGTTGCCCGGCGTGCCATGGGCACCCTAACCCGCACTCCCCCATCCCGGAAACACCACCCATGAACCCCATTTTCAAAACCCTGCTGGCTGGCACCGCCGCCCTGCTGTGCCTGGGCGCCCTGGCGCAGGAAGCCACCATCCGCAAGAACATTGCCGAACGGGTGCCGCAGCTCAAGGCCATCGACGAAGTCAGCAAGACCGGCATCCCGGGCGTGTACGAAATCCGGGTCAACGGCAGCGAAATCTATTACACCGACGCCCAGGCCAACTACGTGCTGCAGGGCAACCTGATCGACACCCGCGCCCGGCGCAACCTGACCGAGGAGCGCATCGACAAGCTCACGGCCGTGAAGTTCGACGCCCTGCCCTTCAAGGACGCCTTCACCATCGTGCGCGGCAACGGCAAGCGCAAGCTGGCCGTGTTCGAAGACCCCAACTGCGGTTACTGCAAGCGTTTCGAGCGCGACCTGCAGAAGGTGGACAACGTCACCGTTTACCTGTTCCTCTACCCCATCCTGGGGGCGGATTCCGGCGAAAAGTCCAAAGCCATCTGGTGCGCCAAGGATCCGGCCAAGGCCTGGCAGGACTGGATGGTGCGCGACCAGGCTGCGCCCGCCGCGCCGGCAAGCTGCGACACCAGCGCACTGGCCCGCAATGTGGAGCTGGGCCGCAACCACAAGATCAATGGCACGCCCACGCTGGTGTTTACCAACGGCACCCGGGTTCCGGGCGCCGTGGACGCCAAGCAAGTCGAGCAGATGCTCAACGATTCGAAGAGCTGAACGCTACCAAAACAATAGCTGCCTGCGCAGCATCTACCAGGGCCGGGGCCGTTTTTCATGACTATTTTGCGCCAACAGACCTCCCGCCCGGCTTCGACGGCAACGCCTAAGGGCCCGCACTACCGGGTCGAAGTGGCCGACCTGCACGCCCACCGGTTTGCCGTCACCCTCACCATTGACGAACCCGCGCCCCAGCAGGTACTACGCCTGCCGGTGTGGATTCCGGGCAGCTATCTGGTGCGCGAGTTTTCCAAGAACCTGCAGAACCTGCAAGGCCACCAGGGCGCGCGCACCGTCACCGCCGAGCAAACCGACAAGGCCAGCTGGCTGCTGACGTGCACGCCCGGAAAGCCGCTGCAGGTGCGCTACGAAGTCTACGCATTCGACAACTCGGTGCGCACCGCCTGGCTGGACGCCACACGCGGCTTTTTCAATGGCACCAGCCTGTGCCTGCAGGTCGCCGGGCAGGAAAACCTGCCGCACACGCTGGAGCTGGTTGCTACCAAATCCATAGCGCACTGGGCAGTGGCCACGGGAGCCACACCCCACAAAGTCAACAAAAACGGCTTTGGCACCTACCGGGCTCCCGACTACGACACGCTGGTGGACTGCCCGGTGGAAATGGGACCGTTCTGGAGCGGCACGTTCACCGCCTGCGGTGTGCCGCACCGCTTTGTGGTGGCCGGTGCGCCCCCCAGTTTCGACGGCGAGCAACTGCTGGCCGACACCCGCGCCATCTGCGAAGCCGAACTGCGCTTCTGGCACGGCCCGCATCCCCGGCACACCGACACCGCGCGCCAGCCAAACACCGGCCCGGCGCAAGTGCCCTTTGCCCACTACGTCTTCATGCTCAATACCGTGAGCGACGGCTATGGCGGGCTGGAGCACCGCAACTCCACCGCCCTGATCTGCAACCGCAAGGACCTTCCGCGCCTGCCCCGCACCACGCTGGCGCCGACCACGCACAAGCAGCCCGAAGGCTACACCACGCTGCTGGGGCTGATCAGCCACGAGTACTTCCATACCTGGAACGTCAAGCGCCTGCGCCCGGCCGAGTTCGCGCGCTACGACTACACCCAAGAAAACTACACCGAACTGCTGTGGTTCTTTGAAGGTTTCACCAGCTACTACGACGACCTGCTGCTGCGCCGCGCCCAGCGGATGGACAACGCCAGCTACCTCAAGGCGTTGAGCAAGACCATCAACCAGGTGGCGCAAACCCCGGGGCGCAAGGTGCAGACCGTGGCGCAGGCCAGTTTTGACGCCTGGGTGAAGTACTACCGGCAGGACGAAAACACCCCCAACGCCACCGTGAGCTACTACACCAAGGGCGCACTGGTGGCCCTGTGCCTGGACCTGACGCTGCGTACGGAAGGGGTCACCACGCTGGACGCCGTGATGCGCGCCCTGTGGAGCCGCTGCGCCGGCGGCCCCATGACCGAACAGGACCTGCTGGCCGTGCTGGAGCAGCTGGGCCAGCGCCCGTATGCCAAGGAACTGGCGCGCTGGGTGCACAGCACCACCGAGCTGCCGCTGGCCGAGCTGCTGGAAGCCCACGGCGTCCAGGTCAACCGCGAACCCGATCAGGTGGCGCAGCAACTGGGCCTGCGCGTGAAGGAGGGCAACGGCCTGTTCATCCAGCAGGTGCTGCGCGGCGGCCCGGCCGAAAAAGCCGGTTTTGCCGCCGGCGATGAGTGGCTGGCCGTGGAGGCCGCCACCGGCAGCGCGCGCGGCCCCTGGCGCATGCAGGTGCTGGACGACCTGACCCTGTATGCGGGTAACGCCAAGAAAGTGCAGGCACTCGTCGCCCGCGACAGGCGCCTGTTGACGCTGCCCCTGACCCTGCCCAAACCAAGCCAGGCGGTGCGCCTGTCGGTGCGCGACGCAACTGCGGCCAACCGCTGGCTGGACGGTACGACAAGCTCCTGAAGCTGTAACGCGGACCGCAACGGAGCGGGGGCTGCCGGGGCGCCGATTTTCTGGCCGAAGGACAGATGAGACGCCCCGGCAGCCCCCGCTCCGCCGCCCAACGCCCCGTACCGTGCGCTCTACTGCCCGGTAAACCGGGGCACCCGCTTCTCCCGAAACGCCAGCACCCCTTCCACATAGTCCTGGGTCCGCCCCATGGCCGACTGGGCGTCGCGCTCGGCGTCGAGCTGCTGGTCCAGGGTGCGACTGGCGCCATCGCGCAGCAAATGGCGCGCGGCCACCAGCGCCTGCGTGGGCATGGCCGCCAGGCGCTGGGCCAGTGCCGTGGCAGCCCCCAGGCAATCGTCTGCCACATCCCAGATCAGGCCCCACTCCTTGGCCTGCGCCGCGTCCAGGGCATCGCCCGTCAGCGCCAGGGCCAGCGCACGCGCCATGCCCAGACGCTGCGGCATGAACCAGCTGCTGCCCGCATCCGGAATCAGGCCGATCTTGCAAAAGGCCTGGATGAAACGCGCCGAAGGCGCGGCAATGGCAACGTCACACGCCAGCGCAAACGAGGCGCCCGCCCCGGCCGCCACGCCATTGACGGCGGCCACCGTGGGCATGCGCAGGGCCTGCAGGCGCCGGGTCGTCGGGTTGAAGGCTTTCTCGATGGATTCGCCCGGGTCGGGACGCTGCACGGCGCTGTTGCCCGATGCCAGGTCGGAGGCGTTCAGGTCGGCACCGGCGCAAAAGCCACGCCCGGCGCCGGTGAACACCACGGCGCGGATCGCCGGGTTGGCCTCGGCCTGGTCCAGTACCGCCCACAAATCGGTGTGCATGGCCCGGGTAAAGCTGTTGAGCGCGGCAGGCCGGTTCAGGGTGATCAGGGCCACGGCACCGTGGTCGGCAAACAGAACAGTCGGTTCGGTCATGGGAATACCTCTTCGCTATAGTGTGCAGTCAGCGTGTCATTTCAACTCTAACGGCTTTCATCATGAACTACGAATGCATCACCACCCGTCTTGAGGGCGACAAGGTTGCCATCATCACCTTGAACCGCCCCAAGGCGCTCAACGCACTGAACGACCAGCTCATGGACGAGCTGGGCCATGCGCTCAAGACTTTCGACGCGGACCCCGCCATCGGCTGCATGATCCTGACCGGCAGCGAAAAGGCCTTTGCCGCCGGTGCCGACATCACCGCCATGGCCAAGTTCAGCTTTGCAGACGCCTACAAGGGCGACTTCATCACCCGCAACTGGGAGACCATCCGCTCCATCCGCAAACCCGTCATCGCGGCGGTCAGCGGCTTTGCTCTGGGCGGCGGCTGCGAACTGGCCATGATGTGCGACTTCATCATTGCGTCTGACACCGCCAAGTTCGGCCAGCCGGAAATCAAGCTGGGCATCATTCCCGGCGCTGGCGGCACGCAGCGCCTGCCGCGCGCCGTGGGCAAGTCCAAGGCCATGGACCTGGCCCTGACCGGGCGCATGATGGACGCCCTTGAGGCCGAGCGCGCCGGGCTGGTGAGCCGCGTGGTGACGCAGGACAAGCTGATGGACGAGGCCCTGGGCGCCGCCCTGATGATCTGTGGCTTCTCCCAGATGGCCACCATGGCAGCCAAGGAGGCGGTCAACCGCTCCTTTGAAGGCACACTGGCCGACGGCATCCAGTTCGAGCGCCGCATGTTCCACGCCCTGTTCGCCACCGCCGACCAGAAGGAAGGCATGGACGCCTTCGTGAACAAGCGCAAGGCCGAATTCACGCACCGCTGAAGCACTTCGCGCCGGAATTTGGACGACGGCCAAAAAGTTGGCTATAATTCCGGGCTCTGGTGATATAGCTCAGTTGGTTAGAGCGCAGCATTCATAATGCTGATGTCGGTGGTTCAAATCCACCTATCACCACCACATTCTGAAAAAAGCCGTTGATTCATGGGGTCTGCGGCTTTTTTTTCACCGCCGGATTTTCACCACAGCCTCTGGATACATACCATGAACCGCTGCTACCGCCTCCCCCCGCTACGCCAGGTCGCCGCGCGCGCGGCCCTCTGCCTGAGCCTGGCGGCAGGACTGGCCAGCCTGTGCGCCCCCGCCGGCGCGCAGGCATTGACCATCCGCCCCTTCCCGGCAACCGCCCTGCGCGGAACCCTGCAGGTCACCAATCCCCCGGACGTGCTGCTCGACGGCAAGGCCGCGCGCCTGGCACCCGGCGCCCGCATCCGTGGCACCAACAACATGCTGGTGATGTCCGGCGCCATCGTCGGCGAGACCGTCGTGGTGAACTACGTGCTCGAGCCCCTGGGCCTGATCCACGACGTGTGGATCCTGAACGAAGCCGAAGCCAAGCTCCCGCGCCCCACAGCGCCCTGAGTTTTGCAGGCATTTCAGGGTCCAAGCCCTTGTAGCTACTGCGCGAGCAGCTACTAAATACATAGCAGACACCCGTATCCCCCAGACCGTCCATGTCCAAAAAAGTCTTTATCAAAACCTTCGGCTGCCAGATGAACGAGTACGACTCGGACAAGATGGTCGACGTGCTGCACGCCGCGCAAGGCTACGAGACCACGCAGAACGTGGACGAGGCTGACCTGATCCTGTTCAACACCTGCTCGGTGCGCGAGAAAGCGCAGGAGAAGGTGTTTTCCGACCTCGGACGCATCAAGCACCTCAAGGCCCGGGGCGTGCAGATTGGCGTGGGCGGCTGCGTGGCCAGCCAAGAAGGCGCCGAGATCATCAAACGCGCACCCTACGTGGACGTGGTGTTCGGCCCGCAGACCCTGCACCGCCTGCCCGAGCTGCTGGCGGCGCGCAAGGCGCAGGACCGTTCGCAGGTGGACATCAGCTTCCCCGAGATCGAGAAATTCGACCACCTGCCCCCGGCCCGGGTCGAGGGCGCCAGCGCCTTTGTGAGCATCATGGAAGGCTGCAACAAATACTGCAGCTATTGCGTGGTGCCCTACACCCGCGGCACCGAGATCAACCGCCCGTTCGAGGACGTGCTGGTGGAGGTGGCCGGCCTGGCTGACCAGGGCGTGAAGGAAATCACGCTCCTGGGCCAGAACGTCAACGCCTGGCGCGGCCCCATGGGCGATACGTCAGAGCAGGCCGACTTTGCGACGCTACTGGAGTACGTGTCCGACATTCCCGGCATCGAGCGCCTGCGCTTCACCACCAGCCACCCCAACGAGTTCACGCCCAGCCTGATCGCCGCTTTTGAGAAGCTGCCCAAGCTGGTGAGCCACCTGCACCTTCCGGTGCAGCACGGCAGCGACAAGATTTTGATGGCCATGAAGCGCGGCTACACCGCCATGGAATACAAGAGCACGGTGCGCAAGCTGCGCGCCATCCGCCCCGACCTGTCCATGAGTTCGGACTTCATCGTCGGCTTTCCCGGCGAAACCGAGGACGACCACGCCAGACTCATGAAGCTGCTGGACGACGTGGGCTTTGACAACAGTTTCAGTTTCATCTTCAGCCCGCGCCCCGGCACGCCGGCAGCCAACCTGCAGGACGACACGCCGCACGACGTGAAGCTGCGCCGTCTGCAGGAGGTACAGGCGAACATCAACGCCAACATCACCCGCATCAGCGAAAGCCGTCTGGGCACGGTGCAGCGGATCCTCGTGGAGGGCAGCAGCAAGCGCGACGGCGGCGAGCTGATGGGGCGCACCGAGTGCAACCGCGTGGTGAACTTTGCCGGCCAGCCCCATCTGGTCGGGCAACTGGTGGACGTGAAAATCACCGAAACGCGCACCTATACCCTGCGCGGCGAAGTGGCCGCATAAAAGGCCAGGCAACCAAAACCCACGGCGCGACCCGACCAACCGTCACGCCATGACCAACCGGGAGGCCAAAAGCCCCCTTTCCATGAGAGAAGAAAATGAAACGTCTGACCCACCATCTCTATTTCTGGGTACTCGTAGCCATCGTGCTCGGCGGTACCTTTGGTTATCTGGATGCCACCAACGCCGTCAAACTCAAGCCGCTGGGCGACGGTTTTATTTCGCTGATCAAGATGCTGATCAGCCCGGTTATTTTCTGCACCGTGGTACTCGGCATCTCTGGCGCCGGTGACATGAAGAAGGTGGGTCGCGTGGGCGGCAAGGCCTTGCTCTACTTCGAAGTGGTGTCCACTTTTGCACTGGCCATCGGCCTGCTGGTCATGAACATCCTGCGTCCCGGTTCCGGCTTCAATGTGGACCCCACCACGCTGGACAGCAAGGCGGTTGCCAACTACGCCAAGGCAGCCACCGAGCAAAGCACCGTGGACTTCATCCTGCACATCATTCCGAAGACCTTCACCGATGCGTTCACCGGCTCCGGCGACCTGCTGCAGGTGCTGCTGGTGGCCATCCTGTTTGGCTACGCCATGGTGCACATGGGCAAGGCAGGCCAGGCCGTTCACCTCTTCATCGAGGACGCCTCCCACATCTTCTTCGCCATGATGAACGCGATCATGAAACTCGCCCCGCTGGGTGCCGGCGGCGCGATGGCCTTCACGGTGGGGAAATACGGCGTTGCGGCGCTCAAGCCCCTGGCGGCGCTGATGGGCAGCTTCTACCTGACCTGCCTGTTGTTCGTCATCGTGGTGCTGGGGACCATTGCGGCGCTGGTCGGTTTCAACATCTTCCGTTTCATTGTCTACATCAAGGAAGAGCTGCTCACGGTACTGGGCACCTCGTCGTCCGAGTCCGCACTGGTGCCCCTGATGGCCAAGCTGGAAAGGCTGGGCTGCTCCAAGTCGGTAGTGGGTCTGGTGGTCCCCTCGGGCTATTCGTTCAATCTGGACGGAACCAACATCTATCTGACGATGGCCGCGCTGTTCGTCGCCCAGGCCCTGAACATTGAACTCACGCTGACGCAGCAACTCACCATGCTGGGAGTGGCCATGCTGACCTCCAAGGGTGCGTCCGGCGTTACCGGCGCGGGCTTCATCACCCTGGCGGCCACGCTGGCGGTGGTGCCAACGATTCCAGTTGCCGGTCTGGCGCTGATCCTGGGGATCGACCGCTTCATGTCCGAGGCGCGCGCGTTGACCAACTTCGTCGGCAACGGCGTGGCAACCATTGTGGTGTCCCACTGGGAAAAGGAACTGGACCACGCCAGCCTGAACCAGGAATTGCGGTCCAACGGATGATGGGGGCGGGGGCGCAACGCCCCCCAGCGGCGGGACGGCCGGTCAGAAAGGCATCTTGGGCATGCCCTTCATGCCGCCCAGGCGCTTCATCATCTTCATCATGCCGCCGCCCTTCATTTTCTTCATCATTTCCTGCATCTGCTCAAACTCCTTGAGCATGCGGTTGACGTCCTGAACCTGCACGCCGGCGCCGGCCGCAATGCGGCGCTTGCGCGTGGCCTTGATGAGCTCGGGCTTGCGGCGTTCCAGCGGCGTCATGCTCTGGATGATGCCTTCCTTGCGCTTGATGTCCTTCTCGGCGCGGTCCATGTCCACATTGCCGGCCTTGGACGCCATGGCAGCCGGCAGCTTGTCCATGAGACTGGACAGGCCGCCCATCTGCTTCATCTGCTGGATCTGCGCCAGAAAGTCATTCAGGTCGAAGCCACCACCGCTCTTGACCTTGGCAGCCAGTTTCTGCGCCGCCTGGATGTCCACCCCGGCCGTGACCTGCTCGACCAGCGCCACGATGTCGCCCATGCCCAGAATCCGTCCGGCATGGCGCTCGGCGTCGAACACCTCCAGGCCGTCGAGTTTCTCGCTGGTACCCGCAAACTTGATGGGCGCACCGGTAACCTGGCGCACCGACAGGGCCGCACCGCCACGGGAGTCGCCATCGGTCTTGGTGAGGATGATGCCGGTCAGGGGCAACGCGTCCTTGAAGGCCTTGGCGGTGTTGACCGCATCCTGACCCTGCATGGCGTCCACCACAAACAGCGTCTCCACTGGCTTGAGCACGGCATGCAGGTCCTTGATTTCACGCATCAGCGCTTCGTCAATCGCCAGGCGGCCCGCCGTGTCCACCAGCAGCACATCAAAGAAATGTTTCCTGGCATAGTCCAGCGCGGCCAGGCCAATGTCCACCGGCTTCTGGTCCGGGCTACTGGGGAACCATTCGGCACCCGCCTGCGCCGTCACCGTTTTCAGCTGCTCGATGGCGGCTGGCCGGTACACGTCGCCCGACACCGTCAGCACTTTCTTCCTGCGCTTTTCAATCAGGTGCTTGGCCAGCTTGGCGGTCGTCGTCGTCTTGCCAGCGCCCTGCAGGCCGGCCATCAGAATGACGGCAGGAGGCTGGGCGGCCAGGTTGATGTCGCTCACGCCCTCACCCATGGTGGCCGCCAGCTCCTTGCTGACGATGCTCACCAACATCTGGCCGGGTTGCAGAGACCCCATGACCTCCTGGCCCAGGGCCTTCTCCTTCACCCGGGCGATGAAGTCGCGCACCACCGGCAAGGCCACATCGGCCTCCAGCAGGGCCATGCGCACCTCCCGCAACATGTCGGAGACGTTGGTTTCGGTGATGCGGGCCTGGCCACGCATTTCTTTGACGAGGCGGGAAAGTTTGTCGGAAAGAGCGGAGGCCATAAGACGTATTCCGTTGCACGGAACCTGGTGTGAAAGCCAGCCTGGGCTGGCAGGGAGCAAAACGCTAAACTGTACGCATGATTTTAGCCAGTACGTCCCCCATTAGCCTGACCTTGACTGTTTTGGCTGCCGCAGCCTACGCCTGGCCTGCCGTGCGGGCCAACCGCATCAGTCCGCGCTCGGCACGCGCCTGGGTGGCCGTGGCCTGGCTGTTGCACGGCGCCGTTCTATCCTGGAGTCTGCTGGGCGCACAAGCCCATTTCGGTTTTGCACCGGCGCTGTCGGTCACCGCCTGGCTGGTGGCGGCCGTTTACGCGGTCGAGAGCCAGATATTCCCCCAGCTGCCGACCCGCTGGACGCTGTGCACCATCGGCGCCGCAGCGGTACTGATCGCCCTGCTCTTCCCCGGCAGCCCCATGCCGGCCACGGCATCGGCATGGCTGCCCCTGCACCTGGCTTTTGGGGTCGCCTGCTACGGCCTGTTCGGCACTGCCGTGGTACACGCCTGGTTCATGACGCGGGCGGAGAACCGCATCCGCCACGCGGAAGATCCGCACAGCGGGCTGCCGCTGCTGACCCTGGAGCGCCTGACTTACCGTTTCGTCGGTGCCGGCTTTGTGCTGCTCAGCGCCACGCTCCTTGTCGGCGTGGTGTTTGAAGAATCTCTGTACGGCCATGCCCATGGCTGGCGCTGGGACCACAAGACCGTTTTCTCCCTGCTGGCCTGGGTCACCTTTGCGGTGCTGCTCATCGGGCGTCGCGCCTTTGGCTGGCGCGGCAAGCGGGCGGTGCATGTGCTGTACACCGGCTCGGCCTTGCTGTTGCTGGCCTATGTCGGCTCGCGCTTCGTGATGGAAATCGTCCTCGGGCGCACGCCATCATGAGGTTTCTGCTCCTATTCCTGGCCGCGCTGCTGATCGCATGGCGCTGGCGTGCCTGGCGCGCCACACAGGCGCCGCTGACCCGCCCCAAGAGGCCGGACACGCTGGCGCCGCAGACCATGCTGCAGTGCCACCAGTGCGGCGTCCACATCCCGGCCAGCGACGCCGTCATCGGCACGCACGGCACCTACTGCAGCATCGCGCACCGGCAGCAAATGGAACCCTGAATGGACGCATTGGACCCCGCTCACTCGTGGTTTGATCCTACCGTCCTGCAGGCGCCACCCGAAGCGCCGGAGGATTCGCACGAGCTGGTCCGTCTGTGGCAGGGTTTCATGACGGCACGGCTCACCCTGGGCCTAGTGCTGGTGGTCCTGCAGATCGCTCTGTTCGTCACCGGCACCTTGCACAGCTTGGCGCTGATTGCCATCAGTGCCGTCTATTTCTCTGGCACGCTGGCCGCGCGGTTCTACATGCGCCCCCGGCCTCTGGGCCAGTCGTTCAACCGGACCTGGGGCGCACTGGTGGGGCTGGACGTCCTGACGTTTTCCGCCCTGCAACTGCTACCGGGCAGCAGCATCAACTACACCCCGCTGTTTGCCCTGCCCATCCTGCACGCCTCCGTGCTGGGGTCCTTGCGGTTGGCACTCGGCACGGCAGCAGCCGTCACCATGCTGCTGCTGGGCAACACCCTGTGGACCTACCTGCACGGCCCCGCCGATGCCACACCCTACTTTGTGCAGTCGGCGCTCAGCGGCGCCGGCTACTTTGTCATTGCCCTGCTGGGTAACCAGCTCTCCAACCGCCTGGCCAGCGAGGGCCGGCGCGCCCGCCTGAGCCAGCTGGCCGTCACCATCCAGCGCCAGGTCAATGAGCTGGTGATCGAATCACTGCCGGACGGGGTGCTGATCGTGGACGACCGGGGCTGTGTCCGCGCCGCCAACCCGGCAGCACGGGAATTGCTGGGCTCCCCGTTGATCGCGCACGCGTCCGTATTCGACCTGCGCGACGAGCCCGGCTGGAAGCCCTTGCTCAACCTCACCCGCCTGAGCGTGGGTACCGGACAAAGCCACGAAGAAGACGTGACCATCCGCCACCATGACCACGGGCCCCGCCGGGTACGGGCGCGCACCCGCCTGGCCGCACCACACGGGCCGGAAGGGGAAAGCCTGTGCGTCCTGTTTTTGCAGGACCAGCGCGAGCTGGAAGCGCGCATGCGAACCGAAAAGCTGGCCAGCATGGGACGCCTGTCGACGGCGGTCGCCCATGAAATCCGCAACCCGCTGGCTGCCATTGTCCAGGCCAATGCGCTGCTGGAAGAAGACCTCACAGACCCCAAGCTGAAGCAGCTGACCCTGATGGTCAGCCAGAACGCCAAGCGACTGGAAAAGATCGTCCTCGACATCCTCAAGGTCTCCCAGGCACAACCCCACGACCAGACACACCCCTTGACCGCCCTGGCACTGAGCGAATGGACGCACCGCATTTGCAGCGACTGGAGCGCCCAGAACGCGTGCCAGCGCCAATTGCTGACCCCACCGGGGCCCCAGGGAATAACCGTCCGCTTTGACGCCGACCACCTGCGGCGGGTGCTGGTCAACCTGCTGGACAATGCGCGCCGTTACGCCACGCAGCAGCCAGAAGCGATCCAGGTCAGCACCAGCATCACCGGTGCGCAACACGCAACCCTTTCCGTTTGGAGCGATGGCGCGCCCATGGACCAGTCGGTGGAGAGCCATCTGTTTGAACCCTTCTTCTCATCGGAAAGCCGGTCCAGCGGACTGGGTTTGTACATTTGCCGGGAATTGTGCGAGGGGCACGGCGCGACCATTGCGTACCAACGCAGTTTCCGCAACGCCCGCGGCCAGTCCACCGACGGCAATGAATTTGCCATCACCTTCCTGCGCACCAATACCCCCACTACCGTACCCACAACCGAGGCCACCGCGACCCCATGGCAAGCCACACTGCATTGAGCAACGCACAGATTCTGGTAATCGACGACGAGCCGGATCTGCGCACCCTGTACGAACTCACCCTGCTGCGTGAAGGCTACCGGGTGGAAACCGCCGGCAGCGTGCAGGACGCCTGGCAGCTGCTGGACGCCCAGCACTTCGACGTGGTGATCACCGACATGCGCCTGCCGGACGGGCTGGGCATCGACATCCTGTCCACCATGAAGGTCCGGCAGCGGCCGGAACGCTGCATCGTGATCACTGCGCACGGTTCGGCCGAAAACGCGGTGGAGTCGCTCAAGGCCGGCGCGTTTGACTACCTCACCAAACCGGTAGACCTGAAACAGTTCCGCGCCGCCATTGCATCGGCGGTGCAAGACGCACCCACCCGCAGCACGCCCGTGCGCGCGGTGGCGGGGACGCCTCCATCCGGAGCAGCGCCCGCGACCGTCAGCGGCCAGGCGGCACTCGCGCGCCTGGCGGGCAACTCTGCCGCCATGCGCAGCGTCAAGGAGCGCATTGTCCGGGTCGCCCGCAGCATGGCACCGGTACTGGTACGGGGTGAGTCCGGCACCGGCAAGGAACTGGTGGCCAGCGCCCTGCACGCCAACAGCCACCGCGCAACCGGCCCCTGGGTCGCCGTCAACTGCAGTGCCATACCGGAGAACCTGC
Organism: Rhodoferax sp. MLSD5-FHT05B10; assembly: GCF_058793415.1. Taxonomy (NCBI): domain Bacteria; kingdom Pseudomonadati; phylum Pseudomonadota; class Betaproteobacteria; order Burkholderiales; family Comamonadaceae; genus Rhodoferax; species Rhodoferax sp. MLSD5-FHT05B10. The sequence continues at coordinate 69,651 of NZ_JBXAFT010000004.1, read as the reverse complement.
TGGAAGCGGAATTCTTCGGCGCCAGAAAGGGCGCCTATACCGGATCGACCCACGACCGGGAGGGCTTTTTCCAGGCTGCCAAGGGTGGAACCCTGTTTCTGGACGAAATTGGCGACTTGCCCCTGGCCATGCAGTCCAAGCTGCTGCGTGCCATTCAGGAACGGTGTGTGCGCCCTCTGGGTTCCAGCCAGGAGGAGCCGGTGGACGTGCGCATCATCAGTGCCACGCACAAGGATTTGCCGGCCGAGGTTCAGGCCGGCCGGTTCCGCCAGGATCTTTTTTACCGGCTCAACGTCATCGACATCTTCATTCCCCCGCTGCGCGAGCGGTGCGAGGACCTGCCCGCGCTGTGCCAGACGCTGGTGGCCCGGATTGCCGACGAATCGGGCATGCCCGTGCCACGCCTGTCGCACGATTTCATGGAGCAGCTGGCGCGCCAGCCCCTCAACGGCAACGTGCGCGAGCTGGAGAACCTGCTGCACCGTGCGGTCGCGCTGTGCGATGGCGACGAGTTGCAACTCGACGATCTGCACACACCGACCAGTGGCTTGATGCCGCTGGAAGTCCCCGCCACCGCAGCGCCGCCCGCAGCCGCCGCCACGCCCGGCCATGCGGAGCTGCCCACCGATCTGCAAAGCCATCTGGATCAGCAGGAGCGGGAAATCCTGATCAAGACCTTGGGCGAAACCGGCTTCAACCGCACCCTGGCAGCCAGCCGGCTGGGCCTGAGCCTGCGGCAAATCCGCTACCGCATTGCGCGGCTGAAAATCAACGTCCCCGCTTCCCGGGACGAGGGCTCCGATGCCTGAGGCGCAGCACTCCGGATCGGGCCTGTGGCAAGACGGCTGGTACCACTTTGCGCGCCGCCTGCCGTCACCCAACTTCGGTCCGCGCCCGGCCTTGGCGCAGATCGACCTCATCGTGCTGCACTCCATCAGCCTGCCCCCGGGTGTCTATGGCGGCTCCCAGGTACAAGCCCTGTTCACCAACCAGCTCGACTGGGAACAGCACCCCTACTTCAAGCAGATAGAAGGCCTGCAGGTATCGGCCCACTTCTACATCCAGCGCGGGGGCGAGATCTGGCAGTTTGTCAGTTGCGATGACCGTGCCTGGCACGCCGGTGTCTCGCACTACCGGGGGCGTGCGCAATGCAACGACGACTCCATCGGGATCGAACTCGAAGGCCTGGAAGGCGACACATTTGAACCGGCGCAGTACGAGGCACTGGAAGCCCTGTGCCCGGCACTGGCCCAGCAGTACCCGATTGCGCATCTGGCCGGCCACGAACACATCGCGCCCGGGCGCAAGGCGGACCCCGGCCCCGGCCTGGACTGGGCCCGGCTGCGGCAAAGTCTGGGGTTCGCGCCTCAGTGTTTTCCCGGAATGGCCCGGCACCCGAAACCGGATTGATTTTTGTGCCGCCGCCTGGGTGGCACAACACACGCCCCCGCATCGGCCGATCTCAGTCCATCCGAAACGACGGCTGCACGCGCCTGCTGCCGTCAAATGCCGCCGAAAGCGGCATCAGGACTGGATGCATTCTCCCGGACTCCCACAGGACAAGGCCTGCGCGGCCCTGTCGGCAGGGCAACGCCGGCGTGCCGCACGGCAGCGCACGGGTAGCACATCTTGCAGCGGTCCGTGCGCCAAGGGGGCTTTGACCAAAAACGCTACAGGTAGTGGCTTGTAACTGTCACAGACCCCATATATAGTGGGCACCGTCTCCACCGTCTTTTCGACAATCGCATCTCGCAGGACGGTCGCCGAGTGCAGCCCAACCCAAAAAAATACGGATCACGACGAGGAAATCATGCAATCTGTTTCTAGCACCCCCACCCCGGCTTCCAGCCCCTTCGCACACCAGACACCCATGGCGGCCGAAACCGCCCACAACCTGCTGGCCCACTACCAGATCATTCGACGCAACGGTGCGGTCGTTCCCTTTGAGCCCAACAAAATTGCCATCGCCATGATGAAGGCCTTTCTTGCGGTGCACGGCACCCAGGGAGCGGCATCGGCCAGCGTGCGCGAAACGGTCGACGGACTGACCCAGCAGGTCATCCGGGCGCTCATGCGTTCGCGCCCCGGCGGCGGCACCTTCCACATCGAAGACGTGCAAGACCAGGTCGAACTCGGGCTCATGCGCGGCGGCCACCACGAAATCGCCCGCGCCTATGTGCTGTACCGCGAGCGCCGCACCCAGGAACGCGCCCAGCATGTCGCCCAGGAAGCGCCGCCCGCGCCGGTTCTGCATGTGCTCGAAGATGGACAGCGCGTGGCGCTGGACCTGAGCCGGCTCCAGTCCCTGATCGAGGCCGCCTGTGCGGGCCTGGGCAGCGACGTCCAGGCGGCCCCCATTCTGGCCGAGACCATGCGCAACCTGTATGACGGCGTGCCCATGGACGAGGTGTACAAGGCATCCGTCCTGGCCGCCCGCACCCTGATTGAAAAGGACCCCGACTACACCTACGCCACCGCGCGCCTGCTGTTTCACAGCATTTCACGCGAAGTGCTGGGCCGTGACGTGGCGCCCGTCGACATGGCACAGGCCTACGCCGACCACTTCCCCGGCTTCATCAAGCAGGGCGTGGACGCCGAGTTGCTGGACGAGCGCCTGATGCAGTTCGACCTGAAGCGTCTGGGCGCAGCCCTCCAGGCCGGGCGGGACCTGCAATTTGACTACCTGGGCCTGCAAACCCTGTACGACCGCTACTTCCTGCACGTGGGCAAGGCCCGCATTGAATTGCCCCAGGCCTTCTTCATGCGCGTGGCCATGGGTCTGGCACTGAACGAGATCGACCGCGAAGCCCGCGCCATCGAGTTCTACGAGGTGCTGTCCTCCTTCGACTTCATGTCCTCCACGCCAACGCTGTTCAACAGCGGCACGCTGCGCTCCCAGCTCTCCAGTTGCTACCTGACCACCGTGCCCGACGACCTGGACGGCATCTACGAATCGATTAAGGAAAACGCCCTGCTGTCCAAATTCGCCGGCGGTCTGGGCAACGACTGGACACGCGTGCGTGCCCTGGGCGCCCATATCAAGGGCACCAACGGCGAATCGCAGGGCGTGGTGCCGTTCCTGAAGGTGGTCAACGATACGGCCGTGGCGGTGAACCAGGGCGGCAAACGCAAGGGAGCTGTCTGCACCTACCTGGAAACCTGGCACCTGGACATCGAAGAGTTCCTGGAGCTGCGCAAGAACACCGGCGACGACCGCCGCCGCACCCATGACATGAACACCGCCAACTGGATTCCCGACCTGTTCATGCGCCGCGTGATGGAAAAAGGCAGCTGGACCCTGTTCTCACCTTCCAACGTGCCCGATTTGCACGACCTGTTTGGCGCGGATTTCGAGAAAGCCTACGTAGCATATGAGGAAAAGGCCGCCCGCGGCGACATCAAGCCCTCCCGCACGGTGCAAGCCACGGACCTGTGGCGCAAGATGCTGACCATGCTGTTTGAGACCGGCCACCCCTGGATCACGTTCAAGGACGCCTGCAACGTGCGCTCCCCCCAGCAACACGCCGGCGTGGTGCACTCCAGCAACCTGTGCACCGAGATCACGCTCAACACGTCGGACACCGAGACAGCGGTCTGCAACCTGGGCTCCGTCAACCTGCGCCAGCACTTGAAAGACGGCGCACTGGACCACGACAAGCTCAAGCGCACCATCGCCACCGCCATGCGCATGCTGGACAACGTGATCGACATCAACTACTACGCCGTCAAGAAGGCGCGCGACTCCAACCTGCGCCACCGTCCGGTCGGCCTGGGTGTGATGGCTTTCCAGGACAGCCTGTACGAGTTGCGCATCCCCTACGCCAGCGAGGCCGCCGTGCAGTTCGCCGACCAGTCCATGGAGGCGATCTGCTACTACGCCTACTGGGCTTCCACCGAGCTGGCCCGCGAGCGGGGCAAGTACAGTAGCTACAAAGGCTCCCTGTGGGACCAGGGCATCCTGCCACTGGACACCCTGGACCTGCTGGCCAATGCGCGCGGCGGCTACGTGGAGGTGGACCGCTCCGCCACGCTGGACTGGGACGCCCTGCGCAAAAAGATCGCGCAGGACGGCATGCGCAACTCCAACTGCGTGGCCATTGCGCCCACCGCCACCATCTCCAACATCATCGGCGTCGATGCCTCCATTGAACCCAGCTTTGGCAACCTGTCGGTCAAGTCCAACCTGTCGGGCGAGTTCACCGTCATCAACGGCTACCTCGTCAAGGACCTGAAACGCCTGGGCCTGTGGGACGACGTGATGGTGATGGACCTGAAGCACTTTGATGGCTCGCTCAGCCCTATCGATCGCGTGCCCCAGGAAGTGAAGCAGTTGTACGCAACCGCGTTTGAGGTGGAAACCCAGTGGCTGGTGGAAGCCGCTGCACGCCGCCAGAAATGGATCGACCAGGCGCAGTCACTGAACATCTACATGGCGGGAGCCTCCGGCAAGAAGCTCGACGAGACCTACAAGCTCGCCTGGCTGCGCGGACTGAAAACAACGTACTACCTGCGCACCATGTCCGCCACCCACGCCGAGAAATCCACCGTGACGGCTGGCCGTCTGAATGCCGTCTCCAGTGGCAGCGATAGCGCCGGTTCCCTGCGCAGTTCCAGCGCACTGGAGGCAGCGGCAGCGGCCGCGCACATGCAGATGGAGATGGCCAGTCACGTTGCGACCGACATCAAATTCTGCGGCGTCGACGACCCCACATGCGAGTCGTGTCAGTAATGCAAGCCTGGCCATCGCATGCCATGCGATGCAATTGAACAACACATGAGGGCAGTGAAATGCAGGATTACTTTTCATTTCATTTCGCTGCTCTCATAATCCGCTGATTGGAATCACTTATGTTGACCTGGGACGAAGAAGTCAAGCCCACATCGCTAACAAATTTTGTGCACATGCCGCCGGTCAACCCGTCGGTCGTGCAGGCTCAAGTCACCCCCGGATTTCGCACACTGAACGACGGCGCAACGGTTGCATCCCACACGGCACCGGCTGTCGCTTCCACTGACACGGCGCCCCGCCGCGTACAAGCTGCCGACAAGCGCATCATCAATGGCAAGACGGACGTCAACCAGCTCGTCCCCTTCAAATACAAATGGGCCTGGGAAAAATACCTGGCCACCTGCGCCAACCACTGGATGCCGCAGGAAGTCAACATGACGCGCGACATTGCCTTGTGGAAAGACCCCAACGGCCTGACCGAGGACGAGCGCCGCATCATCAAGCGCAACCTCGGCTTCTTTGTCACCGCCGACTCGCTGGCTGCGAACAACATCGTGCTGGGTACCTACCGCCACATCACGGCGCCCGAATGCCGCCAGTTCCTGCTGCGCCAGGCCTTCGAGGAAGCCATCCACACCCACGCCTACCAGTACATCGTGGAGTCGCTGGGCCTGGACGAGAGCGAGATATTCAACGCCTACAACGAAGTCCAGTCGATCCGCGACAAGGATCAGTTCCTGATCCCCTTCATTGACGCCATCATGGATCCGAACTTCAAGACCGGGACACCCCAGGCCGACCAGACGCTGCTCAAGTCGCTGATTGTGTTCGCCTGCCTGATGGAAGGCCTGTTCTTCTACGTGGGCTTCACCCAGATCCTGGCGCTGGGCCGCCAGAACAAGATGACGGGGGCCGCCGAGCAGTACCAGTACATCCTGCGCGACGAATCCATGCACTGCAACTTCGGCATCGACCTGATCAACCAGCTGAAGCTGGAGAACCCGCAGCTCTGGACGGCCGAATTCAAGGCCGAGATCAAGTCCCTGTTCGAGAAGGCCGTGGAGCTGGAATACCGGTATGCCGAAGACACCATGCCGCGTGGCGTGCTGGGCATGAACGCCTCCATGTTCAAGGGTTACCTGCGCTATATCGCCAACCGGCGCGCCACCCAGATCGGGCTGGAGACGCTCTTTCCCAACGAAGAGAACCCCTTCCCCTGGATGAGCGAGATGATCGATCTGAAAAAAGAACGCAACTTCTTTGAGACCCGGGTCATTGAATACCAGTCCGGCGGCGCGCTGTCCTGGGATTGATGCGAAAAAAAATGAATCCACGAATTTCACACATGCAAGATCACACCCCAGAGCGTGGGTTGGATGTGTGTCACCAAGTTCATGCTGCTGGGATCCAGCCCAACAGCATGAATCACTTCCTGCTCTCCAACTTGCAAGAAGTGCTCTTTGTTAATTGATCAAGGAGAAAACCATGGCAACTGCAAAAAAACCGGCCGCAAAAAAGGCCGCTCCCGCGAAGAAAGCTGCACCAGCAAAGAAAGTAGCCGCTAAAAAGGCTGCCCCCGCCAAGAAAGCCGCTCCAGCTAAGAAAGTAGCTGCGAAGAAGGCCGCTCCGGCGAAAAAAGCTGTTGCGAAAAAAGCCCCCGCCAAGAAAGTAGCGGTCAAGAAAGCCGCTCCGGCGAAAAAAGTCGCGGCCAAGAAGGTCGTCAAGAAAGCCGCTCCCGCCAAGAAGGTAGTGGCCAAGAAGGTCGTGAAGAAAGCGGCTCCTGCCAAGAAAGTGGCAGCCAAGAAGGTCGTCAAGAAGGCCGCTCCCGCCAAAAAAGCGGCTGTAGCCAAGAAACCTGTCGCCAAGAAAGCTGCCAAAAAGCCGGCCGCGAAGAAAGCCGCGAAAGCACCCGCTGCCAAGAAACCGGCCGCTCCTGCTGCTCAGACCACTCTGAGCCCCCAGGCTGCGTGGCCGTTTCCGACCTCCAGCAAGCCCTAAGCACTTCGTTGCAAGGCTTCAAAACCCGGGACCGCAAGGTTCCCGGGTTTTTTTATGCCCGCTATGCCGTCAGGGGTAGAAAGCCAGCAGGCGGTAACCCGAGATGCGTGCCACGTCACCCGACAGGTTGACGCTGACCGACAGCGATGCCACCACCTCGCTCCCTGGGCCCATGGCCGCCTGCTTGGCGCCGAAATCCTGGGCCAGGAACACCCGGCGGACGACCGGCTGGTCCTGCAGATCCGTCAAGGTCAGCTCCATGGCCGGTGTCGCCACCGCAGTCAAGGCGGTGTTTTTGAGTGTGAAATTCAAGCGGTACACCTCCGCCCGCACCTTGGTGAAGGACGAGCTGTCAATCACCACCGACTCGATCTGGCGCAACGGGGAAACCCGGCAAGCCAGGACTGCACAGACCGACTCCAGGAAGGGCTGGACGGCAGGCTCCGTCGCCGCAATCCGGTCACGCTCCTGAACCACGATCTGCAGCAGCAAACCAGCAACCAGCAGCAGACTCAGCAACACCAGGGCACCCCGCACCCAGGGACGGTCCCTTCTGGAACGCGCACGGACCGGCCGCAGGAACGACAGCTTGGGGTCCGCCGCCGCAGGCCCCTCCTGGACATCGGCCTGCAGATACCGCGGCGCAACGCCTGGTTCCCGGGCCGGATCGTGTGCGGCCCCGTCCGGATCCATCTCTGCGGGGCTTGGTGCATCGTCCTCCAGTTGCGGTGACTCCGGTTCCGGCAGGGGTTCGGCGTGGGGATCGTGTTCCAGAAACGGGTCCACCAACGGGGCATTGCCCGTGTCGGTATCCACAGCAATGTCGATATCGATATCCACCGGGGTCGGCACCGGTGGGGGTACACCGTCTTCCACGTCCGGATATTCCCACTCCATTTCGGGTTCGGGAGCGATTTCGGGTGCAAGCCCAGCTGCCGCGGAAGGAGGGCTTCCAACTACGGATTCATCGGTGGTGACGGTGCCAGGGAGCTTACCCTCCTCTGCGCCCGGCGTCTCCCGCACCAACTGGGCATTGGCGTCAAAAACCTCGTCGCATTGACCACAGCGCACCCACCCGTCCGAAATGCGGAGCTGGTCCGGCACGACCCGAAACATCGTGGCGCATGCGGGGCATCGGGTGATCAGACTCATCAGGGGGGCATTGTAGTGACCCGGCTGCAGCCGGTCAGAGCGTGGCCGTCATCAGTATCCAGCCATCCTCACGGTCTGCCACCGCCAAGCGGCAATGGGCCGCATAGGCCTGGATCAACTCGTCGGCCTGGCGCTCCAGAATGCCCGCCAGCACCAGATGCCCGCCAGGCGCCACGTGTGCGCACAACAGCGGAGCCAGCACCTTCAGCGGCGTTGCCAGGATATTGGCCAGCACCAGGTCGTATACGCCATCCGCCCGGTCCGGCAAGCCTGCCGCCAGCGCGACGTTGTTGGCCGCGGCATTGAGTTCCGTAGACTGCACGGCCGCCACGTCGATATCCACCGCCACCACTTCACGCGCGCCAAACTTGGCAGCGCCGATGGCCAGGATGCCCGACCCGCAGCCGTAGTCCAGCACGCGACCTTGCCCAGGATGGGCCGCGATCCAGCGCAGGCACATGCGTGTCGTGGGGTGGGTTCCCGTACCAAAGGCCAGCCCCGGGTCCAGGCGGATCAGCTCGCGCGCCTGCGCCGGCGGCTCATGCCAGGTGGGCACGATCCAGAATGTGGGGGTGATCTCGACCGGCGCGAACTGCGACTGTGTGAGACGCACCCAGTCCTGATCCGGCACGGCCGCCATGGCCAGCACCTGGCAGCCCGCAAAAAAGTCCTGCGCCTGCAGCAGATCCGCCGCTTCCTGCGCCACAGCCGCGTCCGCAAACAAGGCCGTGATCCGTGAACGCTGCCAGCCGCCCTTGGGCGCCGGCATGCCGGGTTCGCCAAACAGGGCCTGCTCGGCATCGGTCTGGGCGTCGGCATCTTCCACGCTCACGCTCAAGGCGTCCAGCGCATCCAGCGCGTCGCTCAGCGATTCCACCCGGTCTTCCGGGCACATCAGGCTCAGTTCAAACATGGCTTGGCCGCTCAGCGCTTGTGCTGTTCCAGCCACTGCTCGAGATAGTGGATATTGGTGCCACCATCCATGAACTTGGCATCCACCAGCAGCTCGCGGTGCAGCGGGATATTGGTGTTGATGCCCTCCACCACGGTCTCCGCCAGAGCCGTGCGCATGCGCGCCATGGCCTGCTCCCGCGTGTCGCCGTGCACGATGATCTTACCGACCATCGAGTCGTAATTGGGCGGCACAAAGTAGTTGGTGTACACGTGCGAGTCGACCCGTACGCCCGGGCCGCCCGGTGCATGCCACATGGTCACCCGGCCGGGTGACGGAATGAACTTGTAGGGGTCTTCGGCATTGATGCGGCATTCGATGGCGTGGCCACGGATTTCGATCTGGCGCTGGGTAAACGGCAACTTCTCGCCCGCAGCCACCATGATCTGGGTCCGGACGATGTCGATGCCCGTCACCAGTTCGGTCACCGGATGCTCCACCTGGACCCGGGTGTTCATCTCGATGAAGTAGAACTCGCCGTCTTCGTACAGGAACTCAAAGGTGCCGGCACCGCGGTAGCCAATTTTCTTGCAGGCCGCCACGCAGCGCTCGCCCACACGGTCGATCAGCTTGCGGTTGATGCCCGGTGCCGGCGCTTCTTCCAGGATTTTCTGGTGGCGCCGCTGCATGGAGCAGTCCCGCTCGCCCAGATACACCGCATTCTTGTGCTTGTCTGCCAGGATCTGGATTTCCACGTGCCGCGGGTTCTGGAGAAACTTCTCCATGTACACCGCCGGATTGTTGAATGCCGCGCCCGCCTCGGCCTTGGTCATGGCCACTGCGTTCACCAGCGCCGCCTCGGTATGGACCACGCGCATGCCGCGTCCGCCACCGCCGCCGGCCGCCTTGATGATGACGGGATACCCGATGGCCTTTGCAATGCGGCGAATCTGGACCGGATCGTCCGGCAGCTCGCCCTCGGATCCGGGGACGCAGGGCACGCCGGCACGAATCATGGCCTGCTTGGCCGACACCTTGTCGCCCATGATGCGGATCGACTCGGGCGTGGGGCCAATGAACTGGAAGCCGCTCTTTTCCACCCGTTCGGCGAAATCGGCGTTTTCACTCAGGAAACCGTAGCCGGGGTGGATGGCTTCGGCGTCCGTCACCTCGGCGGCCGAAATAATGGCCGGCACATTCAGGTAGCTCAGTGCCGAAGCAGCCGGTCCGATGCACACCGCTTCGTCCGCAAGCTTGACATATTTGGCGTCACGGTCCGCTTCGGAGTAGACCATGACCGCCTTGATCCCCAGCTCGCGGCAGGCGCGCTGGATTCGCAAGGCAATCTCGCCACGGTTGGCGATCAGGATTTTTTTGAACATGGCAATCTGTGCGGCAGCTTATTCAATGATGAACAAGGGTTGACCGAACTCCACCGCCTGGCCGTTCTCGCACAGAATGCGGGTCACCGTACCGGACTTGTCGGCCTCGATCTCGTTGAGGATCTTCATGGCCTCGACAATGCACAGGGTTTCGCCTTCCTTGATGGCGCTGCCCACTTCCACAAACGCCTTGGCGCCAGGAGAGGACGAACGGTAGAAAGTACCAACCATGGGCGACTTCACCGTGTGGCCCGACACCACCTCTGCCACCGGAGCCGCCGGCGCGGCCGCAACAGCCACTGCACCTGCAGCAACCGGCGCGGCAACGGGTGCGGCATAGACCGGCGCGGGCGCATAGCCCTGCACCATGGCGCCCCCCCCCTTGACGATGCGCACCTTGCCTTCGGCTTCGGTAATTTCCAGTTCCGACACATTGGAATCGGACACCAGGTCAATCAGGGTTTTGAGTTTGCGTAAATCCATGTGATCTCCAACTGCCGTCATTTAGTAAGGGGCGAATTTACAGCAAAAATCAGCCATTTGACGGCAAAACAATTTATTTGCAAACAAAGTTCCTGCAATTTTCGAAAAAACCGCCAGGAAATGTTCGCCAGACAGGCCGCGAACGCCGCCACCGGGGCGAAGGCCGGACCCTATTTTAAACGAAGCCAGGCGTCCAGGTCCGCGGCATTCAGGCGCCCCATCTTGCGCTGCAGCACCAGCCCTTCGCTCCCCAGCACCAACGAAAACGGTAAGCCGCCGGCCAGATTGCCCAGGCTACGGCTCAGATCCGCGCCCGGCATACCGGCCATGGCAATGGGGAAGTCCAGGGGCATTTTTTGCAGGAACGCCTGCACGGGAGCCAGCTTGTCTACCGCCAATCCCAGCACTTGCCAGCCACTCGCCTTGTTTTGGCGATAGAAGTCGTTAATTAACGGAAGTTCCTCGACGCAGGGTGGGCACCAGGTAGCCCAGAAGTTCACGAGCAGGGGGCGCCCCCGAAACGACTGCATGGACACACGCCCGCCCTGAGGCGTGTCCCACTGCGACGACCAGAACCCGTCCACCGGCGGGCTGGCGGGCGGCGCATCCGGCGTTTGGGTCCGGCGCCAGGCCAACCCCGCCCCGGCGAGGGCGGCAGAGACGGCAACGGCGCCCAGCAGCAGGCGGCGGGAAGAAGCATGCCCACGATCGGGCACGTCAGGGGTTTGGGTTTGGGGAGCGTTCATGGCCCGCCATCATGCAGCAAACGGCGCACGGCCGCCACATCCCCGCGCGGACGGCGACCCCGCGCATCCGCCGCCAGGGCGCCCCGCAGGTCATCGTAGTCATGCACCAGCAGGTGCAGACCCACATGCTCGCCCAGCTCGGCACTGAACACATGCACGCTCAGGGCATCGACCGGCTTGCCCTGCAGGCCGCTCACCGTCCGGGGCTCAAAGCGCACGCCCATGTCAATCAGGCCGATCTCGGCCGATTTGGGGTCATCACAGAACAACAGCAGGTAAATATCCGACCGGCGGGTGGCCGTACCGTGCCAGACCGCACCGCCCAGGTGGGGGCGAAACCGCGCCAGACGCTCCATCCAGTCCAGCGCCAGCAGGCGCAAAGCCCGCAATTCCTGCGGTTGGGTGTCGGCGCAGAACACGGCGATGTACTCCTCCACCGCCGCCTCCACCTGCTCGTTGTCCGGCAGGGCCGCGCGCGGCGACAGCCCCAAGTGCTTGACCGCCCGGCGCTTGGCGGCGCCGTACTCCAGCCCCTCCTCGACCACCATGCGCGCCGCAACCGCCGCAATTTCCGCCTTCAATGCATCCATGACGGAATTGTGCACCGGGCGCACCCGCCAGTCCCGTGGCCTGCCAGCGCGGCCCGGATGCTATGTTTTCAATAGCTGTTTGCGCAATCCGTGTGCGGCCTGGCGGGCGAAAACACCTGTATTCCAGCTTTAGAATAGGGCCATGCACATACACATTCTTGGCATTTGCGGCACGTTCATGGGTGGCTTGGCGGCACTGGCCCGCGAGGCGGGTCACCGCGTCACCGGTTGCGATGCCGGCGTCTACCCCCCCATGAGCGACCAGCTGCGCGCGCTGGGCATTGAGCTGATTGAAGGCTTCGGCGCCGACCAGATGGCGCTGCAGCCCGACATGTTCGTCATCGGCAATGTGGTGAGCCGCGCGCGTCTGGCCGACGGCACGCCCAAATTTCCGCTGATGGAAGCCATCCTGGACGCCGGCACCCCCTACACCAGCGGCCCGCAGTGGCTGGCCGAGCACGTGCTGCAGGGCCGCCACGTGCTGGCAGTGGCCGGGACCCACGGCAAGACCACCACCACGGCCATGCTGGCCTGGATACTGGAATGCGCCGGCCTGCAGCCGGGCTTTCTGGTGGGCGGCGTACCCCTTAACTTTGGTGTCTCCGCGCGCCTCGGCGGTTTGGCTGGGCGTGGGGCGGCGGCGGGGGCTGCGCAGGTAAAGGAGGAGCCCGCAACGCGGGCGGGGGACACGGAGCAGAGCCCCCTGCCGCCCCACGCCCAGCCAGACCGCCCCCTCTTCGTGATCGAAGCCGACGAGTACGACACCGCCTTTTTCGACAAGCGCAGCAAGTTCGTGCACTACCGCCCGCGCACCGCCATCCTCAACAACCTGGAATTCGACCACGCCGACATCTTCGACAACCTGGCGGCCATTGAGCGCCAGTTCCACCACCTGGTGCGCACCGTGCCGGCGTCCGGACGCATCGTGGTCAACGGCCTGGAAGAAAGCCTGACCCGGGTGCTGCACCAGGGCTGCTGGAGCGCGGTACGCAGCTTTGGCGCAGCCGACAGCGACTTCACGGCCCAGGGCGAACCCGACGCGTTTGATGTGCTGCACCGGGGCCAGACCGTGGCGCGCGTGCAGTGGAGCCTGGGTGGCGTGCACAACCAGCTCAATGCGCTGGCCGCCATTGCGGCGGCCGAGCACGTGGGCGTGGCTCCCGACGTGGCCGCACAAGCGCTGGGTCGCTTCGAGAACGTCAAGCGCCGCATGGAAGTGCGCGCCAGCATTGCCTGGCAGGGCGCTACCCTGCCTGGCGAGCACGCCGCGCCCGTCACCATCTACGACGACTTTGCCCACCACCCCACTGCCATCCACACCACGGTCAACGGCCTGCGCCGCCAGGTGGGCACGGCGCGCATCCTGGCGGTGTTCGAGCCGCGCAGCAACACCATGAAACTGGGGGCCATGAAGTCCCAGCTGCCCTGGAGCCTGGAAGAAGCGGACCTGGCCTTTTGCCACGCCGGCGGCCTGGACTGGGATGCGCGCGAAGCGCTAGCCAGCATGGGCGCACGGGCGCAGGTGGCCGACAGCGTGGACGCCCTGGTGGCCCTGGTGGCCGCCCAGGCGCGCCCCGGTGACCACATCCTGTGCATGAGCAATGGCGGCTTTGGCGGCGTGCACCAGAAACTCGCGCAAGCGCTACAAAAAAAATAGCAATCTACGCAATAAATACGGGGCACAAACCCGTTTTTTTGACCCAAATTACCGGACGAAACGGCCGTTGTTGGAGACCACCGTCAGTTCCACGAACTGCGATCCCTGGTGCTCGGTCCGGTTGAAGTTGACCACGAAGCCTCCCAGATCGAGCTTGCCCAGGCCGTCCAGCGCGTCGGCCAGGCGTTCACGCGTGACATCCTGCTTGACGGTGCGCAGCGCCTCCACCAGAACCTTGGCGTTGACGAAGCCTTCCATGCTGGCGTAGGAGAAGTTCTTCCGCCCCGCCGCTTCCATTGCCTTCTGGTACTCCCGCACGATGGGCGACATGCCCGAGAACGGATACGGCATGACCTGGGACACCACCACTCCGGTGCCGTCCTTGCCCAGCGCCTGTACCGCGGCCTGGGACGCCAGGACCGACAGCGCAAAGTACTGCATACCGCGGGCCTTCTTGTTGTAGGCCTTGATAAAGTCGCTAGACGGCTTGCCCGCCGTGACCAGCAGGATGGACTGCAGATCGGCCTTCTGCATCACCTCCACCACCCGGTCCAGATCGGACGAATCGTTGGCCAGGCTGCTGACGGCCGTCAGCCCCAGCTTGTATTTCTCGGCGGCCAGCTGCGCGCCCGCCAACCCCTCCTTGCCAAACGCATTGGCCTGGTACACCACCCCCAACCGGGTCACGCCGCGGGCGGCCAGGTGCCCGACAATCTTGTCCGCCTCGGTCGCATAGCTTGCGCGGATGTTGAAAATCATGTGGTTCAGCGGCTTGCGCACTACCTGGCCGCCGGTATAGGGCCCCACGCTGGGGATGCCGGCCTCGCTCACCACCGGAATCAGGGCCGTGTTGGCCGGCGTGCCCATCATGCCCAGCAGCGCCACGGCGTTCTCCCGCTGGATCAGTTGCCGTGCGTTTTCCACCGCCTTGTCGGCGTTGTAGGCGTCGTCCAGCACCACGAAGCGGATCTTGCGGCCGTTCACGCCGCCCTTGGCGTTGACCGTCTCGAAGTACGCCTTGGCGCCCCAGGACGTTTCGGTCCCGATCTCGGCCAGGATGCCGCTGAGGTCCGTCGACTGGCCGACAACGATGTCACTGCTCTGCGCCGCGGCGCCCAACGCCAGGCACAGGCCCCATGCCAGTACCGACAAGGGGCGCAGAAATACGTTCAACATAGTGTTCCTTGGTTGCGTGAATGACCCTGAAGTCGCGCCAACTACCTGCGCCGGCCCGCCGGGGGCTGCGCCCGGCCTGCCCATAATGGGAACCGGAAACCGGGGGTATCTGGCCGGGCGCAGTATGCGCACCGGTTCTGCCACCAACCTGACAAATGAAACCGAGATGAACTGGCTGCAAAAAAATCCGCGCTCCATCCGCAGCGCCAGCGGGCTGGAATGGACGCTGTGGCGCAAACTGCCCCTGATTGCCCTGCTGGGCACGGCCCTGCCCGTGCTGGCCCTGCTGGCGCTGCATATCTGGGCCGACCCGCAGGCCAGTGCCAGCGAGGCGCGCTGGCTGCAGATGGCGGACTTCATTGTCGGAGCCGTGGTCGTTTTCCACTGGACCATGGTGCTGACCGTGGCCATTGGCTGCGTGATCGTGATGATCATGAAAGGCCCCGGCTACATGGCCGACAGCTACCCGGTGTCGCACAGCGACCAGCCGCGCCCGCAGCCCGAAACCGCCGAAGAAGCCGCCCGCAACCGCGCGCCGGGAGCGCAGTCCGCAGCGGCCGGCACTCCACCAGACCACCCACACTAGGCCCTTGCGGCGCAACCAGGCAGCCATTCGCAGCCGTCTGGCCGTCTTTTCACGAGAAAAAAACCCCACGGGGTATAAAGGTCTACAATCAAAGTAATTATTCAATTACTTCCAGATTGTGATCCCTCTCTCCAAACGCCCCAAGCAGGCCACCGCCGTGCGCCAGGCCAGCCTGGTGGAAGCCGCCCTGCAACTGGCCGCCCTGCGCAGCCCGGCCGACATCACCACCGCCGATCTGGCGCAGGCCGTGGGCATCACCCAGGGCGCCGTGTTCCGGCACTTTGCCAGCAAGGAAGCGATCTGGCTGGCGGTGCTGGACTGGACCGCCGACACCCTGATCGCCCGGCTGCAAGCCGCTGCCCAGGCCTGCCCCGCGCCCACCGACCCGCTGGCCGCCCTGCAGGCCGTCTTCACCGCCCACGTGGACTTTGTGGTGGCCTACCCCGGCGTGCCCCGGGTCATTTTCCAGGAGCTGCAACACGCGCAGGACACTGCGCTGAAGTCCCGCGTGCGCAGCCTGATGCAGCAGTACCGCACCCTCGTGCTGGGCCTGCTGCAACGCGCCCAGGTGCAGCGCCTGCTGGCGCCGGGCACCGACCTGCAGGCCGCCGCCGTGCTGCTCCTGGGCTCGGTCCAGGGCTTGCTGATGCAGGCCCTGATCAGCGGCCAGGTCGAGGGCATGGTCCCGCAGGCCCGCGGTGTTTTTGCCATCTATCTGCGCGGATTGCGCGCCAAGGAAACCCCATGACACACAAGCCCCTGATCCTGCGCCGCCTGGCCCTGGGCACCCTGGCGCTGGCCCTGGCCGGCGCCCTGGCCTTTGTCGCTCTGCGCACCGGCCCGCTGGCGCCGGTCCGCGTGACCGTCACCACCGTGCAGGAAGGGCGCCTGCGCCCCGCCCTCTTTGGCATCGGCACCGTGGAAGCCCGGCGCAGCTGGATGGTCGGCCCCACGGCGGCTGGGCGCGTGCTGGCCGTCAAGGTGGATGTGGGCGACACGGTAAAAGCCGGCCAGGTGCTGGCCGAGATGGACCCGGTGGACCTGGACCAGCGCCTCACGGCCCTCAACGCCGGGCTGGCCCGGGCCGGCAGCGCACAGGCCGCCGCGCAGGCGCAGGTGAACGATGCCATGGCGCGGCGGGAACTGGCCACCCTCAACGCCCGGCGCAACCAGGATCTGGCGGCGCAGAACTTCATCAGCGCCGGCGCGCTGGAAAGCCGCCTGCAGGAAAAAACCTCTGCCGACGCGGCACTGCAGGCCGCGCAGGCCAACCTCAGCGGCGCCACCCAGGACATCGCCCGCCAGCAGGCCGAGCGCGCCGCCCTGCAGCAGCAGCGCAACAACGTGCGCCTGCTGGCGCCAGCCGACGGTGTGGTCACCAGCCGCGACGCCGAGGCCGGCACTACGGTGGTGGCCGGCCAGCCGGTGCTGCGCCTGATCGACCCGGGCAGCCTGTGGGTGAAGCTGCGGGTGGACCAGGGCCGCTCCGACGGGCTGGCGCCCGGACTGGACGCCAGCATCGTGCTGCGCTCGCGGCCCCACGCCCCCGTGGCCGGCCAGGTGGCCCGGGTGGAGCTGCTGGCCGATGCCGTGACCGAAGAGCGCATTGCCCAGGTCGCGTTCCATCCGCCGGCGGCATCCGGCGCACCGGTGGCCTCCGTTGGGGAAATGGCCGAAGTCACCCTGCAACTGCCCGAAACCCCGGCGGCCCTGCTGCTGCCCAATGCCAGTGTCCAGCGCCAGCGGGGCCAGACGGGCGTGTGGCGGCTGGACGACAGTACCCCCGTATTCGTCCCTGTGCGGCTGGGCGCCAGCAGCCTGGGCGGCCAGGTGCAGGTACTCGACGGCCTGAAGGCCGGTGACACCGTCGTGGTCTTCAGCCAGAAGGCCCTTGCGGCCGGCGCCCGCGTGCGGGTGGTGCCGGCACTGGTGCCTGCGGGCACGCAAGGCGCGGCGCCATGATCAGCCTGGCCAGACGTGACATCCTGCACAGCGGGAGCAAGTTTGTGCTCACGGGCCTGGGCCTGGGCCTGCTGATCGGCGTGACGCTGACCATGGCCGGCGTCTACCGCGGTATGGTGGACGACGCCCACGCCCTGCTCAACAACAGCGGCGCCGACCTGTGGGTGGTACAGAAGGATACCCAGGGACCGTACGCCGAAGCTTCCAGCCTGAAGGACGACGTGGTGCACAGCCTGCGCGGCCTGCCGGGCGTGGCGCAGGCCGCCAACGTGACCTACCTCACCATGCAGGTGCAGGACCGGGACCAGGGCGGCGGCGACACGCGTGCCATGGTGGTGGGCGTGGAGAGCGGCCAGCCGGGCGAACCGGGTTACCTGGTCGCGGGCCGCCAGCTCACGCGCAGCCACTACGAAGCCGTGGCCGACATCAAGACCGGGTTTGCGCTGGGCACGCACATCCGCATCCGCCGCCACGACTACACCGTGGTGGGGCTGACGCAGCGCATGGTGTCCTCGGGTGGCGATCCCATGGTGTTCATCCCGCTCAAGGACGCGCAGGAAGCGCAGTTCCTGAAGGACAACGACGCCATCGTGAACGACCGCATCCGCACGGCCGGCAATCCGGCCTTCAACCGCCCCGGCGTACCCGGCCTGCTCGATGCCGTGCAGGGCCTGCAGACCAGCAGCCACAACGTCAACGCCGTGCTGGTGCAACTGGCACCCGGCTTTGACGCCGAGCAGGTGGCCGAGCCGATTCGCCGCTGGAAGCACCTGCAGGTGTTCACGCGCGCGGGCATGGAAGAGATTCTGGTGGCCAAGCTGATCGCCACCTCGGCCAAGCAGATCGGCATGTTCCTGGCCATCCTGGCGGTGGTGAGCGCGGCCATCGTGGCGTTCATCATCTACACCATGACGCTGGGCAAGATCCGCGAGATCGCGGTGCTCAAGCTCATCGGCACCCGCAACACCACCATTGCCGGCATGATCCTGCAGCAGGCGCTGGGCCTGGGGCTGATCGGCTTTGTGGTGGGCAAGCTGGCGGCCACCCTCTGGGCGCCGGTGTTTCCCAAGTTCGTGCTGCTGCTCACGCAGGACGCGCTGACCGGGCTGCTGGCCACCCTGCTGATCTGCGCGCTGGCCAGCACGCTGGCCATCCGCGCCGCCCTGCGGATCGACCCCGCCACCGCCATCGGATGACACGCGCCATGGACACCCTCTCCCACGCCGCCCCGGGCGGCATCCTGATCGAAGGCCTGCGCAAGGTCTACGGCCAGGGCGATACTGCCGTCGAGGCGCTCAAGAACGTGACCATGCAGGTCCACCCGGGCGAGGTGGTCGGGCTGGTCGGCCCCTCGGGGTCGGGCAAAAGCACCCTGCTCAAATGCCTGGGAGCCATCATCGAGCCGACGTCGGGCCGCATGACGCTGGGCCAGGACGTGATCTACGACGACGGCTGGACCGTACGCGACCTGCGTGCGCTGCGGCGCGACCGCATCGGCTTCGTGTTCCAGGCGCCCTACCTCATTCCGTTTCTGGATGTGACCGACAACGTGGCCCTGCTGCCCATGCTGGCAGGGGTGCCCAACGCCCAGGCCCGCGCCCGCGCGCTGGAGCTGCTCACCGCGCTGGATGTGCAGCACCGCGCCCGAGCCCAGCCGTCGCAGCTCTCGGGCGGCGAACAACAGCGCGTGTCGATTGCCCGCGCCCTGGCCAACCGCCCACCCGTCATCCTGGCCGATGAGCCCACCGCCCCGCTGGACAGCGAACGCGCCCTGGGCGTGGTGCGCATCCTCAACCAGATGGCCCAGCAGGCGCAGACCGCCATCATCGTGGTGACGCACGACGAGAAGATCATTCCCACCTTCAAGCGGATTTACCACATCCGCGACGGCCACACCTACGAAGAGGCGGGCGAGGGGCGCAGCCTGTAAAGGACCATGGCGCAGGCCCTGCGGCACGGGCGGATGGGCTGCCGTTTCATGATCTACATCAAGCATTTCGGGGCCGCCATCGCCCATACTGGCCGCACGACTTTCCAGGAGTGTGACCCATGAAATTGCTGACCGACCTCTTTTCCACCGACTACGGCCTGATGAGCATCAGCGGCATCGTCTTCATGCTGGGCATGGCGGTGTTCTTTGTGCGCCTGTTCAAGCGCAAGATGCGCGAGGACGCGGCCAAGGCAGGCGTCTAACGGTGCAGTGACTTGGGTGTAGCCACTGCACGCGCGGCGGTCAGAACATCACGGTCACACCCACGTAGATCGAGCGGCCCATGCCCGCAACGGGGGTTCCGTAGGGAACCGCCGTTCCCATGGTGCTGCCCTGGCCCACATAGGCCCCGCCCAAGGGGTCGTTGTAGAGCCGGTCCAGGACATTCTCCACCCCCATCTCCAGGCGGGCCTGCTTCCACGCGTAGCTGCTGCGCAGGTGCAGCAGACCGTAGCCCGCCGTTTCCATTTCGTTGCGCACCTTCGAGGTGGCGGTCTTGGCACTGACCAGTTGTACCTCGGCGGTGTGGGTCCATTTCGCCACCTGCTGCACCAGCGCCAGCTTCGCGTTCAACGGCATGGTGTTGTACAGGTTGTCTCCGGTCACCTCGTTCTTGCCGTTGACGTAGCTCAGCACACCGGTGAACGTGAAGCTGCCGTAATCGCCGGTCTTTGCCAGAGGCAGGTAACCGGACACATCCACGCCATACAGGCGCGCGCTCTGGTTGACAAACTGCAGATAGACAAACCCCGTGGTGGCCGTCTGGTTGGCGGCATTGCAGTTCGTGTTGGCCGAGGCGCAGCGGCGGGCATCGATGTAATCCTGCACGTAGGTCAGATAGGGCGTGACCTTCAGCCCCCATTGCGTCTGGGCGGCATCATGCCAGTCCATCGTGGCGCTGACAGTGTGCGCCACTTCGGGCTTGAGATCCAGGTTGCCCACGTAGCCATTGCCATCGCCCGCCCAGTTGACCATCCGCATGGCCATGCCGCCGGTGGACCAGGCAAACCGCTCATACAGGTTGGGTGAACGGGTTTTCTGGGCATAGCCAAACTCGTAGGTCTGGCTGCGGTCCGGCGTGTGGCGCGCCAGGGCGGTCCAGTCGAGGTTGCGGTCCGTGCGCTGGCGGTCGCGGGCATTGAAGGCCGTGGACTCGGCCAGATATTGCGCCCCAGTGGTGTTGTACCCCTGCACCGCACCGGCATTGGTCTGCACCGTGGCCGCGCGCGCACCCAGCTGGGTCACCCATTGCGGGGTCCAGCGCGCCTCCCATTGCGAGAACACATCCAGCCGGTCGCGCTGCCCGTCATTGATGTTCAGGAACGTGTTGGGCGCCATGCCACCACCGGACGGCGCCCACCAGTCGTTGAGGCGGTAGCGCTGGTACTCGCCGCCCACGGTGAGCAGATCGCGCCCGGAGAGTTCGAGGTCGGCCTTGACCACGGCGCCGGTGTTTCTTCCCTCGGTGTCCATGGGCATGCCCGGCACGTTGGCCAGGGCGCCGTACCAGAACTGCTTGTCATCGCCAAAGTTCATCTTGTGGCGCGTGTGCTCGTCGTACACGCGGGCTTCCAGCACGCCCCACTGGTACTGGCCCTTGTAGCGCAGGTTGATCTGCTCGCTGGTGTTGCTGGTCATGTCCATGCGCTGGTTCGGGAAACCCTGGTAGGGAATGTTTTGTGCACCCAGCTTCAACTCCAGCAGGTGGTTGTCATTGCGCAGCGCCATTCCCAGCGCATGGTTCTGCGACTGGTAGCGCGACGACCCCACCTCGTTGGCCGCCAGCGTGGTCGTCCCCCGTGGGGTTCCCGTCACCGTGGCCGCGGGCTTGAAGTCGCCGCCGGCCTTGTAGTTCCCCGCTTCCACGGTGGCGCCGCTGTAGGTGACGCTCAGGGTTTCCGTGGCCGCCGTGGCCGACAGGTTGAGACCCTTGACGTTGCCATTGCTGCGGTAGAACGTGGCGGCCTGCCCCTTGCGCAAGGCACCTTGCCCCGCCTCGGCAAACTCCGGCTCGGGTGAATTGACGCGGATGGTGCCGCCCAGGCTGTCCCCACCGGCGCTGACGGGCGCAATGCCGCTGTACACCTGGATGCTGCCCACCTGGGAGGGGTCGATGTACGACAGCGGTGGGTTCATGTGGTTGGCGCAGGCAGAAACCAGGTTCATGCCATCGACCTGGATGCGCAGACGGTCGTCGGCCAGCCCGTGCAGGGCCGGCAAGCTGGAGACGCCGCCGGCGCCGTACCGGCTCAACCCGGGAACGTCGCCCAGCAGCGATGCGGCGTCCTGCGCCGGACGCTGCATGCCGGGCGCGGCCATGTTGAGATCGGTGCCCCCCAGCGGGGCCAGCGGGCGGGCGCCGGTGATGGTCACCGTGTCCAGCGTGGACACGGATTCCGGCGGGGATGAGGGGGCGGTTTGGGCCGCCAGTGTGCCGCAGGTCAATGCAGCGGCAGCGGCCAACAGGTTCAATTTCATAGGTCGTCAGGCGAATAGGAGCGGACAAATGCCAGGCCGTGAAGGCGCGTGGCGCGGACAGCCTCACCCGGTGCGGGGAGGAGCGGGCTTTGGACAAAACAGCGCATGGCGGGCCAGCCCGTGGGGCGACCCGCAGACGCCCCTGCGGGGGCGGTTCAACTCAGATCAGAGGATGGACGGCGGGCCGTGGCTGAACGGCAGCCCCACCACGGTGGTCGCCCAATTCGCCGGGACGTCCACCAAAGCCACGTGCGGGCCGGGACAACTGGGAATGACACTGAAGGGCAACTGCGGCAGCGGCAGCCAAGCCGTGCAACACAAATCGCAGTGCATGCTCGCATGCTGTGCGGCGCCCTGCACAGGATCGGCATGGCGCTCTGCACTCGCACTGGCAGTGCAGACGCCGCCCAACAGGCCGGTACGCGCCTCTTCGGCCAGCATGGAAACCGGTGCCCACAAGGCCGACACCACGGCCAACACCCCCAGGCAGGCCACCCACCGCGACCACGCCGGCAGGGGGATACGGGAGAGAGGCCAACGGGTCATGCAGTGATTGTAAAAATGCCGCCGCACTCAAGCACCGCCAAATGGCGATAGCTTGCGGAGAATCATAAATCCGGCCGGACGCGCCCGTGGGCGGCAACCGGCCAGGCGGGCGAGCGCCTACTCGAACGACGGCGCGTCGGGTTGGGCCACCGGCTTGCCCGCGGCCACCCAGGCGTCAAAACCGCCGGCGAGGGACTGCACATTGAGGTAACCCATGTCGTGCAGGGCGGCGGCGGCCAGTGCGGCGCGGCCACTGGTCTTGCAGTACAGCACGATCTTCAGGTCCCGAGACTGCAGGGCCGGGTTGGCGCTGAACTTGAACTCCAGCATGCCCCGCGAAATGTGCACCGCACCGGCCAGGTGGCCGGCGGCATATTCGTCGGCTTCGCGCACATCTACCAGCACGTCCGCATCGCGGATGGCTTGTTCGGCCTGGGCCAGGGCAACTTCCTGCACGCGGGTCTTGGCGGCAGCAACGAGGTCGTGGGCGGTCTTCATGGTTTCTCCTGAATATGAGCTATCAAAATCATAGCTGCCTGCGCAGCAAATTCGGGCATCAGAGCCCCATTCCTACCCCAAACGCTGCCCCACCCAACGCGTCACGTGGGCCAGCCCCTGGTGGCCCGGGCCTTCCGAGAGGGTGGTCTCGCCGTGCCACACCAGCACGGGGGCCAGCAAACCAGCAAAGTCGGCGTCCAGCTGTTCGGGCGTGTACAGCATATCGGGATCTTTGGGGCCACCGCTGGCATGGGCCAGCTGCGCCGGGTGAAACGCTTCCAGGATCAACCAGCCACCGGGTCGCAAGCCCTGCGCCAGACGGCGGTGGGCACTCTGGCGGATGGCACCGGGCAAGTGGGTGTAGACCAGCACCACGGCATCCAGGCTGGCGGCCTGCGGCGCCCAGTCGGTCAGGTCGCCCCACTCGGTCGCCAGCGCCACGCCCCGGCTGGCCGCCAGCGCACGGGCTTTTTGGAGGCCCACCTGCGAAGCATCCACCGCGGTGACGGCATGCCCCTGTTCGGCCAGCCAGACGCCGTTGCGGCCTTCGCCGTCGCCGGGCACCAGCACGCGGCTCCCCGGCGGCAGGCGCGCTGCCTGCTCGCGCAGGAAGGCGTTGGGTTCGGTGCCGTACTTGTAGCCGGGCTCGGCAAAGCGCTCGTCCCAGACGTTCGGGGGGGTCGCCATGCTCAGGTCCCGCCGCCAAAGCTGGCCGGCATCTGCACGGCCACGACCTCGCCACGGGCGGTGGCCACGCCATCGACCAGCACCGTGGTTTCCACGATGACCTTGCGGCCCTTGATTTCCTTGACGCGGCCGCGGATTTCAATCGCACCGCTCAGGGGCGTCGGTTTGAGAAAGTCCACGTGCAGCGAGCCCGTGACGAAGCGAAACGGCGGCAACGTGTCCATGGCGCGCCCCTCGGACCGGTACATGGCGGCGGCGGCGGTGCCGGTGCTGTGGCAGTCGATCAGCGAGGCGATGAGGCCGCCATAGGCAAAGCCGGGAACCGAGGTGTGGTACGGCTCGGGCTTGAAGCGGGTGACCGTTTCCTCCCCCTCCCAATAGGTCTTGATCTGGTGGCCGTGGGCATTGAGCTGGCCGCAGCCATAGCAGTGCGCCACGTTTTCGGGGTAATACTCTTGAAACGCTTTCATGGATTCTCCGGAAGAATGCAAAGTACATGCGGGGCCGGCGGCTGCTGACCAGCCCGCCCCATTGTCAGCTTACGCAGGGCCCCATTTGCTACCATTGAGATGGATCAATCTGCGCCGCCTCCTGCACCC
Organism: Rhodoferax sp. MLSD5-FHT05B10; assembly: GCF_058793415.1. Classification (NCBI taxonomy): domain Bacteria; kingdom Pseudomonadati; phylum Pseudomonadota; class Betaproteobacteria; order Burkholderiales; family Comamonadaceae; genus Rhodoferax; species Rhodoferax sp. MLSD5-FHT05B10. The sequence goes on along the minus strand of NZ_JBXAFT010000004.1, from coordinate 45,500 downwards.
CATTGCTGCCATGCCCATCCCCAAAATCAGTACCGACGAGGTGAAAGTCACCCAGTTTGCCCCGCATGGCCGGGTGGATATTGCCATGGAGGGCGACGTGCTGCAGTACACCTGCACCGGTCCCTTCAACAAGGAACTGGTCGACTGCATGGCCGTTACGCAGGCCGCCATGCTGCGCTCCCTGGAACGCACGGGCCCCTGGGCCAGCATCGCCACCTTTGTGGGCAGCGCCATGTGTCCGCCGGACGGCATCCAGCGCTACACAGAGCTAATCCAGACCCAACTGCCCCCCGAGCAGAAGCCGGTTGCGACCGCCTTTGTCGTCGGCCCCGAGATAGAAGGCGGGCGGATCATGGAATCCTACTTCACGGAGATCTTTGCCTCGATCGGGCGGCCCTTCGCCGTCTTTTCCACCATGGCCGAGGCGCGCGACTGGGTCCAGCCGCTGCTGGACGCCAACCGCGCGCCGCGCGAACCCAAACCCTAGCGGGCGCGGCGGGCCTTCACGGCCGCGGACAGCACGTCCAGCGCCTGGAGGGAGTCGTCCCAGCCCAGGCAGGCATCGGTGATGCTCTTGCCGTATTCCAGCTGGGCCGCATCGTCCTTGCCCGGAGTGAACTTCTGGGCCCCGGCGTGTAGGTGGCTTTCCACCATCACGCCAAAGATGTGGCGGGAGCCACCGGCAATCTGGCCGGCAATGTCACGGGCCACATCCAGCTGCTTTTCGTGCTGCTTGCTGCTGTTGGCGTGGCTGCAATCGACCATCAGGGTCGCCGGCAACTTGGCCTTCTCCAGGTCCTTGCAGGCAACCGCCACACTGGCCGCGTCGTAGTTGGGCGCCTTGCCACCGCGCAGGATGACGTGGCAGTCCGGGTTGCCCTTGGTCTGCACGATCGCCACCTGGCCGTTCTTGTGCACGGACAGGAAATGGTGGCCACCGGCCGCCGCCTGGATGGCGTCGGTGGCGATCTTGATGTTGCCATCAGTGCCGTTCTTGAAGCCGATGGGCGCCGACAGACCCGAGGCCAGTTCGCGGTGCACCTGGCTTTCGGTGGTGCGCGCGCCGATGGCGCCCCAGGCAATCAGGTCGCCCAGGTACTGCGGGGAGATCACGTCCAGAAACTCGCTGCCGGCGGGCAGGCCCAGGCGGTTGATCTCGATGAGCAACTGGCGCGCCATGCGCAGGCCCTCGTCGATGCGGAAGCTCTCGTCCAGGTAGGGGTCGTTGATGAGGCCCTTCCAGCCCACGGTGGTGCGCGGCTTCTCGAAATACACGCGCATCACGATTTCCAGCGTGTCCTTGTACTTCTCGCGCTGCGCCTTCAGGCGGCGGGCATAGTCCAGGGCGGCAGCCGGGTCATGGATGGAACACGGGCCGATGATCACCAGCAGGCGGTCATCCTTGCCGGCCATGATCTTGTGGATGTGGCGGCGGGTGTCGGTGATCAGTGTTTCCACGGCGGTGCCGCGGATGGGGAAGAAGCGGATCAGGTGCTCGGGAGGTGGCAACACGGTGATGTCCTTGATGCGTTCGTCGTCGGTCTGGCTGGTGCGGTCAGCGGGGCGGGCGGCCGGCGGGGTCCATGCGTCCGAAGTGGCTGAGGCTTTTGCAGTCATGCTGGAGGCTCCTAAGTCAAAAAGTGAACTAAAAAAGCAAAAAAAACCGCCGGGGGTGCCGGCGGTTCTTGGAAGGTCAGGACGTTTTTTTCAGGTACGTTCAGAACTCTCTACCGCCAACAGCGCTTGAGAACCAAAAGTAGCCAAAGAAAAAACGGACCGCATTCATGGGTATCAATGTAGCACAGTCCGAAAACGGCTGCCTTACGCCGTGCCGCCCACGGTCAGGCCATCGATGCGCAGCGTGGGCTGCCCCACACCCACCGGCACGCTCTGGCCTTCCTTGCCGCAGGTCCCCACGCCGCTGTCCAGGCGCATGTCGTTGCCGATCATGGAGACGTGCTTGAGGCACTCCGGCCCGCTGCCCACCAGGGTGGCGCCCTTGACCGGGTACTGGATCTTGCCGTTCTCCACCCAGTAGGCCTCGCTGGCAGAGAACACGAACTTGCCGGAGGTGATGTCCACCTGGCCGCCACCGAAGTTGGTGGCGTACAGGCCCTTCTTGATGCTGGCCACGATTTCCTGCGGGTCCTTGTCGCCACCGAGCATGTAGGTGTTGGTCATGCGCGGCATGGGAATGTGGGCGTAGCTTTCGCGCCGGCCATTGCCGGTGGGCGCCACGCCCATCAGGCGCGCGTTCATGGCGTCCTGGATGTAGCCCTTGAGGATGCCGTCCTCGATCAGCACGTTGCGCTGGCTGGTGTTGCCCTCGTCGTCCACGTTGAGCGAGCCGCGGCGGTCTGCGATGGTGCCGTCGTCCAGCACGGTGACACCCTTGGCCGCCACGCGCTGGCCGATGCGCCCGCTGAAGGCGCTGGAGCCCTTGCGGTTGAAGTCGCCCTCCAGCCCGTGGCCGATGGCTTCGTGCAGCAGGATGCCGGGCCAGCCCGGCCCGAGCACCACGGTCATTTCGCCGGCCGGCGCCGGTCGCGCGTCCAGGTTGGTGAGCGCCGCATGCACGGCTTCGTCCACGTATTTCGCAATTTGCGCGTCGTCGAAATAGGCCAGGCCAAAGCGCCCGCCGCCGCCGGCAGAACCCACCTCGCGGCGGCCCTTGTGCTCGGCGATCACCGTCACCGACAGGCGCACCAGCGGACGCACATCGGCAGCCAGCGTGCCGTCGGCACGGGCCACCAGCACCACGTCGTATTCGCTGGCCAGGCCGGCCATGACCTGGGCCACGCGCGGGTCCTTGGCCCGCGCCAGGCGCTCCACCTTGCCCAGCAAGGCCACTTTGGTGGTGCTGTCCAGGGTGGCAATCGGGTCCAGCCCGGCGTACAGCGACCGCGCTTTTGCTATCTTTTTGGAAGCTGCCCGCGCGCGCCCTGCCTGGGCTGCACCGGCAATGGTACGCACGGTGCGGGCCGCGTCGAGCAGCGAGGCCTCGGAGATGTCGTCGGAGTAGGCAAACGCGGTTTTCTCGCCGCTCACCGCCCGCACGCCCACGCCCTGGTCGATGGAAAACGACCCGGTTTTGACAATGCCTTCTTCCAGGCTCCAGCCTTCGGAGCGGGTGTACTGGAAGTACAGGTCGGCTTCGTCAACCCGGTGCGCCTTGATCTCAGCCAGCGCGCGCGCCAGGTGGGTTTCGTTCAGGCCAAAAGGCGTCAGCAGCAGGCTCTGGGCAATGGCCAGGCGCTCGATGGTGGGTTCGCGTGCAATCATGCGCCGATTCTAGGCGCCTCCCCGCAAGCCTGCTGGCGCTCAGGACTGCACCAGCCGCTTGGAGTTGGAAATCGACATCAGGATGCCCAGCGCCAGCCCCAGCGTCACCATGGCGGTGCCGCCGTAGCTGATGAAGGGCAGGGGCACGCCCACCACGGGCAGGATGCCGCTGACCATGCCCATGTTGACGAAGGCATAGACAAAGAAAATCATGGTCACACTGCCGGCCAGCAGGCGCGAAAACAGGGTGGGTGCCTCGAGCGCGATGGCCAGGCCGCGCAGGATAAGGAAAATGAACGCGCCAATCAGGAACAGGTTGCCCAGCAGGCCGAACTCCTCGGAAAAGGCCGCGAAGATGAAGTCGGTGGTGCGCTCAGGAATGAATTCCAGGTGCGTCTGCGTGCCTTTCATGAAGCCCACGCCCAGCACGCCGCCGGAGCCGATGGCGATCATGCCCTGGATGATGTGGAAACCCTTGCCCAGCGGGTCGCGCGTGGGGTCCAGCAGGGTACAGATGCGCTGCTGCTGGTAATCGTGCAGCACCGGCCAGCGCACGCCATCGGCGCACAGGGACGGCTCGAACGCCACGATCAGCACCACCCCCACCAGACCCAGCACCACCGGCGGAATCACCAGCTTCCAGCTCATGCCGGCAAAGAAGATCACCGACAGGCCGGCGGCGAGAATCAGCAAGGCGGTGCCCAGATCGGGCTGCTTGATGATGAGCCCCACCGGCAACGCCAGCAGTACGGCGGCCACCATGAAGTCCAGCGGGCGCAGCTGGCCCTCGCGCTTCTGGAACCACCAGGCCAGCATCAGCGGCATGGCAATTTTCAAAATCTCGCTGGGCTGGATGGTCACGCCCACGTTGATCCAGCGTTTGGCGCCCTTCTTGGTGATGCCGAACACCGCCACGGCAACCAGCAGCGTGACCCCTATGACGTACAGGGGCACGGCCAGGGCCATCAGCCGCTGCGGCGGCACCTGGGCCACCACGAACATGATGGTGGCGGCAATCAGCATGTTGCGGCCGTGGTCCTCGAACCGGGTGCCGTGGTCGTAACCCGAGGAGTACATGGTGAGCAGGCCTGCGCAGGCCAGCATGAAAACGGCGAAGGCCAGCGGGCCGTCAAAACCTTGAAACCAGGGCAGGACGCGCCGCCAGAGGGGGGGGTTCTCGAAAACTGTTGCCATAAAGTCCCGCCATTATCGGCGGTACGGCGGGACCCTGTTTCGCCGTTACCATGCCCCGATGCCCACCACGCACCTGCTCTACCTGCACGGTTTCCGCTCCTCGCCCCAGTCCACCAAGGCTCGCACCATGGCCGCGCTGGTCGCTGCCCGTTTTCCCGGCGTCACCTGGTGGTGCCCGCAGCTGCCACCTTCTCCGCGCGAAGCCATGGCACTGGTCCTGCAGGGCATCCGGCACTGGCCGCGCGCCACCATGGCCGTCATGGGTTCCTCGCTGGGCGGCTTCTACGCCACTGCGGTGGCCGAGCAGACCGGCTGCAAGGCCGTGCTGCTCAACCCCGCGGTGCACCCGGCGCGCGATCTGGCCCGCTACATTGGCGAGCAGACCAGCTGGCACGACCCGCAGGAGCGGTTCTTCTTCCGCCCGGAATATGTGGACGAGCTGCGCGCCCTGCACGCCGGCCCCCTGACCCACCCCGAGCGCTACCTGGCCATCCTGGCCCAAGGGGATGAAGTGCTGGACTGGCGCGAGATGCACGCCCGCTATGCCGCCACCCAGGTCACCCTGCTGACCGGCAGCGACCATGCCCTGAGCGACTTCGACGCCCAGCTGGACCGCGTGCTGGCGTTTCTGGAGCTGGCCGCCTGAATCCCGGCGCCTGGGCCGCCCATGGGACAATCCACCCCATGTATGTATTGTTTGAAGAAACCGGAAAATTCCTGGCCGGTCGTATCCTGTCCGAGGCGGAGTCCTCCGCCCAGGTGGAACTCGACAGCGGCAAGCGCGTCAAGGTCAAGGCCGCCAACCTCCTGCTGAAGTTCGAGAAACCGGCGCCAGCCGAGCTGATCGCGCAGGCGCAGGCCGCCAGCCAGGGCATCGAGCTGGAGCTGGCCTGGGAGTTCGCCCCCGAAGACGAGTTCGGCTTCGCCGACCTGGCGCGTGACTATTTCTCTGCCCAGGCCCCGCTGGTGGAGCAGGCGGCCATGCTGTTTCGCCTGTTCGAGGCGCCGCACTACTTCCGCCGCGCCGGCAAGGGGCGTTTCCGCAAGGCATCGGCCGAGGTGATTGCGCAGGCCCTGGCCGCCATCGAGAAGAAAAAACTGGTGGCGCTGCAGATCACGCAGTGGGCCACCGACCTGGGCGCCGGCCAGTGCCCGGCGCCGATCCAGGAGCAGCTGTACAAGATCCTGTTCAAACCCGACAAGAACGCCCCCGAGTACAAGGCCGTGGTGGAGGCGGCCCGCGCCACCCATACCGCGCCACTGGAGCTGCTGCAAAAGGCCGGCGCCATTGCCTCGCCCTACCAGTTCCACTGGAAGCGCTTCCTGCTGGAGAACTTCCCCAAGGGCACGGGCTTTCCCACTATTGCGGCGCCCACCATCGACGATGCGCTGCCGCTGGCCCCGGTGCAGGCCTTCTCCATTGACGACTCGGCCACCACGGAAATTGACGACGCCCTCTCGGTGCAGGGCCTGGGCAGCGGCACCCTCACGCTGGGCATCCACATTGCCGCGCCCGGGCTGGCCGTGCGCCCCGGCAGCGCCGTGGACCAGCTCGGCCGTGCCCGCCTGTCCACGGTCTACATGCCCGGCTACAAGGTCACCATGCTGCCCGACGACGTGGTGCAGAGCTACACCCTGCAGGAGGGACGCGACTGCCCGGCGCTGTCGCTCTACGTCACGCTGGACGAGGCCACACTGGAGATCCAAGGCAGCGAGTCCCGCGTGGAGCGCGTGCCCATCGCCTGGAACCTGCGCCACGACCAGCTCGACACCGTGGTCACCGAGGCCTGGCTGACCGACCCCGCTTTCAACCATGAAAACGAGCCACACCCCTTGCCGGACCTGCGTGAGCAGCTATCATTTTTATACCGCTTAGCCCAAAACCTGAAGGCCAAGCGCGAGGTGGTGCGCGGCAAGCCCGAGACCTTCAACCGGCCGGATTACAACTTCCGGCTGCTGGAAAACGGCAAGCTGGAGCCGCAGGGCCACGAGACCGTGCAGATCAGCACCCGCATGCGCGGCGCGCCGCTGGACCTGATCGTGTCCGAGGCCATGATCCTGGCCAACAGCACCTGGGGCAACTGGATGGCCGAGCTGGGCGTGCCCGGCATCTACCGCAGCCAGGCCTCGCTCGCTCCCGGAGTGAAGGTGCGCATGGGCACCAAGGCCCTGCCGCACGCCGGCATTGGCGTGAAAAGCTACGCCTGGAGCACCTCGCCGCTGCGCCGCTACACCGACCTGGTCAACCAGTGGCAGATCATTGCCTGCGTCAAGCACGGCAAGACCGCGGCGCTGGCCGCGCCGTTCAAGCCCAAGGACGCCGAGCTGTTTTCCATCATCTCCGGCTTCGATGCGGCCTACAGTGCCTACAACGGTTTCCAGGGCGCCATCGAGCGGTTCTGGACCCTGCGCTACCTGCAGCAAAACGCCATCACCGAGCTGACGGCCAGCGTGTTCAAGGACAACATGGTGCGCGCCGACACCCTGCCCCTGGTGCTGCCGGTGATGGGTGCGCAGAACCTGCCACGCGGCGCGCGGGTGCGGGTGAAGCTCGGCGAGATGGACCTCATCACGCTGGACATCCACGGCACCGTGGTGGAGCAACTCGACACACCGGCGGCCGGGGCCGCAACGGCCGATGAGGAAGCCGACGGCGGAGAAGACGAGGAAGTGGCCGGCCCGATTGCGATCGCCGTCGACCTGGACGAACCCACCGAGCCTTCCGGCGATAATCCTGCTCCGTGAACCTGCGGTCCTTCAGCACTCTCCAACTCGCCCTTGGCGCATCCATTGCGGTGCACGCCGCGCTGCTGACAGTGCGCTTCGTGGACCCCGAGTCCTTCAATCGGGTGTTTGAGGACACGCCGCTGGAAGTCATCCTGGTCAACGCGCGCAGCAACGAAAAGCCCGACAAGGCCCGGGCCATCGCCCAGGCCGCGCTGGCCGGAGGGGGTGACGCCGACAAGGGCCGCGCCACCAGCCCGCTGCCGCCCTCCGCGTTCACGGACCTAGGCGACACCATGGAGCAGGAATCGGCCCGGCAGCTGCAGACCCTGCAGGAGCAGCAGACCACCTTGCTGGCCGAAGTGAAGAACCAGCTCACCGCCCTGCGCGCGCCCGACCCGCGCCAGGCGCCCACCAAGGCCGAGCAGGCCGAACGCGAAGCCAAGCGCCGCCAGCTGACCAAGCTGCTGGCCGAGATCGAACGGCGCATCAACCAGGAAAACGAGCGCCCGAAGAAGCGCTACATCAGCCCGGCGACGCGCGAAGAGGTGTACGCGGTGTACTACGACGCCATGCGCCACGCCATTGAAGACCGCGGCACCGAGAACTTCCCGCAGGCCGGCGGCAGGAAACTGTACGGCGAGCTCACCATGGTGGTGACCGTGAACCACGACGGCCGGGTGCTCGACACCGAGGTGGCCCAGAGCTCGGGCAACGCCACGCTGGACCGGCGCGCCGCCAACATCGCCCGGTCCGCCGGTCCCTTCGGCGCCTTCAATGCGGCCATGCGCCGCCAGGCCGACCAGATCCTGGTGGTGTCGCGCTTCAAGTTCACCCGCAACGAGACGCTGGAAGCCAGCATGGCCGCACAGCCATGAAAGCCCTGCTGCGCTGGCTCGGCCTGTGCGTGCTCGCCCTGGCAGCCTTGCAGCTGTACTTTGTGCTGCGCATTGCCACCATGGCGGTGGTGGCACCCCAGTCCACCACCTTCCAGCGCTCCGAAGCCTGGCGCATTGCCAACGAAACCGGCACCCTGCGCTGGCGCCAGCAATGGGTGGACTACGCGCAGATTTCCAACAACCTCAAGCGTGCCGTCATCGCCTCGGAAGATGATGGCTTCAGCAGCCACGATGGCGTGGACTGGGACGCGCTGGAGAAGGCCTGGGAGAAGAATGCCAAGGCCGAACAGCGCGCCGCGGCCCGCAAGCCCGAAACGCGCATGACCCAGGGTAAACCGGTGCCTGTGGCCCGGCCACCCAAGATCGTGGGCGGCTCCACCATCACCCAGCAACTGGCCAAGAACCTGTTCCTGTCGGGCGAGCGCACCCTGGTGCGCAAGGGCCAGGAGTTTGTGCTGACGCTGCTGCTGGAGCGCCTGCTCTCCAAGCAGCGCATCCTGGAGATCTACCTCAACAGCGTGGAATGGGGCGAAGGCGTGTTCGGGGCCGAGGCGGCCGCGCAGCATTACTTTCGCAAGCCCGCCTCCCAGCTCAATGCCTTCGAAGCCGCGCGCCTGGCCGTGATGCTGCCGCGCCCGCGCTACTTCGAGAAGCTGCCCAACTCGGCCTACCTGTCGGGCCGCGCCGCCGTCATCACCGCTCGCATGGGCGACGCGCAGCTGCCCTGACCGGCACGGCCAACGGTCTGTATCATCGCGGCCATGCTTGCCAAGTTGATGGGTTGGTTTCTGCTGGGCCTGATCCGGGTGCTGACGGGCGCCCAGGCGCGCTGGCACGGTTGCCCGCCCAAGGCCGAACAGCGCATCTACTTCGCCAACCACCAGAGCCACGCCGACCTGGTGATGATCTGGGCCGCACTGCCCCACGAGCTGCGCAGCGTGACCCGCGCCATCGCCGCACGCGACTACTGGACCAAGTCGCCCTTTCGGCAATGGCTCACCACCGCCGTCTTCAACGTGATTTACGTCTCCCGCGACCGCAGCGCCGAGGAAGACCCGCTGGAGCCCCTGTTTGACGCATTGGAGAACGGCGACTCCATCATCCTGTTCCCCGAGGGCACCCGGGGATTCACCGGGGAGCCCCAGCCCTTCAAGGCGGGCCTGTACAACCTGGCGGCGAAATTTCCCAACGTGGTGCTGGTGCCGGTCTGGATCAACAACGTGCAGCACGTGTTGCCCAAGGGCGAGGTGGTGCCGGTGCCGGTGCTGTGCTCCGTCACGTTCGGCGCTCCCATGGCTCTGCAGGACGGCGAGGACCGCCGCGCCTTCCTGGAGCGTGCCCGCAGTGCCGTGCTGGCGCTGCGCGACGTATAGGACAAGGCCATGTACTTCTTCCTGAAAAACATGACTCCCACGCAGCAGGTCGGCGCCCTGTTCGTGCTGGTGTTCGGGCTGCTGCTGCTGGCCAGCGCCACGGCCTTCATCCTGTCCCTCCGCGACCATGGCGACGACGCCCACGCCGAGCGGTGGCGCAGGGAGCTCAAGGACGTGGACGGCATCCTGCGCACCAGCTGGTTCATGGTGCTGGTGTTCTGGGTCGGCTGGGTCGCCGGTGACTGGGTGGCGCTGACCCTGTTCGCCCTGGTCTCACTGTTTGCGCTGCGCGAATTCCTGACCCTGTCACCCACCCGCCTGGGCGACCACCGCAGCCTGGTACTGGCCTTTTTTGTGGTGCTGCCCGTGCAGTACTGGCTGGTGGGGGCCGGCCACTTCGACATGTTCGCGGTGTTCATCCCGGTCTATGTGTTTCTCGCGCTGCCCCTGGTCAGCGCCCTGGCCAACGATCCGCTGCGCTTCCTGGAACGCAATGCCAAGCTGCAGTGGGGCATCATGGTGTGCATCTACGGCATGAGCCACGTGCCGGCCCTGCTGATGCTGAAGTTCCCGGGCTACGACAACAAGAACGCCTTTCTGGTGTTCTTCCTGGTGCTTGTGATGCAGACCTGCATGCTGACGCAGCACCTGGCCGCGCGCCGGTTGCAGCGTCCGCCGGTGGCGCCGGCCATCAGCCGCAGCTTCAACTGGCGCAGCTGGGGCATGGGCGTGGGCGTGGGCAGCCTGGTGGGCGCCGTACTGGCGGGCATCACGCCCTGGGTGCCGGGCACGGCGTTTGCGCTGGCCTTCATCGCCTGCGTGGCCGGCTCGCTGGGGCACTTCGTCATGAAGGCCCTCAAGCGCGACCGCGGCATCCCCAGCTGGGGCGCCGAGGGCCGCTCCACCACCGGCGCCGGCGGCTTGCTCGACCGGGTGGACGCCCTGTGCTTTGCCGCACCGGTCTTCTTCCACTCCGCGCGGTGGTATTTCAACCTGTAGCCGGCGCCCATCTTGCGCAGGCAGCTACTAAAACCATAGCATGAGAATACTGGGTATCGATCCTGGCCTGCGCACCACCGGCTTCGGCGTGATCGACGTGGAAGGGTCCGCACTGCGCTACGTGGCCAGCGGCACCATCAGCACCCAGCACCTGGAAGTTGGCGCCCTGCCGGCGCGGCTCAAGGTACTGTTCGACGGCATCGGCGAGGTGGTGCAGCGCTACGAGCCGGACTGCGCCTGCGTGGAGATCGTGTTCGTCAACGTCAACCCCCAGTCCACCCTGCTGCTGGGGCAGGCCCGCGGCGCCTGCATTACCGCCCTGGTGTCCAAGGACCTGCCGGTGGCCGAATACACGGCGCTGCAGATGAAGCAGGCGGTGGCCGGTCACGGCCGGGCGGACAAGGCCCAGGTGCAGTCCATGGTGCAGCGCCTGCTGGTGCTGCCCGGCCTGCCCGGTCCGGACGCCGCCGACGCCCTGGGCCTGGCCATCACCCACGCCCACGCCGGCAGCGCCATGGCGCGCCTGGCGCAGGCCAGCGGCCTGGGCGGCAAGATCGGCGGCAATTACCGGGCGGGGCGCAGCCGCTGACGCAGCCAGGGCAGCCAGGGCGGCTAGGCGATTCGCTGCAGGATAAGGACACCGAAGAAGCCAAAGGCCCCCAGCAGCGTCCACTTCAGGATGAACAGGCCCCAGCGCTTGAAACGCGCCTGACCGGTCACGGCGAAGGCGGCAAACAGCACGGCCGCGCCCAGCAGCAGCAACAGAACGAACCAGCGGAAGAATGCCATGGCAACCGCGACGCCCAGCGCCCTACCAGGCCCGCGCCAGCTGCGCAAACCCGTTGGGGGCCTGCTTCTCGTCTTCGAAGGTCACCACATCCCAGGCATCGGCATGGGCGAGCAGTTCGCGCAGCAACTTGTTGTTGAGCGCGTGGCCGGAACGGAAAGCCCGGTAGCTGGCCAGCAGCGGCTTGCCCACCAGGTACAGGTCGCCCATGGCGTCCAGGATCTTGTGCTTGACGAACTCGTCGTCGTAGCGCAGACCGTCGGCGTTGAGCACCTTGTAGTCGTCCATGACGATGGCATTGTCCAGCCCGCCACCCAGCGCCAGGCCGTTGGCGCGCATCATCTCCACGTCCTTGGTGAAACCGAAGGTGCGCGCGCGCGCGATGTCCTTGGAGTAGGAGCCGGTGCTCATGTCGAACTCCACGCACTGGCCGGTGGAGTCCACCGCAGGGTGCTTGAAGTCGATCTCGAAGCTGAGCTTGTAGCCGTGGTACGGCTCCAGCCGCGCCCACTTCTCGGCCGCTCCCGTGCCTTCGCGCACCTCCACCGGGCGCAGCAGGCGGATGAAGCGGCGCGGCGCGTTCTGCAGCTCGATGCCCGCACTTTGCAGCAGGAACACAAACGACGCCGCCGAGCCGTCCAGAATGGGCACTTCCTCGGCCGTGATGTCCACGTACAGGTTGTCCACCCCCAGGCCGGCACAGGCCGACATCAGGTGTTCCACCGTGTTGACCTTGACCGCGCCATTGGAAATGGTGGACGCCAGCCGCGTATCCGTCACGGCTGTGGCCCCAACCACGATGTCCACGGGCGCGGGCAGATCCACGCGCCGGAACACGATGCCCGTGTCAGGCGCCGCCGGGCGCAGGGTCAGCTCCACCCGCTGGCCGCTGTGCAGCCCCACGCCCACGGCGCGGGTAATGGATTTGAGGGTTCGTTGTTTGAGCACGGCCATATTGTAAAAGCGCAGGGGCACGGACGCGGGGCCGCCCGCAGGCGACCCCGGCCCCCACAGGGGCGCCCATGCAGGGGTGTGGGGCGCTCAGTCCGCCTGCTTGCGCAGGAAGGCCGGGATTTCGTAGTCGTCCATGCCACCGCTGGACAGGGCGTCGACCTTGGCGGCAGCCGAGGTGCGGCCGCGCCAGACGGCCGGCGTACCCATGCTGCCGTAGTCCGGCTGGGCCAGACCTGCCGGTGCCGCGCCCACGCTGGCCACGCCATTGGCCTGGGCATTGAGCGTTGGCACATGGAACGGCACGTTGTCAGTACCGGTACGCAGCACCTGCAGCGGCGGGGCCGTGCGGCGCGCGCCCTGGCGGGACAGGCCGGTGGCCACCACGGTGACGCGGATGTTCTCGCCCAGCTCGTCGTCGTACGCAGTACCGTAGATCACATGCGCGTCGGGCGACGCGTAGGCGCGGATGGTGTTCATCGCCAGCTTGGATTCGGACAGCTTCAGCGAACCCTTGGCCGCGGTGATCAGCACCAGAACGCCCTTGGCGCCGGAGAGGTCGATGCCTTCGAGCAGCGGGCAGGCCACGGCCTGCTCGGCGGCAATGCGGGCGCGGTCCGGGCCGCTGGCCAGGGCCGTGCCCATCATGGCCTTGCCGGGCTCGCCCATCACGGTGCGCACGTCTTCAAAGTCGACGTTCACGTGGCCGGGCACGTTGATGATTTCGGCAATGCCGCCCACCGCGTTCTTCAGCACGTCGTTGGCGTGGGCAAAGGCCTCGTCCTGCGACACGTCATCGCCCAGCACTTCCAGCAGTTTTTCGTTGAGCACGACGATCAGCGAGTCCACATTGGCTTCCAGTTCAGTCAGACCGGAGTCGGCGTTGCTCATACGGCGGCCGCCTTCGAAGTCGAAGGGCTTGGTGACCACACCCACCGTCAGAATGCCCATTTCCTTGGCCACGCGGGCAATGACCGGCGCCGCGCCGGTGCCGGTGCCCCCGCCCATGCCGGCGGTGATGAACAGCATGTGCGCGCCTTCAATGGCGGTGCGGATATCGGACTCGGCCAGCTCGGCCGCCTCGCGGCCTTTCTCCGGCTTGCTGCCAGCGCCCAGGCCACCCGCGCCGAGCTGGATGGTCTTGTGCGCCGTGCTGCGGCACAGGGCCTGGGCATCGGTGTTGGCGCAGATGAACTCCACGCCGCCGACCGCCGTGTTGATCATGTGCTCGACCGCGTTGCCGCCGCCGCCGCCCACGCCAATGACCTTGATCTGGGTGCCTTGGTTAAACGCTTCTTCTTCAATCATTTCGATGGCCATGTTGTTCTCCTGAAGTTTCAATAAATCTGTTAACGCAGTTGCTGGTATGTTTTTGTATGTTGGGTCGGCCTAAGCCGGCGGATCTACGCATCGCCATCGCCAATGGGGACTTCCCCGTGCCAGCCAAGTCTTGTGTTCCATGGTCAGAAGTTCCCGATGAACCAGTCTTTGACCTGGCCGAGCGCTGTTTTCATGGAGCCGTTTTTCTGCGCCACCTTGTAGCCGCGCATGCGCGCCAGGCGGGCCTCTTCCAGCAGACCCATGACCGTGGCGGCACGGGGCTGGGCCACCATGTCCGACAGGGCGCCGGTGTATTTCGGAATGCCGCGGCGCACCGGCTTGAGGAAGATGTCTTCGCCCAGCTCCACCATGCCCGGCATGACGCAGCTGCCGCCCGTGAGCACGATGCCGGAGGACAGCACTTCCTCGTAGCCTGACTCGCGCATGACCTGGTTGACCAGGCTGAAAATTTCCTCGATGCGCGGCTCGATCACGCCGGCTAGCGCCTGGCGGCTGAGCATGCGCGGACCGCGGTCGCCCAGGCCGGGTACCTCGACTTGCGTCTCCGGGTCCACCAGCAGTTGCTTGGCGTGGCCGCTTTCGACCTTGATGTCCTCGGCATCCTTGGTCGGCGTGCGCAGGGCCATGGCGATGTCGCTGGTGATCAGGTCGCCGGCAATCGGGATCACGGCCGTGTGGCGGATGGCGCCGTTGGTGAAGATGGCGATGTCAGTGGTGCCGGCGCCAATGTCGACCAACGCCACGCCCAATTCGCGCTCGTCCTCGGTCAGCACGGAGAGGCTGCTGGCCAGCGGGTTGAGCATGAGCTGCTCCACTTCCAGGCCGCAGCGGCGCACGCACTTGATGATGTTCTCGGCCGCGCTCTGGGCGCCGGTCACGATGTGCACCTTGGCTTCCAGGCGGATGCCGCTCATGCCAATGGGCTCGCGCACGTCCTGGCCGTCGATGATGAATTCCTGCGGTTCCACCAGCAACAGGCGCTGGTCGGTGGAGATGTTGATGGCCTTGGCCGTCTCCACCACCCGGGCCACGTCCGCCGGCGTCACCTCGCGGTCTTTCACCGCCACCATGCCGCTGGAGTTCAGGCCACGGATGTGGCTGCCGGTGATGCCGGTGTACACGCGGGTGATCTTGCAGTCGGCCATCAGCTCCGCTTCGCGCAGCGCCTGCTGGATGCTCTGCACCGTGGCGTCGATGTTCACCACCACCCCGCGCTTGAGGCCGTTGCTGGGCGCCACGCCCAGGCCGGCCAGCTTCAGTTCGCCCCCGGGCAAGACCTCGGCCACCACCACCATGACCTTGGCGGTTCCGATATCCAGCCCGACGACGAGGTCTTTGTATTCTTTTGCCATATGGATTCCTGCGAGTCTTCTTCCGTTATTTTTTGGGGCCAGCGGCCGCCAGCGTGCTCACGCCGCGCAGCCGGATGGCATACCCGTTTTCATGCCGCAAATCCGCCGACTCCACGGCATTGGCATGCCGGGCGTAGCGGGAAGTCACCTGGGTGAGGGTCTGGAGGAAGCGCTGCACGCGCGCGACAATGTCCGCCGTCTCGCCCCGACCCAGTTCAATGACGGCCCCCGACTCCAGGTGGGCCCGCCAGCTGCCGCCGCCCGAGAGCTCCAGCTGCTCGATCGGCAATTCCATCGGCTCGAACAGCGGCGCCAGGGTGCGGTACATGGCCAGCACTTCGGCGCTGCGGCCTTCCGGTCCGCTGAGCTGGGGCAGTGCTTCCTGCTCCACTTCCCCCACGTTGGCCTCGAACACTTCGCCGTAGCTGTTGATCAGGCGCACGTCACCGTCGCCACCCCAGTAGGCCACCGGCTTGTGTTCCTGCAGCACGACCTGCAGGCGGTTGGGGAAATCGCGCCGCACCACGGCCTGGCGCACCCAGGGCACCGACTCGAAGACCGTCCGCACGCGGGCCAGGTCCACGCTGAAAAACGTGCCCGACAGGCGGGGGGTGACGTTGGCGCGCAGCGTGAGCAGGTTGTTGTGCTGGACATCCCCGCTGACGGTAATGCTGCGGATGTCAAAGACCGGCATGCGCGCAACCCAGCGGGCCAGGGCGACGGCGCCAAAGACGGCAAACGTCAGCAACAGGATCGCTGCGGTCATGTTCATCAGCTTGACATCCAGCGGCATCGCCTCGGCACGGTTCATGCGCGGGCACCTCCATCCAGGTCGGTGTGCTGCAGCAACTGCACGCACAGGTCTTCGTAGCTGATGCCGGCTGCCCGGGCCGACATGGGCACCAGCGAGTGCCCGGTCATGCCGGGCGAGGTGTTGATTTCCAGCAGGTAGGGCTTGCGGGTCCGCGCGTCGATCATCACGTCGGCCCGCGCCCAGCCGCGGCAACCCAGCACCTGGTAGGCCTTGCAGACCATGGCCGCAATGGCGTCTTCCTCGCCAGCAGGCAGGCCCGCCGGCACCAGGTACTGCGTGGTGTCGGTGAAGTACTTGTTCTGGTAGTCGTAGTTGCCGTCGGGCGCCACGATGCGGATGACGGGCAGCGCCCGTGGCTGGTCGGTGGGGCCCAGCACGGGACAGGTGACTTCGTCGCCGGCAATGAACTGCTCGCACAGCACCATGGGGTCGTGCTGGGACGCCAGTGCGTACGCGGCCTCGCACTGGTCGACCGACATGACCTTGGTAAAGCCGATGGAGGAGCCTTCGCGCGCGGGCTTAACGATCATGGGCGCGCCCAGCTCGGCAAACGCCGCACGGGTTTCGGCACCACTGTGCACCTGGCTCCACGCCGGGGTGGACAGGCCTTCAAAGCGCCAGATGCGCTTGGTCATGACCTTGTCCATGGAGATGCTCGACGCCATGACGCCCGAGCCGGTGTAGGGAATGCCCAGCAGTTCCAGGGCGCCCTGCACCGTGCCGTCTTCGCCGTGGCGACCATGCAGGGCAATGAAGCAGCGCGCGAAGCCTTCGCGCTTGAGCGCATCCAGGTCCCGCTCGGCCGGGTCGAACGCGTGGGCATCCACCCCGCGGGACAACAGCGCCTTGAGCACGCCGTTGCCCGACATCAGGGACACCTCGCGCTCGGCCGAGGTGCCGCCCATCAGGACGGCGACCTTGCCCAGCACGGAGCCCACGCCCGGGGCCGATCCGGCAGCCTTCAAATTTGCATCCAATTGGCTCATAGCCCTTGACCTTTCTGCGCAGGCAGCTCATTTTTTTGTAGCAGTTCCACCACCTTGGCTGGCACGGCACCGATGGAGCCGGCTCCCATGCTCAGCAGCACGTCGCCCGGCCGGGCGTTGTCCACGATGGCCTGGGGCATGGCGGCAATGTCGTCCACGAAGATCGGCTCCACCTTGCCGGCAATGCGCAGTGCCCGCGCCAGCGAGCGGCCGTCGGCGGCCACGATGGGCGCCTCGCCCGCGGCATAGACCTCACCCAGCAGCACCGAGTCAGCCTGGCCGATCACCTTGACGAAGTCTTCAAAGCAGTCGCGGGTGCGCGTGAAGCGGTGGGGCTGGAACGCCAGCACCAGGCGGCGCCCCGGGAAGGCCCCGCGCGCGGCCGCCAGCGTGGCGGCCATTTCCACCGGGTGGTGGCCGTAGTCGTCGATCACGGTGAGCACGCCGCCGGCGGGCAGCGGCAGATCCCCGTAGCGCTGGAAACGCCGGCCCACACCGCGGAACTCGGCCAGCGCCTTCACCACGGCGGCATCGGCGATGTTCAGCTCCACCGCCACGGCGATGGCCGACAGCGCATTGAGCACGTTGTGCCGACCCGGCAGGTTGAGCACCACGTCCAGGTCGGGCAGCACCACGCCGTTGCGGCGCTGCACCGTGAAATGCATCTGCCCCCCCACGGCACGCACGTCCACGGCCCGCACCTGGGCGTCTTCGTTGAAACCGTAGCTGGTAATCGGGCAGGTCACCTGCTCGGAGATCTCCCGCACGGCGGCGTCATCGGTGCACAGGATGGCCGTGCCGTAAAACGGCATGCGGTGCAGGAAGTCCACGAACGCCTTCTTCAGCTTGCCGAAGTCGTGGCCGTAGGTTTCCATGTGGTCGGCGTCGATGTTGGTCACGACCGCCATCACCGGCAACAGGTTCAGGAAGGAGGCGTCCGACTCGTCCGCCTCCACCACGATGTGCTCGCCCTGCCCCAGGCGGGCGTTGGTGCCGGCGCTGTTGAGCCGTCCGCCAATCACAAAGGTGGGGTCCAGACCGGCCTCGGCCAGCACGCTGGCCACCAGGCTGGTGGTGGTGGTCTTGCCATGGGTGCCGGCAATGGCAATGCCCTGCTTCAGGCGCATCAGCTCGGCCAGCATCAGGGCGCGCGGCACAACGGGAATGTGCATGGCACGGGCGCGGATGACCTCCGGGTTGTCGGCCTGCACCGCCGTGGACGTGACCACCGCGTCGGCGCCCGCCACGTGCTCGGCCGCGTGGCCCACATGGGTCTGGATGCCCAGCGTGGCCAGGCGTTTGAGCGTCGCGCTGTCGGACAGGTCGGAACCGGAAATGGTGTAGCCCAGGTTGCACAGCACCTCGGCAATGCCGGACATGCCGGAGCCGCCCACGCCGACAAAATGGATGTGTTTGATCGCGTGTTTCATTGGGCGAGCTCCTCGCAGGCGGACACTACCGCGTCCGTCGCATGAATTTGTTGCAGCTTTTTGGCCTGCAGGCCACGCTGCAGTAGCGCAGATCGCTCTGTTTTTTGTAGCAATTCGGCCAAGGCCGCGGGCGTCAGGCTTGTCTGCGGCAACAGCCAGCCGGCTCCCTGGTCCACCAGGAAGGCGGCGTTATGGGTCTGGTGGTCATCCACCGCTGCGGGAAAAGGCACAAACACCGCCGCGGCACCGACGGCCGCCAGCTCCGTCACGGTGCTGGCGCCCGCCCGGCAGATCACCAGGTCGGCGTCGGCAAAGGCCTGGGCCGTGTTGTCGATGAAGGGGGTGATAGTGACCTCCGGGGGGGCCTTCGGGTCTTGGGACGGCCCGGCGACGCTCACCGCAATTCCAGCCGCCGCATAGTTGGCCCGCAGTTCGTCGATCTGCTTCTCGCCGCTCTGGTGGATCACCAGCGGACGCTGGTCTGCCGGGATCAGCGCCAGGGCCTGCGGCACCACGGTGTTGAGCGCGCGCGCGCCCAGGCTGCCGCCCACTACCAGCACGCGCAACGGACCGCTGCGTCCGGCAAAGCGCTGCTCGGGCGCCGGCTGCAGCAGGAATTCCGCCCGCAGGGGGTTGCCCACCCACTGGCCCTTGGCAAACACGTTGGGAAAGGCCGTGAACACACGGCGTGCCAGCACCGCCAGCACCTTGTTGGCCATGCCGGCCACCGAATTCTGCTCATGCAGCACCAGGGGTTTGCCCAGCAGCGCCGCCATAACCCCCGCCGGGAAGGTAATGTAGCCGCCCAGCCCCACCACCACATCGGGTTGGACCCGGCGCAGCACCGCCCGGCTTTGCGCCAGGGCCCGCAGCAGGCGCAGCGGCAATGCGACCACGGTGCGCAGCCCCTTGCCGCGCACGCCGGAAAAATGCACCAGCTCCAGCGGGAATCCTTTGGCGGGTACCAGTCGGCTTTCCATGCTGTCGGGTGCACCCAGCCAGTGCACGCGCCAGCCGCGTTCGCGCAGGGCCTGCGCCACTGCCAGCCCCGGAAAGATGTGCCCCCCGGTGCCGCCGGCCATGATCAATGCGCAAGGACTGTGCGCCCCCACGCTTGTCACTGCGTGTACTGCACTGCCCCCCGAGGGGGCCCTCACGCCTTGGGACGGCCCGGCGGCGTTCATGTTCGCGCTCATACACGGCCTCCGTGCATGAGTTGTCGGTTCTCGTAGTCGATGCGCAGCACCACGGCGATCGAAATCAGGTTGATCAGGATGGCCGAGCCGCCGTAGCTCATGAGCGGCAGCGTCAGGCCCTTGGTGGGCAAGGCCCCCAGGTTCACGCCCATGTTGATGAAGGACTGGAACCCCATCCAGATGCCCACACCCTGCGCCACCAGCCCGGCGAACACGCGGTCCAGCGCAATGGCCTGGCGCCCGATGTGCATCATGCGCCGCGTGAGCCACAGGAACAGCGCGATCACCGCCAGCACGCCCAGCAGCCCGAATTCCTCGCCAATCACCGCCAGCAAGAAGTCGGTGTGCGCTTCGGGCAGCCAGTGCAATTTTTCCACGCTGCCGCCCAGCCCCACGCCAAAGATTTCACCGCGGCCGATGGCGATCAGTGAGTGGGTCAGCTGGTAGCCCTTGGCCAGCGCGTTGTTCTCGCTCCAGGGGTCCAGATAGGCAAAAATCCGCGCCCGCCGGTAGTCGTTGAACGCGATCATGAGCCCGAAGGCGGCCACCAGCACCGTGGCAATCAGAAAGAACATGCGGGCATTGACGCCGCCCAGGAACAGGATGCCCATGGCGATCACGGAGATCACCATGAAGGCGCCCATGTCCGGCTCCGCCAGCAGCAGCGTGCCGACAATGGCGACCGCCACACCCATGGGCAGAACGGCGCGGAAAAACCGCTCCTTGACCTCCATCTTGCGCACCATGTAATCGGCGGCGTACAGCAGCACGGCGAACTTGGCCAGCTCGGAGGGCTGGAAATTCAGGATGCCCAAAGCAATCCAGCGCCGGGCACCATTGACACCCTTGCCGATGAAAGGCACCAGCACCAGGATGAGCAGCGCCAGAGAGACCACAAACAGCCAGGGCGCAGCCTTCTCCCAGGCCTGGATGGGAATCTGGAAGGCGATCAGCGCCGCCACAAATGCCACGGCAATCGAGGCCATGTGGCGCACCAGGAAATGCGCGTGGGTGTAGTTGGCGAAGCGCGGGTTTTCGGGCATGGCAATGGAGGCCGAATACACCATCACCGAGCCCCACAGCAGCAACGCCGCCACCACCCAGACCAGCGGCTGGTCAAACCCGCGCACCGGCGCCACGGCGGTGGTGGACGAGAACGAGCCCCGCCCCCCCAGACGCACCGGCAGGGCGGAGGCCGCCGGCGCCACGCGCGCCGCAAACCAGCCTTTCAGGGAGGAGCCCCAGGCGCTCATGCACCGCCCTCCAGGTCCACGCCGGTCGACCGTGCCAGCTCCTGCACCGCGGCGCAGAACACACGGGCACGGTGCGCGTAGTCGTCAAACATGTCAAAACTGGCACAGGCCGGCGACATCAGCACCGCGTCGCCCGCGTGGGCCCGCTGGTTGGCCAGCGCCACCGCCGCTTCCATGGACTCGGCGTCCGCCAGGGGAACCCCGGTCTGCTCCAGCGCCTGGCGGATCAAGGGCGCGTCACGCCCGATGAGCACCACGGCGCGCACGTAGCGGGCAACCGGCGCGGCCAGCGGCGAAAAGTCCTGCCCCTTGCCTTCCCCACCCAGAATGACGACCACCTTGCGGTCGGCTCCCAGGCCCTGCAGCGCAGCGGCGGTGGCCCCCACATTGGTGCCCTTGCTGTCATCGAAGAACTCCACACCGTTGAGGATGCCCACCGGCTCCACACGGTGGGGTTCGCCCCGGTACTCGCGCAAGCCATACAGGAGTGGCGCCAGCGTGCACCCGGCCGCGGCGCACAGCGCCAGGGCCGCCAGGGCATTGCTGGCGTTGTGGCGCCCACGGATGCGCAGCGCGTCGGCGGGCATCAGGCGCTGGATGTGCAACTCTTCCTCGTCGTCCTTGCGCTTCTTGCGGGTTTCGTCGGCTTCCAGTGCGCGCACCAGCCACACCATGCCATTGACTTCCTCCAGGCCGAAGTCGCCGGGGCGCCGGGGCATGTCGCAGCCAAAGGTGATGTGGGCACGCACCTGCGGGCGCTGCAGCTTGACGCGAACCGGCTCGGGCAGCATGGCCATCACGGCGGCGTCGTCGCGGTTGAGCACCATCAGCGCGTGCTGACCAAAGATGCGGGCCTTGGCCTGGGCGTAGGCCTGCATGCTGCCATGCCAGTCCAGGTGATCCTGGGTGAGGTTGAGCACTACGGCCGCCGTGGGCTCGAAGCGATCCGCGGCATCCAGCTGGAAGCTCGACAGCTCCAACACCCACACCTGCGGCAGGGTCTGCGCATCCAGGTGCCCCGCCAGCGTGTCCAGCAAAGTGGGACCGATGTTGCCGGCCACCGCCACGGTCTTGCCGGCATGGGCCATCAGCTGGCCGGTGAGGGAGGTGACCGTGGTCTTGCCGTTGGTGCCGGTGATGGCGAGCACCGCCGGTGTGTAGGCGCGGGTTTCGCGCAGGGCCTCCAGCGCCATGGCATACAGGCTCAGCTCGCCACCGGTGGTGATCTGGCTGGCCTGCGCCGCGGCCAGAACCGGCGCCACCGTTTCCGGGCTGAGGCCGGGGGAGCGGTACACCGCCTGCAGGTTCTGGCCCTCGACCAGCGCCGCATTGAAATCGCCGGCCACGAAACGCACCTGCGGCAGTTCCTGCTGCAGCACCGCCAACTGGGGCGGCGCAGCGCGCGTGTCGGCCACCGTCACGTGGGCCGCACCCGTGCGCACGCACCAGCGCGCCATGGCCAGACCCGAGGCCCCCAGCCCCAGGATCAGGACGTTTCGCCCCAGCAGCGGTTGCAAGGGCGCCTGCGCGCCCGCCACGGCCGGCTCCGCCACGTGTTCTGCCGCGTCCTGCACGGTCTGCGGTTCGGACGCCGTCTGCCCGGGCACGGCCTTGTCGGCCAGGGTCTCGGCAAAGACCTGCGCCACGAATTCGGCGGCATCGCGCGCGGCGGTCAGGGTGGTCGGCAAGGCCCGCACCGTTGTCGCGGGTGCCGCGGTTTTCTGCTCCACCGCGGCAAACGACTCCTCGGCCTGCGGCGCAGGTGCGCCGGGCTGCGACTCCTGCGCAGGCAGGTCTGCCCCGGCGTCTACCGGAGGCACCGCGGGCAGGTCGTCGGGAGTGGGCGGTTCGTAGGGATTCATCGTAATTTCAGGGTGGACAGGCCCACCAGGCACAGCAGCATGGTGATGATCCAGAAACGCACGACCACCTGGGTTTCCTTCCAGCCGGCCTTCTCGAAATGGTGGTGCAGCGGTGCCATCTTCAGCAGGCGGCGCCCCTCTCCGAATTTCTTCTTGGTGTACTTGAAGTAGGTCACCTGCAGCATCACCGACAGGGCTTCGACCACAAACACGCCACCCATGATGGCGAGCACGATTTCCTGGCGCACGATGACGGCAATGGTGCCCAGTGCCGCACCCAGGGCCAGGGCACCCACATCCCCCATGAACACCTGCGCCGGATGGGTGTTGAACCACAGAAAGGCCAGACCGGAGCCGGCCATGGCGGCACAGAAAATCATCAGTTCGCCCGATCCCGGAATCAGCGGGAAGAACAGGTACCGGGAATACACGGCGCTGCCGGTGACGTAGGCAAACACGCCCAGCGCAGAACCCACCATCACCACCGGCATGATGGCCAGGCCATCCAGGCCATCGGTCAGGTTGACGGCGTTGCTGGAGCCGACGATGACCAGGTAGGTCAGGATGACAAAACCCAGCACGCCCAGGGGGTAGCTCACCTCCTTGATGAAGGGCAGCAGCAGGCCGGCCTTGGGCGGCAGATTGACGTCAAACCCCGAGCGCACCCAGTTGAAGAACAGCTCCAGCACCCGCAGGTTAGAGCTTTCGGAGATGCTGAACACCAGATACAGCGCCGCAAGCAGGCCGATGACGGACTGCCAGAAATACTTCTCGCGCGAGCGCATACCTTCCGGGTCCTTGTGCACCACCTTGCGCCAGTCATCCACCCAGCCAATGGCGCCAAAGCCCAGCGTCACCAGCAGCACGATCCAGACAAAGCGGTTGCCCAGGTCGGCCCACAGCAGGGTGGACACCGCAATCGCCAGCAAAATCAGCACGCCACCCATGGTGGGGGTGCCGCTTTTCTGCAGATGCGTTTCCATGCCGTAACCGCGCACCGGCTGGCCGATCTTGAGTTCGCGCAGGCGCCGGATCACGTACGGTCCCGCAGCCAGGCCGATCACCAGGGCCGTCAGCGCCGCCATGACGGCGCGAAACGTCAGGTACTGGAACACCCGGAAAAAACCGAACTCGGGCGACAGGGTTTGCAGCCATTGGGCCAGGCTCAACAACATGGGACTTCTCCAAATGGGCAATCAGTGGGCATGGCGGGACTCCTGCGACGCGGGAACGCTGGACACGATGGCTTCCACGACCCGCTCCATGCGCATGAACCGGGAACCTTTGACCAGCACGCTGCCCACGCCGGGCAGGGCAGCCAGCACGGCGGCGTTCAGGTCTTCGATCGAATCGCAATGGCGTGCACCCGCGCAGGCCTGGGCGGCGCTCTGCGCCAGAACCCCCAGCGTCAACATTTTTTCAATGCCTGCGGACTGGGCATAGCGGCCGGCTTCGGCATGGAATTGCGGGCCTTCCTGCCCGACCTCCCCCATGTCGCCCAGCACCAGCAGACGCGGGCCGGGCAGGCCGGCCAGCACGTCAATGGCGGCGCGCACGGAGTCCGGGTTGGCGTTGTAGGTGTCATCCACCAGCGTGCAGACACGGCCCTGCACCTCCACGGCCAGCGCGCGCGAGCGGCCCTTGACGGGCACGAAGGCTTCCAAGCCGCGGGTCACCGCATCAGGCGGCACACCGGCAGCCAGGGCGCAGGCCGCGGCGGCCAATGAATTCTTGACGTTGTGCTTGCCGGCAATGGCCAGGCGGTAGTGCAGGTCGGCCTCCAGCCCGCGCGCGTGGACCCGCCAGGCGCCGTCCACCCATTGCGCATCCACACAGCCAATGTCCTGGGGTTGCTGTGCCGGTGCCAGGGCAAACCGTGCCACGCGGCGCGGGCCAGCCAGGTTCTGCCACAGGGCCGTGTAGGTGTCGTCCGAAGGAAAGACCGCCACGCCCTGGGCGCCCAGGGCCGTGATGACCGAGCCGTTCTCCTGCGCCACGGCCTGCACCGTCTGCATGAACTCCAGGTGCTCCCGCTGCGCATTGTTGACCAGCGCAACCGTGGGTTGCGCCATGCCCGCCAGGGTCGCAATCTCGCCCGCATGGTTCATGCCGAGCTCGACCACGGCGATCCGGTGGTGCGCCCGCAAGCGCAGCAGTGTCAGGGGCACACCGATGTCGTTGTTCAGGTTGCCGCGTGTTGCCAGCGCGCCGTCCTGCGGCTGGAAGGCCGCCAGGATGGACGCCAGCATCTGGGTCACCGTGGTCTTGCCGTTGCTGCCGGTCACGGCAATCAGGGGCAGGGAGAACTGCGCGCGCCAGGCGGCCGCCAGTTCACCCAGCGCCACCCGGGTGTCCGCCACCTCGATGCACGGCAGCCCCGGCACCCGCTGGCTGGCGCCGGCGTGGCACAGCACTGCGGCTGCGCCCCGCTGTTGCGCCTCCTGCAGGAAATCGTTCGCATCGTAGCGCTCGCCCTTGAGCGCCACGAACAGGTCGCCGGGCTCTATCGTACGGGTATCGGTGTGCACCCGCACCACCGGCGTCGCACCTTCGCCAACAAGACGGGCACCGCGCAGCCACTGCGCTGCCTGGGCAAGGGACATCATGGGCTTCATGGCTGCACCTCCGGCCCGCGCTGGCGCCGCTGGCGCAGGGCCTGCTCGGCGTGGCTGCGATCGGAAAAGGGATACTTGACGCCCGCAATCTCCTGCGTGTCCTCATGTCCTTTGCCGGCCAGCAGGATGACGTCCTGCGCCTGCGCCCGCGCCACGGCGTCCGCAATGGCAAGCGCCCGGTCTACCTGCACTTCCACGGCGTGGTCCTGCGGCAGCCCCAGCAGAATCTGCGCCAGGATGATTTCCGGCTTCTCGCTGCGGGGGTTGTCGCTGGTCACCACCACCTGGTCCGCATTCTGTGCAGCAATGGCGCCCATCAGAGGGCGCTTGGAGGCATCACGGTCACCACCGCAGCCAAACACGCACCACAGGCGGCCGCCACGTTGCGCCGCGAGCGGCCGCAAGGCCGCCAGGGCATGACCCAGCGCGTCCGGGGTATGGGCGTAGTCCACGGCCACCAACGGCTCGCCGGCTTCCCCCAGGCACTCCATGCGGCCCGGTACGGGATGCAGGGCCGCGCAGGCCTGCACGGCGGCGGCCAGCGGCACGCCCAGGCTGCGCATGGCCGCCAGCACCCCCAGCAGATTGGAAACGTTGTAGGTCCCGATCATGCGCGTGTGCAGCACCTCGGTGTGCTCTCCCTCCACCACGTCAAAGCGCAGGCCCTGCGCGTCGTATGCGATGTGGCGCGCCTGCAGACGAGCCGGGCGCTGGCAGGAAACGGTCCATATATCCAGCGCGGTGCCCGCCAGCGATTGCGCCAGCTCCAGCCCCCGGACGTCGTCCAGGTTGACCACGGCGCTGGCCAGGCCCGTCCAGGCGAACAGCTGGCATTTGGCTTGCCAGTAGGCCTCCATGGTGCCGTGGTAATCCAGATGGTCCTGCGTCAAATTGGTGAACACTGCAACGCGGATCTGCGTGCCATCCAGCCGGCGCTCTGCGACACCGATGGAGGACGCCTCCATGGCACAGGCCCGCAGTCCGTCGTCCACGAACTGGCGCAAGGTTCGCTGCAGCAGCACCGGGTCCGGCGTGGTCAGGCCGGTGGAGATGACGGCCGCATCCTTCGCATCCTGGTCCGCGGCCGGCGGACGCCCCACACCCAGGGTACCGATCACCCCGCATGGCAGGGCCTGCGCCGCCGGCAAGGCCGACAAAGCCTGTGCCAGCCACCAGGCCGTGGAGGTCTTGCCGTTCGTTCCCGTGACCGCCACCACGGCCAACTGGCGGGAGGGGTGCGCAAAGAACTCGGCGGCAATGGCTCCGGTGTCGGATTTGAGGCCGGCATAGCTGCCAATGCGTTCATCGGTCAGGCCAAAGGGGGCCAGACCGTCACTTTCCACCAGGCAGGCCGCCGCCCCCCGCTGCAGGGCTCCGGCCACGAACTGGCGCGCATCCACCGCGGCACCCGGCCAGGCAATGAAGCCGTCGCCCGGCGCCAGCTGGCGGCTGTCGGAGCGCAAGGTGCCCGTGACGCGCTGGCGCAACCATTGCGCGGCCTGGGCGGGCGTTTGGAGCAGCACCATCAGAAGCTCTCCTCCACAACCTGCGAGACGATCTGCGGTCGCACGGCCATGTCGGGCTGCACACCCAGAATGCGCAAGGTCTGCTGCACGGTTTCACTGAAAACCGGCGCTGCCACATCCCCGCCAAAGTACTTGCCGGCGCTGGGCTCATCGATCATCACGGCCACCACAATGCGGGGGCTGTCAATCGGGGCCATGCCCACAAACCAGCCGCGGTACTTGCGGTTCTTGTCGCTTCCATAACCCTTACCGATTTGCTTGTAGGCGGTACCCGATTTGCCACCGACCGAATAGCCAATGGTCTGCGCCTTTTGCCCGGTACCCCCGGGGCCTGCCGCCATTTGCAGCATCTTGCGCACCTGTCGGGCGGTGCGCGCCGACAGCACCGGGACCCCCACGGCGGGTTCGGTATTGCGCAGCAGCGTGGCCGGAATGATCTCGCCATCGTGCGAGAACACGGTGTAGGAACGGGCCATCTGGAACAACGAAGCTGACAGGCCGTAGCCGTACGACATAGTGGCCTGCTCGATGGGCCGCCAGGTCTTGTAGGGGCGCAGCCGGCCCGACACCACGCCGGGGAAACTGATCTGGGGCTTTTGCCCGAAACCGGCCTGGGTGAACAGCTCCCACATTTCGCGCGGCTGCATCTGCATGGCGATCTTGGTCGTGCCCACGTTGCTCGACTTCTGGATCACCCCCTCCACCGTCAACACGCCGTTGGGGTGGGAGTCGGAAATGGTGGAACCGGTGATGGTGAGATGGCCGTTGCCGGTGTCGATGATGGTGTTGGGCGTGACACGCCCAGTCTCCAGCCCCAGCCCGATGGTGAAGGGTTTCATCACGGAACCGGGCTCGAAGGTATCGGTCAATGCCCGGTTGCGCAGCTGCTCACCGCTGAGGTTGCGCCGCTTGCTGGGGTTGTAGCTGGGGTAGTTGGTCAGCGCCAGGACTTCGCCACTGATGGCGTCGAGCACCACCACGCTGCCGGCCTTGGCCTTGTTGTCGAGCACGGCTTCGCGCAATTTCTGGTAGGCGAAGAACTGCACCTTGCTGTCGATGCTGAGCTGAAGGTCCTTGCCTTCCACCGGAGGAATCTGGTCGCCCACGTCTTCCACCACGCGGCCCAGGCGGTCCTTGATCACGCGGCGCGATCCGTTGCGTCCGGCCAGCTCCTTGTTGAAGGCCAGCTCCACCCCCTCCTGCCCGTGGTCTTCCACGTTGGTGAAGCCCACGACGTGCACCGCGGACTCGCCCTCTGGGTACTCGCGCCGGTATTCCTTGCGCTGGTAAATGCCCTTGATATTGAGCGCTGCAATCTGGCGTGCCACCGACTCGTCCACCTGGCGCTTCAGCCACACGAAGGTCTTGTCTTCGTTCTCCAGCTTCCGGGACAACTCGCCAGCGGGCATCTCCAGCAACCGGGCCAGGCTTTGCAGCTGGGCCTTGTCGATGTCCACGTCTTCCGGAATCGCCCAGATGCTGGGCGAAGGCACGCTGGACGCCAGGATCAGACCGTTGCGATCAAGGATGCGCCCCCGGTTGGCCGGCAGCTCCAGAGTGCGCGCAAACCGCACCTCACCCTGGCGCTGGAAAAAATCATTGCCCAGCACCTGGATATAGGCGGCGCGCGCCGCCAGACCGCAGAATGCAAAGGCGATGGCCCCAACGACAAACTTGCTGCGCCAGACCGGAGTGCGGCTGGCCAGCAAGGGGCTGGAGGTGTATTGGATGCTGCGGCTCACGGGCTGGCCCCCCTGGCCACGGCGTCTCCCGACGGGACCGGCGGCGCCGCCTGGGACGCAGGCGGCGCGGAATACGTCACGTAGGTGGTGATACCCGGCGTGGCCTGGCGCATTTCCAGCTTCTCGCGCGCCAGCCGCTCCACGCGTGCCGGCGTGGCCTGGGCCCGCTTTTCCACCTGCAGACGCTCACGCTCCACATCCAGGCGCCGGGCCTCGGTGTGGGCCTTGTCCAGTTCCGCAAACAAGCGACGCGATTCGTACTGGACATTGACCAGATAGAAGGCGCTGGCCAGCACGGCCAGCAGCAGCACCAGGTTGAGGCGGATCATGCCGTGGTCCTCTGCGCCACACGCATGATGGCGCTGCGGGAACGGGCATTGCCGTCCACTTCATCCGCGCTGGGCTTGATGCGATCCAGGGCCTTGAGCTTCATGACCTTGGGCAGGGCAAACGGCGCCCGCCGGTCGTACGCATCGCGCGAGTGCTTGGCAATGAACTGCTTGACGATCCGGTCCTCCAGCGAATGGAAGCTGATGACGACAAGGCGCCCGCCGGGCTGCAGCACATCCAGACTGGTTTCTAGCGCTTGTTGCAGCTCTTCAAGCTCGGCGTTGATGAAAATCCGAAAAGCCTGAAATGTGCGCGTTGCAGGGTTCTGGCCCGGCTCGCGGGTTTTGACCGTGTCAGCCACGAGCTGGGCCAGCTCAGTGGTGGTTGAAATTGGGCCCCGTTCCTGTCGGCGAGCAACAATCGCCTTTGCAATGGGGCCAGCAAACCGTTCTTCACCATATTCACGTATCACCTCCGCGATCTGATCTGTCTCGGCCGTCGCCAGCCACTGGGCCACACTCTCCCCCTGCGTGGTATCCATCCGCATGTCCAGCGGACCTTCGAAACGGAAACTGAAACCCCGCACCGGGTTGTCGATCTGGGGCGAACTCACGCCCAGATCCATCAGCACGCCGGCCACGCTGTTGCCGGGCAGTTCGTTGAGGTGCGAAAACGATGCGTGGCGGATGGAGAACCGTTCGTCGTCAATGGCATTGGCCACGGCGACGGCATCCGGGTCCCGGTCAAAGGCAATCAGACGCCCCAGGGGCGACAGACGGGAGAGGATGAGACGGGAATGTCCGCCGCGGCCAAACGTGGCGTCGACATAAGTGCCGTCCGCAGCAGAGTGCTCGGCGTCCGGCTCATTGTTGAACAACGCATCGACAGCTTCGTTCAACAATACGGTGGAGTGGGTCCATGGAGTTTCCACCGCCGCGTCCTAAAAGGAAAAGTCCTTGAAGACATCGGGCATTTCGCCCTGCATGGCCTTCGCTTCCTGGGCATCGTAGGTGGCCTTGTCCCACAGCTCGAAGTGGTTCCCCATGCCCAGCAGCATGGTGTCTTTGGCAATGCCGGCGGCCTCGCGCAACTCCGGGGAGACCAGCACGCGCCCCGTGGCATCCATTTCCACATCCATGGCATTGCCGAGAAAAATGCGCTTCCACCACTGGGCCGACATCGGCAGTGCGGCAATGCGCTCGCGGAACTTTTCCCACTCGGGGCGCGGAAACACCATGAGACAGCCGTGCGGGTGTTTGGTGATGGTGAGTTGACCGGCGGCAGTGGCGCTCAGGACGTCACGGTGCCGGGTCGGCACACTAAGCCTTCCCTTCGCATCGAGACTGAGAGACGAAGCCCCTTGAAACACCGCAGACCACCCTTTTTTTGCACGTCCACATGAAAAGGCCTACGCAGAGACACTTTTCACCACTAAATTGCACTTTTTTGCACTGTATCAGCAAATGTGCAGCTTGCAAGGGGGCTTGCGAGAAATTTTTCCAATGAAATCAAGGACTTAGAGACGATTCTGAAGTCAAATGGACAGCAAAAAACGTTCTAAATTAAGCACTTAGCGCCGGCAATGAAAGTAACGCTTGAAGCACGTCAGGCGCCCTGGCCGGCACGCGTTTACAAAATGTAACGGGAGAGATCCTCGTTCTGGCTGAGTTCCCCCAGCCGCGCATCCACATACGGCGCGTCGATCCGCACGGTTTGGCCCGCCAGCGCGGCGGCATCAAAACTCACGTCGTCGAGCAGCCGCTCCATGACGGTGGCCAGACGGCGCGCACCAATGTTCTCGGTGCGCTCATTGACTTCGAATGCAATCTGCGCCAACCGCGTGATGCCGTCCGGAGTGAACTCCAGGGTCACCTGTTCGGTGGCCAGCAAGGCCTGGTACTGTTTGACCAGCGAGGCGTGGGTCTGCATCAGGATGGCTTCGAAGTCATCCACCGACAGCGACTGCAACTCCACCCGGATGGGAAAGCGCCCCTGCAACTCGGGAATCAGGTCGCTGGGCTTGCTCAGGTGAAAGGCGCCCGAGGCGACAAACAGGATGTGGTCCGTCTTGACGACGCCGTATTTGGTGGACACCGTCGTTCCTTCCACCAGGGGCAGCAGATCGCGCTGAACGCCCTGGCGGGACACCTCGGCACCACTGCCCTCGCTGCGCGAGGTGACCTTGTCAATTTCGTCGATGAAGACAATGCCGTTTTGCTCCAGCAGATGCAGCGCCTGGGTCTTGATGTCGTCTTCATTCACCAGCTTGGCGGCTTCCTCGTCGACCAGCAACTTGTGCGCCTCGCTGATCTTCAGCTTGCGCGTCTGCTTCTTCTGCTGTCCCAGCTGGCCAAACATGCCCCGCAGCTGCTCCGTCATCTCTTCCATGCCGGGCGGACCCATGACCTCCAGCTGGGGCATGGCCTGCGCCACATCGATCTCGATTTCGCGCTCGGCCAGCTGACCTTCCCGCAATTTCTTGCGAAAGGTCTGGCGCGCGGTGCTCTCCGGCGTATCGGTGGCGGATGTGACACCGAACTCGGTGCGGGGCGGCGGGATCAGAATGTCCAGAATGCGGTCCTCGGCCGCATCTTCCGCGCGGGCACGCACTTTCTTCTTTTCGGCCTCACGCGTCTGCTTGACTGCGATGTCGGCCAGGTCCCGGATGATGGCATCCACATCCTTGCCGACATACCCCACCTCGGTGAACTTGGTGGCCTCCACCTTGATGAACGGCGCATCGGCCAGGCGGGCCAGGCGGCGGGCAATCTCGGTTTTTCCGACGCCGGTGGGGCCGATCATCAGAATATTCTTGGGTGTGATTTCCGCCCGCAAGCCGACCTCGACCTGCTGGCGGCGCCAGCGGTTGCGCAGGGCGATGGCCACCGCCCGCTTGGCCTGGCTTTGGCCCACGATGTGTTTGTCGAGCTCGGCGACGATATCCTGCGGTGTCATGTCGGTGTTCAATCCAGTGTTTCGATCGTGTGCTGCATGTTGGTGTAGATGCACAACTCACCCGCAATTTCCAGCGAGCGCTTGACGACATCGGCCGCCGTCAGCTCCGTGTGGTTGAGCAGGGCCACGGCCGCCGCCTGCGCGTACGCGCCGCCCGATCCGATGGTGACAATGCCATTTTCCGGCTCCAGCACATCTCCGTTGCCGGTGATGATGAGGGACGCGTCACGGTCCGCCACGGCCAGCATGGCTTCCAGGCGGCGCAGTACTCGGTCGGTGCGCCAGTCCTTGGTCAACTCGATGGCGGCACGCACCAAGTGGCCCTGGTGCTTCTCCAGCTTGGCTTCAAAGCGCTCAAACAGGGTGAAGGCGTCCGCCGTCGCACCGGCAAAACCTGCCAGCACCTTGCCGTGGTGAAGCTTGCGCACCTTGCGGGCCGTGCCCTTGACCACAATATTGCCCAGGGTCACCTGGCCGTCGCCGCCGATGGCCACCGAATACCCCTGCGGGGTTTTACGACGCACGCTGATGATGGTCGTGCCGTGAAATGCATCCATAAGTTCCTAGGTTCGGGCAGATTCCCGAAATACAAGAGTCATATACCGCGTTGCCATCGGCAAAAATCCGTGCAACTACAGGGACCGTGGGACCACCCGTGCGTGCTCACTGATGCCGATGACGTTGAAAAAGGCCGCCACCAGCCGGTGCACATCGCGGAACTGGACATGGCACCCCTCCGACTGGCGCATGGCCACCCAGTTGAGTATGCTGCCCGCCGCAGAAAAGTCCACACGAACCAGTTCGTCGCAGGCCACGATGATGCGGTCCCCCGGGCGGCGCCCCCCCTCGTCCAAGCCGGCCAGCGCTTGCGTGGCATCTCCCTGCACCAGGCCCCGCAGCTTGCGGGTGCTGGCCGTACCGGCCTCCAGCCCCATGGGGGCCGTCGGCTCCAGGTTGAAGCCGGTTCCCCAATCCCCTGTCTCGACGCGCATGGGCGCGGTATTGACTGCGGCCACATCGGCAAACTGGCAGCGGGCTTTTTCCCACGCCGGTGGCGACACTTCATAGGTCACACAGTAGTCCAGCGCCACCAGCTCGAATTCGTCCTGCAGCTGCATGGTGCGCAGCACGTTCAGGCGGACCGCCCACCAGGCAGGTGGCACGCTGCGGTCGCCGGAGGGCATCATCGCGCGCAAGGCCTGCACCAGACGGTCCATGCCGCTGAAACGCAGAACCACCGGCTCGTCGCACAGGCTGCTGAAGAGGCCCGCCAGCAAGGGCATGGCGCCCGGCGTGATGCGCACCAGCCGCGACCAGCCGAGATGCCACGGCATGGGGTTGGCCGCCATGGCCTCGCGCAGGTTCTCCATGGCCTGCGCCGTCAGTTCCGAAGGGCTTTCCCAAATGGCATCGCTGTCCGGATAGGAAGCCGCAGCGGCAACACCCACCGCCGGCACCGGCGGCGCCACGCCCCCGTCCGCGCCGCGCGCATCACCAATGGGCGCCCAGACCGGAACCACATTGTCGAAATAAATCGCAAACTCCTTCACGGCCCGGTCAAACCCGGCGTGGTTGTGGGTGGCGCGGTACAGGTCCAGCAAGGCCGCCGCCCAGGAGAACGCAGCGTCTGGCAGGGCGATGTCGCCCCGCAATGCGTCCAGCAGGCCGTTTTCGGCGCCGGCATCGTCCCCATTGGCAAAGCGGATCGCTGCTTCTTCCAGATCCGGATCGGTCGCCATACTGTCGGAGGTCTCCATGGCAAACAGCCCGGAGGTGGAAAAATCCGACGGTGACGGCGCGAAACCCGCCCCCGGCACGCTGGCCGCTGGCAACGCGGCGGCCGCCGGCACGGACCCGCGCGTCAGCGGCACATGGGTTGACACCGGAGGGGGCATGCCGGCCCCCATCTGGGTGGGCACAAACTCCGCGGAACCCGATTGCGAGCCGGAGAACCCCAGATTCGACGGCATGGTGGCAGAGTAGCTCTGCGAGCCGGCCGAGGACAGCGTCGTGGGGTCCGGGGGAACGGTTTGCAGGAGGAAGTCAATGGGCGGCTGGCCGTCGGCGACCAGGCCCGCGTTCTGGGTGGTGGCGGCTGCTTCCTGCTTGCCTTTCCACCACTGCCGGGACATCTGGGCCTCGATCTCATCGATTTTCTTCAGCGTCACGGCGCGCCCGTCCTGGTCGGTGGTCAGGCTGGACTGGAACACCGATGGCCGTGCCACGCCGCTCACGGCAGCCGCATCGCGGCTGCGCAACTTGCGCAGCTGGTCAAACTCCCGCTTGCGGACAAAATCGTTTTGCCGCTTGCGCTCAATCATTGCCTTGAGCGCCTGCTTGTCGTAGCCGCTTTCCTGCTCAGGCTCAAGCCGTTCCAACTCCGACCAGTCCTTGGTCGGGTTGCGAACAAACATCGCCATCTTCGACAGCAGACCCGGGCGATCGTCTTTGGTGGCCATGGAAACAGCTTACCAAATGTGCGCCGCAATTACACGCGCGAAATCAATCACCAAACATCTTCTGCTTCAGTTCGCGACGCTGCTGCGCCTCCAGGGACAGGGTCGCCGTGGGGCGCGCCAGCAACCGGCCCACACCAATGGCTTCGCCGGTTTCATCGCAGTAACCGTAGTCTCCGGCATCGATGCGTGCGATGGACTGTTCGATCTTCTTGAGCAGCTTGCGCTCGCGGTCGCGGGTGCGCAACTCCAGGGCATGCTCTTCTTCGATGGTGGCGCGGTCGGCCGGGTCCGGCACCACCGAGGTGTCCTCGCGCAGGTGTTCCGTGGTTTCGCCGGCATTGCTGAGGATGTCGCGCTTGAGACTCGCCAGCTTCAACCGGAACGCCGCCAGCTGAACTTCGTTCATGTACTCGGAGTCGGGCATGGCCATCAGTTCGGCATCCGTCAGCTCGGCAACCGGCTTGGTCTTCCAGTTGTTGGCGAGCTTGGGGTCTTTCTTGACCGCCGAGGGCAGCACCGGAACGATGACGGGCGACGGGCTCGACTGGCTGTAGCTGGCCTTGGCCGCGGTGGAGGCCACCGTCTGCGCCATGGACGGAACAGTCAACTGGGCCAGGCGCGACGAAGGCCGGCCGGCTTTGGCGGGAGCAGCTACCGGCGCAGGAGCGGCAGGCGCCGGCGACACTTTGGTAACGGGAGGGGACACAGACATGGGTTTCTTCTCTTTCGCTGCCGCAGCAGTGGGGGTCGGTTTGACCGGCGGCTTGACGGCCGGTTTTGCGACGGGAATGACAGGGGATTTGGCTTTGGCTTTGGCGGCCGGCTTGGCCACCACTTTGGTCGCCGATTTGGCGGCGGGCTTGGCCACCGGTTTGGCGACGGTTTTCTTCGCCGGCACCTTGGCAGCGGGCTTGGCCGCTGCCTTGCTTGCCGGTTGCGTTGTTTTTCCGGAAACTCCCTTGGATACAGTCTTGGCCACCACTTTGGTCACCGGTTTGGCGACGGTTTTCTTCGCCGGCACCTTGGCTACCGGCTTGGCCTTGACCACAGTCTTCGCCTTGGCAACCGGCTTGGCCGCCGGCTTCACCGTTTTGGCCGCAGGTTTGGCGCTCTTGACAGCAGGTTTTGCGGTCGGCTTGGCGGCCGCCTTGCTTTTGCTTGTTTTGGCCTTGCTGTCTTTTCCAGATTTAGCTATCACTTCTTGTCTCCTGGCAGGGCTGGCCTGCGCATGATCGGTGGGGGCTGCTGTTCCACCACGGGCCTTGGAAGGCTTCTTTGGTGGGGTTTCTCCGGCGCGCGAGTGTACAGGCTTCGCCTTGGGAAAACCTAACAGTTGCAAAAGCGAGACAATCATTTGGCGTTCAGACCAGCGATTGCTCCATGCCCTGCAACAAGATGTCCTGGGGCAGGTCAATGCCGATGAATACCATTTTGCTGCAGCGTGGCTCGCCTTCGGCCCATTGTGGCCCCAGATCGCTGCCCATCAACTGGTGCACGCCCTGGAAGATGACCTTGCGGTCCGTCCCCTTCATGTTCAGCACACCCTTGTAGCGCAGCATGCGCGGGCCATAGATATTGACGATGGCGCCCAGGAAGTCCTCCAGCTTGGCCGGATCAAACGGGCGCTCGGACCTGAACACGAAGCTCTTGACGTCGTCGTCGTGGTGATGGTGGTGGCCGCCTCCGTGCGCATGGGACGGGTGGTTGCAGTGCTCACCGTGCACATGGTCGTGGTGGGCGTGGTCATGCCCGTGGTCG
Organism: Rhodoferax sp. MLSD5-FHT05B10; assembly: GCF_058793415.1. NCBI lineage: Bacteria > Pseudomonadati > Pseudomonadota > Betaproteobacteria > Burkholderiales > Comamonadaceae > Rhodoferax > Rhodoferax sp. MLSD5-FHT05B10. The sequence goes on along the minus strand of NZ_JBXAFT010000004.1, from coordinate 9,672 downwards.
TGCGCCGCTTCCTGGAGAAAGTCGGGGTCGATGTCCAGCTTGGCGTTGAGGTTGAAGCCGCGCAGGTCAAACACCTCGCCAAGTGCCACCTCGCCGAAGTGCACCGTTTTTTGCGGTGCCCGCGGGTTCATGTGCTTGAGGCGGTGCTGCAACGCGTCCAGTTCGTCGGCCGACACCAGTTCCGATTTGCTGATGAAGATCTGGTCGGCAAAGCCGACCTGGCGGCGCGCTTCCTGGCGGTCGTCGAGCTGCTGCGGGGCGTGCTTGGCATCCACCAGCGTCAGGATGGAGTCCAGCAGGAAGCTTTCGGCAATTTCGTCGTCCATGAAAAAGGTCTGCGCCACCGGACCGGGGTCGGCCAGGCCGGTGGTCTCGATCACCACGCGCTCAAAATCCAGCAGGCCCTTGCGTTTCTTGGCTGCCAGCAGCTGCAGCGTGGCGCGCAGGTCCTCGCGGATGGTGCAGCAGATGCAGCCATTGCTCATCTGGATGATCTGCTCGTTGGTGTCGCTCACCAAGATGTCGTTGTCGATGTTTTCCTCGCCGAACTCGTTCTCGATGACGGCGATTTTCTGGCCATGGGCTTCTTCCAGCACCCGCTTGAGCAGGGTGGTCTTGCCGGAACCGAGAAAGCCCGTGAGGATGGTGGCGGGGATAAGGCTCATTGTGGAATCCAAAATTCAGCAGGTGGGGAGTGTAGCGGTCTGCCAAGACCACGGCGCAATCCCGGTTTGCACCGGGTCCGGCTATTTGCGCATCACCACCAGTCCCTTGAGGTATTCACCTTCGGGAAAGGCAATCGTCATGGGGTGGTCCGGGGCGCCGCCCATGCGCTCGGTGATGAAGCCGTCCACCCCGGCGTCCGAGCCGGCACCGGCCACGATCTTGTGGAACAGGTCGGCGCTGATACCGCCCGAGCAGGAATAGGTAAACAGCACGCCGCCGGGCTCCAGCAGCTTCAGGGCCAGGCGGTTGATATCCTTGTAGGCGCGTGCCGCCCGCTCGGCATGCGCCACCGTGGGCGCAAATTTCGGCGGATCCAGCACGATGGCATCAAAAGTCTTGCCCTGGTCCAGGAACTGGCGCAGCGAGGCGTTCACATCGGCATCCAGGAAGGTGGCGCGGGCGGCGTCAAAGCCGTTCAGGGCCACATTGGCCGCCGCTTTTTCAATGGCCGGGCCGGAGGAGTCAATGGACGTGACGTGCGCCGCACCGCCGGCCAGCGCCGCCACCGTGAAGCCGCCGGTGTAGCAGTAGCAGTTGAGTACGCGCTGAAAGCCCAGGCGCCGGGTGTAGTCGGCGAACTTCTTGCGGCTGTCGCGCTGGTCCAGGTAAAAGCCGGTCTTGTGGCCTTCGGCAATGTTCAGGCCCAGCCGCCAGTCGTGCTCGTGCAGCACCAGGTCGGTGGGACCGTCGCCGCGCAGCCAGCCGGTGGCCTCGGCCAGGCCCTCCAGGGCGCGGCTGCTGGCATCGGAACGCTCATACAGCCGGGTCAAGCCGGTCTCGGCCAGCAGGGCATCGGCAATCACCCCTTTCCACTTCTCCACCCCGGCCGAGGTGAACTGCGCCACCAGCGTGTCGCCGTAGCGGTCCACGATCAGGCCGGGCAGACCGTCGGACTCGCCGTGCACCAGGCGCATGCCGTCACTTTGTATATCAAATCGGGCTCTGGCCTTTATGGAACGTGCGACAGCAGCTGCAAAAAAAGGAGCATCAATGCGCTGGCTTTCGTCAAAGCTCCAGGCCCGGGCACGGATCTTGGAGGCCGGGCTGAACGCCGCCCAGGCCAGGAACGCGCCGCTGTCGGACTCCACGCGCACGGTTTCGCCGCTGTCGCCACCGCCCTTGGCAATGGCAGATTCAAAAATCCAGGGGTGGCGGCGTTGCAGGGAGCGCTCTTTGCCGGCGCGCAGTCGAATGGTTTTCATAACGCGTGATTGTGCGCCTGCGCGCCCGGCCTACTCTTTCTTGCCGCCCTTGGCGTGCGCCCGGGGGTGCGCGGCGTCGTAGGCCTTGGCCAGGTGCTGAAAATCCAGCCGGGTGTAGACCTGCGTGGTGGTGATGTTGGCGTGACCCAACAGCTCCTGCACGGCGCGCAAATCGCCGCTGGACTGCAGCATGTGGCTGGCAAACGAGTGGCGCAGCATGTGGGGATGCACCGGCGTGGAGAGGCCCGCCTGCAGGCTGCGCCGCTTGAGCCGCTGCCAGACCGACTGCGGCGTCAGGCGCGTGCCGTTGCGGCCGGTGAACAGGGCACCGGCATCCGCCTGCGCCGCCGCATCCGGCCCGCGCAGCGCCAGCCAGCGCTCCAGCGCCTGCAGCGCCACGCTGCCCACCGGCACGGTGCGGCGCTTGGAGCCCTTGCCCAGCACATGCGCTTCGCAGGCCTGCAGATCGACCCAGCCGCGGGCGCGGGCGCTGGCCACCACGTCCAGCCCCACCAGCTCGCCCACGCGCAGGCCGCTGCCGTAGAGCAATTCCACCATGGCCGCGTCCCGGGCCTCCAGCCAGGGGGTGTCGGCACTGCGGAAATCGGCGAACTGCACCGCGTCGTCCACCCCCAGCGCCTTGGGCAGGGGCTTGGGGGCCTTGGGAGCGCGCACATCCTGCACCGGGTTGCTGGCCACCAGGCCCTGGCGCCCCAGCCAACGGTAAAACCCCCGCCAGCCCGACATGATGAGGGCAATGCCGCGGCCACTGCGGCCGCCGCTGTGCATCTGCGCCACCCAGCGGCGGATATGGGGGTTTTGCACCGCCGTCAGCGCCACCGGCACCTGGGCGGCGAAGGCCGCCAGCTTGTGCAGGTCCAGCGCGTACAGCGCTACCGTGCGCGCGGCCAGCCGCTTTTCGACGCGAACATACTCAAGGTAGCGCTCGACGAGCTGGGCGTCGGTCGACACCGCATTACCTCAGGCGTGACAGCGCGGCACTGGCCAGTTCGCCCATGCGGGCCAGGAAATCGGTGCCCATGCCGCTGTGGAAGCGCTGCGCGTCGGGCGACGCCAGCACCAGCATGCCGAACGCGGGTGCGGTGGCGCTGGGCGGGCTGCTGCGCAGCGGAATCAGGGCCAGCGACGTCACGGCGGCCGGGTCCGCCAGCCAGCCCACCGCCTCAAAGCCGGTATTCAAGCCGCAAAAGGGTTCCATGAGGGAAGAGGCGAACACCTTGGCGTCGTCGCTCACGCCCTGGGCTGCGGCCAGGTCGGCAAACGCCGGTGCCACGCCCCACAGGCGCAACCCCACCTGGGGCACGGCAAACTGCTGCTGGATTTCCTCGGCGATGGCCGCAGGCAGCGCCCGCAGATCGCTGGCCAGCAGCAGGCTGCGCGCCCAGCGCAGGATCTTGTCCGACAGCAGCACGTTGTCGTTGCCGTTGCGGATCATCTCCATGATGCGCTGCTCCAGCACCTTGATCTTTTCCCGCAACATTTCCGCCTGGCGTTCCTGCAGGCTCACGGCGCGGTGGCTGTGCGGGCTGGTGAACTGCACCGCCGCCAGCAGCTCGGCATGGCGCTGGAAGAAATCCGGCGTGATGCTCAGGTAGTTGGCAATGTCGTCTTCGGTGATGGGGTTGTTCAGTGATTGGTTCATAGGTCGTCCGGAATTTCAATTTCGCCCTGGAAAACGGTGGTGGCCGGGCCCGTCATAAGGACCGGCGCCGCGCCACCGGCCCACGCAATGCTCAGCACCCCGCCCAGGGTCTGCACTTCCACGGTGGTGTCCAGCAGACCCAGCCGGATGCCCGCCACCACGGCGGCGCAGGCGCCCGTGCCGCAAGCCAGCGTCTCGCCCGTGCCGCGCTCGTACACCCGCAGGCGGATATGGCTGCGGTCCAGCACCTGCATGAAGCCGGCGTTGACCCGCTGGGGGAAGCGCACATGCCGCTCGATCAGCGGCCCCTGGGCCTGCACAGGCGCGGTGTCCACGTCGTCCACCACCTGCACCGCGTGCGGGTTGCCCATGGACACCGTGGCGATGAAAACCGTCGTGGGAGGCGCCGTATCGGCCAGGGCCAGCGGCCAGACCCCCCAGGAACCCCGGGGCAGCAGCTGCAGGCCCGCGTCATCAAACGGAACCTGCTCGGGCGCGAACACGGGCGCGCCCATGTCCACGGTGACGCGGCCGTCCGCGGTCAGGCGCGGTTCGATCACGCCTTTCAGGGTCTGCACGCGCAGCACGTCTTTCTGCGTCAGGCCCTGGTCGCGCACAAAGCGCGCAAAGCAGCGTGCGCCGTTGCCGCACTGCTCCACCTCGCCGCCGTCGGCGTTGTGGATGGCGTATTCAAAATCGATGCCTTCGGCGGGCGACGGGCGCACACTCAGGATCTGGTCGGCCCCGACACCAAAGTGCCGGTCACCCAGAAAGCGGTACTGCGCCGCGGAGAGGCCCAGCCGGCCCCGCGTTTCGTCGAGCACGACGAAGTCGTTTCCCGCGCCCTGCATTTTGGTGAATCGGATTCGCATGCAGCGGATTATCTCTCCATGCCGGCCGTCGCCACCGCACTGGATATCCGGGCGCATTTGGCTGCACAATGCCCCGCATGGTACGACCCCATCAACACCTCCATTCGCATCCCGCTGGCACCGCGCACACCGCGGGCGAGGGCCCCGCCCAGCGCACCGCCCTGCTGGCCGGCATTGCCACCCGCGTGCTGCAGCACGACATGGCCTACGGCGAGTTGGCGCTGGTCAACCCCCACGGCCAGGAGCCCCACCACGCGCTGGACTGGCAGAGCGAACGCGCCGTGCCGCTGACGCGCAACGTGCAGCGCCTGACCGCGCCCAACCCCGGTTTCATGACCGGCCCCGGCACCAACAGCTACCTGGTGGGTGATGCACGCACCGGCTTCATCGCCATCGACCCCGGCCCGGCGGACGCCGACCACCTGCGCCGGCTGTGGCGCGCCGCCCTGCACCCGGACGGCAGCGGCGGCAACATCGTGCAGATTGTCTGCACCCACTCGCACCCCGACCACTCGCCCGGCGCCGCGCCGCTCCAAGCCCTGTGCGAGGGCCGCCCCCCCATCCTGGGCCTGCCCTCGGCGCCCACGGCGCGCGCCGCCAGCGCCTTCACGCCCGACCGGGTGCTACACAATCAGGAGCAGCTCACGCTGATTCCACGGGGGCCGGATGCCCATTTGGCACCCCGCCACACACTGCAGGCCATCCACACACCGGGCCACGCGGCCAACCACGTCTGCCTGCTGCTGGTGGAGGACGGCCTGCTGTTCTCGGGGGACCACATCCTCAACGGCAGCACCACGGTGATCGACCCGCCCGACGGCAACATGGCCGACTACCTGGACTCGCTGGATGTGCTGCTGGCGGCCTGCCAAGCGCACGACGTGCAGTTCATTCTTCCGGCCCACGGCCACGTGCTGGGCGGCTCGCTGGCCGCCGCCACGGGCGCCATCAGCCACCTGAAGGCGCACCGCCTGAAACGCGAGGCCAAGATCGCCGCCGTGGTCGCCGCCCACCCCGGTGGCACGGTGGACGACTGGCTACCCCTGGCCTACGACGACGTGGAACCCCGCGTCTGGCCAGTGGCCAAGCGTTCGCTGCTGGCGCACCTGGAACGTATCCAGAAGAACCGCTGATGCAGCCCACCCCGATCGCGCAGGCCGCCGAGCTGATCCAGCAGGCCGACGGCATGCTGATCGGCGCCGGTGCCGGCATGGGCGTGGACTCGGGCCTGCCCGACTTCCGCGGCACCGCAGGCTTCTGGCGGGCCTACCCGGCGCTGCAGCAGACCGGCATGGCCTTCACCGAAATCGCCAACCCGGCGGCATTTGCGCACGACCCGCGGCTGGCCTGGGGCTTCTACGGCCACCGCCTGGCCCTGTACCGCCGCACCGTGCCGCACGCCGGCTTTGCCCTGCTGCGCCACTGGGCGGCCAGCATGCCCCTGGGAGCACGGGTCTTCACCAGCAATGTGGACGGCCAGTTCCAGGCCGCCGGTTTTGCGCCGGCGCACGTCACGGAGTGCCACGGCAGCATCCACCACCTGCAATGCACCATGCCGTGCGGCCCACACGTCTGGCCCACCACGGACTTCCAGCCCGACGTGGATGAAACCCGTTGCCAGTTGCGCAACGCCTTGCCGACCTGCCCGCACTGCGGCGCCCTGGCCCGGCCACAAATCCTGATGTTTGGCGACGGGGCCTGGGTAGACGGCAGCGGCGCGGCGCGGGAGCACAACCTGGACCAGTGGCTGGAGCGTGCAGAGCGCCTGGTGGTGGTGGAACTGGGCGCCGGCACCGCCATCCCCAGCGTGCGCCAGCGCAGCCACCACGCCATGCAGCAGCACCACGCCCGCCTGATCCGCATCAACCCGCGCGAGGCCCACACGCCGCCCGGCCACGTGGGCCTGGCCATGGGCGCGCTGGAAGGTTTGTCGGCCATTGCCGCCCGGCTGTGAAAACGGTGCGGGCTGCACTACAGTACCCCCAATGACGAAATCTCCCGTACCCGGCACCCTGCGCCTGCCCAAAAAGCCGGCCAGGCCCACACCTGCCCCCCGGCCCGCCGCCACTCCTGCACCCACCGCACGGCCTGCCAGCCCCGGTGCAAAGCCGCGCCAGCGGCCCACCACCGCACTGCGCACCAAGCCGCCAGCCCCAGCCCAGGCGCCCCACCAACCGCCGCCCCTGCCAGATACCGGTGACCGCCTGGCCAAGCGCGTGGCGGCGCTGGTGCCCTGCTCGCGCAGCGAAGCCGAGCAGTACATCGAAGGCGGCTGGGTGCGCGTGGACGGCATGGTCGTCGAGGAACCGCAGTTCCGGGTGGATGCACAGACCGTGACCATCGACCCCAACGCCAGCCTGATCAGCCTGGAGTCCATCACCCTGGTGCTGCACAAGCCGGCCGACTGGGTGGACGGCACCGAAGAATCCCTGGCCAAGCTCAACCGTGCGGCGCGGCGCGGCAAGGTCCACGATGCGCGCACCCTGCTGACGCCAGCCAACCATCTGACCAACGATCCGTCCGGCATCCGCATGCTGCAGCGCCACTTCAAGCATCTGGAGGCCCTGGTGCCGCTGGAGACGGCCGCCAGCGGCCTGATCGTGTTCACGCAGGACTGGCGCGTGGCGCGCAAGCTGAACGACGACATGGCTTCCCTGGAGCACGAAGTGATCGTGGATGTGGCCGGCGAGGTGTCGGCGCAGACGCTGCACCTGCTCAACCGCACGCAGGACGCCGACCGCGACCTGCCGCTGACCAAGGTCAGCATCAACAGCAGCACGCCCGAGCGCAGCAAGCTGCGCTTTGCCATCAAGGGCGCGCACCGCGGCCTGATTGCCCACCTGTGCGCGCGCGCCCAGCTGGAGATTCTGGACATGCGCCGCATCCGGCTGGGGCGCGTGGCCCTGCGCGACCTGCCCGAGGGGCAGTGGCGCTATCTGGCGCCCCACGAGAAGTTCTAGCGGGTGATGTAGTTTTCCAGGTGGCTGATGGTCCGCTCATGGTCGGCAATGATGTCGTCCATGATGTCGCGAATGGAGATCATGCCCAGCACCCGGCTGCCGTCCACCACCGGCAAGTGGCGGATCTTCTTCTGGCTCATCAGGGCCATGCACTCGCGCGTGCGGGTTTGGGGTGACACCGTCTGCACCTGGGCGGTCATGATGTCCTTCACCAGCGTGTCCCGGGAGGCCTTGCCCGCCAGGGCAATCTTGCGGGTGTAGTCGCGTTCGGAAAACACACCCACCAGCCTGTCGCCGTCCATCACCAGCAGAGCCCCGACATCGCGATCGGCCAGGGTCCTGAGCGCATCGAACACGCTGTCGTTGGGGTGCAGGCTCCAGATGGCCCCGCCATGTTTTCTCAGCAGTTCAAGAATCGGTCGCATGGTGCCTCCTCTTTCAGCAGTGTGGAGACCTAACCATACAACAAAAAAAGTGTGAAGCCCACCGATAAGCCGGATTCTGTGCACGCAAGTTGCCCTGCGCGTGACCACCATTACTCTGGGCCGCTGGTCACCCAACGGCTCGATGCTACCTACCCGCACACTCCGGGGGCCCCGTCAACGTGTGCCTACTTGGTATTGCTGCGCGTAGAGATTGCCCGTTTCACCCGCACCAAAGCGGCTCGTCTCTGTTGCTCTGATCCTCACCTTAGGGCCCTGCACTTGCGTGCCGGGCTTGTCAGTGGACAGCCGTTAGCTGCTACGCTGCCCTATGCAGTCCGGACGTTCCTCCAGTGCCTGGTTTCCCAGATTGCACCAGCGGTGGTCTGGCGGGCTTCACAGGCGTGATTATCGCGGGTGTGGATAAGGTTATATCGAATTTGATAGAACAATTCATCCAGAATAAGGGCACAACCGGTCCTCTCACCCCCTCACACGGAGCTCCCATGAAAGCTGACAGCATTCTGCAAACCATTGGCAACACCCCGCACGTGCGCATCAACCGCCTGTTTGGCAGCACGCACCAGGTCTGGATCAAGTCCGAGCGCAGCAACCCCGGCGGCTCCATCAAGGACCGCATTGCCCTGTCCATGATCGAGGACGCGGAAAAGAGCGGCGCCCTGCAGCCCGGCGGCACCATCATCGAGCCCACCTCCGGCAACACCGGCGTCGGCCTGGCCATGGTGGCGGCCGTCAAGGGTTACAAGCTGGTTCTGGTCATGCCCGACAGCATGTCCATCGAGCGCCGCCGCCTGATGCTGGCCTACGGCGCCAGCTTCGACCTCACGCCCAAGGAAAAGGGCATGAAAGGCGCCATTGCCCGGGCCGAGGAACTCAAGGCCGCCACCCCCGGCGCCTGGATTCCCCAGCAGTTTGAAAACCCCGCCAACGCCGACGTGCACGCCCGCACCACGGCGCAGGAAATCCTGGCCGATTTCCCGGACGGACTGGACGTGATCATCACCGGCGTCGGCACGGGCGGGCACCTCTCGGGCGTGGCACGGGTGCTCAAGGCCAAATTCCCGCAGCTCAAGGTGTACGCCGTCGAGCCCACGCTCTCGCCCGTCATTTCCGGCGGCGCCCCTGGGCCCCACCCCATCCAGGGCCTGGGCGCCGGCTTCATTCCCAAGAACCTGGACACCAGCCTGCTCGACGGCGTGATCCAGGTCGACGCCGAACCGGCACGCGAATACGCTCGCCGTTCGGCGCGGGAAGAAGGCATCCTGGTGGGCATCTCCAGCGGTGCCACCCTCGCCGCCATCGCGCAGAAGCTGCCTGAACTGCCTGCCGGCAGCAAGGTGCTGGGCTTCAACTACGACACCGGCGAACGCTACCTGTCCGTGGAAGGCTTCCTGCCCGCCTGAGCCGCTGCCGCGCCATGCAGATCTGCAGTGCCGGGGAGACCCGCGCGGCCTTGCCCTTCGACCGCCTGATCGAGGCGCTCAAACGCCTGTTCGTCGAGGGCTGCGAGGTGCCGCTGCGGCACACCCACACGGTCACGGCCGCCGACGGCAGCCAGGGCACGGTGCTCATCATGCCGGCCTGGCGCGCCGACCGCTACCTGGGCATCAAGACGGTCAACATCTTTCCCGGCAACGCCGCACGTGGCCTGCCAGGCCTGTTTTCCACCTACGTGCTGTATGACGCACGCACCGGCGAGCCGCTGGCGCAACTGGACGGCGACGAGATCACCGCGCGCCGCACGGCGGCGGCTTCGGCGCTGGCGGCTTCCCGGCTCGCGCGGCCCGATGCGCGGCGCCTGCTGGT
>NZ_JBXAFT010000003.1:0-425044 GCF_058793415.1 Rhodoferax sp. MLSD5-FHT05B10 | reverse complement strand
GCTGCGGACGGGGCCTGCGGTGCGGAAGCCGGGGCGACTGGCGGTGTGGCCAGTGCAGCGGCCGGCTCCGAGGCGGGCGCCTGGCTCAGCGGGGCTTGCGTGGTGCGGCCCACGGCCACGTTGCGCGGCTCGCCCAGGGCGGCCGGGTTATGGGTCAGCGCGTTCAGGCTGGCAAACACGGCGTACACGCCCACTGCAGCACCCAGCAGCATGGCATTGATGAGCGCCAGCCACCCCATACGCCGGCGGGTGCTGGCCTGGGCGGTGAGGGCGGCGCAGGCATCGGCGATGTTGGCGTGGTCGGCCAGGGCCTTGGCCATTCGCTTGCGGCACTGGATGTGAAACGCTGCCGTGCCGAACAGGCCGGGAACGATGAAGGCCAGGGCCCCGAAAACCAGTGCCAGCGCAACCAGCACGCCCTCGGAAAACTGGAACACCAGGCTGCCAATGCCAAACACCATCAGCGCCAGCCCCACCAGCGCACCCACATAGGTCAGCGCGGCGCCGCCCAGGTGGCGGAAGGCCAGCCAGTTCAGGGTGCACAGGCCGGCGGCCCAGTTCCAGCTCGGGCCGGCCCGGTCGGCAGCTTCAAAGCGGTTGAAGCGGGTGAGGTAGTAGTCGGTGTTGATCGGGCCGATGGCCGCACGGTAGAGCGTGGTGGTGACGTCTTCCTCCGGCCGGTCGGCGGCGGCAGACGCTGCGGTGGGAGGGGTGGTGTCGGCGGGCATGGCCTATTTTGGCACGGTACCCGCCGGTGTTTCCAGGGGGGGATTCAGCGCCGCAGCCACTTCCCGGCCCAGCTCAATGACGGCCAGGGCGTAGTAGGCGCTCCAGTTGTAGCGGGTGATGGCGTAGAAGTTCTCGGTGCCTGCGATATACAGCGGCGGGGCGTCGCCGTTTTGCAGTTCGACCAGGGCCAGCGGGCCGGCGTGCTGCAGGGCGGCGGGGTCGAGTTCGACGCCGCCGGCTGCGAGCGCGGCGGGCGTGAAGGTGGGAACGATGTCGGGCGCCAGCAGGGCGGCCTTGTCCACGCCGGTTGCCGGCAGGCGCGCAGCATAGTGGGTGGGCATGCCGCGCTGCCAGTGGAAGGCCTTGAAGTAGTTGGCCACCGAGCCGATGACGTCGGCCGCGCTGTGGAACAGGTCGATGCGGCTGTCGCCATCGAAATCGACCGCGTACTTGCTCCAGCTCGAGGGCATGAACTGGGGCAGGCCCATGGCGCCGGCGTAGCTGCCGCGCAGGGCCAGCGGGTCGGTCCCGGTGCGGTGCGTGAGACTCAGATAGGCCTCCAGCTCCGACTGGAAGAAGGCTGCGCGCTGCGCCGCGCGGGGGTGCGCGGCGGGGAAGTCAAAGGCCAGCGTGCTCAGCGCGTCGATCACCCGGTAGGTGCCGGTCTGCTGGCCGTAGATGGTTTCCACACCGACGATGCCGACGATGATGCTGGCGGGCACACCGGTCTCCTGCTCGGCGCGTTCCAGTGCGGCGCGGTTGTCCTGCCAGAACTTCACGCCGGCTTTGATGCGCACCGGGTCGATGAAGCGGCTGCGGTAGAGCGCCCAGTTCTTGGGAACGCCGGCCGGTGGAGGGGTGATGGCGCGGGCCACGGCGGGCTGGTAGCGGGCATGGCCGATGGCCTGACGCACCCACTCGCGGTCCAGGTCGCGCCGGGCGGCAATGTCGTCGGCGATCTGCAGCACCTCGGGGCGGGTGGCATACAGGGGGCCGACGGCATCAGCCCGGTTGGCAACGTGCCGGATGGCCTTGGCGTGCTTGCCATGGCGGACGGTGGCGTTGGCCGTCGCGTGGGACAGAGCAGCCTTTTTTTTGGACTGTTTTGGGGTTGCAGCCTGCGTATTCATTGCGCAGAGTGCTATTAAAAATGTAGCAATCGGGAGGAGTTTGCGTGTCACGGGCGATGGGGCGGTAGGGAGGGGCGCTGCGGCCAGGAGAGCTGCCGGAATTCTCGCTGCAGTGTACCCAAGTGCGCCGCTCCGGGCCGGGGGGCGTAGCGCCACGCTTCCAGGCGCAGCAGCCAGTCGCACAGCCGGGCTGCCGCCGGATCGCCGGCCGCGGTGTCGGGGCGCACCAGGGCGGCGAGCTGGCGGGGGGAGGCGTTGGCGGGCACGCTCCAACCGGCGCGCTGCAGCCGCCGGGCGGCCTGGTGCAGCAGGCGCAGCCAGGGGTCCTGGTGGTGGCGTTCCCATAGCGTCCAGGCCGCGCCCAGCAGGCTGGCCAGCACCACCAGGGCCAGCAGCACGTAGCTCAGGTCTTCCCAGCTGGGGGACTCGAAGCCCAGGTTGCGCAGCAGGTTGAGCTGCTTGCTCTGCGAATAGTTCAGCACCCACTGGTTCCAGCGGTTGTTGGCGGCGTCCCACAGGGCGCGCAGGTTCAGTGCGAAGCGCGGGCTGACGGTGTTCAGGGCCTGGGCAAAGACGTTGCGGGGCGCCTCCAGGCGCAGCAGGGTGCCGGTGCGCCCGGGTGCCACGGCGGAGGTGGGGTCCACACGCGTCCAGCCTTGGCCGGCGATCCACACCTCGGCCCAGGCGTGGGCATCGCTTTGACGCACGGTCCAGAAGCCGTCGACGCTGTTGCTTTCACCGCCCTGGTAGCCGGTGACGATGCGCGCCGGAATGTCCAACGCGCGCGCCAGCAGCACGAAGCTGGAGGCAATGTGCTCGCAAAAGCCGGCCTTGCGGTCGAACCAGAACTCGTCGGCGGTGTGGGTGCCATACACGCCGGGCTCCAGCGTGTAGGTGTAACCACCGGTGCGCAGGCGTTCCAGGATCGCGGCCACCAGGGCGGTCGCGTCGGCACGGGCGTAGCGCGGGTCGCTGCGCATCTCGGCGGCGAGCTGCCGGGTGCGCGGGTTGAAGCCGGCGGGCAGCTCCAGGTAGTCCTGCAGGCCGGCCACCAGGCGGGTGGGGCCATGGCGGAAGGCCGTGTAGCTTTGGGCGCTGTAGCGCACCAAGTCGGACATGGGGCGCTCGGTCACCCATTGCAGGTCGGCCGTCATGCTGGGCGTGTAGCCGCTGACCGTGGGCGCGGTGGGGGTGGCATCGAGCACCAGCAGCCAGGGCCGGTTGTTGGCTTCCAGCGTGACCTGGTAGCGCACGGGCTCGCCCTGCACCTGCAGGTCGGCAGCGGGCTGCATGCGGGGCGGAAACAGCGAGCGCAGGGGGCGCCACTCGCGCCCGTCAAAGGTGGAGAGCACGGGGCCGCGAAAGTACAACGCACTCTGGCGTGGCGCGGGGCCGTCGAAGCGGATGCGCATGGCCACGCTGCTGTCGAGCGCCAGGTTGGCCATGGTGCCCACCTGCATGCTGGCCGAGAGGCCGCTGCGCCCGCTCATGGCGTCGCTGGGCACGCCCCACAGTGGCGCCACGCGGGGAAACAGCACGAACAGCACCACCATGATGGGGGCACCGGCCAGGGCCATCCAGCCGGCCGTTCGGGCGGCCTGCGCCAGGGGCGGGCGCCCCACGGGCATGTGGCTGTTGACCAGGGCCGTCAGCAGGCCCAGCAGCCCGACTAGCATGGCCGCGGCGGTGAGCAGGCTCTGCGAGAAAAAGAAGTTGCTCAGCAGGGTGAAAAAGCCGAGGAAGAAAATGACGAAGGCGTCCCGGCGGGCCCGCATTTCCAGCGTCTTGAGGGCCAGCAGCACCACGATGAAGGTCACGCCGGCGTCGCGCCCGAGCAGCGTGCGGTAGCTGGCGAAGGTGGCAGCGGTGGCCAGCACCAGCAGGCCGGTGAGCCACCAGCGCGAGGGCAGGCTGTCGCCCCGCACGGCGATGTAGCCGCGCCACAGCAAGACCAGGGCCGCCATGGCGCTGCACCACACGGGCAGGTTGTTGACCTGGGGCGCGATGATCCAGCCGATGACGGTGAGCAGGAACAGGGTGTCGCGCGCGTCGCGGGGCAGGGTCTTGAGGCTTTGCAGCATGGCGGGGCCTCAGTACAGGGCCAGCGCCTGCAGGCAGGCTTTGCGGTGGGTGGGCCCGCTGCCGGGGGCAATCTCGGTGCCGGCCAGGCGCAGGCCGTATTGCAGGCCCAGGCTGTCGGCCTGCAACACCCAGGCGCACAGGCGGGCAAGCTGGGCCTCGGTGGCGGTCGCGCCGCCGGCGATGCCGGTGCGCGCCAGATCCAGCCAGAGCTCAAAGCGCTGCACCTGCTGGGCATCGCGGCTGACCAGCTCGTCGGTCTTGGCGGCTTTTTTCCACACCACCCGCTTCAGCGGGTCGCCCCGGCGGTAGGCGCGCACGCCATCAAACTCGCCCGTGCTTTGCCGGTGCACCGTGGCGCTGGCGCCGGCGCGGGGCTCGCCGGCAGGCAGGGGGGGCGGGTGCTTTTCCGGTGCCGGGTAGACCAGCACCTGCGCGGCCGGGCGCCACACCGTCCAGACCCGGAAGGTGCCCAGCGGAAAGCGGGTTTCCGCGGTGAGGGCGGGCACAGGGTGCAGGCCGCGGTGCGGTGCCAGAAAGGCCACATGCACCCGGCTGCTGCCCTGGGCCGGCACATCGGTCCAGCTCCAGTGGTCGGTGCCCAGCACGGCCAGGCCAATGCCGTGACGCACCGATTTGCGCTGGCTCAGGATATTGATGCCAATGGTGGCGTTAGAACCCGCAAATACTGCGTCAGGCGCTATCAAATGCATAGTGATGCCACGCAGCGTACCGTGGCCCACGTGCATGCCCACCAGCGCGCTGCCGGCCAGCAGGAAGGTCAGCACATAGCCCAGGTTGAGTTGGTAGTTGATGGACGCCACCAGCAGCACCAGCAGGGTGGCGCCCAGCATGAAGCCGGGGGCGGTGGGCAGGATGTAGACGTTGCGCTGCGTCAGCCGGGTGCTGTCGCGCAGCGGAAGGCGCGACTGGAACCAGACCTGAAAGCGTTTTCTCAGGCCCATCAGGGTAGGGGCACGGCCTGCAGCAGGGCGCGCACCTGCTCGTCGGCGCCGCGCCCGGCGTCGCTGACCGGAATCAGCCGGTGGGCAATGGTCTGCGGCAGGATGGCCTGCACGTCGTCGGGGGCCACGTAATCGCGCCCGCTCAGCAAGGCCTGCGCCTTGGCGGCCCGCACCACGGCAATGCCGGCGCGCGGGCTCAGGCCCTGCACAAACCACTGGCCCGACCGGGTGGCGGCAATCAGGTCCTGCACATAGTCCAGCAGCGGCTCGGCGGCGTGGACGGCCAGCACCTGCTGCTGCAACTGCTGCAACTCGGCCTGCGTCAGCAGGCTGGGCAGGCGTTCGACCACATCGCGCCGGTCCTGGCCGGCCAGCAGCGCACGTTCGGCGGCGCGGTCGGGGTAGCCCAGCGAGATGCGCATCAGGAAACGGTCCAGCTGCGATTCGGGCAGGGCGTAGGTGCCCAGCTGGTCCAGCGGGTTCTGGGTGGCGATGACGAAGAAGGGCTGGGGCAGGGGGCGGGTTTCGCCCTCGATGGTGACCTGCTTTTCCTCCATGGCTTCCAGCAGGGCGCTCTGGGTCTTGGGGCTGGCCCGGTTGATCTCGTCGGCCAGCAGCACCTGCGCGAAGATGGGGCCCGGGTGGAACACGAACGCCTCCTTGCCGCGCTCGTAGATGGACACACCGGAGAGGTCGCTGGGCATCAGGTCCGAGGTGAACTGCACGCGCGAGAACTGCAGCCCGAAGGTGCGGGCCAGCGCGTGGGCCAGCGTGGTCTTGCCCACGCCGGGCACGTCGTCAATCAGCAGGTGCCCGCCAGCCAGCAGGCAGGCCACGCAGTCCTGGATCTGTAAGGATTTCCCCACGATCACCGTGTTAAGCTGGGCCAGCAACGATTGAAGTTTGAGTTGTGCATCCATGGCACGACGTTACCCGAAATTTTGATAGGCGAGTGCTTTGGTGAACAAGACCGGATACTTTACCCACCGCGATTGCCGCAAACATGAAATGGGCCCCGGCCACCCGGAATGCCCCGAGCGCCTGGACGCGATCGACGACCGTCTGCTGATCAGCGGCGTGGGCGACGCGCTGGACCATCGGGAGGCGCCGCAGGCACCCATTGCCGACATCGAACTGGCCCACGGCCGCATGCATGTGGCCGCGTTGCGGGGCCTGACCGACAGTCTGCGCGAGGACATTGCAGCCGGCGGACCGCCCCATGCACAGATCGACCCGGACACCTCCATCAACGTCTACACCTGGGACGCGGCCCTGCGCTCGGCCGGTGCTGCCATTGCTGCCACCGACGCCGTGATGGCCGGCGAGCTGGCCAACGCGTTCTGCGCCATTCGCCCGCCCGGCCACCATGCCTGCCATGACAAGGCCATGGGCTTCTGCTTTTTCAACAACGTGGCCATTGCCGCGCGCTACGCGCTGGAGCGCCACGGCTTGAAGCGCGTGGCCATCGTGGACTTTGATGTGCACCACGGCAACGGCACGGAAGACATCGTGGCGGGGGACCAGCGCATCCTGATGGTGAGCTTCTACCAGCACCCGTTCTACCCGATGGACAGTGCCATTTCGCAGGCGAGCAACCTGGTGAACATGCCGGTGCCGGCCTACACCAAGGGCCCGCAGATACGGGAGCTGATCGAAACCCATTGGCTGCCGCGCCTGGAGGCCTACCAGCCGGAGATGATCTTCATCAGCGCCGGGTTTGACGCCCACCGGGAAGACGACATGGGCCAGATGGGCCTGGTCGAGGCGGATTACGCCTGGATCACCCAGCGCATCAAGGACGTGGCGCAGCGCCACGCGCAGGGCCGCATCGTGTCCTGCCTGGAGGGGGGCTACAGCCTGAGCGCCCTGGGCCGCAGTGTGGAAGCCCACATCCGTGTGCTGGCTGATGTGTGATGACCAGCCCGGTCCGGATGCCTGCACCCCAGCCGATTGACGATCTCCAGGGCTGGCTGGCGGCCTTCACACAGCCCTCGGTGCTGGTGGAGCTGCTGGTACTGGCCGTCTGTGTCGCCCTGGCCTGGGGGCTGGTGGCCCTATTGCGCCGGGCGCTGGGGTTGCAGGAGGCGCGCTCCATCTGGTTTGGCAAGCGGGGCATGGACGGGGTCCTGTTCCCGCTGGTGTTGCTGTGCCTGGGCTACGTGGCCCGTGCCGGCCTGGACAAGCTGATGCCGATTGCGGCGTTCAAGGTGGCAATCCCGGTGCTGGTGTCGCTGGTGGTCATCCGTGTGGGAGTCAAGGTGCTGCGCGCCGCCTTTGCCGAGGCGCGCTGGGCGCGCAGCCTGGAGCACACCATCTCGTGGCTGGCGTGGCTGGCCATGGTGCTGTGGGTCAGCGGGCTGCTGCCGGTGATTCTGAACGAACTGGACCAGATCACCTGGAAGGTGGGAGGCGCCACGCTGTCGGTGCGCAACCTGATCGAGGGGCTGCTCACGGCGGGGGCGGTGCTCATCATCACACTGTGGATTTCTTCGGCGCTGGAAGCGCGCCTGCTGCGTTCGGCCACGGGCAGCGAGCTGTCGCTGCGCAAGGCCGTGAGCAACGCCACGCGGGCCCTGCTGATGTTCGTCGGTCTGCTGCTGGCCCTGTCGGCGGTGGGCATCGACCTGACGGCCCTGTCCGTGCTGGGGGGGGCCGTGGGCGTGGGCATCGGCTTTGGCCTGCAGAAGCTGGCGGCCAACTACATCAGCGGCTTTGTGATCCTGGCCGAGCGCAGCATGCGCATCGGAGACACCGTGCGGGTCGACGGCTTCGAGGGCGTCATCACCCAGATCAACGCCCGCTACACCGTGGTGCGCTCCACGGGTGGGCGCGAATCCATCATGCCCAACGAATTGCTGATCACCAGCCGGGTCGAAAACCTGTCCCTGGCCGACCCGCACTTGCACCAGAGCACGGTGGTGTCGGTGGGTTATGACAGCGACGTGGACCTGGTGGTGCAGCTGCTGCAGCAGGCGGCGTTGGAGCAGGCGCGGGTGCTGCGCGATCCCGCGCCAGCGGCGTACCTGTCGGCGTTTGGCGCCGACGGGCTGGAGTTCACGCTCGGGTACTGGGTGCGCGACGTGGAGAAGGGGCAGCTGAACCTGCGCTCTGACATCAACCGCGCCATCCTGGCGGCGCTGCGCGCGCACCAGATTGACATTCCGTACCCGCAGCGGGTGGTGCACACCCGCTGAGCGTTACAGGATGGCGCCGGTCTTCTCGCCGCGCTCGTACACCACATGGGCCCGGCCCACGATCAGGGGATCGAGCTTGCCGATGTGTTCCAGGTCCTTGTTGTAGGGCAGCTTGTGCAGCACGTAGCGCATGGCGTTGAGGCGCGCGCGCTTCTTGCAGTCGCTCTTGATGACGGTCCAGGGCGCATCGGCCGTGTCGGTCTCGAAGAACATGGCTTCCTTGGACTTGGTGTAGTCGTCCCACTTGTCGAGTGAGGCCACGTCAATGGGGCTGAGCTTCCACTGCTTGAGCGGATGGCCTTCGCGTTCCTTGAAGCGGCGGCGCTGTTCCTTGCGGCTGACGCTGAACCAGAACTTGATGACGTGCACACCGCTGCGCACCAGATGCCGCTCGAAGTCCGGGGCCTGGCGCATGAATTCGGTGTACTCCTCGTTGCTGCAAAAGCCCATGACGCGCTCCACGCCGGCCCGGTTGTACCAGGAGCGGTCAAACAGCACGATCTCGCCGCGTGTGGGCAGGTGCTGCACATAGCGCTGGAAGTACCACTGGCCGCGTTCGGTTTCCGACGGTTTTTCCAGGGCCACCACGCGGGCGCCACGTGGATTCAGGTGCTCCATGAAGCGCTTGATGGCGCCGCCCTTGCCGGCGGCATCGCGTCCCTCGAACAGGATCACCACGCGCTGTCCGGTTTCCTTGACCCAAGCCTGCAGCTTGAGCAGCTCGGTCTGCAGGCGGAATTTTTCTTTTTCGTAGACGCTGCGCCGCAGCAGGTTCTTGTAGGGATAGCCACCTTCCCGCCAGTCGCCGGCCAGCTCGTCGTCCGGGTTGGGACGGCCTTGTGCGGCCTCGGAGTGCGGGTCGAGCAGCGCTGTGCGCAATGCCCGGCGGTCGTCGGCCGAAGCGCCTTCGAGCAGGGCCCGCAGGGCCTGGGCGCGGGTTGCCGGCTTGCCGTCGGCCGTCAGCAGGGAGAGTGCGGCCTCAACTTGCTGCTCTTGCGCGGCTTGTGTGGCCTCCGTGGTTACAAATTTCTCCAGGCTGCGTGGGCGGGTAGAGGGGGCCCGGTCACCCCGTGCCACGGTGCGCACGCTGGAGCGGGCAGTGACGGGGGCCGTGGAGGACGCAGGCTTGCGTTGGGTTTTACGTGCCGCTGGGGAAGTTTTTGCAGTGGTAGGTGGCATGGGGCAGGACGTTGTTCGGGTCAACCGGCCCACGGGCGGGCTGGCCATGGGGGCATACTAGTGGCTTGGTTCGCGCGCAAGGTTGACGCGGGTCAAGTATTTTTGCGGTTGCGTTACCGTACCACACAGGTATAATTCAAAAAAGCACGGTCGTTCTATTTTGTGCTTTTTGCGGAGATTGCGACTCAGGCGACACCCTGATGGGGCGTCGCCGCATAGAATCAGACAGTTGACGTGTACGTCAAGTAGAAGAACCAATTTGTAACTATCTGGAGTGGCAGTAATGAAAGTCCTGGTACCGGTTAAACGTGTGGTCGATTACAACGTGAAGGTCCGCGTCAAGTCGGACGGAAGCGGTGTGGATATCGCCAACGTCAAGATGAGCATGAACCCTTTTGACGAAATCGCCGTGGAAGAGGCGGTTCGCCTGAAAGAAAAGGGCGTGGTCACCGAAGTCATCGCCGTGTCCTGCGGCGTGACGCAATGCCAGGAAACCCTGCGCACGGCCATGGCCATCGGCGCTGACCGCGCCATCCTGGTGGAAACCGCCGAAGACCTGCAGCCGCTGGCCGTTGCCAAGCTGCTCAAGGCGCTGGTGGAAAAAGAACAGCCCGGCCTGATCATCCTGGGCAAGCAAGCCATTGACGACGACTGCAACCAGACCGGCCAGATGCTGGCTGCGCTGGCGGACCTGCCCCAGGCCACGTTTGCCAGCAAGGTGGAAGTTGCTGACGGCAAGGCCGTCGTGACCCGCGAAGTCGACGGTGGTTCCGAAACCCTGTCGCTGAGCATGCCCGCCGTGATCACCACCGACCTGCGCCTGAACGAGCCGCGCTACGTGACGCTACCCAACATCATGAAGGCCAAGAAGAAGCCGCTCGACACCGTGACGCCCGAAGCACTCGGCGTGGATGTGTCGTCGCGCATCAAGACCCTCAAAGTGGTGGAGCCACCCAAGCGCAGCGCCGGCATCAAGGTGCCCGACGTCGCCACGCTGGTTGCCAAGCTCAAGAATGAAGCCAAAGTCATCTAAGGAAAACCCATGACCGCTCTCGTAATTGCCGAACACGACAACGCATCCATCAAGGGTGCCACCCTCAATACCGTGACCGCTGCCGCCAAGTGCGGTGGTGACGTGCACGTACTGGTAGCCGGCAGCAATGCCGCCGCTGCCGCTGCCGCCGCCGCGCAAATCGCCGGCGTGAGCAAGGTGCTGCATGCCGACAACGAAGCCTTCGCGCACGGCCTGGCCGAAAACGTGGCGGCCCAGGTGCTGGCCGTTGCTGGCAACTACAGCCACATCCTGTTTGCCGCTACGGCATCGGGCAAGAACGTGGCGCCCCGCGTGGCGGCCAAGCTGGACGTGGGCCAGATCTCCGACATCACCAAGGTGGACAGCGCCGATACCTTCGAGCGCCCCATCTATGCCGGCAACGCCATTGCCACGGTGCAAAGCGCCGACGCCGTCAAGGTGGTGACCGTGCGGACCACGGGCTTTGACCCGGCGGCTGCGACCGGCGGCTCGGCTGCCGTGGAAACCCTGGCAGCTGCCGTGGGCAGCGCCAAGTCCGCCTACGTGGGCTCTGAAATTGCCAAGAACGACCGCCCCGAACTCACCGCTGCCAAGATCATCGTGTCCGGTGGCCGCGCGCTGGGTTCCAGCGAGAAGTTCATGGAAGTCATGACCCCCCTGGCCGACAAGCTGGGTGCTGCCATGGGTGCCTCCCGCGCAGCGGTGGACGCTGGCTATGCCCCCAACGACTGGCAAGTGGGCCAGACCGGCAAGATCGTGGCGCCCCAGTTGTACGTGGCCTGCGGTATCAGCGGCGCCATCCAGCACCTGGCCGGCATGAAGGACTCCAAGGTGATCGTCGCCATCAACAAGGACCCCGAAGCGCCAATCTTCAGCGTGGCGGATTACGGCCTGGAAGCCGATCTGTTCACCGCCGTTCCCGAGCTGGTTGCGGCGCTCTGAGCCCTGCCATGAAAAGGGCATCGCGTGCGATGCCCTTTTTTTTCGCGTGTCGGGCGCAGGCCTGCGCCCGCTGCGTGAACAAGCCGTCTGTTATTTAAAGTTTCCTTCTGGAGAGTTCCCATGAGTTACGTCGCCCCCGTCAAAGACATGCTGTTCAACATCGAACACCTGGCCCAGATCGACCAGATCGCCCAAATTCCGGGGTTTGAAGATGCCGGCCTGGATACCGCGCAGGCGGTGCTGGAAGAGGCGGCCAAATTCAACGAAGGCGTTCTCTCCCCCTTGAACTGGGAAGGCGACAAGAACCCCTCCAGCTGGAAAGACGGCACAGTAACCGCCACCCCTGGCTTCAAGGAAGCCTTCAAGCAGTTTGTGGACGGTGGTTGGCAAGGTTTGCAGCACCCGGTGGATTTCGGCGGCCAGGGCCTGCCCAAGACCATTGGCGCAGCCTGCGGCGAAATGCAGAACTCGGCCAACATGAGCTTTGCGCTGTGCCCGCTGCTCTCCGACGGCGCCATCGAAGCCCTGCTGACGGCCGGCTCCGACGAGCTCAAGGCCACCTACCTGGGCAATCTGGTGAGCGGCAAGTGGACTGGCACCATGAACCTGACCGAACCCCAGGCCGGCTCCGACCTGGCCATGGTGCGTTCGCGCGCTGAACCCCAGCCCGACGGCACCTACAAGGTGTTCGGCACCAAGATCTTCATCACCTGGGGTGAGCACGACATGGCCGAGAACATCGTCCACCTGGTGCTGGCCCGCGTGCAGGGCGCGCCCGAAGGCGTGAAGGGCATCAGCCTGTTTGTGGTGCCCAAGTTCATGGTCAACAAGGACGGCTCCCTGGGGGCACGCAACGACGTGCACTGCGTCTCCATCGAGCACAAGATGGGCATCAAGGCCAGCCCCACCGCCGTGCTGCAGTATGGCGACCATGGCGGCGCCATCGGCTACCTGGTGGGCCAGGAAAACCGTGGCCTGGAATACATGTTCATCATGATGAATGCCGCCCGCTACGGCGTGGGCGTGCAGGGTATTGCCATTGCCGAGCGCGCCTACCAGAAGGCCGCCACCTTCGCCCGCGAGCGCGTGCAGAGCCGCCCGGTGGACGGCTCCATGAGCACCAGCGCCCCCATCATTCACCACCCCGATGTGCGCCGCATGCTCATGACCATGCGCGCCTATACCGAAGGCTGCCGTGCCATGGCCAGCGTGGCGGCTTCCGCCTACGACGCGGCCCACCACCATCCGGACGCCGAGGTGCGCAAGCCCAACCAGGCGTTCTACGAATTCATGGTGCCGCTGATCAAGGGCTACAGCACCGAGATGAGTCTGGAAGTGACCTCGCTGGCCGTGCAGGTGCACGGCGGCATGGGCTTCATCGAAGAGACCGGCGTGGCCCAGTACTACCGCGACGCCAAGATCCTGACCATTTACGAAGGCACTACCGCCATCCAGGCCAATGACCTGGTGGGCCGCAAGACCGCGCGTGACGGCGGCCAGACGGCCAAGGGCATTGCGACGCAGATCGAAACTACCGAAGCCGAACTTCTCAAGAGCGGCACGGCCGACGCAGTGGCCATGGCCAAGCGCCTGAAAGCCGCCCGCGAAGCCTTCCTGGACGTGGTGAACTTTGTGGCCGGCAACACCAAGGCCAGCCCCAATGCGGTGTTTGCGGGCAGCGTGCCCTACCTCATGCTCGCCGGCAACCTGATGGCGGGCTGGCAGCTGGGCCGCTCCCTGCTGGTAGCGCAGGAGCAGCTGGCGGCCGGCACCGATGCCGCCTTCATGCAGGCCAAGATCACCACGGCGCGGTTCTATGCCGACCACCTGCTGAGCAAGGCCCCCGGCCTGCGCGACAGCATTGTGGACGGTGCCGACAGCGTGACCGCACTGCCGCTGGACGCTTTCTGATTCCGGCGCAGCGTTTTATCTGCTATTGAAACTGTAGCTACCTGCGCAATAGATGCGGGGGCTACAGGCATATTTCATCCATTTCTTGACGAGGAGACACCATGTCCAAGCTTCCCGCGCCCCTTGACCGCCTGCCGTTTCCGGTGATCGGTTCACCCCTGTTCATCATCAGCAACCCCAAGCTGGTGATTGCGCAGTGCATTGCCGGTGTGGTGGGCTCCATGCCCGCGCTCAACGCACGTCCGGCCGAGCAGCTGGAGGAGTGGCTAATCGAGATCACCGAAGGCCTGGCCGCCTGGAACAAGGCCCACCCGGACCAGCCGGCTGCGCCCTTTGCCATCAACCAGATCGTGCACAAGAGCAACGACCGCCTGGAACACGACATGGCCCTGTGCGTGAAGTACAAGGTGCCGATCATCATCACGTCCCTGGGCGCACGCGAAGAAATCAACGCCGCCGCCCACAGCTACGGCGGTGTGGTGCTGCACGATGTCATCAACAACAAGCACGCCCGCAAGGCCATCGAGAAGGGCGCCGACGGCCTGATCGCCGTGGCTGCGGGTGCCGGCGGCCATGCGGGCACCAAGAGCCCGTTTGCACTGGTGCAGGAGATCCGCCAGTGGTTCGACGGCCCTCTGGCCCTGTCGGGCTCCATCTCCACCGGCGACGCCGTGCTGGCGGCCCAGGCCCTGGGTGCCGACTTTGCCTACATCGGCTCAGCCTTCATCGCCACCGAGGAGGCCCGCGCCGCCGAGGCCTACAAGCAGGCCATCGTGCAGGGCAGTTCGGACGACATTGTCTACAGCAACCTGTTCACCGGCGTGCACGGCAACTACCTGGCGCCCAGCATCCGCGCTGCCGGCCTGGACCCGGAGAACCTGCCCGAGAGCGACCCCAGCAAGATGAACTTTGGCGGC
Organism: Rhodoferax sp. MLSD5-FHT05B10; assembly: GCF_058793415.1. Lineage (NCBI taxonomy): Bacteria > Pseudomonadati > Pseudomonadota > Betaproteobacteria > Burkholderiales > Comamonadaceae > Rhodoferax > Rhodoferax sp. MLSD5-FHT05B10. The sequence continues at coordinate 410,965 of NZ_JBXAFT010000003.1, read as the reverse complement.
AGTTCGGCCAAGGCCTGGAAGGAAATCTGGGGCTGCGGCCAGGGCATCGGCGTCATCAACAAGGTGCAAGGCGCGGCCGAGTTTGTGGCGCAGCTCAAGCGCGAATACGCAGCAGCGCGGGCGCGGCTGCAGCTGGGTTAATTCTGGAGCGGGTGCCAATGAACGGGGCAATCCATGAAGCTTCATGTTCTTTCTGACCTCCACTTGAACGTTGCGGCATTGGAGGTGCCGCAAACGGATGCGGACGTTGTCATTCTCGCGGGCGACATTGCCCGCCCCAAAGAAGCCATTGCGTGGGCCAGCGCGTTCGATAAACCCATTCTTTACGTGCCAGGCAATCACGAGTTTTACGGCGGCAGTATTGCTTCAACGGTTCAAGAACTGAAACAGTTGTGTGGCTCCAGTGGTATTCGGGTACTCGACAACCATGCCGTTGTGATCGATGGTGTACGTTTTCTTGGAACAACGCTCTGGACCGATTTCCGCTTGTTTGGAGATGGGGCGCAGCGCGAAGTGGCCATCAGCGAAGCCCAGGGTTTTATGCGTGATTTCAGCAGAATTCGCATGGACGAAACGTCAGATGCAATGTTCACGCCGGTTGCGTCCGCAGAGCAGTTTGCCCAACACGCGAACTGGCTGGAGAAAGAGTTGGCCGCGCCATTCGCTGGCAAAACGGTCGTCATCACGCACCATGCGCCTTCACCGAAAAGCATTCATCCGAGGTTTGCGAATTCACCCTTGAACGCCTGCTTTGTCTCCGATGCCGAACGGCTGATCGACGGGGCGCGTGTTGACTTGTGGATACACGGTCACACGCACGACAGTTTTGACTACGAGTTAAACGGCACCCGCGTAGTCTGCAACCCACGCGGATATGCCAAGAACGGTGTAAACGAAAACCCGCAATTTGATCCGCACCTCGTCATCGAAATCGTGTGAGAGTCGGTCGTTGAATTTCTAGTAGCGGCTGCTACTGGCAGATAGCGGGTGCTCGTCAAATAATCGACAGTACCCGCTTCGGGCCAGGAGCGGACATTGGCATGGAAGGCTCAAAGTAGGCAACTGAGTGACGAATTTGTCTTATTTGTTATGACCGTCGACTGGACGCGAGAAAGGGCTGATATAAATCAGGCACATATAACAAATCACGGGAGGAAACTTGATGAGCTACGGCCTTGTTATGGAGACAGGTTTGAGTCGATATCAAGTTAGGTCTCACAATAGGCACCATGGCTATTTCCGATAACACTGCGAAGCTGCTCTGGGGCCGTGCCGCCGGTATTTGCTCGAACCCGGGTTGCCGCGAAGACCTCACAGTGCTTGTTGAGGGGAACCGCAGCTTCAATGTCGGAGAGATGGCTCACGTGATAGCAAGGAGCCCCGAAGGTCCTCGCGGCGAGAGCGTCGGCGGAAGTGACGAGTACGAAAACCTTGTACTTTTGTGTCCTACGTGCCATCGCACTATTGATAAAGCCCCTGATGGGATTTATCCACCCGAGCTTCTTCACCGTTGGAAGACTGATCACGAACTTGTGATCCGTCGGTCCGGCGCAAATCAGATTTTCAGTTCATCTGGAGAATTAAAGTCGTTCGTTGCGCGTTCCCTCGCGGAGAACAATGCTCTTTGGCGCAGTATCGGACCGAGCTCTGCAGCAGCAATTTCTGATCCTGGCTCCAATTTGCACGACGCCTGGACCTTGCGTAAGCTAGACACAATGGTCCCGAACAACACGAAAATCATCAACGCAGTCGAGGCTAATATCTGCCTTCTAAGTCTCGAGGAAACCTTGGCGTTCTTTGACTTTAAGAGCCATGCCACCGCTTGGGAGCGCCACCAGTATGAGCGACTGGATACTTACCCTCGATTCCCCACGCGCTTCGAGGAGCTGATGCAGCCATGACAACGAACGGCAGCAACAACTGGAACGTGAGCTTTGCTCAGATATCATGGCTCCACCGATTGCTCTCCACTCACGGTAACGTTGGGTCCGTGGCTAGACGCGACGACATCGTACTCGAGGTCGCCCGCAAACTGCCTGCGGATCATCTAACGGTTGTCTGTCTCAACGAATACACCATGGGGCTGACAGCCGTTCACCGCGTAATACACGAATTTGGGAAGCCGGGGATCATTTATGTTGGAGGTGGCTGGTGCGGCTATACGCGCCAAGCGAAGGAGTTCTGTCTCGCCGAGCACATCGGTCTCTATGTCACGAACGAAATGTCTGGAGGGCTGTGGGCAAATGAGCACTGGACATATTGCAAGCGAGATAAGAGCGGTGATCCGCTCTATCACTTCAGTCGATAGGCAACTTGACGCCGTTTTCGGCTTCGGTTCATTCTTCCGAGGAGAGCCCTTTCGCGATATCGATGTGCTCGCAGTCACATCTCACGCCAACGCCGAACTCCTGCGAACGTACTACCTACTCATAGCCGCTCTCGAACCGATTGCAGTCCACGCTGGCTGCCCGGTTCACCTTGCTATGTTTACCCCGGATGAGTTTGGTACGAGGCCATTGCGCGACATGCACGAACTTCAGCTTCTTTGGGCAGCCAGTCAACTCCCACTTTGATTGTCGGCTCGCCTGACCAGTGAGAGTCTGCATAGGGCAGATTGTGTGAGTACGCTTCGTCAAGCCGAAAACCCTCTTTTGCAGCTTTGCTGGCCTACCGATTTCAATCGACGTTGGACCGCATTGAGCCCATGCGATCAATGGGGCAGGTCATGTGCACCTCGAGGCGTGCGTCACCGTGGTGTCGCTTGGTATTGCATGGATTGCAGGCGATTCACGCCAGCGCCTCTTTCACAAAATCCAGCCGATCTTGGCCAAAAAACATGGTGTCGCCCACAAAGACCGTGGGCGCTCCAAACACGCCGCGTCGCACCGCCTCCTCGGTGCTGGCTTTCAGGGCGGCTTTCACTTCTGGGTCGCTGGCCAGCGCCTGGATCTCGGCAGGGTCGAAGGCGGCCAGGGCCAGGGTCTGGGCCACGGCCATCGGGTCGTTCAGATTCACGCCGTTTACCCACAGCGCGTTGAACAACGCCGTGAGCAGGGCGTCCAGCCGGTTTGGCTGACGCAGCTGCACGCCGATGGCGGCGCGCATGAGCTGGAGGGTGTTGATGGGAAAGTAGGGGTTGATCTGGAACGGCACACCGTAGCGTTTGGCAAAGCGGCCCAGGTCTGCATTCATGTAGAGGCCTTTGGCCGGCACGGTGGCGGGCGATGCATTGCCCGTGGCCTGGAACACGCCGCCCAGCAGCATGGGCCGGTAGACCAGCGTGGCCCCGGCCTGGGCGCACAGCGCGGGTAGCTGGGTCCAGGCCAGGTAGCTGGCGGGGCTGCCCACATCAAAGAAGAATTCTGCGGTTTTTGACATTATTAACTCCATGGTTAAACGATCGTTTGTTAAACGTACGTTATGCTATGAACCATTGCATGTCAACCGGAAATACCCAGGGGCCCCTATGCGCTACACCAAGACTCACAAGGAAGAGACCCGCCAGAAGCTGCTGGAGCGCAGCCGCGCCATTGCCAAGAAGGGCGGCTTCAAAGCCACGGGGGTGGATGCCCTGATGGCCTCCATTGGCCTGACCGGGGGCGCCTTCTACAGCCACTTCCCGTCCAAGCAGGCGCTGTTCGAGGCTCTGATTGCACAGGAAATGGACAACAGCAGCGCCATGTTGGCGGGTGACCACGATTCGCCCGACAACCATGTCGCCAAGTGCGTGCGCGACTACCTGAGCAGCTTCCACGCCATGAACCCCGAGGTGGGTTGCGTGCTGCCCACGCTGGGTGCGGAAATTGCCCAGGCCGGCCCCGAAGTGCGCAGCACGGTGGAGGCCGCGCTCAAGCGCACGCAGAAGAGCTGGAGTCAGCGCACCGGTGACCCCGACGCCGGCTGGGCCCTGATCGCCCAGTGCGTGGGTGCTCTGGTGCTGGCGCGCGCGGTGGAGAGCGAGCGCACCCGCAAGGAGATTCTGGCGGCCAGCCGCCGCTTTCTTGACAAGGCCATGCCCACCAGCAACGCCACCCAGAACGTCCGCAGCAAGGCTGCCGTGTAGGCCATCTTCCGACTGTCCCCTTCACCCCAGGAGCCATCCATGACCACACCCACACCCCAACCCAAAGTCGCGCTGATCATCGGCGCGGGCGACTCCACCGGCGGCGCCATTGCCAGGCGCTTTGCCCGCGAGGGCTTCATTGCCTGCGTCACGCGCCGTACCGCGGACAAGCTGCAGCCCCTGGTGGACAGCATCCGCGCCGAAGGCGGCCAGGCCTTTGGTTATGCCAGCGATGCGCGCAAGGAAGAGGACGTGGCAGCGCTGTTCACGCAGATCGAGGCCGAGCACGGCCCCATTGAGGTGATGGTGTTCAACATCGGCGCCAACGTGCCCTGCAGCATCCTGGAGGAGACGGCGCGTAAGTACTTCAAGATTTGGGAGATGGCCTGCTTCAGCGGTTTTCTTAACGCGCAGCAGGCCGCCCGGCGCATGGTCACGCGCGGGCGCGGCACCATCCTGTTCACCGGCGCCACGGCCGGCCTGCGCGGTTCGGCCCACTTTGCCGCCTTTGCCGGTGCCAAGCACGCCTTGCGTGCCTTGGCGCAGAGCATGGCGCGCGAACTCGGCCCGCAGAACATCCACGTGGCCCACGTAGTGGTGGACGGTGCCATCGACACCGATTTCATCCGCACCACCTTCCCCGAGCGCTACGCCCTGAAGGACCAGGACGGCATTCTCAACCCCGAGCACATTGCGGAGAACTACTGGCACCTGCACAGCCAGCCGCGTGACGCCTGGACCTTTGAGCTGGACCTGCGGCCGTACATGGAGCGCTGGTAAGCGGCCCCGGCGGCCGGGTGTTCAGCACGGCCAGGTGGCGCCGTGCTCCGGCACCAGCGCGCGCCAGCCCAGTTCGTGCTGGATGCGTCCGCGCAGCGCGTCCGAGGCCTCCATGTCACCGTGGATGACGTAGACTTGGTCAGGCGCCCGTTTCATGGTGCGCAGCCATTGCATCAGCTGTTCGCCATCGGCGTGGGCCGAGGCAGATTCCAGTTGCACGATTTCGGCATTGACTTCCACGTCGCGACCATGGATGCGCACAGACTTGGCGCCGCTGGCCAGCGTGGCGCCCCGCGTCCCGGGGGCCTGGAAACCGGTGAGGATGACCATGTTGCGGTGGTTGCCCGCATGGTGCTCCAGATGGTGCAACACCCGCCCGCCAGTGGCCATGCCGCTGGCCGACAGGATGACCATGGGGCCATGGCGCGAGGCCAATGCCTTGGACTCGTCGGTGCTGTTGATCATGGTGGCGCAGTGCACCAATGCCTGCACCTCATGGGCGTTGAGCCGGTGCTCGCCCATGTGTTGCTCCAGCAGGTGTGTGGTGTGGATGGCCATGGGGCTGTCCAGGAAAATCGGCAGGGAACGGGGAATTTTTCCCTGCGCCTTGAGCTGCGCAATGGCATGCAGCAGTGCCTGCGCCCGGCCAACGGCAAACACGGGCACCACCGCCACGCCACCGCGCTTGGCCAGACGCTGCAGCGCCGGCGCCAGCTCGGCCTGCAGATTCTCGGCCGGATGGCGCCGGTTCCCGTAGGTGGACTCGACCAGCAGGGTGTCGGCCATGGGCGCCGGGTCCGGGGGGTACATGAGGGAGTCGTCGGGCCGTCCGAGATCGCCGGAGAACAGGATGCGCCGGCCCGCCACTTCCAGCAGAACGCTGGAGGCTCCCAGAATGTGGCCTGCGGAACTTAGTGTCACACGCCAGTCCGGAATGGGTTGGAAGGCGGTCCGGACGGGAACGGCCTTGATCAGCGGCAGGCAGTCCAGTGCGTCCTGTCGGGTGTACAGGGGCAGGGCAGGGACGTGCTGTGAAAAACCATGGCGGTTGGCAAAGGCGGCGTCCTCCTCCTGGAGGTGGCCGCTGTCGGGCAGCAGGATCTTGCACAGTGCCTGGGTGCCGGGGGACGCGTAGGCGTGGCCCGTGAAGCCCTCCTTGACCAGCAGGGGCAGGTAGCCGCTGTGGTCCAGGTGGGCATGGGTGAGGATCACGGCGTCCACCTGGTCGGGGGCGATGGGCAGCGGGTTCCAGTTGCGCAGGCGCAGTTGCTTGTAACCTTGGAACAGTCCGCAGTCCACCAGCAGACTGCGGTCCGCATGGCGAACCAGGTATTTGGAGCCGGTGACGGTGTCGGCTCCACCCAAAAAGGTGATGTTGACGCTCATGTGACGTTGCTTTGCTCACAGCGGCCATTGTCCGGGTGGACAAAAAAAATACCGCTGGGTCCTTTATAGACCGCAGCGGCATGGTTCTGCCAGGGTTTGGTGGAAAAATTGCCGGATATCAGCTGAAAAAACTCTTCAGCCGGTCGGTCCAGCTGTCGCCCGAGGGGGAGTGCTTGCTGCCACCCTTGCGCAGGGATTCGTCAAGTTCGCGCAGCAGTTTGCGCTGGTGCTCGGTCAGCTTGACTGGTGTTTCAACGGAGATGTGGCAGTACAGGTCGCCCGGGTAGCTGGCACGCACCCCCTTGATGCCCTTGCCGCGCAGCCGGAACTGCTTGCCGGTCTGGGTACCTTCCGGGATGTCAATCGCTGCCTTGCCGTCCAGGGTTGGCACATCGATTTCGCCGCCCAGGGCCGCCGTGACCATGCTGATGGGCACCGAGCAATGCAGGTCATCGCCGTCCCGCTCAAAGATGTCGTGCTTCTTGAGGCGGATCTCGATGTACAGGTCGCCGGCCGGGCCGCCATTGGTTCCGGGCTCGCCATTGCCGGTGCTGCGGATGCGCATGCCACCATCGATGCCGGCGGGAATCTTGACTTCCAGCGTCTTCTGTTTCTTGACCTTGCCCTGACCATGGCAGGCCATGCAGGGCTCGGGAATGACCTTGCCGGCGCCGCGGCAGGTGGGACAGGTTTGCTGCACGCTGAAGAATCCCTGGCGCATCTGCACGGAACCGGAGCCGCTGCAGGTGCCACAGGTCTTGACCTGGGTGCCGGGCTTGGCGCCGCTGCCTTTGCAGGTTTCGCAGGCGTCCCAGCTCGGAATGCGGATCTGCGCATCCTTGCCGCGGGCCGCTTCTTCCAGGGTGACTTCCATGGCATAGCTCAGGTCGTTGCCGCGGAACACCTGGCGGCCACCGCCTGCGCGGCCGCGTTGCTGGCCGAACATGTCGCCAAAAATATCGCCAAAGGCCTCGGCAAAGCCGCCGTAGCCTTCTGCGCCCCCCCGCATGTTGGGGTCCACGCCGGCGTGCCCATGCTGGTCGTAGGCCGCGCGCTTCTGCGGGTCCGACAGCATTTCGTAGGCTTCCTTGGCTTCCTTGAATTTTTCCTCGGCCGCTTTGCCGGCTTCACCCTGGTTGCGGTCCGGGTGGTGCTTCATCGCGAGTTTGCGATACGACTTCTTGATGTCTTCGTCAGAGGCGTTCTTGGGAACACCCAGCACTTCGTAAAAATCTCTTTTAGCCATTGTTGCCAGACGCTAGGGGTCTTCGATTGAGGGTGCAAATGTGATGCAAAACGCCGCGCCGACGTTCCGTGCGGAACACTTCGGTCGCGGCGGGTCAATGCAGCGCGCGGTGGGCGCGCTTAACCTTTTTTGACTTCCTTGACTTCTGCGTCCACCACGTTGTCGTCCTGTGCCTGGGAAGCCGACGCACCGGCGTGGGCCTGCTCGGCACCCGATGCATCTCCGGCCTGAGCAGCCTGCTGGGCCTGCTGGTCGGCGTACATCTTCTCGCCCAGCTTCTGGCTCACGGTCATCAGCGCGGTGTTCTTTTCGTCAATCGCGGCCTTGTCGTCGCCCTTGATGGCGTCTTCCAGGTCCTTGATGGCGGCCTCGATCTTTTCCTTCTCGCCGGCATCGAGCTTGTCGCCGTACTCGGCCAGGCTCTTCTTCACGCTGTGCACGCTGGAGTCGGCCTGGTTCTTGGACTGCACGAGCTCGAGTTTCTTCTTGTCGTCTGCAGCGTTGAGTTCGGCGTCTTTCACCATTTGCTGGATCTCCGCTTCGGACAAACCGGAGTTGGCCTTGATGGTGATCTTGTTTTCCTTGCCGGTGCCCTTGTCCTTCGCGCCCACGTGCAGGATGCCGTTGGCGTCGATGTCAAACGACACTTCAATCTGCGGCGTGCCACGCGGTGCGGGCGGAATGCCTTCCAGGTTGAATTCGCCCAGCATCTTGTTGCCGGCGGCAATTTCACGCTCGCCCTGGAAGACCTTGATGGTCACGGCCGGCTGGTTGTCGTCCGCGGTCGAGAAGGTCTGTGCGAACTTGGTCGGAATTGTGGTGTTCTTGCTGATCATCTTGGTCATCACGCCACCCATGGTCTCGATACCGAGCGACAGGGGCGTCACGTCCAGCAGCAGCACGTCCTTGCGGTCACCGGCCAGCACCTGACCCTGAATGGCGGCGCCCACGGCCACGGCTTCATCGGGGTTCACGTCCTTGCGGGGTTCCTTGCCGAACAGTTCCTTGACCTTTTCCTGCACCTTGGGCATGCGGGTCATGCCGCCGACCAGGATCACGTCGTGGATGTCCGAGGCGGAAACGCCAGCGTCCTTCAGGGCCGTGCGGATCGGGGCAATGGTGCGCTCGATCAGTTCTTCGACCAGGCTTTCCAGCTTGGCGCGGGTCAGCTTGATGTTCAGGTGCTTGGGACCGGAGGCATCGGCGGTCACGTAGGGCAGGTTGATGTCGGTCTGCGCGCTGCTGGAGAGTTCGATCTTGGCCTTTTCCGCGGCTTCCTTCAGGCGTTGCAGGGCCAGCACATCCTTGCTCAGGTCCACGCCCTGTTCTTTCTTGAACTCGGCAATGATGAAGTCGATGACGCGCTGGTCGAAGTCTTCGCCGCCCAGGAAGGTGTCACCGTTGGTGGACAGCACTTCGAACTGCTTCTCGCCATCGACGTCGGCGATTTCGATGATGGACACGTCGAACGTGCCGCCACCCAGGTCATAGACGGCAATCTTGCGGTCGCCCTTTTCGTTCTTGTCCAGGCCAAAGGCCAGGGCCGCGGCGGTGGGTTCGTTGATGATGCGCTTGACGTCCAGACCGGCAATGCGGCCGGCGTCCTTGGTGGCCTGGCGCTGGGCATCGTTGAAGTAGGCGGGCACCGTGATCACGGCCTCGGTCACTTCTTCGCCGAGGTAGTCTTCGGCGGTCTTCTTCATCTTGCGCAGCACGTCAGCGCTGACCTGCTGGGGGGCGAGCTTGTTGCCGCGCACTTCTACCCACGCGTCGCCATTGTCGGCGGCAGCAATGGTGTAGGGCATCAGGTCGATGTCCTTCTGCACTTCCTTTTCGGTGAACTTGCGTCCGATCAGGCGCTTGACGGCGTACAGCGTGTTTTTCGGGTTGGTCACGGCCTGGCGCTTGGCCGACGCGCCGACCAGCACCTCGCCATCTTCCTGGTAGGCAATGATGGACGGCGTGGTGCGGGCACCTTCCGCGTTTTCAATGACCTTGGGCGTGTTGCCCTCCATGATGGCCACGCACGAATTGGTGGTTCCGAGGTCAATGCCGATGATTCTTCCCATGATTTACTCCTGCTATTTTTGAAAATTCAGATGGGGGTCACTTGAAGCCTGTTTTGCCGATTTCAAGAGCCCCTGGGTGCCAGATGGTTTCTGGTCCAACCGGATTGGTGCCGGAAACGCTTTATTTCGGGGCCGACACAACGACCAGCGCCGGGCGCAGCACGCGATCGGCGATCGTATAGCCCTTTTGCAGCACGCTGACCACAGTGTTGGCCTCCTGCTCCGAGGGGGCTACGCTGATGGCCTGGTGTTGATGTGGGTCAAACTTGGTTCCCGTGGCCGGATTGATGGCCTGTACCTTGTTGCGTTCCAGCGCGGCAATGAGCTGGCGCAGGGTGGCTTGGGCGCCTTCACGGATCTGTTCGGAGGTGGCGTCCTTGATGATCAGGCCGGCTTCCAGGCTGTCAGCCACCGGCAGCAGGCTCTCGGCGAAGCTTTCCAGGGCAAATTTCCGGGCTTTGGAAATCTCTTCCTCGGCACGCCGCCGGGCATTTTCGGATTCGGCTTTGGCACGCAGGTACTGGTCGGCCAGCTCGCTGCTCTTGGCTTGCAGCGCAGCCAAGTCGGCCTGGGCCTGGGCCAGAGCGTCTGCTCCCTGCATCGCTTGCGCGCCGACCAGGTCTTCCGTGCTCTGGTATTGGGCGCTGGCTGCGCCGGAGTGGGGATGGGATGGGTTTTCAGACATGCAAATACATCAGGTTGATTACTTCCGAATCCAGTTGTGGGGATTCAGGAACACAATTCAAGAGGGCACGCAGCATTTCTGCGGCACGCCCCTGCCGTGGCCGCCGGAATCAGCCCGCAACGGCCAGCAGTTCGACGTCGAATTTCAGGGTTGCGTTGGGGGGAATCACACCGCCGGCACCGCGGGAGCCGTAGCCCAGCTCGGCGGGAATGATCAGGGTGCGGGTGCCCCCAACCTTCATGCCGGCAACCCCTTCGTCCCAGCCGCGAATGACCATGCCGGCGCCCAAGTGGAAGACAAACGGGTCGTTGCGGTCCTTGCTGGAGTCAAACTTGGCGCCCTGGGTGCCGTTGTTGTACAGCCAGCCCGTGTAGTGAACCGTGACGGCTTGACCCTTGGTGGCGACGGCGCCGGTGCCCTCGGTGGTGTCTTCGTATTGCAGGCCGGTGGTGGTCGTTTGCATGGAAAGTCCTTTGCGCTATGAAAATGGGGTGTGGCGGTACGGGTTGCCGGTACGCCGCGAGTCGGGGTTATCCCGCAAAGTGTGAAATTATGCTGCAGATAAAAAAAGACAGGCCCAGCCTGTCTTTCGTGTGTCGGGCGGGGCCACGCCCCGTAGCCACGGGTTTACTTCGACTTCTTGGCCTGTCCGGCGGCCCACTTGCCGGCAAAAGCCTGCAAATCGCCGAGTCGCTTCAGCAGGTCGGCGCCGGCGAGCGTGACGGCGTAGCCATCGTTGCCATGGGTCATCAGGCCGGCCTCGCGCAACTCCTTGATGCGGGTGTTGAGCGTATTGGGGGTGATGCCGCCCACGCTGTCCTGCAGCAAGCGGAAGGTTTGGGCGTGTCCGTCGCGCAAGGCCCACAGCACGCGCATGGCGTAGCGCGATTCCAGCAATTCCAGCAGCTGACCAATGGCAACCGATTCTTTCGAACTCATTAACTACCTCTCCTCGATGCGGTATTTTGGCCGGGCGGCTGCGCAGCCGCTGCGGCTGCATTCGTTGCACGACATATTAAATCAACTGAAACTATATCGCAGTTTTCTGCCTGCTACAAGATTCATAGCTGACGCGGACTGAAAACAGGCGGGTTAGAACGTGGCCTGGACTTCGGATAGCAGCGCAGGTGTGATGTCGGGCAGTACGCCAAACCAGGCCTCAAACGCAGGGCGCGCCTGGTTGAGCAGCATGCCCAAGCCATTGACCGTGGCATTGCCCCGTTGGCGCGCGGCGGCCAGCAAAGGCGTTTCCATGGGGACATAGATGATGTCGGACACCAGGGCGTGGGCGGGGAGCCGGTCCAGCGCCAGGTCCAGAGCGGCTTCACCCTGCATGCCCTGGTTTGTCGTGTTGACCAGCAGCGCCACGTCGGCCAGGGCTTCATGCCGGTCTTCCCAGGGTACGGCGTGTACGGGCGAGCCGAATTCCTGCGCCATGTCGTGCGCCTTGGCCCAGCTGCGGTTGGTCAGGCGAATGTCGCGTGCGCCGCTTTCTATCAGGCTGACGATCACGGCCCGCGCCGCGCCGCCTGCACCCACGACCGTGACGGGGCCGGCGTCGGCGCGCCAGTCGGGCCGGGCATCGAGGAGGCTCTGGATATAGCCAAAGCCGTCGGTGTTGCGGCCGGTCAATGATCCATCGGGTTCCACCACGATGGTGTTGATGGCGCCGATGCGCTGGGCCAGCGGCTCAACCCGGTCCACCAGCGGCAGTGCCGCTACCTTGTGCGGAATGGTCAGGTTGCACCCGGCAAAACCCAGCACCGGCAGGCTGCGCAAGGCGGTTTCCAGTTGCGCCGGTTGCACCGGTAGCAGCACATAGGCCCCGCGCAGCCCGAGCTGCCGGATCCAGTGGTTGTGGATGACCGGAGAGCGCGAGTGCGCCACCGGCCAGCCCATGACCCCCGCCAGCGTGTAGGTGTGGTCGTCCGCCATGGGGCGATACTCTTACAGGTTGTCGGTGAAGCTGCGCAGCTTGTCCGAGCGGCTGGGATGCTTGAGCTTGCGCAGCGCCTTGGCCTCGATCTGGCGGATGCGCTCGCGCGTCACGTCGAACTGCTTGCCCACTTCTTCCAGGGTGTGGTCGGAAGTCATCTCGATACCGAAGCGCATGCGCAGCACCTTGGCTTCGCGCGGCGTGAGGCTGTCCAGAATGTCTTTCACCACGTCGCGCAGGCCGGCTTGCATGGCGGCCTCCATGGGGGCGGTGTTGGCGCCGTCCTCGATGAAATCGCCCAGGTGGCTGTCGTCATCGTCCCCAATAGGGGTTTCCATGGAGATCGGCTCCTTGGCAATCTTCATGATCTTGCGGATCTTGTCTTCCGGAATCTCCATGCGCTCGGCCAGCACGGAGGCATCGGGCTCGAAACCGAACTCCTGCAGGTGCTGGCGGCTGATGCGGTTCATCTTGTTGATGGTCTCGATCATGTGCACCGGGATGCGGATGGTGCGCGCCTGGTCCGCAATGGAGCGGGTGATGGCCTGGCGGATCCACCAGGTGGCGTAGGTCGAGAACTTGTAGCCGCGGCGGTATTCGAACTTGTCCACGGCCTTCATCAGGCCGATGTTGCCTTCCTGGATCAGGTCCAGGAACTGCAAGCCGCGGTTGGTGTATTTCTTGGCGATGGAAATCACAAGGCGCAGGTTGGCCTCAATCATTTCCTTCTTGGCGGCGCGCGAGGCGTATTCGCCAGCGTTCATCAGCTTGTTGATGTCCTTGAGCTGGTCCAGCGGCACCACTACGCGGGACTGCAGGTCGGTCAGCTTCTGCTGCAGGTCCTGCACCGGCGGAATGTTGCGGCCCATGACCGCGCTCCAGGGCTTGCCGGCCGCAGCCTGCTTCTCGATCCACTTGAGGTTGAGCAACTGCGATGCCACCTTGTTGCCGTTCTTGTCGCGACCGCTGAAGTCGGCGATGAACTGCTCCTGGGGGTAGCCGCACTTGTCCACAATGATGCGGCGCAACTCGCGCTCTTTCTTGCGCACGTCGTCCACCTGGGAGCGCACCATGTCGCACAGCTTCTCAATGGCCTTGGCGGTGAAGCGGATGGACATCAGCTCTTCGCTCAGGGCCTTTTGGGCCTTGGTGTAGTTGGGCGTGCCGTAGCCTTCCTTGTCGTACACCTTGTGTACTTTTTCGAACAGCTCACGCAGGCGGTCGAAACGTTCCAGCGCCTGCTTCTTGAGTTCTTCCAGCTTCTTGGTCAGGGCCTTGGAGCCGCCCTTGCCGTCGTCGTCGTCGGCTTCGTCGAACTCGTCGAAGTCTTCTTCGGCCACATAGTCGTCAGCCTCGTTCGGGTTGGAGAAACCGTCCACGATGGTGGTGATGACGACCTTGCCTTCGCGGATTTCCTCGCCCAGGCGCAGAATTTCGGCAATGGTGGCGGGGGAGGCCGAGATGGCTTCCATCATGGCCATCAGGCCGCCTTCGATGCGCTTGGCGATCTCGATTTCGCCTTCGCGGGTCAGCAGCTCTACGGTGCCCATCTCGCGCATGTACATGCGCACAGGGTCGGTGGTGCGGCCGAACTCGCTGTCCACGGTGGACAGGGCGGCTTCGGCTTCTTCCTCGGCTTCTTCGGCCGTGGCTGCGGTGGACACATTGTTGTTGAGCAACAGGGTTTCCGCGTCCGGGGTCTGTTCGTATACCGCCACGCCCATGTCGTTCAACATGGAGATCACGACTTCCAGCGTTTCGGCATCGACCAGCTTGTCGGGCAGGTGGTCCGAGATTTCGCCGTGCGTCAGGTAGCCACGGGTCTTGCCCAAGGTAATCAGCGCCTTGAGGCGCTGGCGGCGCTTGGCGATGTCTTCTTCGGACAGGACGGTTTCGTCCAGACCGAATTCCTTCATCAAGGCGCGTTCCTTGGCCTTGCTGATCTTCATGCGCAGGGGCTTGACCTTCTCGCCTGTTGCCGAGGTGGTTGCCGCGGGCTCGCCTACCAGATCGGCCTCAATGTCCGACATGTCCATGTCGTCGCCCGACGACTCTGCTGCTGCCTTGGGTTTGCGCCCGCGCTTGGCTCCGGTCTTGGCTGGCGCGCTGGATTCTGCTGCTGCCGCTTTCGGTGGGCGGCCCGGTTTTTTCTTGACGGTTGCGCCGGCATTGAGAAGCGCGTCAGCGGCTTCTTTCAATTGCTGGGCTTTTGTCTTGGTAACAGGTGGCTTGGATGCGGGCACGGCTTTGGCTTTCTTATCGGACTTCGGCGGGGACTGAACGGGCTTGGCAGATTTTTGAGCGGGCATGCGAAAACCTCAGGACATCAAAAAAAACAGGCGAACAGAACAAGGGCCGTTGAGGTCGCTGGCGCAGCGGCCCTAATAGGCAAGACAGGGAAGGACATTCCCCAAAAGGCAAGATGGGAGGGCGAACATTTGGAGTGCAGTCCTTGCGGTAAGGTGGCCGGTTGTGATCTTGTCAACGCTTGGCCTGGCCCGGAGGTGCTGCTGTCGCTCTTGCCGAAACAACCGGTTAGTATAGCGCGAAAATGCACCATTTCCAGTTGAAATGGGTGTTTTGCAGAAATTCGGGAGCGGAGCACGGCCGGCGCGTCACGCCGCGGGACGGGTCACTGTTTCTCGGGCGGGGCAAACGAAATGAGCTGCTTGAGCTGGCGCCAGCGTTCATCGAGTTCGCGGTAACGGGCAAAGGCCGAGGGATCGCTGGCGGCCGCGGCACTGGCTTCGTCTTTCTGTTTTTCGATCTGAACCAGCAGCATGCGGTTGAGCAGATCGCGCAGTTCGGGCGCGGATTCACTGGCGGGTTCGAGGGGCACCGGCGCGTGCACCATCAGGCGCAGGACATGAGCCTCCTCTGCATGGCCCGGCAACGCTTCCTTCAGGGCGCCCCAGGGCAGGGGACCGTGCTCGTGCAGCTGGGCTTCCAGCCAGGCCAGCAGCGGACCATGCGGCGCGGGCAATTCACACAGCAAATGGTGGTCTTCCTGCGTCAGGGTTTCCCACAGGGCGCTGTGGCTGAACAAGATGCGGGTGGCGTGGTCGGCACGCGTGGCCAGCGGGCCGCGCAGGGGCGGGCGGCTGGGGCGCTTGGCTTCCCACTTGCTTTTGCCGTCCCATTTTCCCTTTCCCTCCCACTTCCCGTCCCATTTGCGCTTGCCTTTCCAGCTGTCGGCGGTCTCGCCGTCACCCGGGTGGCTCCATGTGGTTGCGGTGGCGTGATCGGCGTAGTCATCGGGTTCGCTGCCGTGCCGTGCCGCAGGCGGGGTCTTGTTCCCGCTGCCGGCTGCCCACAATGCGCCCAGTTCCTGGCTTGGCAGTTGCACCTGCGTGGCCAGCTCTCCGAGCAACTGCAGTTTGAGGGCTCCGTCGGGCAGCAGCGCCCAGAGCGGCTTGGCGTTGCTGGCCAGGTGGGCACGGCCTTCGGCCGTATTCAGGTCGCAGCCCTCGCGCGCGGCTTCCAGCAGGAAGCGGGAGAGCGGCGTGGCTTCGCCCACATACTGGGCAAAGGCGTCCTTGCCGTGTGCGCGGATGAAGCTGTCGGGGTCGTGCTCGGCGGGCAGGAACAGGAACTTGATGCTGCGCACATCGGTGGCATAGGGCAGCGCGGCGTCCAGCGCCTTGCGCGCGGCGCGCCGGCCAGCGGCATCACCGTCAAAGCTGAATACCACGGCATCGGTGAAGCGAAAGAGCTTGTGCACGTGCTCGGCAGTGCAGGCCGTTCCCAGCGTGGCCACGGCATTGGGAAACCCCAGCTGGGCCAGCGCCACCACGTCCATATAGCCTTCGGTGACCAGCACATAGCCCTGATCACGCAGGGCGTTGCGGGCCTCGAACAGGCCGTAGAGCTCGCGGCCCTTGCTGAAGACCGGGGTTTCGGGCGAGTTGAGGTACTTGGGCTTTTCGTCGCCCAGCACCCGTCCGCCAAAGCCGATGCATTCGCCCTTGATGTTGCGAATGGGGAACATGATCCGGTCGCGAAAGCGGTCGTAGCGTTTTTCCTCGGTACTGCCTTCTTCCTGGCTGGAAATCACCAGGCCGCTCTCCACCAGCAGCGGGTCGTCGTAGTGCGGGAACACGCTGGCCAGGCTACGCCAGCCCTCGGGCGCGTAGCCCAGGCCAAACTGCTTGGCTACCCGGCCCGACAGGCCGCGGCCCTTGAGGTACTGCACTGCCTTGGGGGAGTCCTTGAGATGGCGGCGGTAGGCCTCACCCGCCTTCTCCAGCACATCGGTCAGGGTG
Source organism: Rhodoferax sp. MLSD5-FHT05B10 (assembly GCF_058793415.1). Taxonomy (NCBI): domain Bacteria; kingdom Pseudomonadati; phylum Pseudomonadota; class Betaproteobacteria; order Burkholderiales; family Comamonadaceae; genus Rhodoferax; species Rhodoferax sp. MLSD5-FHT05B10. Next base: position 394,538 of record NZ_JBXAFT010000003.1, on the reverse strand, counting down.
TTCTGTTTCTGCCGCTGTTCCTGGGCACGGGCGCGGTCTTCGGGCGAGGCATCGTCCTCGGGAATCTGCATGCCGTATTGCTGGGCCAGGTCCGTCACGGCCTCGATGAAGGTCATGCCGGCGTGGTCCATTAGGAAACGGATGGCGTCGCCGCTCTTGCCGCAGCCAAAGCAGTGGTAGAACTGCTTGGTGGGACTGACCGAGAACGAGGGCGATTTTTCCCCATGGAAAGGGCACAGCCCCATGAAATTGGCGCCCCCTTTCTTGAGCGGCACATAGCGCCCGACGATCTCCACCACGTCGACGCGCGAGAGCAGCTCCTGGATGAACGTTTGGGGAATGGCCATGGGGTGATTGTAGGAACATGGACCCGTGGCCTGTCCGGACCTGTCGCCTGCGGTGCAAGCGCCGGGCGTGTGGCGGCTTAAACTGGTTTTTTCCCGCAACCGATTGCGCCTTACTTCACTTTTTCTGCCCCAGCACCATGAACTACAGCACCCTGGCCACCCAGCTCGACGACGGCATCCTCACCCTCACGCTCAACCGCCCGCAGCAGATGAACGCCTTTACCGTGGACATGGCCCACGAACTGGTCGACTTCTACCGCTCGGCCAGTGCCGACGATGCGGTGCGCGCCATCGTGGTCACCGGTGCGGGCAAGGCCTTTTGCGCCGGCATGGACCTGAGCCGCGAGGGCAATGTATTTGGCCTGAACGAAGACCTGCAGCCCACCTTGCAGGACCTGCAGGAGCGGCTGGACGACCCCGAGATCGTGCAGGGCGTGCGCGACACGGGCGGCATGATTTCACTGGCGGTGTACGAGTGCACCAAGCCGGTCATTGGCGCCATCAACGGCGCGGCGGTGGGCATTGGCGCCACCATGACCCTGCCCATGGACGTGCGTCTGGCGTCGGACAGGGCCCGCATCGGCTTCGTGTTTGGTCGCATCGGCATCGTGCCCGAGGCCTGCTCCAGCTGGTTTCTGCCGCGCATTGTGGGCATTTCCCAGGCGCTGGAGTGGGTGTACTGCGCCGACATCCTGGAGCCGCAAGAGGCTTTGCGCGGCGGGCTGATCAAGGCCATCGTGCCCCACGACCAGCTGCTGGCCGAGGCCCACAAACTGGCCCACCGCATGACCGACCGGCGCTCGCCCGTGGCCACCGCCCTGGCGCGCCAGATGCTGTACCGCAATTCGGCCCAGCCGCACCCGCTGGCCGCGCACCAGGTGGATTCGCTGGCCATGTTCTACACCAGCGTCCAGGACGGCAAGGAGGGCGTGCGTGCGTTTCTGGAAAAACGCCCGGCGGACTTCCAGAGCAAGGCTTCGACCGGCATGCCGCCCTTTTACCCGTGGTGGTAAGCGGTGGCGCACGCCGGTTCTGGCCGGCGTTGCGTCAGGCCAGTTTGGGTACTTTAGGCAAGCCCTCCAGCGAGGCGGTCAGATCGCGCTCGTCGTAGCTTTCGTCGGAGAGTTCTCCGGCGAAGTATTTCTGGTACGACGCCATGTCGAAGTGGCCGTGGCCTGACAGGCAGAACAGGATGTTCTCGGTCTTGCCTTCGCGCTTGCAACGCAGGGCTTCAGCAATGGCGCCTTTGACCGCGTGGTTGGATTCGGGGGCGGGCACGATGCCTTCGTTGCGGGCAAACAGAACGCCGGCTTCAAAGCACTCGACCTGGTTGTAGGCCACGGCCTCCAGCAAGCCCAGTTCCTTGCAGTGCGACACGAGCGCCGCCATGCCGTGGTAGCGCAAGCCGCCGGCGTGGAAGCCTGGCGGCGTGAACTGGCTGCCCAGGGTGTGCATCTTGGTCAGCGGCGTCATGCCGGCGGTGTCACCAAAGTCGTAAGCATAGATGCCGCGGGTCAGCGAGGGGCAGGCGGCAGGTTCCACCGCCACAATGCGCGACTTCTCGCCGCCGCGCAAGGCGTGTCCCATGAAGGGGAAGGCAATGCCGGCAAAGTTGGAGCCGCCGCCGGCGCAACCGATCACCACGTCGGGCCAGGCATCGGCCATCTTCATCTGTTCCATGGCTTCCTGGCCGATGATGGTCTGGTGCAGGAGCACGTGGTTGAGCACCGAGCCCAGCGCGTACTTGGTGTCTTCGCGCTGCACGGCCAGCTCCACCGCTTCGGAAATGGCAATGCCCAGGCTGCCGGGGTGGTTGGGGGTCTTGGCCAGCACGGAGCGGCCATACGCCGTTTCATTGGAGGGCGACGCCACGCAGCGTGCGCCGTAGGTTTCCATCACGGCCCGGCGGTAGGGTTTCTGGTCGTAGGAGATGCGGACCTGGAAGACTTCGACGTCCAGGCCGTACAGCGAGCCGGCAAACGACAGGGAGGTTCCCCATTGTCCGGCCCCGGTTTCGGTCACCAGGCGCTTGACTCCGGCTTCCTTGTTGTAGAAAGCCTGCGGAACGGCCGTGTTGGGCTTGTGGCTGCCGGCGGGGCTGACGCCCTCGTACTTGTAGTAGATGTGGGCCGGCGTGCCGAGGGCTTTTTCCAGCCGGTGGGCGCGGTACAGCGGCGCCGGGCGCCACAGGCGAAAGACGTCGCGCACCGGCTCGGGAATTTCAATTTCGCGTTCCTGGCTCACCTCCTGCTGGATCAGCGCCATGGGAAACAGCGGCGCCAGGTCGTCGGGGCCAACTGGCTGCAGGGTTCCGGGGTGCAGCACGGCGGGCATCGGCTTGGGCAGGTCGGCCTGGATGTTGTACCAGAACTTGGGCATCTGGCTTTCGTCCAGCAGGAATTTGGTTTGCGCGCTCATGAAGAGATCTCCTTGTTGTGTGAATCGGTACAGCAGGGGCGGTCCGGCGCTGGGCCGGACTGGTGGGTCATTTCTGTTTGGGCAGCCGGCCCAGCAGATAGAACTCGGGATTGGGCAGCATGCCCGACAGATTGGCCATGCGGTTGGACAGGCCGAAGAAGGCGGTGATGGCGCCGATGTCCCAGATGTCCTCGTCGCTGAAGCCATGGACGTGCAAGGCGGCGAAGTCGGCGTCTTCGATGGTGTCGGAGTGCAGGCAGACCTTCATGGCGAAGTCCAGCATGGCGCGCTGGCGCGGCGTGATGTCGGCCTTGCGGTAGTTGGTGGCCACCTGGTCGGCCACCAGCGGCTTCTTCTCGTAGATGCGCAGGATGGCACCGTGGGCCACCACGCAGTAGAGGCAGTGGTTGGCGGCGCTGGTGGTGGTGACGATCATCTCGCGCTCGCCCTTGCTCAGGCCCGATTCCTCCCGCAGCATCAGGGCGTCGTGGTAGGCGAAGAAGGCCCGCCATTCGGCCGGCCGGCGGGCGAAGGCCAGAAAGACGTTGGGCACGAAGCCGGACTTTTCCTGCACCTCCAGAATCTTGGTGCGGATGTCTTCGGGCAGGCCGGCAAGCTCCGGCAGGGGGTAGCGCGTCATGGGGGGTGTCTCCTTTTATGTTCTTGCAAACCATTATCCTTCGGGTCTTTCAGCAATCCAACCGGAAACGACATGACGACACCGTACGAACAGGGCCTGGCCACCCGCAAGGCTGTGATGGGCGAGGACTTTGTAGCCACCGCGCTGGCCAATGCCACGCCGTTTACCCAGCCCATTCAGGAGCACATCACCCGCGCCGCCTGGGGCGACGTGTGGCAGCGCCCGGGGCTGGACCTGAAGACCCGCAGCCTCATCACCGTGGCCATGCTCATCGCGCTGGGCAAGCAGAACGAACTGAAGGGCCATGTGCGTGGCGCGCTGAACAACGGCGCTACGGCCGCCGAAATCCAGGAGGTGCTGCTGCACGCCACCGTCTACTGCGGCGTGCCGGCGGCCGTGGAGGCGTTTCGCACGGCCAACGACGTGGTGGGCGGCCAGATTTAAATGGTTATTCGGCCTTTTGGCCGCGCGCATACTGCGTGGATAGCTATTAATACAGTAGCACTCAAGCCTGGCCGGCCATCAGCTTGTGCACCAGGTCCACGGTGGTGGAGGACTTGTACTTGCGCATCAGCCGGGCGCGGTAGATTTCCACCGTGCGGTGGCTGATGGCCAGGGTCTTGCCGATTTGCTTGGAGGTGAGGCCCTGCATCAGGTGCGCGGCCACTTCGCGTTCGCGGGCGGTCAGCTCGGCCTTGACCGGGCGGCGCTCGCTCAGGTCTTCAAAGCTCCAGATACCGGCTTCGTGCGGGGCGTTCTGGTTGAGGGCGCGTCCGGTCACGTGGCACCAGAAGGGTTCGCCCCGGTGGCGGCCGTCCACCCGTTTCATGATGCGGTCGTCGGAGTAGGTGCCGTTGCGGTTGAGGATGGGGGCGATGCGCGCGCCGGTGCGCTCGAACTCGTCGGCGCTGGGGTACAGCACCTGGAAAGACTGGCCCACGAGCTGCTCGCGCGTGGTGCCAAACATGTCGCACACGTGCTGGTTGCAGTCCATGATGGTGCGGTTGCGCGAGAGCACCAGGCCCACAGGGGCCATGTCAAAGGCGAGACGATAATCAATGTCCATGGGAGCAGGGGTCGCAAGGCGGGCTAGGGTTGGACTTTACGGGAAACTACGTAGTGCAATAGGTAGTATCGTACGCCTGTTGATTCATTACAGGAGACCAGCGCAGTGAACAAGATCTATCCCAGCGCCGCTGCGGCGCTTCAAGGCATCGTCAAGGACGGCCAGTTGCTGGCGGTTGGCGGTTTTGGCCTGTGCGGCATTCCCGAGGCGCTCATCGACGCACTCAAGGACACCGGCGTGAAAGACCTGACCGTTATTTCCAACAACGCCGGCGTGGACGGCTTTGGCCTGGGCAAGCTGCTGGAAACGCGCCAGATCAAGAAGATGATTTCCAGCTATGTGGGCGAGAACAAGGAGTTCGAGCGCCAGTACCTGGCCGGCGAGCTGCAGCTGGAGTTCACGCCCCAGGGCACCCTGGCCGAGAAGCTGCGCGCTGGCGGTGCCGGCATTCCCGCCTTCTTCACCAAGACCGGCGTGGGCACCATCGTGGCCGAAGGCAAGGAGCTGCGCGAGTTTGACGGCGAGACCTACGTGATGGAACGCGCCCTGGTGCCCGAAGTGGCACTGGTCAAGGCGCACCGTGCCGACAAGTCGGGCAACCTGCAGTTTCGCCTGACTGCGCGCAACTTCAACCCGGCCGCTGCCATGGCCGGCAAGATCTGCGTGGTGGAAGTGGAAGAGATCGTGGAGACCGGCGACATGGTGCCCGACCAGGTGCACCTGCCGGGCATCTATGTGCACCGCATCGTGCTCAACGCCACGCCCGAGAAGCGCATCGAGAAGCGCACCATTACCTCGAAAGAAGGAGTCTGAACATGAGCTGGAATCAAGACCAGATGGCCGCGCGTGCCGCCCGTGAACTGGAAGACGGTTTCTACGTGAACCTGGGCATTGGCATTCCCACCCTGGTGGCCAACCATGTGCCGGCTGACAAGGAAGTGTGGCTGCAATCCGAGAACGGCATGCTGGGCATTGGCCCGTTCCCGACCGAAGACGAGGTCGATGCCGACCTCATCAACGCCGGCAAGCAGACCGTGACCACGCTCAAGGGTTCGTCCATCTTTGGCAGCCACGAGAGCTTTGCCATGATCCGCGGCGGCAAGATCAACCTGTCCATCCTGGGCGCCATGCAGGTCAGCGAGAAGGGCGACCTGGCCAACTGGATGATCCCCGGCAAGATGGTCAAGGGCATGGGCGGCGCCATGGACCTGGTGGCCGGCGTGAAGCGCGTGATCGTGCTGATGGAGCACGTGGCCAAGAAGAAGGACGGCAGCATCGACCTGAAAATCCTGCCCCAGTGCACGCTGCCGCTCACCGGCGTGGGCGTGGTGGACCGCATCATCACCGACCTGGGCGTGATGGATGTCACGCCCCAGGGCCTGAAAGTGGTGGAACTGGCGCCGGGCGTCAGCCGCGAGGAGCTACAGGAAAAAACGGGCGTCCCACTTCTGTAAATGTGCCCCCTACACCGGGTAAGATCGCAGTCAGACTTACCCGGGGGAACCATGTCCAGAGCACTCAAACTTCTCATGTTCATCTATTTCGTGGTGTTCCTCACCACGGGGGTGTTCATGGTGCTGATCGTCAACGCCGACGAGAGTTCGCCCCAGTGGGTGGCGCTGCTGGCGCGCAACCACGGCATCGTGTTCGTGTGGCACCTGGCCTGCTGGATGACCATGGGCATGTTTGCGAACTACTACTGGGACCTGTTCAACATGGGCAAGGGGCTCGATTCGGTGCAGGTCGGGCGCATCATGCTGCCGCTGCTGGTTTCGCCCATTGTTTTCTACCCCACCTACAACCTGTGGCTCTCCAGCAGCTCGCAGAGTTACATCCTGTTTGAAGTGATTGCCTTCCAGAGCGGTTTCTTCTGGCAGGCGCTGTTCACCAAGGCCAAGCCGATCGAGCAGACGCCGGTCATTCCGTGGTCGGTCAACAACGGCGGGGCTCGCAGTGGTCGCGCCGTAGGGGCTTCGCTGGGAAATGATCCCGGTCTGTGACGGGCACGGCAGGGACAAAAAAAACGGGGCGTACTGCCCCGTTTTTTTTGCTGGCAGGCCGTGCTGGTGCCTGTGTCAGTGTGCGCCGGCCGCAGCGTCGGCAGCGGCCGCCGCTCCCATGCGCTTGGGGCGCGCCAGCCACACCAGGGGAATGAGTGTGAGAAAGATCAGCGCGGAGGCGTAGAACACGTCGTTTACCGCCAGCATGGCGGCCTGCTGGTCCACCATGCGGTTGATCTGGCTGAGAGCCTGCTCCGCTGACATGCCCGAGGCGTTGAAGCCGGCCAGTGCGCTGTTGGAGGCGCTGCTGCCGCGGTTGACCAGTTCGGCCAGCTGCGCGTGGTGCATTGCGGTGCGGTCCTGCCACACGGTAATGGCAATCGAGGTGCCAAACGAGCCGCCCACCATGCGCGCAAAACTCGACAGGCCCGAGGCCGACGGGATCTTCTCGGGCGGCAGGCCGCCCAGGGTGATGGTCGTCAGCGGAATGAAGAAGAACGCTACCGCCACGCCCTGCACGATGGTGGGTACCATGATGGTGTCGAAGTCGGCCCCCGTGTTGAAGTGCGAGCGCATGAACAGCACGAGGGAGAACACCACGAACGCAAACGAGGTCAGCAGGCGCGGGTCAAAACGGGCCACGTTCTTGCCCACGATGGGCGAGAGAATGATGGCAAACAGCCCCACCGGCGCCATCATCATGCCCGCCAGGGTAGAGGTGTAGCCCATGTATTGCTGCAGCCACAACGGCAGCAGCACGATGTTGCCCATGAACAGGCTGTAGGCCACCGACATGGCCACCGTGCCGGTCCAGAAATTGCGCACCTTGAGCAGCTTGAGGTCCACCACCGGGTGCGCGTCGGTCAGTTCCCAGGCGATGAAGAAGGCAAACGCAATGGCCGAGACGATAGTCAGGGTCATGATTTCGCTGGAATGAAACCAGTCGAGTTCCTTGCCGCGGTCCAGCATGATCTGCAGGCAACCCACGGCCACTACCAGCAGGGCCAGGCCGACGGTATCGATGGGCAGCTTGTGGGTCGCGGTTTCGCGCTTGTGGAAGATAGTCCAGGTGATGAACCCGGCCAGCAGACCCACCGGGATATTGATGTAGAAGATCCAGCCCCAGTGGGCGTTGTCGGTGATCCAGCCCCCCAGCAGCGGCCCCATCACGGGCGCTACCAGCGTCGTCATGGCCCACAGCGCCATCGCCATCCCGGCCATGGCTGGCGGATAGCTGGAGAGCAGCAGGGACTGGGCCAGCGGCATCATCGGGCCGGCCACAAAGCCCTGCAGCGTGCGCGCGGCGATCAGGGTGTTCATGTTGGGTGCCAGACCGCACATCCAGGACGTCAGGACAAACAGCAGCACGCTGGTGACAAACAGACGCACCTGGCCGAAGCGCTGCGAGAGCCAGCCCGTCAGTGGCAGGGCGATGGCGTTGGCCACACCAAAGCTGGTGATGACCCAGGTGCCCTGGTTCGGGCTGACGCCCAGGTCCCCGGCGATGGCCGGGAGCGAGACGTTGGCAATGGAGGAGTCCAGCACGTTCATGAACGTGGCGGCCGACAGGGCAATCGTGCCCCACGTCCGCGCCGACCCTTGCAGGGGCGCCTGGGGGGTGTAGGCGGGAGACGTGCTCATGCAGTATCCGGCTTAGTGGGCCTTGGGGGTGGCGGGCTTGCTGCCGCGCCCCAGGTTGGCCGCGATCACGCGCTGCACTTCGGTGCTGGCGTCCTTGTCCAGCGCGGCGTACACCTCGGTCTGTACACTGGAGTTGCCGCGTGGCGCATCGGCCAGGGCCTTGCCGCTCTGGTCGGTCACGTCCACGGTGGCTTCCATGGACAGGCCCACGCGCAGGGGGTTCTGCGCCAGTTGCGCCGCATCCAGTGCCACGCGCACCGGCACGCGCTGCACCACCTTGATCCAGTTGCCGGTGGCGTTTTGGGCCGGCAGCAGGGCAAAGGCCGCGCCGGTGCCGGCGCCCAGGCCGGCAACGGTGCCTTTGTATTCCATGCGCTTGCCGTACAGGTCGGCCGTGAGTGTCACGGGCTGGCCGATGCGGATGTTGCGCAGCTGCACTTCCTTGAAGTTGGCGTCCACCCACAGCTGGTTGAGCGGGATGATGGACATCAGCGGTGAGCCGGCGGCGACGCGCTGGCCGAGCTGCACCGTGCGCTTGGCTACGTAGCCATCCACAGGGGCGGGCAGGGCGGCGCGGTGCAGGGTCAGGTAGGCCTCGCGCACCTTGGCCGCGGCCGCCAGCACACTGGGGTGGGCTTCGATGTTGGTGCCATCGGTCAGGCTCTGGTTGCTGGAAAGCTGCTCGCGCGCGGCGCTCACTCCGGCCTGGGCTGCGGCCAGCGCGTTCTGCGCGGCGGTCAACTGGGACTTGGCGTGGTTGAGTTCTTCCTTGGAAACCGCGCCATTGCCGGCCAGCGACTGGCGGCGGGCCAGGTCGTCGGTGGCGCGCTCGATTTCGGTCTGGGCTTTGATAATGTCGGACTCGCGCAGGGTGACCTGTGCCGCCAGCGTGCCGTTGTTGGCATACAGGGTGCGCACCTGGCGTACGGCCTGGGCCAGATTGGCCTCGGCCTGCTCCAGCGCCACCTTGGCGTCGGCCGGGTCCAGTTGCACCAGCGGTTGGCCGGTTTTCACGAAGTCGGTGTCGTCGGCCAGGATGGCGGTGACGGTGCCGCCAATCTGCGGAGTGATCTGGATCACGTTGCCCTGTACGTAGGCGTTGTCGGTGGTCTCGATGTGGCGCGACAGGAACCATTCATAACCGCCCCAGGCCAGCCCGATCAGGACCACGGTGGACAGGATTGTCAGGACCTTCTTGCGGTTGCGGCTGGGGGCGGCAATGGCGGGGGCGGCGGATGTGTGTGCGTTGCTCATGGGGTGTCTCTTGGGGCAATGGGACGAAAAGGGGGCCGGGGTTAGCGCTGGGCCGTGGCGGGTGCCGCGGCCACTGCCGCGGTGGCGGGTTCTTCGGAGTAGCCGCCGCCCAGCGCGCGGATCAGCTGCACCTGCGTGTCGATGGCGCGCGCTGCCAGGTCAACGCCCTGGCGGCGTTGCGCCAGCACGGCGGTTTCGGCACTCAGCACCTGGAGGTAGTTGCCCAGGCCGGCCTCGTAGCGCTGCAGGGCGATGGCGTAGGCGGCTTCGGCGGACGTTTGCGCGGCGGCGTGCTCCGCCTGCTGGCGGCCAATGGCCTGGGCCGAGGTCAGCTGGTCGGCCACGTCGCGCACGGCGTCGAGCACCAGCGCGTTGTAGCTTTCCACGGCAGCATCGAGGTCGGCCGTCTTGCCGCGCAGGTTGGCGCGCAGGCGTCCGGCATCAAACAGCGGCAGACGGATGGCGGGGCCCACACCCCACTGGTCGCTTCCGGTCTTCTGCAGGCGGTCAAAGCCGATGCTGGAGTAGCCGGCAAAGGCGGTCAGGTTGACGTTGGGGTAGAACTGGGCCTTGGCGCTGTCCACGTCGCGGGCAGCAGCCTCCACGCGCCAGCGCGCGGCAGCAATGTCGGCCCGGCGACCCAGCAGGTCCATGGGGATCGTCTGTGCAATTGCTACTGTTTTGATAGCTGTCTGCGCAGGTATTTCAAGGCTCAGGGCCGAAATTGGCTGTGCAGTCAGGGCTGCCAGGGCGTTGAGGGCCAGGGCTTTCTGTTCCTGGATCAGTTCGATCTGCAGGCGGGCGTCGGGCAGTGCGCTGTTGCTTTGCTGCAATTCCAGTTGCGTGTCCAGGCCGGCGTTCACGCGGTCCTGCACCAGCTGCCGGGTTTGTTCCCGTTGCGCCAGTGTGCGCTGTGCGACATCGAGCTGGGCGTTCAGGCGCACCAGCTGAAAGTAGGCACGGGTGATGTTGCTGGCCAGCAGCATGCGGGCTGCCTGGGCATCGGCCTGTGCCGCCCGTGTCTGGCCCAGGGCCGCTTCCAGCGCGGCCCGGTTTTTGCCAAAGAAATCCAGCTCCCAGCTGGCGTTGGCCTGCACGGTGCCGAGCTCCTGGATGGAGCCGCCCAGCGGCGCCGGGTAGATGCTGTTGGCGCTGAAGCGCTGGCGCGTCAGGTCGGCGCCTGCGCCGAGTTGGGGAATGTCGGCCGCATGGATGGCATCGCTGCCGGCCTGCATGCGCTGCAGCCGCGCCTGCGCAACGCGCAGTGACGGATTTTTGTCCAAGGCCTGGGTAATGAGCTGGTCGAGCTGCGCGTCGCTGTACATGCGCCACCACTGCGCATCCAGTCCCGGGGTTGCGGAAGCGGGCGCGGCGGGGCCGTCCTGCAGGCCCAGTGCCTTGGCGTCCAGCGGACGGGCCTGGGGCAGGATGCCCGAGTAGTTGGCGCAGGCGCCCAGGGACGCCAGCAGCACGGCGCCCAGGGCATGGCGCGCCCAGCGTGGGGTTGAGGGGGCGTGAGTTTCAGTTGGCATGGGAATCTCTTGAGTGATCGGTGGCAGCCTTGATGGCCTGGGCATTGGCAAAGATGCGCCGCAGGTAGCTTTTGAGGGTTTCAAATTCTTCGGGGCTGAACCCCGCGAGGTGGGCGTTCTGCACACCGCACAGCACCTGGGGAATTTCGCTGGCGGCCTTCTTGCCGTCTTCCGTCAGAGCGATGTGCACCACACGCCGGTCGGCTTCGGAGCGCTCGCGCCGGCACAGGCCCTTGGCTTCCAGGCGGTCCAGCAGGCGGGTGGTGGCGCCGGTGTCCAGGCGGCACTCGCGTGCCAGCTCCGCCACGGTGGAGGCCTGTTTGTTGTAGAGCTTGAACAGTGGCAGCCACTGCGCATTGGTGAGATCGGTGTGCGCCAGCTGCTGCTCCACCTCCTGGGCCACCATGGTCAGGATCTGGCGCATGAGGTAGCCCATGCTCTCGTCCGGGTTGTAGCCCTGCGCACGGTAGAACGTGTCGCATGCCGGGCCGGGCGGCTGGGGGGCGGGTGGTGCTGTTTTCATGGGCGTCAATATTAATTGCTTAGGCAATTAATGTCAAGGCTGTTATTGATTGGGCAGCTATTGGGGCGTGTCCGCTGCGCGGCAATTGGCGCGGGGGCTGTACTTACGGGGGAGGAAGAGAGGGGCTGGCGTGTTGCAGCTGGGGGACTGGAGCGGGTGAAGGGAATCGAACCCTCGTATGAAGCTTGGGAAGCTGCCGTTCTACCATTGAACTACACCCGCAGTGCTGCGCAGACGGCGCTAGTTTACATCGCCCTGCGCGTGCTTTGTTGCGCCGGGCGCGTTCAGGACATGCGAAAGACCGAGATGGCCTGCACCAGCCCGGCGGCCTGCACCCGCAGGGATTCGGCCGCCGCAGCGCTTTCTTCCACCAGGGCGGCGTTTTGCTGGGTGCTTTTGTCCATGTCGGAAACCGCCTGATTGACGCCCTGGATGCCATCGGCCTGCTCGGCTGTGGCGCGGGAAATTTCGGCGACCATGGTGTTGACCTGCTCGATGGACGCCACGATGCGACGCATGGTTTCGCCCGCCGCTTGCACCTTGCTGGTGCCGGACTCGACCTGCTCGATCGAGGTGCTGATCAGGCCCCGGATTTCCTTGGCGGCCTCGGCGCTGCGCCCGGCCAGGCTGCGCACCTCGCCAGCCACCACTGCAAAACCACGCCCTTGCTCACCGGCACGGGCTGCTTCGACGGCGGCGTTGAGTGCCAGGATGTTGGTCTGGAAGGCGATGCCGTCAATGGTGCCAATGATGTCGCCAATGCGCTTGGCCTGCGCGCTGATGCCATCCATGGTCTTGACGACTTCGGCCACGTCGTCGCCGCCTTGCTGCGCCACGCGGGAGGCGTCGGCAGCCAGGCGATTGGCCTGCACGGCGGTTTCGGCGTTGAGCTTGATGGTGTGAGTCAGGTCGTTGACTGAGGACGAGGTGGCCTGCAGCGCCGAAGCCGTCTGCTCGGTGCGCGCAGCCAGGTCGTTGTTGCCGATGGAAATTTCGCTGGCAGCGGTGTCGATCTGGTCGGCGTTGCGACGGATGTTGTCGATCATGCCGCTCAGGCGCTTGGCAACGTCATCCAGGGCCTGCAGGACCTGACCGGTGGCGTCGCCACCGGCGGCAATGTTGTGGTGCTTGAGGTTGCCGTCTGCAACTTCCCGGGCAATGGAGACGGCTTCGCCCAGCGGCTGGACAATCAGGCGGTTGCAGTACCAGGTGACCGCGGCGGACAGCACCAAGGCGAGGGTTGCAAGCACCAGGGTGCCGGTGTTGATGAACGCGACGGTCTTGCCAACTTCCGCCGCGGCGGCGGTGCCGCTCGCCATTTCAGAGTCCACCACGGTGGTCATCTGTTTGCGCAACTCGGCGTAGGCGGCTTCGGACACCGTCATCATGGTCGCTGCGGTGGACAGGCTGGCGCTCTTCATGTCCAGGGTATCCAGCGCGCTGCGCTCGAACTTCTTGAATGCCTCTTCGGTTGCCAGCAACTGCGCCACGGCTTGCGGGTTCTGGTCGCCAGCGGCTTTCTTTTGCTCCTGCAGTGAAGCGCCCAAGGCCTTGAATTCTTCGCCAATCCGCTTGTCCAGTGCGGCGATGATTTCGGGCTTGAGGCCTGCGCCTTCGTAGGCCAGGCTCTGCATCACCATGCCATTGAGCTGCACGGCCCGTTCCTTGAGCGAACCGGCGGCCGCCATCTTGGGCAGGTTGGTCTGGCTGATTTCTTCCAGTGCGGCGCTGGCCTGTCGGTTGCCAATGTAGCTTTGTAGGGCCAGGGCCAGCAGAAAGATCATGACAAGAAGCGGTGCCAGGGTGATCTTGACGGAGACTGGCAGGCGGCGAATGAGCTGATGCATGGGGTGTGCGGGGCAAGAGTCGGGTTGCGTAGAAACCCGGTTTTGGGGAGCGGAACAAAAAAGGGCCAACCCATGTTGGCCCTTATCCAATTGGCGGGTGTGTAGCCCTTAACGGTAGATGCCGACCGCCACGAAGCCGTCAAAATTGCCGGCCTTCAGCACGTAAGTGGTCTTGCCTTCCACTTTTTTTGTCTGGGGATGTGCCCAGTCGTAATCGATCCAGCCGGAGCCCTTGGTCTTGACGACCTCGATGGCTTCCTTCACGAACTGCTTGCCGTTCTGGTCTTTCATTTCCAGCAGGCTCTTGCCAACCAGCTTCTCATTGGCGCCGTGTGCCAGGACGTTGCCCTGGAAGTCCGCGACGTAGACGTAGATGTCTTTCTTGGTCCAGTTGGCCTTGTCGCTGGTGAAGTCCTTGAACGCCTTTTCAGTACCGGCCGACTTGATGTAGGCGACCGCCTTTTCGGCCATGGCCTTGGCTTCGTCTTTGGTGCCGTGTTCCTGGGCCATGGCATTGACGGATACAAAACCAACCAGGGTGAAGGCGAGCAGGGCGCGCAGTAATTTCATTGTCGAGTCTCCAACGGTGTTAAACAACAGGTGTGCGACGCACATCCATGCAGCAGTTCATGCACTGCCGCTTGTAAGTTTATCGGTAGTTTCGTAACCGAACTTGATGACACGCAATTTAAAAACGCGTCAATCTAAGGGAAAACCCCTAGATGCACTCAGGCGGGGTGCCCGTTGAGCTGAAACACGCGAACCTCGTCGGCCAAGCGTGCGGCCTGCGCCTTCAGGCTGTCTGCGGCGGCGCTGCTTTGCTCCACCAGGGCGGCATTCTGCAGCGTGACCTGGTCCATGCGCCCGACCGCTTCGCTGACCCGGCTGATGCCGCCGTATTGCTCGGTGGTTGCACTGTGGATTTCTCCGATCAGCGCGCTGACTTTTTGCACCTGCAGGACGATCTCCTGCATGGACGCGCCAGCGTCGTTCACCTGGCGGGCGCCGGCCTCTACCTTGCCGACGTTGTCGCCGATCAGCTTCTTGATTTCCTTGGCGGCTTCCGCTGAACGGTGGGCGAGCTGGCGAACCTCGCTGGCCACGACGGCAAAGCCGCGACCCTGCTCGCCCGCGCGGGCTGCTTCCACGGCGGCGTTGAGCGCCAGGATGTTGGTCTGGAAGGCAATGCCGTCAATCACGCCGGTGATGTCGCTGATGGTCTGGGACGAGGCGGCAATACCCTGCATGGTGGCCACCACCTGGGCCACGGCGTTGCCGCCCGCCACGGCGCTGGTGCAGGCGCTGGAGGCCAGGCGGTTGGCTTCATCGGCGGTGTGGGCGTTGTGTCGGACCGTTTCTGCCAGCTGCTCCATGGACACAACGGTCTGCTGCAGGTGGGTGGCTTGTTCCTCGGTGCGGTGGCTCAGATCGGCGTTCCCGCCCGCAATCTCTGCGGAGCCGGTCGCAATGCTCTCGCTGCTGTGGCGCACCGCGCCCACGATCTTGGCCAGGCGCTCGCGCATGGTTTCCATGGCAGCCATGACGCTGCCGGCCTGCACCGAAGTGGAGGATGCCTGCGTGCCCAGGTTGCCGTCTGCAATGGCCAGCGCGATGTGGGCCACCTCACCGGGTTCACCCCCCATCTGGCGCACGATGGAGCGCACGACGATGGCGGCAGCGCCGATGCCCGCCACCAGGGCGACAGCGCAGGCAATCACCAGCATCATCAGGGAAAGGCGGTAGGTTTCCGCGCCCTGCTGCGCGAGCTGCTTGGCAACGCCGGACTTGAAATCCCACTTCTGGTTGATGGCGATGGCGGCCGCCTTGGACAGGCGCTCGGACTTTCCGGTGAACAGCCGGCGGGCTTCCTCGACCTTTTCCGGGTTGGCGAGTGCCTCGCGGGAAGCGGCCTTGAGCTTGTCCCAGTCGGCCATGGCCCGTCCGGTGGCGGCGATCACGTTCTGCCACAGCTCCCGGTCTTCATCGCCTGACAGCAGCTTCTCGTGCTCAGCCAGGGCGGCTTTGAGTTCGTTGCTGGCGGTTTGAATGCCCGCTTCGAGTTCCGTCATCTCGGCTTCGGAACTGGCCATCAGGTGCTGCGCCTGCAGCATGCGAATGGCCGCCATCCGCTCCTCCCATGAGCGCACGGCCTGCAAGGAGGGAGTCGTGTTGGCGGTGTAATAGTCCAGCGCGCCGTGAATCACGCTGATCTGCTTGGCCGCCATGCCGGCTACGCCCATCAGCAGGACCAGCAGCAGGCCAAAGGCCCATGCCAGCCGGGTGCTGAGTTTGAGTTTCGCCAGGTAATTCATGGGCCTTGCGTTCCGGCTTTACTTCAGGATGTCGCCAATGCAGAGGTATTTCACCTCCACGTAGTCGTCCATGCCGAAGTGGCTGCCTTCGCGGCCCAGGCCGGACTGCTTGACCCCGCCGAAGGGCACGTGCTCGGTGGCCAAAATGCCGACGTTGATGCCCACCATGCCGTACTCCAGCGCCTCGCCCACGCGGTAGATGCGCCCGATGTCGCGGCTGTAGAAGTAGCTGGCCAGGCCGAACTCGGTGTTGTTGGCGGCATCAATGGCTTCCTGCTCGGTCTTGAACTTGAACACCGGGGCGAAGGGGCCAAAGGTTTCCTCGCGGGCGCACAGCATGTCGGGTGTAGCGTTGGCCACCACGGTGGGCTCGAAGAACTGGCCGGCCAGGCGCTTGCCACCCACCAGAACCTTGCCGCCCTTGGCGACGGCGTCATCCACGTGGCGCTGCACCTTCTCCAGCGCGGCTTCCTCGATCAGCGGGCCCTGGTTCACGCCGTCGTCGAAGCCGTTGCCGACCTTGGCGGTGCGCACCTTGGCGGCGAACTTCTCGACGAACTGGTCGTACACGCCTTCCTGCACGTAGAAACGGTTGGAGCAGACGCAGGTCTGGCCGGCGTTGCGGTACTTGCTGGCAAAGGCCCCCTCCACGGCGCTGTCGATGTCGGCATCGTCAAACACCAGGAAAGGCGCGTTGCCACCGAGTTCCAGTGCCAGTTTCTTGACGGTGGGAGCCGACTGGGCCATGAGAATGCGGCCCACTTCGGTGGAGCCGGTAAAGCTCAGGTGGCGCACCACGTCGCTGGCGCAAATCACCTTGCCCACGGCAATGGAGTTGCTGCTGTCGGCGGTGATCATGTTGAGCACACCGGCAGGAATGCCGGCCCGGATGGCCAGCTCGGCGGCGGCCAGGGCCGTCAACGGTGTCAGCTCGGCCGGCTTGATGATGACGGGGCAGCCAGCGGCCAGGGCCGGTGCCACCTTGCGGGTGATCATGGCCAGGGGGAAGTTCCAGGGCGTGATGGCCGCGCACACGCCAATGGGCTGCTTCAGGACCATCAGGCGGCGGTTGTTGTCGAACTGGGGCAGGGTTTCGCCGTTGACGCGCTTGGCCTCTTCGGCAAACCACTCCACAAAGCTGGCGCCATAGGCCACTTCGCCCTTGGCTTCGGCAAACGGCTTGCCCTGCTCGGCTGTCATCAGGCGCCCCAGGTCTTCCTGGTTGGCCATCAGCAGATCGAACCACTTGCGCAGGATGATGCTGCGCTCCTTGGCCGTCTTGGTGCGCCAGGCCGGCCAGGCGGCGTTGGCCGCTGCGATGGCGGCTTCGGTCTCTGCCGGTCCCAGGTTGGCCACATCGGCCAGCTTCTGGCCGGTGGCGGGGTCCAGCACGTCGAAGCGGCTGGGGCCGGCGATCCATTGGCCGTTGATCAGGGCGTCGGTCTTGAGGAGGGTAGGGTCCTTGAGCAGGGCCAGGGGGCCAGTGGGTTTTTGCATGGATGAACTCATGGTGTGTAGTGGGCAGAACAGTATTTAGCGAACTTCGACTTCGATGAAGACCACTTCGTGGTCCGTCGGGTTGATGACATTGTGTTGCACGCCAATGCTGCGTGCGTACGACTGGCCTGCAACCAGCGGCACCGTCTTGGGGCCTTCCGGGGTTTCCAGCTGCAGGGCTCCGTTGGTCTGGGGTATCACCACATAGTTGTGGCCATGGGTGTGCCAGCCGGTCTCCGCGCCGGGGGCAAAACGCCATTCGGTCACGATGACGTGCTCATTGCTGACTTGCACGGTGGGAACGGCGGGGGGGCGTGTGGACGGGGTCATGGGTATGAAGGGCAGGTCGGGTTCAGCGGTAGCGCACGCCGGGCAGCACGCACAGCATTTCAAACAGCAGGTTGGCACCCAGCAAGGCGGTGTTGCCGGTGGTGTCGTAGGGGGGGGAAACCTCCACCAAGTCGGCGCCCACCAGGTTCAGGCCATGGCAGCCGCGGATGATCTCCAGCGCCTGCGGCACCGTCAACCCGCCAATTTCCGGGGTTCCGGTGCCGCCGGCAAACGCCGGGTCGATGCCGTCGATGTCAAAGCTCAGGTAGCAGGGGGCCTGGCCAATGGATTCACGCACCTGCTCCATCAGAGGGGCGAGCGACTGGTACCAGACCTCGTGGGCCTGCACCACGGTGAAGCCTTGCTGGCGTGGCCAATCGAAGTCCTCCGCGCTGTAACCGCTGCCGCGCAGGCCAATCTGCCAGACCTTGTCGGTCTGCAGCAGCCCTTCTTCCACTGCACGGCGAAATGGCGTGCCGTGCGCAATGCGCTCGCCAAACATGTCATCGTTGACATCGGCATGGGCATCCACATGGATCAACGCCACCGGGCCGTGCCGGCGAGCCATGGCCCGCAGGATGGGGAGCACGATGGTGTGATCACCGCCCAGCGTCAGCGGCTTGCACCCGGCATCCACCACGGGCTGGTAATGTCGCTCGATGATCTCGATCGATTTCTGCAGGTTGTAGGTGTTGATGGCCACATCACCCAGGTCGGCCACCTGCAGGGCATCGAACGGGGCGGCGCCAGTGGCCATGTTGTAGGGCCGGATCAGACTGGATTCGGCGCGGATCTGCCGGGGTCCAAAGCGTGCGCCTGAGCGGTTGCTGGTGCCAATGTCCAGCGGCACGCCAATGAAGGCAGCGTCCAGCCCCGTGGCCTCGCCCACCATGGGCAGGCGCATCATGCTGGCCCAGCCGCCGAATCGGGGCATGGTGTTGCCCCCCATGGGTTGGTTGTAGGTCATGGGCATAGGTGTGGCATCAGATGGTGTTGGACTTGGCTCGCCCACGCAGCCACTCCAGCGCCATCATCAGGGTGGCCGTGAAGAGGATAAGCAGGGTGGCCACGGCGGCGATGGCGGGGGAAATGTTCTCCCGGATGCCTGTGAACATCTGGCGCGGCAACGTGGCCTGCATGGGGCCCGCCAGGAACAGGGTCACCACCACCTCGTCAAACGAGGTGGCAAACGCAAACAGCGCACCCGAGATCACTCCCGGCGCAATGACCGGCAGGGTGATGCGAAAGAAAGTCTGGACCTGCCCGGCCCCAAGGCTCAGGCTGGCCTTGACCAGGTTTTGGTTGAAGCTCTGCAGAGTGGCCAGCACCGTGGTCACCACAAAGGGTGCTCCCAGGGCGGCATGGACCAGCACCAGGCCGGTATACGAGTCTGACAGCCCGATGCGTGCAAAGAACAGGTAGGTGCTGACCCCGACCACCACGATGGGCACCACCATGGGGGCGATCAGCAGGCTGGTGATCAAGCCCTTGCCAAAGAACTGCACGCGAGCCAGCCCCACGGCGGCCAGGGTGCCCAGCGAAGTGGCGAGCAGCGTGGCCAGCGGGGCCACGATGAAGCTGTTGCGCGTGGCGCGGGCCCAGTCTTCCGAGGCAAAGATCTCCTGGTACCAGCGCAGGGACCAGCCCGGAATGGGGTACGACAGGAAGGACGAGTTGCTGAACGACAGCGGAATGATCACCAGGATCGGCAGCAGCAGGAACACCAGCACCGCGCCGCACAGCGTGCGCAAGCCGTACCAGCCGAGTTTGTCGGCCAGCGTGTAGTAGGCGGGAAAGGAGGACGGTTTCATGGTGGTTCAACCCAGGCTCAACTCGGCTTTGGCAAAGCGGCGGTACACGGAATACAGAATCAGTGTGGCAGTCAGCAGGACCGAGCCCAGCGCGCAGGCCATGCCCCAGTTGACATCCACGTTGGTGTACTGGGCCACGTAGTAGCTCAGCATTTGGTCGGCTGCGCCACCCAGCAGGGCCGGGGTGACGTAATAGCCGATGGAGGTGATGAACACCAGTAGGCCACCTGCAGCCACGCCGGGATAGGTCTGGGGCACGTAGACCCGGAAGAAGGCGGCCAGCGGCGCGCTGCCCAGCGACACGGCGGCGCGCACGTAGTTCTGTGGCACCGACTTCATCACGCTGTACAGCGGCAGGATCATGAACGGCAGCAGGATATGCACCATGGCAATCACCACGCCCAGCCGGTTGAACAGCAGGGGGATGGGGCCGTCCGTCAGACCGGTGAACATCAGGAAGCGGTTCACCAGTCCGTTCGATTGCAGCAGCACGATCCAGGCGGCAATGCGCACCAGCACCGAGGTCCAGAAGGGCAGCAGCACCAGGATCATCATCAGGTTGGCACGGCGCTCGCTCAGGGTGGACAGCCAGTACGCCAGCGGATAACCGATCAGGATGCACACCAGCGTTACCACGGCGCTGATGGAGAAGGTGCGCAGCAGGATGTCGCTGAATGCAGCTTCTTCCGCGCCGACCCGCACGATCTGGCCCTGCGCATCGCGCTTGAGGTCCAGCGAAGTCAGCAGGTAGTCCGGCGTCCAGCGGGAACTGTTCTTGGCAATGGCCCACCAGTAGGGCAGTTCGCCCCAACGCGGGTCGTGGGCCAGCAGGTGCTCCCGGGCCTGCTCCGGGCTGAGCCCTTCGCCCAGGGGCAGCGCACGGTAGGTGCCCATGATGAGGGAGCGGGCTCCGCTCACCTCGGAATTGAGCCGGCGGGCCAGCACGCCGGCCTGCGCGGTTTCGGGAATGGCCGCCAGGTCGGCCAGCAGCGCGGCATAGGCCGCATCAGGCGGGGCCGCCTTGCGGTCCCAGTGCGCAAGCGCTTCGCCGGTGCGGCCCAGGGTGGAGGCCACCTCCGGGTTCTCGACAGCGCGAACCAGCAAGGCACCCAGCGGCACCAGGAAGGTGACCGCCAGGAATACCAGCAGCGGGAGGGTCAATGCCATGGCGCGCAGACGTTTGCGGCGCTCCACCCGGGCCAGCTGGCGGGCCAGGCCCGGTCCAGCGATGCTCTCAGAGGCGATTGACGTCATGGGCAGGGAAGCCGTTGCGTTCATGCATTGACCCTTTTTATGTCCGCTTTACTGTGCAGCCCAGGCAGCGAAACGCTTTTCCAGCGCTTCACCCTGGTCGGCCCAGAAGTGGATGTTGAACTGCAGGGCGTCCTTGCTGTTGGCGGGGGACGTTGGCAGCAGGCTCAGCACCTTGGCGTCCAGCTTGGCCAGGGCCTTGTTGTTGGTGGGGCCGTAGGAGATGTTGCGTGCGTACTCGGCCTGGGCATCAGCGCTGGAGGCGTGGGTGATGAACTTCTGAGCCAGGGCCTTGTTGGGCGTGCCCTTGGGCATGACCCAGTAGTCCAGGTCATAGATGCCGCCGGTCCAGGTGATCTTCAGGTTTTTGCCTTCGCGCTGGGCAGCATCGATGCGGCCGTTGTAGGCGGTGGTCATGGTCACGTCACCGGCCACCAGGAACTGGGGCGGCTGCGCGCCGGCTTCCCAGAACTGGATGTTGGGCTTGAGTTCGGTCATCTTCTTGAAGGCACGGTCCGCGCCTTCCTTGGTGGCCAGCACCTTGTAGACGTCGGCAGACTTCACGCCGTCGGCCATCAGGGCGAATTCGAGGTTGTAACGCGGACCCTTGCGCATGCCGCGCTTGCCGGGGAATTTCTTGGTATCCCAGAAATCAGCCCAAGTGGTGGGAGCGGTCTTGAGCTTGTCGCCGTTGTAGGCCATCACGGTGGACCACACGAAGGTACCCACGCCGCATTCATGCACGGCGGCGGGCTGGAAGTCGGCCTTGTTGCCGACCTTGGACCAGTCCATCTTCTCGAACAGGCCTTCGTCGCAGCCGCGGTTCACGTCGGGGCTTTCCACTTCCACCACGTCCCAGGTCACGTTCTTGGCTTCCACCATGGCCTTGATCTTGGCCTGCTCGCCGTTGTATTCGACGGGCACCACTTTGCCCGCGCCGGCCTTTTCAAACGATTCGAAGTACGCCTTCTTCTGGGCGGCGCCGTTGGCACCACCAAAATTCACCACGGTCAGCTGGCTCTGTGCGAGCACCGGCAGGGTGACGATGGCAGCCACGGCAATCATCAGGGGTTTGAGTTTCATCGACGGTTCCTTCCAGGAGAAGTTAAGTTGAAAGTGCTGACAATCAGCGGTACACACGCAGGTGTTTTTCTAGGGCCAGGACCTGAACGGTCTGGCCGGGTTCTGGCAGCTCGTGGTGCGCCAGAGGCATCTTGATGGTGGCGTCGGCCTGGCCGGGCACCTCGCAGCGCAGCCGTAGGTGGTCGCCAAAGTACATGACGTCGGCCACGCGGGCCGCAAAGGTGTTGGCGTCGGCCTGGGACGCCAGCTGGAGCCGTTCCGGACGGATGCCGCACTGCACGGCATCGCCCACCTGGGCGGCGTTGACGTTGAAGCCGCGCAGCACGCCCCCGTTGGGCAGGCGCACTTCGCACTGGGTGCCGTCGAGCTTGGCGACCTCGCCCTGCAGCACGGTGCGGTCGCCCACAAACCCTGCCACGAAGCGGTTGACTGGTGTCTCGTAGAGGCGGTCCACCACGTCGATCTGCTGGATCATGCCTTCGTTGAAGACGGCCACGCGGTCCGACATGGTCAGGGCTTCCGTCTGGTCGTGCGTCACGTACACAAAGGTCACGCCCAGGCGGCGGTGCAGGGCCTTGATCTCGATTTGCATGTGCTCGCGTAGCTGCTTGTCCAGCGCGCCCAGCGGCTCGTCCATCAGTACCAGCTGGGGGTCGAACACCAGCGCCCGCGCCAGCGCCACGCGTTGCTGCTGGCCGCCCGAGAGCTGCGACGGATAGCGTGAACCCATGCGGCCTAGCTGCACCATGTCCAGCGCCCGCGCCACCTTGGCTTCGCGGTCGGCGGCGGACACCTTGCGCACGGTCAGCGGGTAGGCGATGTTGTCGGCCACGGTCATGTGGGGGAACAGCGCATAGTTTTGGAACACCATGCCGAAGTTGCGCTTGTGGGGCGGTGTGCGGGTAATGGGCACGCCGTCCAGGCTGATTTCACCGGCAGTGGGGGATTCGAACCCGGCGAGCATCATCAGGGTGGTTGTCTTGCCGGAACCGGAGGGGCCCAGCAGCGACAGGAATTCGCCACGCTGGATATCCAGGTTCAGGTCGCGCACCACGAGGCTTGTGCCGTCATAGGTTTTCTGCACGCCCGTGAAGCTGACGAGGGCTTGGGGTTGGGTCATCGTAGGAGCCTGTTGTAACTAGAAGAATCAAGACTTGCGCCGCCATGTAAACGCAAGTTTGGTGCCATTGTGGGCAGATCAGGCCACGGCGTCAAAGCAGGCGGACACGATGGCCAGACCCTCGTCCAGCAGGGCATCGCTGGCGGTCAGCGGCACCAGCACGCGGATGACGTTGCCGTAGGTTCCGCAGGTCAGCAGGATCAGGCCGCGCTTGGTGGCTTCGGCAGCGATGCGCTTGGCCAGGTCGGCATCGGGCTGCTTGATGTCGCCGTTCTTGAACAGTTCCAGTGCCACCATGGCACCCAGGCCGCGCACGTCGCCAATGCACTTGTGGCGCTTGGCGATGGCTTGCAGGCCGTTGACCAGGCGGGTGCCGACATCGCGGCTGCGCTGCAGCAGGTTTTCCTTTTCGAACACATCCAGTACGGCCAGCGCGGCGGCGCAGGCGATGGGGCTGCCGGCATAGGTACCGCCCAGGCCACCCGGCGCTGCCGCATCCATCACTTCGGCGCGGCCCACCACGGCGGAAATGGGGAAACCACCGGCCATGGACTTGGCCATGGTGATCAGGTCGGGGGCCACGCCGCTTTGCTCCACGGCAAACCAGGTACCCGTGCGGCCGGCACCGGTCTGCACCTCATCGCAGATCAGCAAGATGCCGTGCTGGTCGCACA
This sequence comes from Rhodoferax sp. MLSD5-FHT05B10, assembly GCF_058793415.1. Classification (NCBI taxonomy): domain Bacteria; kingdom Pseudomonadati; phylum Pseudomonadota; class Betaproteobacteria; order Burkholderiales; family Comamonadaceae; genus Rhodoferax; species Rhodoferax sp. MLSD5-FHT05B10. The sequence goes on along the minus strand of NZ_JBXAFT010000003.1, from coordinate 371,192 downwards.
GGGCACGCAGGCGCTGCAGCAAGGCGGGCGGTGCCACCTGGAAGCCGCCTTCACCCTGCACGGGCTCCAGGATGATGGCCGCCACACGCTTGGCTTCGATGTCGTTCTTGAAAATGGCTTCCACCGAGGAGATGGAATCGTCCACCGTCACGCCGTGCAGGGCGTTGGGGAAGACGGCGTGGAACACCTCGGCGGGGAAGGGGCCAAAGCCCGTCTTGTAGGGCGCCACCTTGCCGGTCATGGCCAGCGTCAGCAGGGTACGGCCGTGGTAGCCGCCGCCGAAGCAGATGATGCCGGAGCGACCCGTGGAGGCGCGGGCGATCTTGATGGCGTTTTCCACGGCTTCGGCGCCGGTGGTGAGGAACAGGGTTTTCTTGGCGAAGTTGCCCGGCGCCTTGGCGTTGAGCTTTTCGGCCAGTTCCACATAGGGTTCGTAGGCCAGCACCTGGAAGCAGGTGTGGGTGTACTTGTCGAGCTGGTCTTTCACGGCCTGGATGACGGCAGGGTGGCGATGGCCGGTGTTCAGCACGGCAATGCCACCGGCAAAGTCGATGTAGCGTTTGCCTTCCACGTCCCAGATTTCGGCGTTCTCGCCCTTGGCGATGAAGATCTGGTGGCTGTGACCCACGCCGCGCGGGATGGCGGCCTCGCGGCGGGCGAACAGGGCGGCGTTGGTGAGGTGGGCGTCGCGTTGCATGAGAATCCTTGGACAGTGGCGGGTGGTTGGAAAAGCCCTGTGGGTCTGGGCGTCTATGGGGGCAGACTTTAGGGGGCAGTCCCTAGAGCTAACATATACAGATTGCTGCGGTTTTGGAATGCACTGTGCAGTCCGTACGACCAGTACATACAAACCCTAGCCCGTTGGGGCCTGTTTTTTCCGATGTTTGCACTCAATCCTCAGTCTTCCGTGCCGCTGGTAACCCAGATCGTGAGCGGATTTCGCCAGATGGTGGACGACGGCGCCCTGCGTGCGGGTGCTAAGCTGCCCTCCATCCGCCAGTTCGCGCACGCCAACGGCGTCAGTGTCTACACCGTTGTCGACGCCTACGACCGCCTGGTGGCGCTGGGGTATTTCCAGTCGCAGGCGCATTCCGGGTTCTTTGTCCGCAGCCGCGGCAGCCAGGGCGCCTCGGCCTCCGGGGGGGCGGGGTCCTACAGCTTTGACTCCATGTGGTTTCTGTCGCGGATCTTCGAGAACCGCGGCCTGCGCAGCAAGCCCGGGTGCGGCTGGCTGCCGGGTGAATGGCTCTTTGCCGACGGCCTGCGCCGCAGCCAGCGCAACCTGGCCGCCCAGGAGACCGATCTGGGCGGCTACGGCGAGCCCAGGGGCTATCTGCCCCTGCGCCAGCTGGTGCGGGATCTGCTGGCCGCGCGCGAGGTGGTGCTCAGCGCCGACCAGGTGCTGCTGACCCAAGGTTCCAGCCAGGCGCTGGACCTGGCGGCCCGCCGGCTGGTACGCCCCGGCGACGCGGTGCTGGTGGACGAGCCCGGCTACGCCAACCTGCTGTTTTCCCTGCGTTTCCTGGGGGCGCAGCTGGTGGGGGCGCCGCGCACACCGGCCGGGTACGACCTGGACACGCTGGAGGCCCGCATCATCGAGCACCGGCCCAAGGTGTTCTTCACCCAGCCGCGCCTGCAAAGCCCCACGGGCTCTACGGCCTCGCTGGCACACCTGCACCGGGTTCTGCAACTGGCCGAGAAATACGACATCACCGTCGTGGAGAACGACATCTATGCCGATCTCGACCCCGGCTCGCACCCCTCGCTGGCCAGCCTGGACCAGCTGCGCCGGGTGGTGTACATCAGCAGCTTTTCCAAGACCATTTCGCCCAACATCCGCGTGGGCTACCTGGCCGCCAACCCCGAACTGCTGGAAGACCTGGTGCGCCTGAAGATGATTTCGGGGCTGACATCGTCCGAATTCACCGAGCGGCTGGCCTACGGCGCCCTGATCGATGGCCGCTGGCGCAAGCACATCAAGACCCTGCGGGAGCGCCTGGCGCAGGGGCAGCAGCAGCTCTCCAGCCGCCTGCTGGAACTGGGGTTCGAGCTGTTCACCGAGCCCAAGGCCGGCATGTTCCTGTGGGCGCGCCACCCCGAAGTCCAGAATGCCGCCGAACTGGCCTACAAGGCGGCCGAGCAGGACATCCTGCTGGGCCCCGGTCACCTGTTCTCGGTCGACCTGGAGCCCAGCCCCTGGCTGCGTTTCAATGTGGCCTGGGCGCAGGACGAGGCCGTGCTCAGCTTCCTGCTCGGCCTCAAAGCCACCTAAAATCACGGGTTCGCCTGCTTTTGCAGGGCGCCCCCTGCCATTTCACCGGAGTTCTTGCCCACCATGACCCAAGCCACCGTTACCGTTGCCGACATCCGCAAGACGTTTCTCGACTTTTTCGCCTCCAAAGGCCACACGGTGGTCCCCAGCAGCCCGCTCGTGCCGGGCAACGACCCCACGCTCATGTTCACCAACTCGGGCATGGTGCAGTTCAAGGACGTGTTCCTGGGTGCCGACAAGCGCTCCTACGTGCGCGCCGCCTCGGTGCAGGCCTGCCTGCGTGCGGGTGGCAAGCACAACGACCTGGAAAACGTGGGCTACACCGCACGCCACCACACCTTCTTCGAGATGCTGGGCAACTGGAGCTTTGGCGACTACTTCAAGCGCGAGTCGCTCAAGTGGGCCTGGGAACTGCTGACCACGGTCTACAAGCTGCCGGCAGACCGTCTGCTGGCCACGGTGTACGCGGAAGACGACGAGGCCTACGACATCTGGACCAAGGAGATCGGTCTGCCCCCCGAGCGCGTGATCCGCATCGGCGACAACAAGGGCGGTCGCTACAAGAGCGACAACTTCTGGATGATGGCCGATACCGGACCCTGCGGTCCGTGCAGCGAAATCTTCTACGACCACGGTGACCACATTCCCGGCGGCCCCCCCGGCAGCCCCGAGGAAGACGGCGACCGCTTCATCGAAATCTGGAACAACGTGTTCATGCAGTTCGACATGGCGGAAGACGGCTCGGTTACGCCCTTGCCCGCGCCCTGCGTGGACACCGGCATGGGTCTGGAGCGCCTGGCGGCCATCCTGCAGCACGTGCATTCCAATTACGAGATCGACCTGTTCGACACACTCATCAAGGCGGCAGCCCGTGAAACCGGTCGCACCGACCTGGACAACAAGAGCCTGCGCGTGATCGCCGACCACATCCGCGCCACCGCCTTCCTGGTGAGCGACGGCGTCATTCCCAGCAACGAAGGCCGCGGCTACGTGCAGCGCCGCATCGTGCGCCGTGCCATCCGCCACGGCTACAAGCTGGGCCAGAAGACACCGTTCTTCCACAAGCTGGTCAAGGACCTGGTACAGGTCATGGGTGCCGCCTACCCGAACCTGGCCAACCAGGAAGCCCGTATCACCGAAGTGCTGCGCGTGGAAGAGGAACGTTTCTTCGAGACCCTGGCCACGGGCATGCAGATCCTGGACGAGGCGCTGGCCGGCGGCGTGAAAGTACTGCCCGGCGAAGTGGCCTTCAAGCTGCACGACACCTACGGCTTCCCGCTGGACCTGACCAACGACGTCTGCCGCGAAAGCGGGGTTGAAGTCGACAGCGCCGGCTTTGCCGCCGCCATGGAGGCGCAAAAGGCCAAGGGTCGTGCGGCGGGCAAGTTCAAGATGGACAAGGCGCTGGAATACAGTGGTGCCGGCAACACCTTCGTGGGCTACGAGCAGTTGACGCAGACAAGCAAAATCGTAGCGCTCTACGCAGATGGCACGCCGGTTGCCACGCTCAAGGCGGGTCAATCCGGGGTGCTGGTGCTCGACAGCACGCCGTTCTATTCCGAGTCCGGCGGACAGGTCGGCGACCAGGGCGCGGTGTTCTGCGACGGTGGCCTGTTCCAGGTGGAAGACACGCAGAAGATCAAGGCCGACGTGTTCGGCCACCACGGCGTGGTGCAAAGCGGCATCCTCGCGGTGGGCGACGCCGTGACGGCCCATGTGGACGCGACCAAACGTGCCGCCACCGTGCGCAACCACTCGGCTACCCACCTGATGCACAAGGCCCTGCGTGAAGTGCTGGGCAGCCACGTGCAGCAAAAGGGCAGCCTGGTCAATGCCGAGCGCACCCGTTTCGATTTTGCGCACAACGCGCCGGTGACCGACGCGCAGATCCGCGAGATCGAAGTGCGTGTGAACGCCGAGATTCTCGCCAATGCCGCCACGCAGGCGCGGGTGATGGACATCGAGTCGGCCCAGAAGACCGGCGCCATGATGCTGTTCGGCGAGAAGTACGGCGAGACCGTGCGCGTGCTCGACATCGGCTCCAGCCGCGAACTGTGCGGGGGTACCCACGTGCAGCGCACCGGCGACATCGGCCTGTTCAAGGTGGTGGGCGAAAGCGGCGTGGCCGCGGGCGTGCGCCGCATCGAAGCCGTCACCGGCCAGAATGCGCTGACCTACCTGCAGGACCTGGAAGACACCGTGGACGCGGCAGCGGCCCTGGTGAAAGCGCCCGTGGCCGAGCTCACGGGCCGCCTGGGCCAGATGGTGGACAACGCCAAGGCGCTGGAAAAGGAACTGGCGGCCCTCAAGGGCAAGCTGGCGTCCGCCCAGGGCGACGAGCTGCTGACGCAGGCGCAAGACATCAAGGGCGTCAAGCTGCTGGTGGCCACGCTGGACGGCGCCGACGTCAAGACCCTGCGCGACACCATGGACAAGCTCAAGGACAAGCTCAAGACGGGCGTCATCGTGCTGGCCGTGGTCGACGGCGCGAAGGTGCAGGTGGCCGTGGGTGTCACCACCGACACCACGGGCAAGGTCAAGGCGGGCGAGCTGGTCAACTTCATTGCGGCCCAGGTGGGCGGCAAGGGCGGCGGCAAGGCTGATATGGCCATGGCCGGCGGTACCGAGCCCGCCAAGCTGCCGGCAGCCCTGGCCAGCGTGCAGGGCTGGGTGGCGGGCAAGCTCTGACGTGCTATTGAATCTGTAGCTGTCTGCGCAGATTCAATGCGGGTTTGAGGGGGATTTGATGCTGAAAATCGCGCGTTCCCATCTGCTGAGCTTGGCCGTCTGCTGGCTGGCTTGGCACAGCCCCGGCGCGGCGGCGCAGGGCTTTGACGTGCAGCACTGGAGCCCGTCGGCGCCGGTGCCCGCGTTGCAGGCCACCGACCTGAGCGGCAATGTCTGGCGCCTGGCAGATCTGCGCGGCAAGGCCGTTCTGATCAACTTCTGGGCCAGCTGGTGCGAGCCCTGCCGCGCCGAGATGCCCTCGCTGCAGGCCCTGGCCGAGCGCCAGGGGCCGCACAGGCTGGTGGTGCTGGCGGTCAACTTCAAAGAGTCTCCGGCCACCGTGGCGCAGTTTGTCCAGCGCACCGGCCTGCGGCTGCCCGTGTTGCCCGACCCGCAGGGGGCCATCGCCCGCCAGTGGGGTGTTCGCATCTTTCCGTCCACGGTGCTGATCGCAGCGGATGGCCACGTGCGCGCCGTCGTGCGCGGGGAGGTTGACTGGGGCAGCGCCGACGCGGCCGCGCTGTGGGAGCCGCTGCTGAAGGCGGGGCAGTAGAGGGGCTTGCCGGGGCTTGCCGGGCACGGCGCAGGCCCAATGGCGGGGTTAGGTGCCACCCTCCGGAAGGCCAATGACCTGGCGGAACTTGCCGCTCAATCCGCTGGATGCAAACGGTTCGTACCCCTGGACGCATTGCACGTTGGACAGGCCCTGCGCAGCCAGAAAGGTCTGCAGATGGGCGGCCACCTGCTGCCAGACTTCCTGGGCATCGGCGCCGGCGTGGGGCTCGATGCGCACCCGGATATCGCAGGGTCCGGTCTGGACCAGCTGAAAACGCTGCAGTCCGCCGGCCTGTTCAATGACGGAACCAATGGCAAGCGGGGTGATGTGCACGACGGCGCCCGCGGCCGTCCGCAGGTGCAGCGTGTCATCCTTGCGGCCCTGTACCCGGATGGCGGGCAAGGGACTGCCGCACGGGCATGGCGTGCCGGACACGAGCACGGAGTCGCCCAGGTCATACCGGATGAGCGGCTGAACCTGGTTGGCCAGGCTGGTGATCAGCACCGTGTGGGACGGCGTGCCGGGCGGCGTGGGCGCGTGGTGCGCGTCCACCGGCTCCACCACGATCCAGTCGCTGTTGACGTGCAGCCAGCCGCAATCGCAGTCAAACGCTATGCATTGAAATTCCGAGGTGCCGTACGCCTCATGCACCGGGCGGCCAAAGGCGGCGCCCATCCGGACCTTGTCCGCGGCCGACAGAGACTCGCCGGTTGCCTCGATGATGACCGGATCAATGTGCAGCCGCCCTGCCATCCGCTCTTGCGCCAGCAGTTCCAGGGCGCTGGGGTAGGTGGTCAATGCCGCCGGGTCGTAGCGGTTGAGTTGGGCGACCAGGTCGGCCAGCGGCTGCTCGACCGAGAAGGCCGCGTATGCATGCCGCCGAAGCCCGCCCCGCCGTTTTTCGTGTTCCATCCAGCCGGCAGCGGCAAAATGGCCGGCCGTACCCACGGCCGCAGCCCACCGCCCGCGTTTCAGCAGGATTTCCCAGACGCCGCGTGGCGAGACCCAACTGCGGTCGATGCGGGCGAGGGCGATGGCTCGGTAGACGTTGATGGCCCGCTGGTCGTGGATGAAGAGGGCCGGGTGACCCGTGGTGCCCGATGAGGTGCAGGCGAGGTACTCGCCCAGAAACGGCCGGCCCAGGTTGGCGCTGCAGGCCATGAACGACTCCACCCCGTGCCGGGTGATTCTGGGGTCGGTTACCCAGGCATCAAAGTGGGCCATGAGCTCGGGCTTGGTCACGGGCGGCAAGTCCGTCAGGGGCAGTGCGCTCTGCGGCAGGTGTGCGTACCGGTCGCAGTAGAAGGGGGAGCGGGCGCGCGCGTGCGCCAGGAGTTCGGCAAGCCGCTGGCGCTGGCGCCGCTCCAGCCCGGTCGGGCCTTCGTGCTCGGCACGCAGCATGTCAATGGCCGCAGTGGCCCTGCTTGGTGTCTTGCTCACAGTCGACTCCCGGACGGTTGAACGTTGGTGGTGCAGCCGAGGCGCTGTATCTCCGCCACAGGCTGGCATGCCCACGCTGGGACCAGTGTAATCACGGACCGACTTGCATTTGACAGGCGTTGACCTAGCATTGGCTTATAGGAGGGCGTTTGGATGAACTCGGTTATCCACTTTGAAATGCCATACCGCGACCGGGAGCGCGCTGCCCGTTTCTACGTGGCGGCCTTTGGCTGGCAGACGCAGATGCTGGGGCCCGAGATGGGGGACTATCTCCTGGTCACGACGGTGGTGGAAAGCCTCCGGCCCGATGCACCCGCCGGGGCGATCAACGGAGGGTTGTTCCCCTATCAGCCCGACCAACCCGACCAGCACCCCTCCGTGGTCATCGGAGTGGAGGACATAGGCGCGGCCATGGAACGGGTACGCGAGGCCGGCGGGACGGTGCTGGGCGAGCCCATGGAGATTCCGGGCGTTGGGCGCTATGTTGCGTTTCGCGATACCGAAGGCAACCGCAACAGCATGCTGCAGCCCCGCATGGGCTGACCCTGCTCAGTTCAAGCGCCGTCGGGCGCTGCTGCGCCGGCTTTGCAGTTTGACGGCGTCCTCCATGCTTTTGCGCACAAATGCAATGTGCTCTTTGGCCACTTGCTGGGAGGCCTGTGCATGACCATTGCGGATGGAGTCCCAGATTTTCCGGTGTTGTTCACGAATATGCGCCCACTGTGCCGGGCGCGCATGCAAGTGCACCAGATTGTCGGCGACATGGTCGTGCACCACACGCATCAGGCTGGCTGATATGTGTCCAATCATGGCGTTGTGCGATGCCTCCGCGATGGCTTGGTGAAAAGCGACATCGGCGTCGATGCATGCCCTGAGGTCGTCGCAGTCGTAGGCCGCTTCCAGTGCGTTGAACGTGGCTTCAATGCGAACGATGTCTTCATCGGTGGCGCGCTCGGCGGCGAGCAGCGCGGCTTCGCCTTCCAGCATGTGGCGGAATTCCAGAATGTCGGTCTGCAGCATCGGGTGGCCGTCCAACATGGCCTTCCAGGGGTCCGAAAAGGTGGTTTCCAGGTGGTCGGTCACGACCGTGCCACCGCCGTGGCGGGTGGTGAGCAGGCCTTTCGATACCAATTTCTGCATTGCTTCGCGCAGAGAGGGCCGGGACACCCCCATTTCGATTGCCAGGGTGCGCTCCGAGGGAAGACGGTCGCCGGGTTTGAGCGAGCCTTCCAGGATGCGGGTTTCCAGGTCGGAGGCTACGGTATCGGACAAGCGGGTCGAGGATATGCGGTTGGGAGACATGGCAACTTAATTGGTATGACCATTTTCATCATATTGCATTCCGTGAAAAAAAATGCGCTGTCACTTAGGGGTTTCCCCTTGTATCCAAGAAGTGTGCTCTCCCATACATTACCCGTAATGGTATTACCACTTTACCAAATGAAAGAACTTCTCCCAGAGCTGACGGATGCACTGCCGCCGGGCCAGGTCCTATCGGACGAACTGCGCCGGCATGCGTATGGCACGGACGCCAGCTTTTACCGCATGGTTCCCGAGGTGGTGGCCATTGTTGAAAGTGAAGACGAAGTCCGCTTGGTGCTGGAGATCGCGCGCGCCCATGGTCGCCCGGTGACCGTCCGTGCTGCGGGCACCAGTCTTTCCGGGCAGGCCGTGACCGATGGCGTGCTGATGCTGATCGGTGAGGGTTTTGCAAGCTGTGACATTGCGGCCGATGCGGCCAGCGTGCGGCTCGGCCCCGGCATCATCGGTGGCGAAGTCAATGCCCGGCTGGCGCCGTTGGGTCGCAAGATCGGTCCGGACCCGGCTTCGATTGCCGTGTGCAAAATCGGTGGCATTGCCGCCAACAACGCCTCGGGCATGTGTTGCGGCATCGCGCAAAACACCTACCGCACCCTGCTTGGCATGCGTGTCATGCTGGCCGACGGAACCGTGCTGGACACCGAAGATGCCGCCAGCATGGCTGCTTTTCAGGCCAGCCACGGTGCGTTGCTAAATGCGTTGGCCCAGCTGGGCGCCCAGACCCGTGCCAACACCGCCCTGGCCGAGCGCATCCGGCACAAGTTCAAGATCAAGAACACCACCGGCTACAGCCTTAACGCGCTGGTGGATTTCGAGAATCCTCTGGACATCCTGACCCATCTCATGGTCGGCTCTGAGGGAACCTTGGGATTCCTGTCGCGCATCACGCTGGCAACCGTGGTCGAAGATCCGTTCAAGGCCAGCGCACTGGTGTTCTTTCCCTCCATGGGCAGTGCCTGCGAGGCGGCCATGCGACTCAAGCCGGCGCGCGTTTCGGCGGTGGAGTTGCTCGATCGCGCAGCCCTTCGTTCGGTGCAGGACCAGCCTGGCATGCCGCAGGCCATCCGTGCGCTGGGTGCCGATGTGTCTGCGTTGCTGATTGAGGTGCGCGCACAAACCAGCGCGGCCCTCGAGTTGAAGATCAAGACCGCACTGTGTGCCATCGACGGCATCGACACGGTGGAGCCGGCGCAGTTCTTCACCGATGCGGCCACTTGCGAGATGTACTGGAAAGTGCGCAAGGGCACCTTCCCGTCGGTTGGCGCAATGCGTCGCGCCGGTACCACTGTCATCATCGAAGACGTGGCTTTCCCGATGGAGTCGCTGGCAGCCGCAACGCTGGATTTGCAGGCCTTGCTGGCACGCCACGGTTACAGCGAAGCCATCATCTTTGGACACGCCCTGGAAGGCAATCTGCATTTCGTGTTCACCCAGGACTTTGGGGACCGCGCAGCAGTGGCGCGCTATGCCCGGTTCATGGACGAGGTATGCCATCTGGTGGTCGACACCTACGACGGTTCCCTCAAGGCCGAGCACGGCACGGGGCGCAACATGGCGCCGTTTGTGGAGCTGGAGTGGGGGCGCGAAGCAACCGAACTGATGCGCAGCATCAAGTCACTTCTGGATCCCGGCAATCTGCTGAACCCCGGCGTCATTCTCAACACCGACCCGCAAGCGCATCTGAAACACCTCAAGCCCATGCCTGCGGCGCAGGCGCTGGTGGATCAGTGCATTGAATGCGGATTCTGCGAGCCGCTTTGTCCGTCCCATCAACTTACACTGTCGCCCCGCCAGCGCATTGTCAGCTGGCGGGAGCTTTCGCGCCGCAAGGATGGCCAGGAGCGCGTGGGCACGCTGGCCACCGACTTCGCCTATTTCGGACTGGATACCTGTGCCGGCTGCGGCTTGTGTTCAACCGCTTGCCCCGTCGGCATAGACACGGGGGAGTTGGTGCGCGTGTTGCGTGGCCAAGGCCTGGGCAGCGTCAACCGTGCGGTCGGAAAAATGGTTGTGAACCACTTCGACAAGGTGGTTGGCCTCTCGCGAATCGGCCTGACGGCCGGGCATGTGGCATCTGCCGTGGTGGGTAGCAAAGTGATGTCCAGGGTCACCGGAGGCGCCTGGAAAAGTACCTTGCCACAGGCCGGAACGGCGCCGCGCAGGCGGGCGGAACAAGGCGACCCGGTGGTTTACCTCCCCGCGTGCGGGGGGCGTATCTTCGGTGGCAACGCAGCGCACGAATCCGGTCTGCCCGATGTGGTGATGGAACTCCTGGTCCGGGCCGGATATGCCCCGCGCCTGCCAGCGCAACACAACAAGCTGTGCTGCGGCCTCATGCTGGCCAGCAAGGGGCTGGCATCTGAGGCCGATGCCATGGCCCAGAACCTGACGGACGCATTGTTGGTTGCCGCGGATGATGGCAGGGGCGGGCTGCTCCCGATCGTGATGGATGCCAGCTCGTGCACGGAGCGCATGAAAAAGCTGGTCGATGGACGGATCCAGATTCTGGACTTTCATGAGTTCGCGGTGGATGCGCTTTTGCCGCGATTGCGGATACGCCGCAAGGCGGGTCCCATTGCGTTGCATGTCAACTGCAGCGTGCGCCGTGGCGAAACGGACGCCAAGCTGCGCATCCTGCTGGCCGCCTGCGCCGAGCAGGTGACGGAACCCCGCGACGTGGGTTGCTGCGGGTTTGGCGGCGACCGCGGTTTTGTGGTTCCCGAACTCAACGCGCATGCGCTGCGGAAGATCCACAGCGCGCTCCCCAGCGCCTGCTGTGAAGGGGTTTCCACCAACCGCACGTGCGAGATTGGCCTGACCGACGAAACGGGGCTGCCCTACCGCTCAGTGGCCTATCTGCTTGAAGAATGCAGCCGGGAGGTAGCGCCCATGCAGTGTTGAATCCACAGCAACTCCCTACATGCGGCCCCTGGCTTACGCGCACATCTATTTCAAATTCAACGAGGAACCCTCTATGGTCTGGCAACAAATTTACGATCCGTTTGGAAACATGGTCATTTCCACCCTGCTGGCTGCTGTGCCGGTCGTGGTGATGCTTGTTTGTCTTGGTTTTTTGCATATCAAGGCGCACATTGCAGCCGGACTGGGCTTGCTCAGTGCGCTACTCATTGCCGTTCTCGCCTACGGCATGCCCGCCGAAATGGCCGGCAAGGCGGCCTTGCTGGGCGGCTTCACGGGTCTGCTGCCGATCGGCTGGATTGTTCTCAACATCATCTTCTTGCAGCAGCTGGCTGAGCAGAACGGCAGCTTTGCCGTGTTGCAGGATTCCTTGTCGGGCATTACGCGCGACCGGCGTCTGCAGTTGCTTCTCATCGCCTTCTGCTTCGGTGCTTTCTTTGAGGGCGCGGCCGGGTTTGGTACGCCGGTGGCGGTGACCGCAGGCATCCTGATTGGCCTCGGATTTTCACCACTCGCGGCGTCGGGGCTGAGTTTGATCGCCAATACCGCACCGGTGGCATTTGGTGCCCTGGGCACACCGGTCATTACGCTGGCAAAAGTGCATGGCTACGACCTGATGGCCGTGACGGCCATGATTGGGCGCCAGCTTCCGTTCTTCTCGCTGCTGGTGCCGTTTTGGTTGATCTGGGCCTTTGCGGGGCGCAAGGCCATGATGGAAATCTGGCCCGCCATTCTGGTCACGGGGCTGTCATTTGCGATTCCCCAATACCTGGTTTCCAATTTCATCGGCCCGGAGTTGGTGGACATCATTGCCGCGCTCGTCTCGATGGTTTCGCTGATCCTGTTCCTGCGCGTGTGGCAGCCCAAGACAGTGTGGCGTTCGACCTCGCTCAAAGGCCATGAAACCGACGGTGGCGAAGCACAACCCGAAGTGACACTCAAGGTGCATTCCAAGGCAGCGCTGATCCAGGCGTGGACGCCGTGGCTCATTCTTACGGTGTGCGTGTTCATCTGGGGTCTGCCATCGGTCAAGAACTATCTCAACAGCCTGTACGCCCCCGCATTCCCGATGGCGGGGCTGCACAACATGGTTGAAAAAGTTGCGCCTGTGGTTTCCAAACCCACCAAGGAGGCGGCGGTCTATACCTTCAATCTGTTGTCGGCAACGGGTACGGGGATATTGCTGTCGGCCCTCATTGGCGGACTGGTCATGAAATACAACCCGCTGCAATTGGTGCGCGCCTTTGGTCGCACCTTCTGGATGGTGCGCTACTCGCTGATCACCATTGTCCTGATGCTCGGACTGGGCACGCTCACGCGCTACTCGGGTACCGACACCACCCTGGGGCTGGCGTTTGCCAATACCGGTGTCCTGTATCCGTTCTTTGGTACCTTGATGGGATGGATTGGCGTGGCCATGACCGGTTCGGATACCGCAAGCAATGTGCTCTTTGGCGGCATGCAAAGAGTCGCGGCCGATCAGCTGGGTCTTTCGGTCAACCTCATGGGTGCCGCGAACAGCTCGGGTGGGGTGATGGGCAAGATGATCGATGCGCAATCCATCGTCGTAGCCTCTACCGCAACGCGCTGGTTCAACCATGAAGGCGACATCTTGCGCTACGTGTTCTTCCATTCGATTGCGCTGGCCTGCCTGGTCGGACTGTATGTGACCATGCAGGCCTATGTGTGGCCGTTTACCGCAATGGTTGTCAGGTAAGAAAACATGCCAACTATCACATGCATCGAAGACTTGCGCGTGCTTGCGCAAAAGCGCGTGCCGCGCATGTTCTACGACTACGCCGATTCGGGTTCCTGGACGGAGGGCACCTACCGTGCCAATGCGTCTGATTTCCAGACCTTGAAATTGCGCCAGCGCGTCGCCGTCAACATGGACAATCGCAGCACCGCCACCACCATGGTCGGCCAGCCGGTGGCCATGCCGGTGGCCATTGCGCCCACCGGCCTGACGGGCATGCAGCACGCCGATGGCGAGATTCTCGCCGCCCGTGCTGCCCAGAAATTTGGCATTCCGTTCACCCTCTCCACCATGAGCATCTGCTCCATTGAAGACGTGGCGGCGGGCACGGGCAACCACCCCTTCTGGTTTCAGCTCTACATGATGAAAGACCGTGATTTCATGGAGCGCCTCATGGGTCGGGCACAGGCAGCGGGCTGCACGACACTGGTGCTGACACTGGACCTGCAGGTGATCGGGCAGCGCCACAAGGACCTGAAGAACGGTCTGACGGCACCGCCCAAGCCCACGCTGGCCAACCTCATCAACCTGATGACCAAGCCGCGCTGGTGCCTGGGCATGGCGGCAACGCGGCGCCACGGTTTTGGCAATCTGATCGGCCACGCCCGGGGGGTAAGCGACATGAGTTCGCTGAGCGCCTGGACCAAGGAACAATTCGATCCGACCTTGAGCTGGGCTGATGTCGAGTGGGTCAAACGGCGCTGGAGTGGAAAACTGATCCTGAAGGGCATTCAGGATGTTGAAGACGCGCGTCTGGCCGTCCAATCCGGTGCCGATGCGCTGATCGTCTCCAACCACGGCGGGCGCCAGCTTGACGGTGCCGAGTCCTCCATCCGTGCCTTGCCCGCCATTGTGGAGGCGGTGGGCAACCAGATTGAGGTGCACATGGATGGCGGCATTCGCAGTGGTCAGGACGTGCTCAAGGCGCGCGCCCTGGGCGCTCGCGGCACCTACATCGGACGTGCGTTCCTGTACGGTCTCGGTGCCATGGGTGAGGCCGGTGTGACCAAGGCGCTGGAGATCATCCACAACGAACTCGACATCACGATGGCGTTCACCGGAAACACGCAGATTGACCATGTCACCAAGGGCATCCTGCAATAGGCAGCCCCGGTGCCTGGCTTGGGTTGCCAGCCTACTGCGCGGAGGGCATGCGTTGCCACAGCCGGTGCAGCAATCCATCCAGGTCAGGGGAGGCCGGCAGGGGCCGCGTGCTGTCGGTCCGGTGCGATTCAATGAGGCGCTGCAGCGTTTGCAGGTGCGGTGTGACCGTGCCAAAGAACAGCGTCTGGCGGCGCGTGGCGATCAGGATCGTCGGAAAATTTTCCACTTCGATCGGGTCTACCAGGTCGGCTTCGTCCTCCACATCCACCCACTGGAACTGCACATCCGGAAATTGCGCCTGCAGCGTGCCAAACAGGGGCTGGTAGTCCCGGCAGGTGCCGCACCAGTTGGCGCACAGGCAGGCGACCAGCAAGGTCGTTTCGGAGGAGGGGCGGACAGTCGGCATGGGCCAATGATCGCAGAAATTTTTGGGGCATTCCGCGCGTTCCGGGCGCAGGGAGGCGGGCGTTTTACAATTGAGGGTTTTCCCTGCCACCGTACTGAACTTTTTCAAGGGCCCCCATGAGTGCATTTCTGGAAGAAACCGTATTGAGCGTTCACCACTGGACAGACCGGCTGTTCAGCTTCACCACCACGCGTGACCAGGCTTTGCGCTTTTCCAACGGGCATTTCACGATGATCGGCCTGCGCCAGGAAAACGGCAAGCCGCTGTTGCGCGCCTACAGCATCGTCAGCGCCAACTACGAAGAACATCTGGAGTTCCTGAGCATCAAGGTGCCGGACGGTCCGCTGACCTCTAAGCTGCAGCACATCCAGGTGGGGGACAAGATCATCGTCGGCAAAAAGCCCACCGGCACGCTGCTGATCGACTACCTGCTGCCCGGCAAGAACCTGTACCTCATCGGCACCGGCACCGGCCTGGCGCCGTTCATGTGCCTGATCCGCGACCCGGCCACGTACGAGAAGTTCGAAAAAGTCATCCTGTTCCACGGTGTGCGCGAGGTCAAGGAACTGGCCTACGCCGAGTACATCACCGTGGACCTGCCCAACCACGAGTACCTGGGTGAAGCCGTCAAGTCGCAGCTGCTGTACTACCCCAGCGTGACACGCGAGCCCTTCAAGAACCGGGGGCGCGCCACGGACCTGCTCGCCAGCGGCAAGCTGCAGGAAGATCTGGGCTTGCCCAAGCTGGACGCCGCCCGCGACCGCATCATGATCTGCGGCAGCCCGGCACTGAACAAGGACATGCGTGAGCTGCTGGATGCACGCGGCTTCGTCGAAGGCAGCACCACGACGCCGGGCGACTATGTCGTCGAGCGCGCCTTCGTCGAACAATAAGAACCACCCGCCCCATGTCCCATTACGACCTCTACGCCATCGGCAATGCCCTGGTGGACTCTGAATACGAAGTGACCGACGCCCAGCTGGAAAGCATGGGCGTGGCCAAGCGGCACATGACCCTGATCGACGCCGAGCGGCGTGCTGCGCTGCTGGCCCATGTGCATGGCATGCATGTGCGCCGCACCGGCGGCGGCTCGGCGGGCAACACGGTGGTGGCGCTGGCCCAGCTGGGCGGCAAGGCGTTTTACTCCTGCCGCGTGGCGGACGACGAACTGGGCGCCTTCTACCGCGAAGACCTGGTGGCCAACGGCGTGGCGACCAACCTCACGCATACCAAACCGGCGGAAGGCCAGACCGGCATCTGCATGGTGATGGTCACGCCCGATGCCGAGCGCAGCATGAGCACCTTCCTGGGCTCCACCGCCGAGCTGGACCACACGGCGCTGCATGCCAAGGACATCGCCAAGTCCAAGGTCTACTACATGGAAGGCTACCTGGCCGCATCGCCCACCGGACTGGACGCCGCCTTGCAGGGCCGCGCCATTGCCAAGGAGGCGGGCGTGGCGCTGGCGCTGACCCTGAGCGACATGAGCATGATCAACTTCTGCCGCGCGGGCCTGGACGCCATGGTGGGCGGCGGCCTGGACTACCTGTTCTGCAACGAAGAAGAAGCGCAGACCTGGTGCGGCACGCAGGACCTGGAGGCCATCTGCCAGCAGGTCAGCCAGCTCGCCCGCGTGGTCTGCCTGACCCGCAGCGCCAAGGGCTGCATCGTGCTGGAAGGGGGCCAGCGGATCGAGGTGCCGGCGGCCCCGGTCAAGGCGCTGGACACCAACGGCGCCGGCGACATGTTTGCCGGCACCTTCCTCTACGCCGTGACCCAGGGCCACACCCTGGCGCACGCTGCGTGGCTGGCCAACCAGGCTGCCGGCCAGGTGGTGAGCCAATACGGCAACCGCCTGACCCCCGCAGCCATGGCTGCGCTGAAGGCGCGGTTCGCACAGCACGTGGCCTGAAAGCCGCAGGCGGGGGGCTCAGGCGTCCCGCTTGTGCAGCTGGTACGGCGGCAAGCCGCCCAGCATGCGCCGCCCGTAGGCCTGCTGTGTCAGGCGCTTGTCGTAGCAGATCACCTGGGCCCGGTCGTCCTCGGTGCGGATGGCCCGCCCGGTCCACTGCAGCAGCTTGATGCCGGTGGCCGGAATCACCAGTTCGTTGAACGGGTCGCGCCCCACGCTGCGCAGCCACTCGGCACGCGCCTCGTCTACCGGGTCCGAGGGCGGGGCAAACGGCAGCTTGGCAATGAACACGGTTTCGCACAGCGAGCCCGGCAGATCCAGCCCCTCGCCAAACGACTGCAGGCCAAACAGCACCGAAGGCATGCCCGACTCCACCCGCGCCGCATGCGCCGCCAGCAGGCGTGCGCGCGACTGCGTGCCCTGCACCAGCACCATGTCGCTCAGGTAACCCGGCACGGTCTCGGTGGCGGCGCGCATTTGCGCGCGGGAGGTGAACAGCACCAGCGCGCCGCGCCGCACCTGCTCCAGGTCGGCCATCAGCAGGCGCACCATTTCGGCCGTGTAGGCGTCGGCCTGCTTGGGGTCGGTGCGGGTGTGCACCACCGTGAGCGTGCCCTGTGCGGCGTAGTCGAACGGGCTGGCCACTTCCAGCGCCTGCACGGCGGGGTTGTTGGACAGGCCCGCTTCGCGCAAAAAATAATCAAAACTGCCGCAACTGGTGAGCGAGGCCGAGGTGACCACGGCCCCGCGCACCTGGCTCCACAGGAACTGGCGCAGCAGATCGCCCGGCACGATGGGGCAGGCATGCGCCGTCAGGGTCAGGTAGCCGTGTTCGCTTTGGGCCTGCAGCCACTTGGCCAGCGGCTGCGCACCGTGTTCCAGCAGCAGGCTGGCGGTGGACACCACGCTGCCCAGCCGCGGTGCCAGACTGCCCAGCTGGGCGTACAGCTGCGCGCACAGCACGGCCTGGCTGGGGTCCTCCTTGGCCACGGCCTTCACGTCCACGCCCAGCGCTTCCAGTACCTTGGACAGGCCTGCGGCCTGGGCGTGGATCTGCGTGACCGGCTCCACCAGCGCGGCCGGCAGCACCCCGTTGGCAAAGCGCAGGGAGCCGTCCTGGCCTTCACCGCGGGCATTGCGACCGGTGTGGGCCCACACCAGGTCCATGGCCATGCGCGCCAGCGTGGTCAGGGCACCCTTGAGCTGGCTGGTCACCGTCTGCACGTCCTCGCCGGCGTGCAGGTTGAGCTTGCTGCTGACTTCCTGCACGGTCTTGGGCAGTTTATCGAGCCAGCGCAGGTTGGAGAGGTCCATGGTGCTGGAAAACTGGTCCAGCGCCACGGCCGGCAGGTGGTGGCCTTCGTCAAAGATCACCAGGCAGTTGTCCAGGTCGGGCAGCGTCTTGGTGCCCAGGCTGGCGAGCACCAGGTCGTGGTTGGCCACAATGACGTTGGCCTCGGCCAGCCGCGTGCGGGCCCCGTAGTAGCTGCACTCCTTGAAGCGCGGGCAGTGGCGCACCGTGCAGGTGTGGCGCTCGGCCGCCACCACGGACCAGTCGCGCGGGTCGGGCGTCTCGGCCAGGGTGTCGCGGTCGCCGTCCCAGCTGCCGGTGGCCAGGGTGGTGGCCATGGTCTCATAGAGCTGGGTGCGGCGCTCCTCAAGGGCCTCCTCCGACAGCGGCGAGCCATAGCGGGTGGCGGTGGCCGCAGCGGGGGCGTCGTCGTCCGCGTCAAACAGCTCCTCGCTGCCCGCGCCCGAGCCGACCAGCCGTTCCAGTTTGAGCTTGCACACGTAGCGCCCGCGCCCCTTGGCCAGGGCAAATGCAAAGGGCTTGTCCATCGTGCGCGCCAGCGCCGGCAGGTCCTTGGTCATGAGCTGCTCTTGCAGCGCCACGGTGGCGGTGGAAATCACCACCCGCGTCTTGCGCTCCAGCGCCAGTGCAATGGCGGTGGAGGCATAGGCCGCGCTCTTGCCCACGCCGGTGCCGGCCTGGACGACGGCAATGGCCTTGGTGGGGGCGGGGTGCTCGCCCAGGTCGGCGCGGGCCAGCGTGGTGGCCACGCTGGCGGCCATGGCGTGCTGGCCGGGGCGGGGACGAAAGCCGGGGGTGGCACCCACGACTTTCTCAAAAGCGGCCAGTGCCAGATCGGCCAGAGACTCAGAACTCAAACAATGTCATCCAGATGGGTGCGCGGGAAGGCGCGATGGAAGGGAAAGGCGTGCGGGGGAGCCTGAATATACCGGGTGCGGCGATAATCGGTGCGCGGTGTCCGGCTGGTCCGGGTGCTGCCAGTGCCAATTTCGGGGTATTTTGACCTACGCCGATTGCGCCCGTTTATCCCCCAATCCGGAGTTCTCTGAATGACCACCGTTCCTCCTGGCGTGCCAACGCCTGCGCGTACCGATGCGCGCCGCATTTTCCTGAAAAATTCGGCCCTGGCCCTTGCAGCAACTGCGTTGCCTGCTATCAATTTTGCACAAACGACCGCTGCCGCACCGCGCCAGTTCAGCCCCCGGCCCGGCGCTTGGCGCACGTTTGAAGTCACCACCCGTGTCGATATTGCCAAGCCGCAGGGCGTGACCCGGGTCTGGCTGCCCATCCCCAGCGTCAACAGCGACTGGCAGCAGTCTATGGACAGCAGCTTCTCCAGCAACGGCTCGACCCTGGTGACCAGCGACGGCCACTCGGGTGCGCGCATGCTCTATGCCGAGTTCGCGGCCGACGAGGCCCGGCCCTTTGTGGAACTCACCAGCCGCGTCCAGACCCAGAACCGGGGTGTGGACTGGGCCCGGCGTACCGCCCCCCGGGAAGATGCGGCCAGCTTGCGCTACTGGACCCGGGCCACCAGCCTGCTGCCCATCGACGGCATCGTGCGCACAACGGCGCAAGAGGCCATTCGCGGGGCCCGCACCGATGTGGAGAAGGCGCAGAAGCTGTTCGACTGGATCGTGGCCAACACCTACCGCGAGCCCAAGGTGCGCGGTTGCGGCGAGGGTGACATCAAGACCATGCTGGAAACCGGCAACCTGGGCGGCAAGTGCGCCGACCTGAACGCCCTGTTCGTGGGCCTGTGCCGCGCGGTGGGTCTGCCGGCCCGCGACGTGTATGGCCTGCGCCTGGCGCCCAGTGCCTTTGGCTACCGCGAACTGGGTGGCAACCCGGCCAGCCTCAAGGGTGCGCAGCATTGCCGTGCCGAGGTCTACCTGGCCGGCCATGGCTGGGTGGGCATGGACCCGGCCGATGTGGCCAAGGTGATGCGCATGGAAACACCCGCCTGGATCAAGACGCCCAAGGACCCCCTGGTGGCGCCGGTCAACGCGGCACTGTTCGGCAGCTGGGAAGGCAACTGGATGGCCTACAACACCGCCCACGATGTCACGCTGCCGCATGCCCAGGGTCCCCGGCTGGGCTTTCTCATGTACCCCACGGCCGAGACAGCCGCCGGGCGCCTGGACTCCTACGCGCCGGACGATTTCAAGTACCAGATCACGGCCAGGGAAATCAAGGCCTGAGCAGCCTGCACACCACCCGGTGGGTGGGTGCAGGGGCAGGGGGGTGTTTGCCGCACTGGGCAGGAGCGGCGTGATGCGGTAGGCTGGTGGCATAACAACCAGGAGACAAGCCTATGGCAGCACCCAAGCTGATGCTGGATTACGTTTTTGACCACGAAGCATCGCACCCTGAAACGGTTTACCTGACCCAGCCCACCGGTGGCGGGCAGGTCGTGGATTACACCTGGGGCCAGGTGGTTGACCAGGCCCGCCGCATGGCGGCGCACCTGCGGGCGCAGGGGTTTGAGCCGGGTGCGCGCATCGCCATCCTGTCCAAGAACTGCGCCCACTTCATCATGGCCGAGCTGGCGATCTGGATGGCCGGCGGCACGACGGTGGCCATTTTCCCCACGGAGACGGCCGACACCATCCGCTTCGTGCTGGAGCACAGCGGTGCGCGCTTGCTGTTTGTGGGCAAGCTCGATACCTGGGAGCACCAGAAGCCCGGCATTGCGGCGGACCTGCCCTGCATTGCCCTGCCGCTGGCGCCCCAGACCGGCTACGAGACCTGGGACGCCATCACGGCGCGCACCGCACCGCTGGCCGGGCGCATCCAGCGGGCGGGGAGCGACATTGCCATCCTCATGTACACCTCGGGCTCTACCGGCCAGCCCAAAGGCGTGATGCACAGCTTCGAGCGCATCACTCGCGTCAGCGAGCTCATGCAGCGCGACATCCAGTCACGCATTGGCGAGAAGGCGGAAATCCGGGTGCTGTCCTACTTGCCGCTGGCCCACGTCTTCGAGCGGGCCTGGGTGGAGTGCCTCTCGCTGCTGGACGGTCACACCCATGTCTACTTTGCCGACGCGCTGGACACCTTCCTGCAGGACCTCAACCGCGCCAAGCCCACCACGTTCATCTCGGTGCCGCGCCTGTGGCTCAAGTTCCAGCAGGGTGTTTTTTCCAAGATGCCGCCCCAGAAGCTCGATCGCCTGCTGGGCATCCCCCTGCTGGGCCGTCTGATCGGGCGCAAGGTGCTCAAGGGGCTGGGGCTGGACCAGGTCTTGCTGGCAGGCAGCGGCTCGGCGCCCATTCCGCCGGCGCTGATCGTGTGGTACCGCCGCCTGGGCCTGAACCTGATCGAAGGCTATGGCATGACCGAGGACTTCGCTTACTCGCACAACTCCACCCCTACCATCAATGCGCCGGGCTGCGTCGGGGTGCCGCTGGAGGGGGTGCAGGTGCGCATCAGCGACGAGGGGGAGATCCTGATCAAGTCCCCGGGGCAGATGGTGGGCTACTACAAGCGCCCCGACCTCGATGGCGAGGTCTTCACCGCAGACGGTTACTTCCGCACCGGTGACCGCGGTGAGCGGCGCGCCGACGGATTGCTGAAGATCACCGGGCGCGTGAAGGAACTGTTCAAGACCTCCAAGGGCAAATACGTGTCGCCGGCACCGATCGAGAACCGCATCAACGCCCACCCGATGGTGGAGACCAGCCTGGTGTCGGGCGTGGGGCAACCGTCGGCCTACGCCATGGTCGTGCTGGCCGAAGACCTGCGTCCCCGCCAGGGAGATGCCGCGTTCCGCGCGGAAGTGCAAGCGCAGCTGGGCCAGTTGCTGGTCGATGTGAACAACGAACTGGCCGACTACGAGAAGCTGCAGCTGATCGTGATCGCCAGCGAGCCCTGGACCATCGAAAATGGCTGTCTGACGCCCACCATGAAGATCCGGCGCAGCCGCATTGAAAGCGAAGTGACTGCCCGGGTGGAGGGTTGGTACGCCGAGCGTGCCAAGGTGCAGTGGGCTTGAAGGTCCAGTGGGTCTGAGGCGCCGCTGGCGCCTGGTCGCTAGACCGCACGGGGCATAGCCGCTATGCTGTGCGCTTATCCGTAAGCGCCGATGCAAGCCCATACCCCCACCATGTTCCTGATGCTGCTGATGGCCAGCGCGACGCTGACCATCGCCGCTGCGGTGGCCGTGCGCTTCAAGGAGCGCAACGGCATGCTGTTCTGGGCACTGGCCATGGTGGCGCAGACGGCCAGCTACATGCTGCTGAGCCTGCGGGGCCATTTGAGCGACGGCATCACGGTCTATGGCGCCAACCTGCTGTTGTCCGTTTCCATTGCCCTGTTCGTGGAGGGCCTGTTCGAGTTCCAGCAGCGTCGGCCGCCCCGCTGGCTGGTCTGGTCTCCGGTGCTGGTGCTGGCGGTGTTTTTCGCTTTCCTGGTGGACCGGGTCGCCGAGCGCATCCTGCTGAGTGCGGCCGTCGCCATCGTGCAGTGTGCGCAGGTGCTGTCCGTGCTGTGGGAACGGCGCCGCGAGCTGGCCGGGCGGGGCAAGTACACGCTGGCCTTTGGCTGGGTGATGCTGATGGGCATGTATGGCTACCGCGGCATCGCGACGGCGCAGCACATGGGCGAGGTGAGCTTTCTGGTCGCGGCCAACCCGCGCATCCAGGCCATTACCTACCTGCTGGTGAGCATGTGCCTCATTGTGATCAGCCTGGGGCTGGTCATCATGCTCAAGGAACAGGCAGATGCGCGCAACCGCGACATGGCCATGCGTGACGAGCTCACGGGCCTGACCAACCGGCGTTTCCTGCTGGAGTCACTGCACCAGAACCTGGCACTGGCCCAGCGTGCCGAGCAGCCGTTGACGGTGCTGATGATCGACATCGACCATTTCAAGCGGGTCAACGACACGTTCGGGCACTTGTCGGGCGATCTGGTGCTGAAAAAGCTCGCCAGTACGCTGATTTCGCGCGTGCGCGACCAAGACATCATCGGCCGTCTGGGGGGGGAGGAGTTTCTGGTCATCCTGCCCGACACGGCTACCGAAGGCGCCTGCCAGCTGGCCGAGGACTTGCGGGCCTGCATCGAGGCCACCCCGTTCTTCGGCGAGGACGGAACGCTGATTCCGGTCACCATCAGCATCGGCCTGTACGAGCGCAAGCAGCGAACCCGCCAGCGCAGCGACGACATGATTGGCGGGGCCGACCAGGCCCTGTACCGGGCCAAGGAAAACGGCCGCAACCGCGTGGAAGTGTTTCCCGGCGGCACGGCCTGACGTTGCGGCAACCTTCCGGCAGGTATTTCCGGCTTTTTTGCCGGATCTTGATGCAAGCGTTACACGGCGTTCACGTGGCGCGGCTACATTGGCAGTAGTCCCGCTGCACGGGACGGAAATGGACGAACCATGAAAAACATCAAGAAGAGTTTCTGGGGCCTGCTGGTAGTGCTGACACTGCTCTGGCTGTGGGTTGACAGGCTGGCTGGGGGGGCTTGGAGCGTATTTGCACTGCGTCCGCTGTTTCTGCAGTACAGCGGCGTGCTGGGCATGGGGGTGATGAGCGTGGCCATGATCCTGGCGGCGCGCCCCACCATGTTCGAACCCTACCTGGGCGGTCTGGACAAGATGTACCGCCTGCACAAGTGGCTGGGCATTTCCGGTCTGGTGATTGCCATCACGCACTGGCTGTGGGTTGAAGTGCCGAAATGGATGGTGGGCTGGGGGTGGCTGGAGCGGCCGGCGCGTCGGGGGCCGCCGGGCGGACAGATCGAGGGCATCGAGGGGTTCCTGCGTGGCCTGCGCCACCCTGCCGAAGGCTTGGGGGAATGGGCTTTCTACGCCGCTGTGGCCCTGATCGTGCTGGCGCTGGTGAAGCGGTTTCCGTACCGCTATTTTTTCAAGATCCACCACCTGCTGACGCTGGCCTACCTGGTGCTGGTGTTCCATTCGGTGGTGCTCCTGCAGTTCAACTACTGGGGCAGCCCGCTGGGCGTGGTCATGGGCCTGCTCATGCTGGGAGGTACGGTGGCGGCGGTGGTCGTGGTCGTGCGCAAGGTGTCCATTGGCCGCCAGACCGTGGGCGAGGTCGAGGGCGTCATCCGCCATGCCGATCTGCAGGTGCTGGAGGTGGACATCCAGATCCGGGGGCGCTGGGCGGGCCACGAGGCCGGGCAGTTTGCCTTTGTGACCTTCCATGCCGAAGAAGGGGCGCACCCATTCACGATCTCCTCGGCCTGGAAGGGGGACGGCCACATTGCCTTCATCATCAAGGAGCTGGGCGACTACACCCGCACCCTGCCGACCAGCCTGAAGAAGGGCGAGGTGGTGAAGCTGGAGGGCCCGTACGGGCGCTTCAACTTCAGCGGCAGCAAGCCGCGCCAGATCTGGGTGGGGGCGGGCATCGGCATCACACCGTTCATCGCCCGCATGAAAACCCTGGCGCGTACGCCCGACGGCAAGACCGTGGACCTGTTCCACCCCACGGCCGTGTATGACGAAAACGCCATAGGCAAGCTGCAACGGGATGCCCAGGCCGCGAACGTGAATTTCCATGTGCTGTGGGACGCACGCGACGGCCGGCTCACCGCCCAGCGCCTGTGCGAGGCCGTGCCCGACTGGAGGAACGCCGACATCTGGTTCTGTGGCCCGGCCGCCTTCGGGCAGGCCCTGCGGCGCGACCTGGTGGCCATGGGGCTCAACGCCGATGACTTCCACCAGGAACTGTTCGAGATGCGCTGAGCGCCGGGCTCAGCCGGTCTGGGCGATGGAGGACAGCGGGCGCAGCGTGCGCCGGCTCTCAAATTGCCGCGGCTGGCCGCTGAGCGGGTCCGTGAAGGCGATGGAGCGTGCCAGCAGCTGCAGCGGGTTGTTGTAGTCGGCGCTGCCTTCGGGTGTCAGCACCGGGTAAATGCCGTCGCCGACCAGCGGCAGGCCCAGTGCGGCCATGTGCACGCGCAGCTGGTGGCGGTGCCCGGTGACCGGTTTCAGGGCGTAGCGCGCCAGCGTGCCGTGTACCTCCAGCGGCGTGATGTGGGTAAGGGCGTTGGGCGGGCCATCCACCTCGGTCTGCTGCATGAAGTGCGTGGCCGGGGCGATGCGGGATTCGCGGCGCACGGGCCAGGGCAGATCGGGGTTCCACGGCGCAATGGCCTCGTAGGTCTTGTCCACCGCGCGCTGGCGAAACAGGGCCTGGTAGGCGCCGCGCGTGGCCGCCTGCGTGGAGAACAGCACCAGCCCCGCGGTGTCGCGGTCGATGCGGTGGATGGGTGACAGGTCGGCCAGACCCAGCGCGCGCTTGAGCCGCACCAGCACGGTTTCCTGCAAATACTTGCCTGATGGCAGCACGGGCAGGAAGTGCGGCTTGTCCACCACCAGCAGGTGCGCGTCCTGCCACAGCACGGTGGCTTCAAAGGGAATGGGCGGTTCGGCCTGCACGGTGCGAAAGTAGTACAGGCGTTGCCCGGCGCGGTAGGGTGCGTCGGGGGACACCAGCGCGCCCTGGTCGTCCAGCACGTCGCCGCCTTGCAGGCGCTGCAACCAAGCGTCAGCCCGGACACCGGGAAAGCGCTGCACCAGAAAGTCCAGCACCCGGGGCCACGGCCCGGGGGGCAACACCACGCAACTGGCGCTCACGCCGTTGCGGTTGGGGGGCGGATTAGGCCGGTACAGGGCCATCGCCAGCGTGAGGGCCCACGGTCTGGGCGACACAGGGTTTTGCTCCGTGTCCCCCGAGCGCGTTGCGCTCTCCTCCTTTACCTGCGCAAAGCCCTGTGCCGCCCAGACCGTGGGCCGTGCCTATCGTGGGGGCCATAGACCTAGATCCGTTCGAACACCAGGTCCCACACACCGTGTCCCAGCTTGATGCCGCGGTTCTCGAACTTGGTCAGTGGCCGGTAGTGCGGCTTGGGCGCATAGCCGGCCAGTTCGGGGTTCGTGGCCAGGGCGCGGTTCTTCAACAGCGGCTCGGCGGTCAACACCTCCAGGATCTGCTCGGCGTAGGGCTGCCAGTCGGTCGCGCAGTGGATATAGCCGCCCACCTTGAGGCGCTGCGCCAGCTTGGCCACCAGGGGTGACTGGATCAGGCGGCGCTTGTTGTGCTTGGTCTTGTGCCAGGGGTCGGGGAAGAAGATGTGCACGCCGTCCAGGCTTTGCAGGGGCAGCATGTGGTCGATCACCTCCACCGCATCGTGGGCGCAGATGCGGATGTTGGAGAGGTTCTGCTCGCCAATGCGCTTCAGGAGCGCGCCCACGCCGGGTTCGTGCACCTCGCAGCACAGGAAATGCGTCTCGGGCAGCACGCCGGCGATATGCGCCGTGGCCTCACCCATGCCAAAGCCGATTTCCAGCACGACAGGGTGTTTTTGCGCATCGTTTTGGCCTTCAGGCCTCGTGGAATCTGCGAATACAGCTTCCAAATTGATAGCGGACGGCTGGTAGGGCAGCAGGAACTTGGGCCCCAGTTCCTCAAACGCCTTGGCCTGGCCGGTGGTGGTACGGCCGGCGCGTTTGACGAAGCTCTTGATGGTGCGCATGAAGGGCTTGCTGGAGTCGGGGGCGTCCGGGGCGTGAGGTTCGGTGGGTACGGAAGTCATGGTGGGCCGATGGTGAGTGTGGCCTGCATTGTAGGGAGGGTGGCGTGCACGCGGCGACCGGCAGGCTGCGCACCCGATTATCTTGGCGCACAAATATATTGTGTGTCGATATTGAAAAATATATCTGAATATTATATTTTGCGTGTCTGTGTTTGGTCTGTATGTGCCGGATATTTATATTTGGTTAATACGTTTTTTCCAGTATCTGAAGTAACTTGCTTTATCTATTTTGATGAGAGGTTTCTAATTTATTTGAGAAATTAATATTTGCTCATCCCTCAACGCCAACCAAGGAGCATCCTGTGAGCAGTATTAATTCGGTTACGTCCTATCTTCCGTCCATCACGCCGTCCAAGGCCACCCAGAGCAGTTACGACGCCAATGCCCAGGCCTATGGCCCGGTTGTGGCGTCCATCGCCGGTGCCGCCGATGCTGTAGGTGATTCCGTCAGCGCAATCTGTTCGTTCAGTGCGGAGAGCCTGGGCAAGCTGGGCGACGCCGTCGAGTCCGAATACGACGCACTGGGCAAGGTGGTGGAGAGCGCCTGGCAGAGTGTCGAGGACGAGGCCGCCACGGTGGCCACTACGGTGAGCGATGCCGGCAAGGCGGTCAGCGACGCGGTGGGCGGCGCCGTGCATGACCTGGAAGCGGAAGTGTCGTCAGCGGCCTCGGCGGTCGGTGGCGTGCTGTCGTCCATTGGCGACGGCATCAGCTCGGCGGCCAGCAAGGCGGCGAACTATGCGTCGCTGGGTGTGTCGGCGGTCGCCCAGGCCATCAACGCGATCGTCTGACATGCCGCGCCGTAATGGATTGCGGGCCGCCGGTGGGTTGCATACCCGACCGCTACGCCAGCGCATGGTGCTGGTGGCGGTGCTGGGTGCGCTGCAATCGGGCTGCTCCATCATCAGTCCCATGCCCGTGTGGGAGCTGGCCAAGGCCACCGGCAGTCTTGCCACGATGGCAATTCAGTCGGAGCCCGGGCAGGCCAGCGACACGGTCTACCACGCCCACCAACCGTTCCCGGAACTGTGCATCGAGTTCAACCCGCAGACGCAGGTGGCCGACATGGTGCCGGCCCTGCAGACGGCCTTGCGCAGCCACCACATAGAGAGCCGGGTGTATGAGGGCGCCGTCGCGGGGCAGGCGTGCCAGGTCTGGCTGCGCTACAGCGCGCAGATTGACTGGGACCGGCCACCGATGACCGAGCGCTTCCAGTCGTTTGTGAGCACCGCGGCACTGTCCCTGCAGACCGCGCAGGGAAGGGTGCTGTCGAGCAGCCACTACGTGCTGGATCCCGGCTACGGCGCAAGCAAATGGGCTTCCACGCACGACAAGCTGGAACCCGTGGTCGCGGCGCTGGTGACCGGTGTGGTCCCGGAGCGGCGTTCGTCCTCCATCCAGAAGGGAAATTCATGAGCAAGTACATCCATGGCGGCCTGGTCGGGCTGGCCTGTTCCATCAGTCTGCTGACCGGCTGCGCCAGCACCCCCAGCACCATCGTGCAGGGCCCGTTGGCCGCGGCGCCCATTCCCCGTCCGGCCAGCGTGGAGCGGGTGAATACCGGCTCCCTGTACCAGCCGAACTCGGTGTCGCTGTTCTCGGGGCGACAGAAGCCGCGCAACGTGGGCGACACACTGAAGGTCGACATCTCCGAAAGCCTGCGCGCCAGCAACACGATCAAAACCGACATCAGCCGCGACAGCGCGCTGGCTTCCAAGGGGCCTGGTGCGGCCGCGACCAACAACATTCTCCCCGGACTGATGGCGCAGGACGTCACGGCCTCGGGCAGCAACACCTTCAAGGGCAACGGCACGGCCAAGAACGACAGCAGTTTCACCGGGCAGCTGGCGGCGTCGGTCATCAATGTGCTAGCCAACGGCAATCTCGTCGTGGCGGGTGAGCGCAGCATCTCCCTGCACGGCGGGGTCAACACGATGCGCTTTTCCGGGGTGGTGGACCCCAAGGACATCAAGGACGGCAATGTCGTGCGCTCGGCCGACGTGGTCAATGCCCGCCTGGAGGTCGTGGGGCAGGGCGATGTATCGGATGGCGCCACGCGCAACTGGCTGCAGCGCGCGCTCACCAACACCCTGGCCATCTGGTAGAGGGCGCTGCGCGGTGCCCGAATTTCCTTCCCGCAAATCAATGGACGTCGTGCGCTTGTCGGGCCGGTCCGCTTTTTGGAGAACACCCATGTTATTGGAACTGAGAACTACCTTGGCTGCTGTGGCTTGCGCCGTGGCATGCGCGCCGGCTGCGGCAACCGTCGATATGGAGGGCGTCGCGCTGGATGATTCGGTCCTGGTGGCGGGAAAGAACCTCAAGCTCAATGGTGCCGGCGTCAGCATGCGGCTGATTTTCAAGATCTACGCCATGGGCCTGTATCTGCCGGACCAGAGAGGGTCTGTGCGCGACGTGTTGTCCATGGATGGCCCGCGGCGGCTGGTGATTGCCATGTTGCGCGATGTGAGCGGCGAGGATTTCAATGACGTGCTGGCGAACTATGCCTCGACCGACGGCGGGGCTCTGCAATCCCATGTCATGGGGCACCTGCTGCAGCTGGGCAAGGCGATTTCCAGCCAGCCGAACGGCTTGCGCAAGGGCGACACGCTGACCCTGGATTGGGTGCCCGGTACCGGCACGGTGGTGGAGCTCAACAAAAAGCCCCTGACGGCGCCTTTGCGCGACATTGCGTTCTTCAACGCGCTGCTCAACATCTGGCTGGGTGACAAGCCCGCCGATCCGGGCCTCAAGACCAAGCTGCTGGGACAACCCCAGATAACGCGTACCTCCATGACCTACTGAGAAAGGGGGGGGGCTGGCGACGTCGATTATCTTTTCAATATATTTGTATAGGGATTATGTCGACTCTGTATCAGGGTTGACATAAATGGTATGTAAAGAGTTTGCAAAGTAGGCGGGAAAACTCGGTTTTCCGGGGAATGCCTCTGGCGGGAATTTATACTTATTTGCTTTCGCCCGCCATGATTCCGAAAACCCATATATTGATTGTTGACGACGACGCGGAAATTACCGGTCTGCTGGCTGGTTATCTGGCGCCCTACGGGTTTTGGGTCCATGTGGCGGGTGATGGCGCGGGCATGCGCCAGCAGATGGCGCAGCATGCGATCGATCTGATCGTGCTCGACGTCATGCTGCCGGGCGCCGATGGCCTGACCCTCGCACGGGAGATACGGCGGCAATCCCGCATACCCATCATCATGCTGACGGCGCGCTCGGACCATTACGACCGGGTGCTGGGGCTGGAAAACGGGGCCGACGACTACGTGAGCAAGCCGTTCGAGCCGCGGGAGCTGGTGGCCCGCATCCAGTCGGTGCTGCGGCGCTCCACCATACCGCTGGATGGCCCCGCACGGCGTGCCGGAAACGACGTGATCTGCTTCAACGGCTGGAAACTGAACCGGGAAAACCACAGCCTGCATGCGCCCAGTGGCCTGATGGTAGCCTTGTCCAATGCGGAATTCCGGCTCCTGAGCACCTTCCTGCATACGCCGCGCCGCCTGCTCAGCCGCGATCAGTTGATGGAACTGGCCCGCGGGCACATGGCCGGCGCCAACGAGCGCAGCATCGACCTGCTGGTTTCCCGTCTGCGCCAGAAGCTGGCGCGCGCGCCGGAGGGATCGAACATGATCAAGACGGTGCGCGGCAGAGGGTATTTGTTCGATGTAGCGTCCGTGCAGGGCCGCGCGGCATGAACCGTGTGCTGGCCTGGGCCCGCGCCCTGCTGGTGCCCAGCACGCTGTTTGGCCGGTTGGCGTTGTTGCTGGGGGTGGCGGTGCTGGTCAGCCATGCCCTGGCGCTGCGGTTGATGTTTGAAATGGGCCCCCACCTGTTCGGCCCAGGGCCGGGTGCCGTGCCCGGGGTGTACGCGCCCCTCAATGCCAAGGGACCGGGCGGTATGCCGCCGCCCATGGGACCTGCGGGGCCGCCCCCCGGCCCGGGTGGTCCGGGGGGACCGAACGGGCCGCGCCCCTTCCTAAATCCGCGGTTGTGGGTGGACGTGGGGGTTCGCATTGCGGCCCTGATGCTGGCGGCCTGGATCGGTGCCCGCTGGCTGTCGCAGCCCGTGCGGCGCCTGGCCAACGCCGCGCATGAGCTGGGACGCGACATCCACCGTGCGCCGCTGGTGGAAGAGGGTACGGACGAATGCCGCGAGGCCACCCGGGTCTTCAACCAGATGCAGGCACAGATCTGCCGGCAGCTCAGCGAGCGGGACAGTTTCGTTGCGGCGGTGTCGCACGACCTGCGTACCCCCCTGACGCGCCTGGCCTTGCGGGCCGAAGGCCTGGCCGACGTGCAGCAACGTCTGCGCTTCGGGCGGGACATTGCGGAGATGAACGCCATGATCACCACCACGCTGGACTACCTGCGGGGCGCGGCGCATGCCGAGCCGTTTGTGTTGCTGGATGTGGACTCGATGCTGCGCAGCCTGGTGGACGACTATGCCGCCAGTGGCCATGCCGTGGAGCTGGTGGATGCCGAATCGGCCCAGGCCTGCGCGCCGCTGCGCACGCAGCCATCGGCCTTGCGCCGGTGCATCAACAACATCGTCGACAACGCCATCCGGTATGGCGGGCATGCCCGGGTGCGCTGCCATGAAACACCGGGGCATGTGTGCATCGAGATCAGTGACAGCGGGCCGGGCATTGCCGAAGCCGACATGGACCGGATGCTGACTCCGTTTCAGCGGGCGGAGGGCTCACGCAACCGCCACAGCGGCGGAGTCGGCCTGGGGCTTTCGATTGCCAACGACATCGCGCGGCGCCTGAACGGTACGGTGCGCCTCCGGAACGGTGAAAAAGGGGGACTGGCGGTCACGGTGGCATTGCCCCGCGCCCTCTGCGACAGCGTGTAGCATGCGGTTGCACCGTCGCCCGCCAGAGCCCGGTCCAATGGGTCAGGGCATGCTCCAGCGTGCCGCCTTGGGCGGGCAGGCCCAGCACGGCAGCCGCGGCGTTGAGTGCGGCCAGCGGGTCGGACACGTCCAGCGCCTGTGCGCCGTTTTGCTTGGAGAGTTTTTCTCCGTTGGCGCCGCGCACCAGAGGGGTGTGCAGGTACTGTGGCGTGGGCAGGCCCAGGGCGCGCTGCAGCAGGATCTGCCGCGCCGTGTTGTCGGTCAGGTCTTCGCCGCGCACCACGTGGGTGATGCCCTGCGCGGCGTCGTCCACCACCACGGCGAGTTGGTAGGCAAAAAGGCCGTCGGCGCGCTGGAGCACGAAATCGCCCACCTCCTGCGCCACGTCCTGCTGTTGGGGACCCAGACGGCGGTCGGTCCAGTGCACTACCTGGCTCGCTATATTTTTCGTAGCTTTCTGCGCAGGTTCTTCGTGGCCTGCAGGCTGATTGGGCATTGAAATATCGGTGCGCAACCGCCAGGCGCGCCCGGGCTTGCCCTGCAGGCCTGCGCGGCAGGTGCCGGGGTAGACCAGTTCGCCGTGGCGGGGCTTTGTCATGCCGGCTTGCTGCAGGGCGGCTTCGATGTCCTTGCGCGAGCAGGCGCAGGGGTAGGCCAGGCCGCGCGCGACCAAGTGCTCCAGCGCCTGCTGGTAGAGCGGTGTGCGCCGGCTCTGCCACACCGGCGGTTCATCGGGGTGCAGGCCGCAGGCGGCAAGCTGGCGCAGGATGGTCTGGTCGGCCCCGGGCACGCAGCGCGGTGTGTCCACGTCTTCGATGCGCACCAGCCACGGGCCGCCATGGGCCCGGGCGTCAAGCCAGCTCGCCAGGGCGGCCACCAGCGAGCCTGCATGCAGCGGGCCGGTGGGCGAGGGGGCAAAGCGCCCCCGGTAGCCGGGGGCGACAGGCGGGGTACTCAAATGATTGCGAGGGCCAGCTCCAGGCCAGACACAAAGGCATCTTCCACGCGGTGGCCCAGGCACCAGTCGCCGCACAGGCCCAGGCCCGTCTTGGCGTCCCACAGGTGGGAGCGGCCCAGCGGCTGCACGGTCTGCGCGTACTTCCAGCGCTGGGTGTCCATGTGCGCCGGCTCGGCACGGATGCCGGTGACTTCGGTAAAGGCCTTCAGCAGCTTGGCCTGCACACGCGCCTCGTCATCCTGCAGGTGTTCCTGCGACCAGGTGGCGCTGGCCTGCACCGTCCAGCGCTCCACCCAGCCGCGACCCGGTTTGCTGGATTCACGCGCCAGCCAGGCAATGCGGTGGTGGGTGCTGCGGGCAGCGCTCCACTGCGGCCCCAGCGTGGTGAGGCCGGGTTGCACGGCCTGTGGAAAGGCGAGCATCAGCGTCCAGCAGGGTGCGACCGTGACTTTGCTGATGTCTTTCTGCAGCGGCGCGCCCACCTGGGAGGCCTGCAGCAGGGCCAGCGCCTGTGGCGACGGGATGGCCAGCACCACGGCGTCGAAGCCGGAATACACATGCGTGCTGTCCTGGGCGCCGGTGGTGCGCAGCTGCCATTGCCGCTTGTTGAGGGCGTCGGGTTCGATGCGGTCGACGCGGGTCTGCAACTCCACGCTGCCCTGGTCGAGCAGCGGCTTGGCCCACTGCTGCGGCAGGGTGTTCATGGTGGGTTTGGGGACCCAGTGCGCCTCCCCGGCGGGATGGCCGGCCGCGGCGACACGGCCCTGCTTGTCCAGCACATGCACCGTGTTGGCACTCCAGGGTTTGCACACCCCGGGGCTGGTCTGCAGGGCCAGCTCGAAACGCGGATCGCGGATGGTGAAGTACTGCGTGCCATGGTCAAAGCTGCCAAACGGGCTGTTGCGAGTGGCCATGCGACCGCCCACGGTGTGGCTTTTTTCGAACACCGTGACACGGTGGCCGGCCTGTACCAGGGTGCGGGCGCAGGCGATGGCGGCCATGCCGGCACCCACGATGGCGATGTGTCTGGAAGCGGTCATGTGCGGTGTCTCCAAGAGTGGTGGGAAGGTTTATGCCTCTTTATACACGCTGGCATCAGGCGCTACGGTGTTGTTCCAGCAGCGCGAGGCGGGTGGCGGGGCTTTCGAGTTGCTGCAGCCACCATTGCAAGGCCCGGCCCTGGGTCGACGAAGTGGCTCCGCGCCAGGCGTAACTCAGCGGCACCGTGCGGTACGGGCGCTCGGTCTGCTTGACGACCAGGCGGCCCGTTTCAATGTAGCTGCCCGCCATGCACTGCGGTAGGTAGCCACCCGCCAGACCGCGCAACTGGGCATCGAGCTTGGCGTGCATGCTGGCGACGGTGAATACATCCTGTCCGCCCAGCAGGCCGTAGGTCATGCCCCTGCCGCGCTGGACGGAGTCCGCCACCGCCACGGCGCGGTGCTGCTGGATGACGGTGTCGCTCAAAGGCTCGGGGGCATTGGCCAGCGGGTGGTGGGGTGCCACCGCGTAGACAAATTGCATGGTGCCCAGGGTCTTGCCCTGGATGCCGGCGTTGTTGGCCGCATCCAGGGCCACGCCCAGGGCCAGGTCGGCCTGGCCGGCGGTGAGGGCTTCCAGCGTGCCGGAGAGGGTCTCGTCGCGCAGTCGGATGCGGGTGGGGGGAGAGAGGCTGAAGAAGCTCTCGCACAACTCCATGACGGTGGCCTTGGAGATGACCGTGTCCACGGCAATGGTCAGCAGCGGCTCCCAGCCGGTGGCCACGCGCTTGACCCGGTTGGC
Source organism: Rhodoferax sp. MLSD5-FHT05B10 (assembly GCF_058793415.1). Lineage (NCBI taxonomy): Bacteria > Pseudomonadati > Pseudomonadota > Betaproteobacteria > Burkholderiales > Comamonadaceae > Rhodoferax > Rhodoferax sp. MLSD5-FHT05B10. The sequence goes on along the minus strand of NZ_JBXAFT010000003.1, from coordinate 337,287 downwards.
CACGGCATCGATCTCGCCGAGCAGGCGCGCGCCTTCGCGCATCAGCAGGGCACCGGCTTCGGTCATGCGGGCCTGGCGCGAGCTGCGGTCGTACAGCAGCACGTCCAGCGCGTCCTCGATCTGGCGGATGCGGTAGGTCAGGGCGCTGGGCACCAACCCCAGGGCGCGGGCGGCGGCGGCAAAGCTGCCAGCCGACTCAATGGCCTGCAGCATGGCCAGGGCATCGGGGGTCAACACATCGCGTGCGGTTTGCATGGATGGGCCTTTTTGGTTGAAATTATTTGAATGATGCCATCAAACAGGGTGGGTGGAAAGTCCCGGTGCCGGGCCTAAAGTTCTACCCATCGACAGGAACTTCAAGGAAACCCCACCATGTTGACCTTACGCAAATCGGCAGACCGTGGCTACGCCGACCACGGCTGGCTCAAGTCCTTCCACAGCTTTTCATTCGCCGGCTACTACGACCCCCGCCACATGGGCTGGGGCAACCTGCGCGTCATCAACGAAGACCGCATTGCCCCCGGCACCGGCTTCGGCACGCACGGCCACCGCGACATGGAAATCATCAGCTACGTGGTGTCGGGCAACCTGGCGCACAAGGACAGCATGGGCAACGTCAAGGGCATTCCCCCGGGCGACGTGCAGCGCATGAGCGCCGGCACGGGCGTGCAGCACAGCGAGTTCAACCACGCACCCAACGAGACGACCCATTTCTTCCAGATCTGGATCGAGCCCAATGTGACCGGCATTGCCCCCAGCTACGAGCAAAAGACCTTTGCCGCGGCGGAGAAGCAGGGCGTGCTGCGGCTGGTGGCCTCCCCTGACGGGGCCGAGGGCTCGGTGCTGATCCATGCCGATGCACGCCTGTACAGCAGCCTGCTCGACGGTGAGCAGAGCGCCCAGCTGGTGCTGGACCCCCAGCGCAAAGCCTATGTGCACCTGCTGCGTGGCGAGCTGGAGGTCAACGGGCACCCCCTCAGCACCGGTGACGCGGTGCTGCTGGAGGCAGAAAACGTGTTGACCCTGGCCCACGGCAAAGCCGCGGAAGTGCTGGTGTTTGATCTTTCAGCCTGATCGTTTTTTTGACTGTTTTTAAATTCAAGGAGTTTTCATGTTGACCAAGTTGCAAGATCCCCTGGCCCTGGCGGCTCGCATTCTCATGGCACTGTTGTTCCTGCCGGCCGGCATTGCCAAACTGGGTGGCTTCGCCGGTACGGCGGGGTACATCGGATCGGTCGGACTGCCGTTTCCAGAACTGGGCGCTGCGCTGGCCATTGCGGTGGAAGTGGGTGGCGGCCTGGCCTTGCTGCTCGGTTTCCAGACCCGTTGGGCAGCTTTGATCACCGCGGTGTTTACCGTGGCGGCTGGCCTGTTCTTTCACAAGTATTGGGCGGCACCAGCGGACCAGGTGATGGTGAACCAGATCATGTTCTACAAGAACCTGGCCATCGCCGGCGGATTGCTCATGCTGACGGCTTTCGGGGCTGGCGCCTATAGCGTCGACGCCCGGCGCGGCGCCTGATTCTTCAGATTGTTCCCACGGAGGCGCTGCGCCGCAGCGGTTCCATTCTTTTAGTAGCAAACCAGGAGTTCGTTCATGGCAAAAGTAGCAGTGGTTTTTCATTCGGGTTACGGTCACACCCAGCGCATGGCGCAATCGGTGGCCCAGGGCGCGGGCGCAGAGCTCATCGCCATTGACGCGGATGGCAACCTGCCCGAAGGCGCCTGGGAGACCCTGGCCGCGGCCGACGCCATCATCTTTGGATCGCCCACCTACATGGGCAGCGTGAGCTGGCAGTTCAAGAAGTTTGCCGATGCCTCCAGCAAGCCCTGGTACACCCAGGCCTGGAAGGACAAGATTTTTGGCGGCTTCACCGCCAGCGCCAACGTCAACGGCGACAAGCATTCCACGCTGCACTACTTCATGACGCTGGCCATGCAGCACGGCGGCGTGTGGGTGGGTACGGGCCTGAACTACAACAACACCAAGGCTTCGCAGCGCAGCGACGTGAATTACCTGGCTTCCAGCGCAGGCCCCATGGCCCAGACCCCGGGCGACGCCAGCGGCGAAGAAATGAATGCCGGGGACCTGGAAACCGCACGGCTGTTTGGCGCCCGCATTGCCGCCATGGCCAAGTAATCCAGCGGCAGATATTTTTCATATTTGCGCTAGATCAGCCCGGACGCTCATGCAGAGCGTTCGGGCTTTTTTGTCTGGATGGTCCCGATATAGTGCTGCGTGTTGATCCGTTAAACAAAGGAGCGCTATCTTGAAACAATTCACACATGCTTGGGTGCTTGCGTGCGCCATGGTTGTCGGTGGAGTCCCTGCTGCACAGGCTCAAAACAACGCATCCACGGCCAGCGCACTGTCCCTGATGCCGCTGGGCTCGGTAGTGGGTGCCAGTGTGGGGGCTGCAGTGGCCTTGCCTGTGGCTTTTTCCACGGCGGGTGCGGTGCTGGTTGTCAAGGGCGTTGAAGCCTCGGCGACAGGCACCCGGTATGTGCTGGAGCGCGTGTCGGATGGTGCGCGAGCGAGTGTTGAAGTGTCCGGCAAGGTAGCTGGTGCGGCCTCGACCACGGTGGGTACGGTAGTCAGCGTGAGCATCATCAGCGCGGGGGTGGTGCTATCGGTGGCGGGGCAGGTCCTTGCCTTTGTGCCCAATGAAGCGGGCCGTGCCCTGCTGCACAACCAACGCGTGACGCTGTGAAGCACCTGATGGTCGTTGGCAGGGCGCTGCTTGCGGCGTTGCTGCTGCATCTGGGGCCGGCATACGCGGGGCGCGCCTGCGGAGAGCCGCAGCCGATGACGGTAACCACCGTCGAGCGCTCGCTTAATCTGGCCATGCGTACCTTGCAGGCGCTGGATCAAAGCGGGGCCAAGGTTGTTATCTTGGCGCGTGCCGGGCAGGATTTAAGCAAATACGGCCTGCGTTACTCGCATTTTGGTTTTGCGTACCAGCAGCCCGATGACCGGGGTGGACATGTCTGGCGCGTTCTGCACAAGCTCAACCAGTGTGGCACGGCCGAGGCTGACATCTACCGCCAGGGCCTGGGCGAGTTCTTTCTGGACGACCTTTGGCAATACGAAGCCGCCTGGGTGGTTCCGACACCCGAGGCCCAGAGCAAACTGCTGGCCCTGCTGCGAGACGAAAGCCGCGCCGTGCGTCTGCACGAGAAACCCTACAGCATGGTCAGCTACGTGTGGGGTTCCAAGTACCAGCAGTCCAACCAATGGGCCACGGAGACCATGGCCTTGGCCTTATCCGAAGATTTGTCCACGGTGAGCAACCCCACCCGGCAGCAGGCCCAGTCCTGGTTGCTGCTGAAAGGCTTTCAGCCTTCTGTGTTGAACATTGGTGCGCTGACCCGCCTGGGTGCACGCGTCACGGCGGCCAATGTGGCCTTCGATGATCACCCCAATGAAAAGCGCTATGCCGACCGTATCGAGACCACGACCGTGGACTCGGTTTTTGCCTGGATGCTGCGTGCCGGCCTGGCTACGCAGCCGGTGGTGACGCTGCGCTGACGGGGGGGCTTGCCAATTCCGGTGTGGCCTTGAGTGCCACATCCACCGCCCGGCGCTCATCAAACACAAAGCAGCCGCCCTGGTAGTGGGCGGCATCGGTTTCCTCAAAGTACTTGAGGATGCCGCCTTCGAGCTGGTACACATGCTCCAGCCCTTCTTCGCGCATCAGGATGGCCGCCTTCTCGCAGCGGATGCCGCCGGTGCAGAAGCTCACCACCGTCTTGCCCTGGAGGTCGGCCTTGTGCGTGCGCAGGGCCTGCGGAAATTCGGTGAACTTGGTAATGCGCCAGTCAATGGCGCCTTCAAAGGTGCCGGCGTCCACTTCAAAGTCGTTGCGGGTGTCCAGCGTCACCACCGGGCGGCCCGCGTCGTCATGCCCCTGGTCGAGCCAGCGCTTCACGGTGGCGGGGGCAACGGCCGGCGCCCGGCCTTCGGCGGGCCGGATGGTGGGGTGGTTCATGCGGATGATCTCGCCCTTGACCTTCACCAGCATCTTCTTGAAAGGCTGGGTTTCGGACCAGCTTTCCTTGGGGGCCACGTCGGCAAGGCGCGGGTCGCCCTGCAATTGGGCCACGAAGCCGCGCACAGCGTCGGCCGGTCCAGCCAGGAACAGGTTGATGCCCTCTTCGGCCAGCAAAATGGTGCCTTTGAGCTGCAACGCCAGCGCGCGGGCCAAAAGCGTTTCGCGCAGCGCCGCCGTGTCCGGCAATGGGACAAATTTATAGGCCGAGATGTTCAGTACCGGGTTCATGTCCCCGATTTTACGGGCCGTGAAAAACTACAATGGTCCCATGTTTGTACACCTGCGCCTGCACACCGAATTTTCTGTCGTTGACGGCACCAACCGCATCGACGACATCATCCAGGCGGCGGTGGCCGATGGCCAGCCTGCGCTGGCCATTACGGACCTGAGCAACCTGTTTGGCGCCATCAAGTTTTACAAGCAGGGGCGCGCCAAGGGCACCAAGCCCATCATCGGCGTCGAGATTTTCCTGGAGGGCCTGGGGGGTGATGTGGCGGCCCTGTCGCGCATCGTGCTGCTGGTGCAGAACAAGCAGGGCTACCTGAACTTGTCGGAGTTGCTGGCGCGGGCCTGGACGCAAAACGTGGTGAAAGCCCAGGCCGTGGTCAAGCTGGCCTGGCTGCAGGAGCTGGGCGAGGGGCTGATCGCCCTGTCGGGGGCGCAGGCCGGCCCCGTGGGTCAGGCGCTGGTGCAGGGTGACACGGCGCGGGCCCATGCCGTGGCGCTGCAGCTCGCCAGCGTGTTCCCGCACCGGTTTTACATCGAGTTGCAGCGCGCCGGGCGCCTGGACGACGAAGCCCATGTGGCCGCCGCCGTGCAACTGGCGGCACGCATGAAACTGCCGGTGGTGGCAACGCATCCGGTGCAGTTCACCGAGCCCGATGACTTCGAGGCCCACGAGGCCCGGGTCTGCATTGCCGACGGCGAGATCCTGGGCAACCAGCGCCGGGTGCGCAAGTTCACGCGCGAGCAGTATTTCAAGTCGGCCGCGCAGATGGAGGCGCTGTTTGCCGATGTGCCCTCGGCCATTGCCAACACGCTGGAGATTGCCAAGCGCTGCAGCCTGACGTTGGTGCTGGGCAAGCCGCAGCTGCCCGACTTTCCCACGCCCGAGGTCAATGGCCAGCGCATGTCGCCAGAGGAATATTTCCGCTACGCCTCGCACGAAGGGCTCAAGGAGCGCATGGCGCACCTGTACCCGGACGCCGCCGAGCGTGCGCAGCGCATGCCCGAGTATGTGGAGCGCCTCGAATTTGAGCTGACCACCATCCTGAAAATGGGTTTCCCCGGCTACTTCCTGATCGTGGGCGACTTCATCAACTGGGCCAAGAACAACGGCTGCCCGGTGGGGCCGGGCCGGGGCTCCGGTGCCGGCTCGCTGGTGGCCTACGCGCTCAAGATCACCGATCTGGACCCCATCCGCTACAAGCTGCTGTTCGAGCGTTTCCTGAACCCCGAGCGGGTCTCCATGCCCGACTTCGACATCGACTTCTGCCAGACCAACCGCAATCTGGTGATCGACTATGTGAAGAGCAAGTACGGCAAGGACGCCGTGAGCCAGATCGCCACCTTCGGCACCATGGCCGCGCGCGGCGTGGTGCGCGACGTGGGTCGCGTGCTGGACATGAGCTACACCTTCTGCGACGGCATCAGCAAGCTCATCCCCAACAAGCCCGGCACCAACGTCACGCTGCAGCTGCCGCCCACCGACGGCAAGAAGAGCGACAAGTACGTGTATGCCACCGAGGCCGAGCCCATCCTGGCCGAGCGCGAGGAAAAGGAAGAAGACGTCAAGACCCTGCTGGAGCTGGCCCGCAAGTTGGAGGGCATGACCCGCAACGTCGGCATGCACGCCGGGGGCGTGTTGATCGCCCCGGGCAAGCTCACTGACTTCTGCCCGCTGTACCAGCAGCCTGGCAGCGAGTCGGCCGTGAGCCAGTACGACAAGGACGACGTGGAGGCCATCGGCCTGGTGAAGTTCGACTTCTTGGGCCTGGCCACGCTGACCATCCTGGAGATTGCGCGCGAGTTCATCATGCAGCGCCACCCGGGGCAGGAGAACTTTGCCTTCGAGAACCTGCCGCTGGACGACCCCAAGGTCTACAAGCTGTTTTCCGACGGCAAGACCGAGGCCGTGTTCCAGTTTGAAAGCCGCGGCATGCAGGGCATGCTGCGCGACGCGAAGCCCACGCGCCTGGAGGACCTGATTGCGCTGAACGCCCTGTACCGCCCAGGCCCCATGGACCTGATTCCCAGCTTCGTGGCGCGCAAGCACGGGCGCGAGGTGATCGAGTACCCGCACCCGCTGGTAGCCGACATGCTTTCCGAGACCTACGGCATCATGGTCTACCAGGAGCAGGTGATGCAGACCGCGCAGATTCTGGGCGGCTATTCGCTGGGTGGCGCCGACATGCTGCGCCGGGCCATGGGCAAGAAGAAGGCCGAAGAAATGGCCGAGCACCGCGCCATCTTCCGCGCTGGCGCCGCCAAGAACGACATCAGCCAGGAGAAGGCCGACGAGGTCTTTGACCTGATGGAAAAGTTCGCCGGCTACGGCTTCAACAAGTCGCACGCCGCCGCCTATTCCCTGCTGGCCTACCACACGGCCTGGCTCAAGGTGCACTACACGGCCGAGTTCTTCTGCGCCAACATGACGGTGGAAATGGACGACACCGACAAGCTGAAAGTCTTGTTCGAAGACGCCGAGAAGATGGGGCTGTCGTTCGAGCCGCCCAACATCAACCGCGGGCGCTACCGGTTCGAGCCCATCTCCAACAAGGAAATCCGCTACGGCCTGGGGGCCGTGAAGGGCACGGGTCAGCAGGCCATCGAAGCCATTGTGGCAGCGCGCGACGGCAAGGGCCCCACGGGCGAGGCCGGGCCGTTCACCAGCCTGTTCGACTTTGCCCGCCGCGTGGACCGCACGCGCCTGAACAAGCGCTGCGTGGAGGCGCTCATCAAGGCGGGGGCCTTTGACACCCTGCAACTCAACCGGGCGTCGCTGGTGGCCAGCATCGACCGGGCTTTTGACTTTGCCACGGCCAGTGCCGCCAACGCCAACCAGGTGGGCCTGTTCGACATGGGGGGCGAGGACGACCACGGCTCCAGCACGCAGGAGCCGGACTTGGTGGAGGCCATGCCCTGGGGCGTGAAAGAGCGCCTGATGCAGGAAAAGACGGCCGTGGGCTTCTACCTGTCGGGCCACCTGTTTGATGAGGTGACGCGGGAGGTGCGCCGCTTTGCCAAGCGCCAGCTCGATGAGCTGCTGGACACGCGTGAGCCGCAGCTGCTGGCCGGCATCGTCACCGATTTCCGGGTCATCAACGGCCAGCGCGGCAAGCTGGCACTGTTCAAGCTGGACGACAAGTCCGCCATGATCGACGCGCGGGTGGAAGAAGACCTGCTCAACGCCCACAAGAACCTGCTCAAAGACGACGAGCTCATCATCGTCATGGGCAAGGTCAGGGATGACCGCTTCTCCGGTGGCAAGCAGCTCACCGTGACGCAGATCTGGGATCTGGAGCAGGCGCGCTGCCGTTTCGGCAAATACCTGCGGGTGGCGGTGCAGGTGGACGGCACCGGCAAGGTGCCGGACGTGGGGCGCATGGTGAAGGAATTTCCGGCACAGCGCGAGATGACCGAGCAGGGTGAACTGGTGCGGGGGCTGTCGGTGCGTCTGTCGGTGCAGTGCACGGGCGGTGCGTCGGACGAGTGTTCCGGCGCCGCGGCCGAACTGCACCTGGGCGACAACGCGCGGTTTTATCCCTCCGACTCCGCACTGGCAGGCTGGCGGGCGCAGGCGGACCAGGGCAAAGCGGTGATCGCCTACGAATGACGCTGCTGAAAATCAGCAGGAAAAAGGCTTGCAGCCCCTGTATTCACTGCGCAGACAGCTATTGAAACTGTAGCGCTTGCAACGCTGGCAATGCCGCTCAGTCTTTGGGGCGGAAGATCAGGAGCAGCGACGACGGCACCCGGCCGTCCACGTCCGGCGGCAGCGTTTCGGTTTTGTCGATGGCGTTCAGCACAGCGTCGTCCCACGACTTCACGCCGCTGGATTTCACCAGCTTGCGGTTGATGATGGTGCCGGTGGGGGCTGTGCGGACTTCCACCTCGGCTGCCGGGTTGCCGGATATGGGCTCGGTGTAGGTGATGTTGGGTTTGACGCGGGCCCGCAGGCGTCCGGCATAGCCGGCCGACGGCCCGGAGGATTGTTTGGCCGTCCCGGTGGAGCTGGCGTCGCCGTTGCCGGTGGCCGCGCCGGCCATGCGGGCGATGCGCTCCAGCTGCTGCTGGCGCGACTGGGCCAGGCTCTTGGCGTCGCTGGCGGCCTTGGCGTCCTGGGTGCGCTGCTCCTGTTGCAGCTTCTTGGCGGCGGCTGCCTTGTCGGCCAGCGCCTTGTCCCGGGCTTCCTTGTCATGCAGTGCCTTGTCGCGTGCGGCTTTCTCCCGCGCGTCCTTGGCTTCCTGCAGCTTCTGTTTTTGCAGCGCTTCCTTCTGCCGCTTTTCCTGCTCCAGCTTGTCCTGCTGCGCCTGCTTTTCCTTTTGCAGGCGGGCCTTCTCCTTGGCAATGGCAATGCTCGGGTCGGGCAGGGGCACGGGTGGTGGCGGGGCGGGCGGCGCCACGGTGGTGGGCTTGGGTGCTGGCGCCGGGATGGCGGGCGGTGGCGGCGGTGCGGGCTCCGGGGCCGGCGGCGCGGCCTGCTCGGGAATGGCGGACCAGAGTTCGGCTTCCACGGTGACCGGGGTGGCGTCGCGCTTCCACTGCACGCCCACCGCCAGCACAGCCAGCAGCAGGGCGTGGGCCACGATGGCCAGGGCCAGGGCGCGCACCAGGCCCGGTGTGGGCGGTGGTGCAAACTCCAGGCGTTCGGCGGTGGTGGCGCTCATGGGATGCTGTGGTGCGGGTGACCTGCCGGGTGCGCGCTAGTTGGCCAGCTGCACGGATAGGCCCACGCGCTGGATGCCGGCGCGCTGCAGGGTGTCCATGACCTTGACCACGCTTTCGTACTTCACGTTCTTGTCGGCGCTGATGACCACGGCCGAGTTGGCAGCGGCCACGCTGTCTTTGGCGCCTTGCGCGCGCTTGACGGCGGTGGCCAGCTCCTTGAGCGAGAGCGCCGTGGTCTGGTCCTTGATCTTCATTTCCAGGGTGTCGTTCTTTCCCAGCACGACCTGGATGATCTGGTCGGGCTGGCGCGCCGCCTTGCCGACGCTGGGCAGGTCAATCATGCTGGGCGTGATCAGGGGCGCTGTGACCATGAAGATGATCAGCAGCACCAGCATCACGTCGATGAAGGGCACCATGTTGATCTCGTTGATGGTGCGCCGCCCCCGGCCGCGGTGTGAGACGGCTGGCATGGTCAGCGACCCGTGCTGCCGGCCTGCGCGCCCACGTTGCGCTGCAGGATGTTGGAGAACTCCTCGATGAAGGTCTCCTGCTGCGTGGCAATGCGGTCGATGTCGCGGGCGAAGCGGTTGTAGGCCACTACGGCGGGAATGGCCGCAAACAGGCCGATGGCGGTAGCCACCAGCGCTTCGGCAATGCCAGGCGCCACGGTGGCCAGCGTCACCTGGGTGAGTGCAGCCAGGCCGCTGAAGGCGTGCATGATGCCCCACACGGTGCCGAACAGGCCCACATAGGGGGACACGGAGCCGACCGAGGCCAGGAACGACAGGTTGCTCTCCACCACGTCCATTTCGCGCTGGAAGCTGGCTCGCATGGCGCGCCGTGCACCGTCCATCAGGGTGCCTACGTCGGTGATGCGGCGCTCGCGCAGTTTCTGGAACTCGCGCATGCCGCTGGCAAAAATGCGTTCCATGGGACCGCAGTGGCTGGCGTTCTTGCTGGCGGCGGCCAGCAGATCGTTGAGGCTGGAGCCCGACCAGAACTCGCGCTCGAAAGACTCGTTGAGTCCCTTGACCCGCTTGAGGGCAAACAGCTTGCGGAAGATGGCGGCCCAGCTGGCGATGGACACCAGCATCAGCAGCAGCATGACGGCTTGCACCACAAGGCTGGCGTTGAGCACCAGGTGGAGGATGGAGAGGTCTTGGTTCATTTCAGCGTTTCAGGGTAGGTGCACGGGGTTTGGCAACGCCCGCATCACAGCAGCAGCGCGCGCAGGCGGGCCACGGCCTCCTGCAGGTGCGCCAGGGAACTGGCGGTTGAAAAGCGGACAAAGTTGTGTGTCTGGGCGGTACCAAAGTCACGCCCCGGCGTAATGGCGACATGGGCTTTGTTCATGATTTCGAAGGCAAAGTTCCAACTGTTTTCGACACCCAGTCTGGCGCAGGCCTGCGAGCAGTCGGCCCAGGCATAGAAGGCCCCGTCGGGCAGCACTGGCACGTTCAGCCCCATGGCCTGCAACTGGGGCAGGAAGTAGTCGCGCCGGGCCTTGAATTCATGGCGGCGTTCCTCGTACAGGGCCAAGCTCTGCGGCTCGAAGCAGGCCAGTGCGGCGTGCTGGGCAATGCTGCTGGGGCAGATGAACAGGTTTTGCGCCAGGCGCTCGATGACGGGCACCAGTTTCTCGGGCACCACCATCCAGCCCAGGCGCCAGCCGGTCATGTTGAAGTACTTGCTGAAGCTGTTGATGCTGATGAGGTGCTCGTCCAGCGCCAGGGCTGTCTGGCCGAACCGGGCTTCAAAGCTCAGGCCGAGGTAGATTTCATCGACCAGCGTGATGCCGCCATGCGACTGCACCACCTGGTGGATGTCGCGCAGGGCATCCGGGTGGATGGATGTGCCGGTGGGGTTGGACGGCGAGGCCAGCAGCACCCCGCGCGTGCGCGCGCCCCAGGCGGCGCGGACCTTGTCGGCGCTGAGCTGGAAGCGCTCTTCGGCGGTGGTGGGGATGAGTACCGCGCGGCCCTCGCTGGCATTGACGAAGTGCCGGTTGCAGGGGTAGCTGGGGTCGGGCATCAGGATTTCGTCGCCCGCCTCGATCAGGGCCATGCACGCCAGGTGCAACGCCGCCGAGGCGCCCGCTGTGATGATGATGCGGCTGGCTGGCACGTCCACGCCGAAGCGCTGCGTGTACCAGTCGCTGATGCGCTCGCGCAGGGCCGGCAGACCGGTGGCCGGGGTGTACTGCGTGCGCCCGTCGCGGATGGCCTTTTCAGCGGCCTCCTGCACCAGCGGCGGGGCGGTGAAGTCGGGTTCGCCAATGTTCAGGAAAATCATGGGCGCATCGGTGTGCGCCACCTGCGCGCCCAGGGTGGAAGCAGCCTTGGCCACCTCCATGACATAGAAGGGTTCTATCTTCTGCGCGCGCGAGGATATCTGCATGGGCGGGCGCGCGGCTCAGTCGCGTGGTTTCTTGTCCCGGCCGCGGTCGGCCTCCACCTCGGCTGCCCGCAGGCTGGGGGCGATGCCGTTGAGCACGGCGTTGACGTACTTGTGGCCGTCGGTGCCGCCAAATTCCTTGGCCAGTTCGATGCACTCGTTGAGCACGACACGCCAGGGCACGTCCAGGCAATGCGCCATTTCGTAGGTGCCGATCCACATGATGGCATGTTCGACCGGAGAAATTTCCCCCATGGGGCGATCCAGCAGGGGGGTGATCAGGGCGTCGAGCTGGGCGGCCTCGGCCACGCAGCCCTGCAGCAGCGCATCGAAATGCACCGAGTCGGCCTTGTTGAAACCGGCCAGATCGCGGGTGAAGGTGTCGATGTCGTCCACGGCATTGCCGCCGACCAGGCTCTGGTACAGGCCCTGCAGGGCAAACTCACGCGCACGGCTGCGGTCGGACTTGCTGCCGGCCTTGCGGGCGCCGGTGCTGGTCAACCCGGTGCGCGACTGGCGTGGCGGGCGCTTGGCGGCCGAGGGCGTGTTCATGTCACTCATCAAATCGACTCCAGCAGGTTGGCCATTTCCACGGCAACGCGGGCCGCATCGCGGCCTTTCTCGACCTGGCGGGCCACGGCTTGGGGCATGTCTTCGGTGGTGAGGATGGCGTTGGCGATGGGCAGCTGGTAGTCGAGCGACACGCGGGTGACGCCCGCGCCGGATTCGTTGGCGACCAGTTCGAAGTGGTAGGTTTCGCCACGGATGATGCAGCCGATGGCGATCAGGGTGTCGTAGCTGGCCTTTTCGGCCATGGCCTGCAGGGCCACCGGGACTTCCAGCGCGCCAGGCACTGTGACGTGCTCGATGTCTCTCTCCGCCACGCCCAGTGCCAGCAGTTCTGCCTTGCAGGCCTGTGCCAGTGCGTCGGTGACGGAGGCGTTGAAGCGCGCCTGCACAATGCCCACTTTGAGCTTCTTGCCGTTCATGCGGCTGTCTTCGGTGGCAACGGTGCCTTTGTCTGCGCCAAACATAGTGTGTTCCTTATTTGCTGATGTAGCCGGTAATTTCCAGCCCGTAGCCGGTCATGCTGGGCATGCGCCGCGGGCTGCCCATCAGGCGCATCTTGTGCACGCCGCACTGGCGCAGAATCTGCGCACCGATGCCGTAGGAGCGCAAGTCCATGCGGCCGTGCTCGGGCGCGTGGGCGGGGCGGGCGGTGCCGTCGAACTGCGACAGCAACTGTTCGCCGCTTTCACCGCAGTTGAGCAGGACCACGACGCCCTTGCCGTCGTTGGCTATGTGGGACAACGCGGCGTCCAGGCTCCAGGAGTGCATGCTGCGGTCGATTTCCAGCGCGTCGAGCACCGACAGCGGTTCGTGCACACGGACCGAAACCGTGTCGCTGGCAGCCCAGGCTCCCCGCACCAGCGCCAGGTGCACGCCGTGTCCGGTGGTGTCGCGAAAGGCGTGGGCCGTGAATTCGCCAAAGGCCGTGCGGATGGTGCGCTCGCCCATTTTCTCGATCAGGGACTCCACCCGGCTGCGGTATGCGATCAGGTCGGCGATGGTGCCGATCTTCAGGCCGTGTTCGGCTGCGAACAGCTGCAGGTCCGGTAGACGGGCCATGGTGCCGTCGTCCTTCATGATCTCGCAGATGACGGCGGCCGGCGAGCAACCCGCCATGGTGGCCAGGTCGCAGCCGGCTTCGGTGTGGCCGGCGCGCATGAGCACGCCGCCCGCGACGGCCTGCAGCGGGAAGATGTGGCCGGGTTGCACCAGATCGCTGGCTACGGCGTCCTTGGCTACGGCAGCCTGCACGGTGCGGGCACGGTCGGCGGCGGAGATGCCGGTGGTGACGCCCTCGGCGGCTTCAATAGACACGGTGAAGGCCGTGCCTTTCTTGTCGCCGTTGTGCACCGTCATGGGGGGCAATTGCAGCCGCTCGCAGCGTTCGCGGGTGAGGGTCAGGCAGATCAGGCCCCGGCCGAAGCGGGCCATGAAGTTGATGGCATCGGCCGTCACGTGGTCGGCGGCCAGAACCAGGTCGCCTTCGTTTTCGCGGTCTTCCTCGTCCACCAGGATCACGATGCGCCCGGCGCGCATGTCGGCCACGATGTCTTCAACAGGGGAAATGGGTACGGGGTTGAGTGTGGTCATGGTGTCGTGTCTCAGGCGGGCAGCAGAATCTGGTTGTCCACGCTGAACTGGTAGTCCTTGAAGATGTGCTCGGCGCTCAGTGTCTGGTAACTGCCGTCGGCTGCCTTGCGGGTGGTGTCTTTCAGGCGGTAGGTCAGGCTGCCACAGGTCCAGCAGTTGTAGTTGCGCATATGGGTGCACAGGCAGGTCTTGTCCATGACCGAGATGTTCTTGCCATCGGGGTGCAGTGCAATTTGCTGGTTGTAGGCGGTGATGTAGGCGCAGTTGCCGTTGCCGTCGAGCAGGTAGCCATAGGCCTCGCAGTTGGGGCGGATGCCCGAGCCGATGGCCGGTGTGTTGCGCAGCATGCGCATGGGGTAGCCGGTGGGCGAAATGGTGTTGACGATGATGTCTTCTTCGCTGGCCTTGAAATATTCCTGCTTGACCTTGGCGGGCAGGCCGCACTCGTTGGCCACCGTAAAGCGGGTTGCCACCTGGACGGCGGCGGCGCCGTGTTCCAAGAACGCGGTGGCGTCGCTGCCGGTAAAGATGCCGCCTGCGGCAATCAGCGGAATATCCAGCTGCTCGGCTTTCAGGTAGGCGGCAATCTCGGCCACGATGGTGGCCAGATCGTATTGGGCCCAGTCCATGCCGAAGCCCAGGTGACCGCCGGCCAGCGGGCCCTCAATCACCACAAAATCGGGCAGCCGGTCCAGGCGCGCGGTCTTGCGCAGGAACAGCTGCAACGCACGCACCGACGACACGATGATGCCGAGCTTGGCGTCGCGAAAGCGCGGGTGGTCGGCCATGAGGCCGAACGAACCCAGGTGCAGGCCAGCACTCAGGGTGATGCCGTCGACGCCGGCATCCAGGGCCGAATTCAGGCGGACCTGCAGCGTTTCACGCGCGGCATTCATGGTCAGCTTTTCCATGATGTTGACAAACACCATGCCATCGCCGCGCTTGGCTTCCATGGTCCTGCCCACATGCAGGCGGGTGGCTTCGGCCAGATGGCCGAGGTCGAACTGGATGATGCTCTTGTCGGAATTGTTGATGTTGGCTTTGTAAAACTTGGTTTTACCCTTGACGAACTCCGTGTCAAAGCGCCGGTCAGACACGTCATGGATCAGCGCGTCCGAAATATGCCCAATGCCACCCAGGCGTGCCGCTTCCAGCGCCAGTTCGGCGGTGGAAATGTCAACACCCATTCCGCCAATCATGATCGGCACCAGCTCTTTTTTGCCGAACTTAAGGCGGAAATCATCTACTCGTTTCATCGTTGTCCTTGTCATAGGTAAGTAGGGTGGAAATAGGTATCAGGCCGGCACGGGCGGGTTGTTGCCGAGCATGCGCTCGACATAGCGTGCAATCAGGTCAATTTCCAGGTTGACCAGCGAGCCGGTCTGGAGGGTGCCCAGAGCCGTATTTTCGACGGTATGGGGAATGAGGTTGATGCTGGCTTCGCAACCGTCAGCCAGGTCGGCGATGCGGTTGACGGTGAGGCTCACGCCGTTGATGGTGATGGAACCCTTGTACGCCAGGTATTTCGCCAGCGACTGGGGCGCCAGCACGCGCAGCTCCCAGCTTTCGCCCACCTGGGCGAAGTGGGTGACCCGGCCGATGCCGTCCACATGGCCGGACACCAGATGGCCACCCAGGCGGTCGTTGGCGCGCAGGGCCTTTTCCAGGTTGATGGTGCCCACGGCGTCCAGTCCGGCCGTTTTCGTGAGCGACTCAGCGGAGATGTCGATGGTGAACTGGCGGTGTGCCGCATCCAGTGTGGTGACGGTCATGCAGGCGCCGTTGAGCGCAATGCTGTCGCCCAGGCCCACGTCGTCCAGGTAGCCGGCCGGGCTTTCAATGGTGAGGCGCTTGCCGTGGGTGGGCGCGTCGCCCAGGGCGTGAACGGCCGCAATGCGGCCCACACCGGTGATGATTCCAGTAAACATCCCCGCATTTTCGCAGGGATTGGGCCGCTACCCGGCCTTGACACAAAAACTTCTTGGCTAAAAATGGTCTCTGCCGGTCACGCGTGCCACTATCCGCAGGTCGGGGCCAACCCTTTCGGTGGACCGAAAATCCAGCTGCAAGGCGTGTTCCAGCGCGCTCAAGGGGCCAAAATGGGCCATATCGCGGCCCTGCCCGAGGAGTTTGGGGGCTAGGTAGAGCAGCAATTCGTCTAACAGACCCGCCTGGATGAGCGCTCCGTTGAGCCGGTGGCCGGCTTCTACGTGCAGTTCGTTGATTTCCCGTTTGCCCAGGTCCAGCAGCATCGCCGCCAGATCCACCTGGCCGGTGGGGACGCCGCCGCTGTCCATGCCGGGTTGGTAGACAACCGTGGCACCGCGGGCTTCCAGGGCCTGTTTTTTGGCATCATTCTGGCGCGCAGCGTAGATGAATACTGCGCGGCCAGCTATGAAAAGAGGAGCATCCAGGGGCGTTTGCAGGTTGCTGTCGACCACCACCACGTGGGGCTGGCGGGGCGTTTCAACCAGACGCACATCCAGCCGGGGCCGGTCGGCCAGCACGGTCCCAATGCCGGTGAGCACGGCGCAGGCCCGGGCGCGCCAGGCGTGGCCGTCGGCGCGGGCTTCGGGAGCGGTGATCCACTGGCTGACACCGTTGTCCAGGGCGGTTTTTCCGTCCAGCGAAGCGGCCACTTTCATGCGCACCCAGGGGGTCTTGCGGATCATGCGGCTGAAAAAACCCAGGTTGAGCTCGCGGGACACGATGGCCAGCGGATCGTCCGGGGGCAGCACTTCCACTTCCACGCCCGCAGCCCGCAGCCGCTCAAATCCTTGTCCGCCCACCAGCGGGTTGGGGTCGGTGTTGGTGGCCACCACTTTTTTGATGCCAGCGGCAATGAGGGCATCGCAGCATGGTCCGGTGCGGCCCTGGTGGGAGCAGGGCTCCAGCGTGACGTAGGCGGTAGCCCCTTTGACCGAGTGCCCCCGGGCCTGGGCGTCCCGCAGGGCCATGATTTCAGCGTGGGGGCCGCCGGCACGCTGGGTGTGGCCCTGGCCGAGGGTTTGTCCGTCCGGAGACACCACAATGCACCCTACGCGGGGGTTGGGGGAGGTGATGTTGACCGACTGCGCCGCCAGACGCAAGGGTGTTTCAAGCAGGGAAGGTGCCACGACTAACGCCAGCACTCGGCGATTTTGTCCGCCGTCGCGCCCGCCACGGTGATGCCTTTGGCGCCGGTTTGCGTCAGGGTGAACCCGCCACAGCTGTCATTGGCCATGGTGGTTCCGGAGATGGGGCGCATGATCAGTGTGAAGGTGCTTTGGTCAGCGGAACTGGCGTTGGTCCCAGTATTCGATATCTCGTACAGCTTGGTACCGTCCGTCGGGGCGGTCATCAGGCTAGCCGGCATGCTGACCCAGATGGAGTTGACGCCGGTGCGTTCGGCATCGTAGCGGTCATTGGCGGAATAGAAGCGCTGCATGTATTGGGCTGCCTGCATCAGCTGGGCCCTGGCCGCAGCGCGATATCCCCTGGCAACGTAGCTGCGGTAGGACGGCAGGGCGATGCTGGCGAGTATGCCCACGATGGCCACCACGATCATGAGTTCGATCAGGGTGAAACCGGCCATGCGGCGACGGGAGGCAATGATTTTATTTTTCATACATGCGCATTTTCAGGGAGATGGCAGCCGTTTCAGTTGGCGCGCGGGAAAATTTGTCGCCACGACCGGTTGAGCGTTGATCCGGGGCAGGTTCCGGGGTGGGCCGCACGGTATGCGGCGTCCGCACAAGTGCCTCCTCCGGTGGGGCATTTATCCGGATTCGCCGCTAGATAAATAGGGTTGGTGCAATCGGGCTTTGAGCCACCAGTGACGCGAACATTGATGTGGCCGGAGGAGTCCTGGATATCGCGCAGGCCGGTGTCTGCGCCTGTGGAATCGAGAATCTTGAGAACCACATCCATTCCGTCGGCCAGCGAGGAGTAGGCGCAGACATTGGCATCGCTGGCATCGATATTCCCATCGCCGTTGGTATCCAGTGTGCCGCCGATCCGGCAGGCCGCGGTCAGCGGATCGACGTACAGACTCAAGGCGTTGCTGGACGTGGAAACACAGTTGGAGGTACTGGCCTGCGGAGCAACCGTATCGATCTTGACGACTTCGCCTTGCATTTGAACCGGATAGATAACCCGCTGGCCGGCATTGACATCCAGATTCATTTTCCACCCCAGTTTGGTGGTCCAGTCCATCTTGGTGACGGACGGGCTGCTGAATTCCACGGTGTAGAAATTGGTAATGCCCCCGGCGTTGATTGTGGACCCCGTAGTGGGATCAATGCCTGTGGCAACCGCTTTGATTCGAATGTTTTCAAGGTCGGACTCGTTGATGGTGACGGCTGTAGTGGAGCCAAAGGGCTGCTGGTCCCACAGACTGTAGGTTGCCTGGGTTGGCGATGTCACGTTGGGGTCGGCGGCCTCAATCAATTTGCCGGTGCCGACGGTCACCAGGTAACTGGGTTTGAAGCTGGCCTGGTCGGTGCGCTCCAAGACGGCGGGCGCCGCCGTGATAGGCATAGGCGTGGCTCCGCTCATGGCGGTAAATAGAGGAACGCCACCGTTGCCGAGTTTCCATCCACTGGAGAGCGTGCTGCTCAGGTCAAACTTCCACACCCGTCCCTGAAGGTCTCCGGCATAGGCTCCAATGATCTGCTGGTTGCTGTTGAGCACCAAGCGGATACCGCCTAGGCCATTGCTGGTTTTCGAGTCTGTGGTGATCTCTTTGAGGAGTTGCCCCGTACCGGTGTTGACGATGAACAAACTGGCCTTGCCTGACTTGCTGTCGTAGCCGTTACCGAAAATGGTGACCCAGTCTCCACTGACGGTAATGCCGCTTTGGGGTTGCGTCAGCACGCTGCCCAATTCGGCAAACGCAGTAGTCGTGTTGGTGGATACGGTCGGGAAAGCAGGGTCGGGATTGATTTCCCACAGTACGGCACGACCATTCATGCCCAGCGGATTGGTTGCATTGAGGGCAAAGACCGATTTGGCCCCTGCACCTGTGGTGCCGACGACGATGTTGCGCCAGCCCGTGGCTGGCGTGCCGGTTGTCAAATCGGGGGTTGAGACATAGGCGTCGGTTTCGATCAAGGGGCCGTCAACCGTGTAGGTGTGGGCATAGGTGTAACCGCTTTGCGTCAAGGACTCCAGTTTCCCCAATACGGATCGAGGAACGTAGGCAAACACTTCGCGGCCGCCGGCGTTGGTCCCAGTACCTTCGGCGAAGGCGTGGACCATGCCATCATTGGCGCCGACGATCAACACCCCTTCGGTACGAGCCGCCTTGGCCGTCATGTAGGCAGCGTAGCCCGACAGGCCCGGTGTGTTGGCGGGTAGTTGTTCATACAAGGGATTGGTGTTGTTCTTGACGAATGCAGGGGTTGAGTTGACGATGTCGCCCAAAACGGCACTGCGTTTGCGCAAACCTATGCCTTCCTTGGTGCGCACTCCGCGCAGGAAATCAACAATGTCGGATGTGACACTGTTGCTCATCTGCATATTGGTGTTGGTGCCCTTCAGGCTGTTTGCTGCGGTGGTGATTTGTGCGTAGGTGAAGGGAACCGCCTGTTTGCTGGCATCAGCCCACACCACAATGTTGCGGTTACCCGGGACCGGCAGGGTTGTTACGCCGGTAGGCTGTCCGTTGGAATCGGTACTGATAACCTGCCACACAGTGCTGTCATTGCCTCCGCTGTTGGTCAAGTCAATCATCTGCAAGTTGCCCCACCAGCTTCCGCTGGTGTAGTAGGGAATAAATTTCCTGGTATCTGTCTGCAGTGTCACCGCCGTCGCTGCTACGCCAGCCTGTGAAAATTGCTGGCCCGCAATGCTGCCAATGACGTTGCCCAGGTCGGTGGTGAATTGCTGTGCATTGCTCACCGTCAGAAAGTCTCCGCCGCCATTGTGCGCGGCATGGCGCATGTCATCAATGGCGGAGTAGGTGTCTGCTGTGGGTTTAACCCAGGCCAGGGTGCCGGCCTTTGCCTTTGCCACGTCGGCATCGGTCATCGTTCCGGGTGCACCAAAACTCACCATGTAGGTGGTCATGTTCTGCCAGAACGGTGGGTCGGTGGGGTTGCCCTTGCCGTTGTCGTTGGCCAGGTCGGTACGCAAATCAGTGACCCAGTATTTCATTGCGATGTCCGCTAGGGTGTCGCTGTAGCCACCGCTGCCACTGGGCAGATCGGACTTGCCCTTGTTTCGGACATCGTTTGTGTCACCCGGTGTGTATTGGTACGTCTTGGTTGAGTCGAGGGCGTAGGTAAGTGCCGGTCCTTTCTTGGAGTCGACGTTGCCAGGGGACGGTGGCGAGGAATCGTTGTAGAAACCGTCCGTGATCATCAGCGTGTAGGAGCGACGGCACGACAGGTGATCAGTGGCTTTTTCGGACGGGGGGGACCACGGTTTGGTGCCCCACGGGCCGGTATTGGCCGTGCTCTGGTAGTACTTCCCTGCGTTGTCCAGCGCGGTGCGCAGGGGGGTTCCGCCGTTGGCCACGCGACCGTCCAACCAAGTGTAGAAGGCCGTTTGCGCCACCGCAAAATCGGTCATGGTGCTCAGGCTGCTGTAAATATCGGTATAGGCCAGCCGGAAGTTGTCCGCCTGGTTGACAAAGGCGCCGGAGAGCCCGGTCTTTGCCGCCAGGATGCGCTTGTAGTGGTACGCTTTCCAGTTGGCGTAATTCTGGCGTTCCTCGTCGAGGGTGCAGGTTGTGCCGGCGCAGTCAGTCCGTGTCCCGTTATGCGGTCCAAATGGATTGGCAGACTGCGAAACGGTATTGAACTTGAACGTGGATTTTGTAACGTCATACCGATCGTAAATCGTGGTGTCCTTGATGGCATTGGACGTGGAGAACGTTGTCGGATCGACCCCGGCTTTGGGCAAGTAGACCGTGAGGGTCGATGTGAGCAAAGTAGCGTTGGACTGCAGGACGCCGGCAACATAACCCGGCCCATAGGTCTCTTTGGGGTCGTAGAACAACTTGTTATTGACGGGCGATGACTGGCGCATGTCGGAGGCCGACAGGCAACTGGTGGTCAAGCCGGGAATGTTGCTGGCAGACAGGCCGTCCTTGGTCAGCGCGTCGTTCACGTGCTTGGCGTAGACGCAGTCCCAGTCCATGGAGCCCGACGTATCCAGCACCAAGGCGATATTGGGTCGCACGTTCACAGTCTTGCTCAAGAGGGGGGTTTGCGATACCGTGGCGCCGACTGTGCCGGTGGCTGCAAGCAAGCACAGGTGCAAGCCGGTTCGGCGGAGGAATGGGGTTTGCATGGGGAGTCCTTTCAAGCAAGCTGCGCGCTTTATTTCATGGTGACCACAGACTGGAGCCAGATCTCGGAGCCTTTGGGAACATTGCCGTCCTTGGTGGCGCTCACTTCCGGGCCAAAACCCCGGGCTGTTGTGACGAACACTTTGGTATCTCCGGTTGCCAGATACTGGGACATGCATTCCGGTGGCCGTTTGAAGTAGGTCACGGCTCCGGCGTCACCGGAAGCCTTGAATTGGGCGGCCGTCAGCGTCTTCAGATTTCCGGCCAGGATCCATGGTGTGACCGCGCCGTCAATGGCATCCCAGTTGCTCATGATCTCCCAGCTGTATTTGACGCCGGCACCGACCGGTGCGGCTTCGGGAGCAAATCCCTTGGTGCCATCCAGTGCGTTCAGCTGGACCTGTTCCTCGCAGTACCGCAGTGCCGCCTCGGCAGCTTGTTGCCCGAGAGCCTTCAACCGGCTCTGGTTGGCTACCTGTTCGGTAGAGGAGGCACCGCGGATGGACACACTGGCCAGGATGGACAGCACCATCAGCATGATCAGGACAACAATCAGCACGATGCCCCGCTGGCGCCCGCCTTGAGGGGGGGAGAAGGAATCAGGAATCCGCATAACCTACTCCATGGTTGCGCAGCAAGACCGTGGTGCGATAGGCTCGCCGCATTTTCCCATCCGTGATATCCACATTGTTTCCGCTGCAATCCTGGTAGGTGGGGTTGCTGGCGGCTTCCTTGAGATCTTGCAGCACCGGGTTTTCGCTGGTGACTACGACGCACACCCGGGCTGCCGCCACCTTGTTCCAGCGCTGTAGGCTCGTCCAGGCGGCGAGTGAGGCAACGGGCGTGTTGATCTCAGTTGCAGTCAGGTAGCCCATAACGGTCTGGCTGCTCAATACGGCCGGGTCCGTCACAGCAAAACTCAGCGACATGCTTTCTATGTTCTCCGCAAGTACCTGTGTTTGTGTCAGGTCGCCACTGCCCCGGCAGTTGAGCGCGTTGTTGGCAACGTAGAGTCGCGCTTGCATTTTGTAATAGCTGGGCGGGCCAGGGGTTGCTGCAACGCCCGTTCCAAGGCAGTCCTGCAGCAATGTCGGGTCTGTGGGGAGCGCTTTCTTGCTCCACTTTCCGGATGCAGGGTCACCTTCGTAAACTACGGCCAATGCTGCATCGCTACCGCTGGCGTTGCAGGTCAGGGCGCTTACGTTGGCGAGCTTGGTGTCTGTAAAGCCCGTGTCGCAGGCAAAGAGACTCCAGCCGGCTTGCCCCAGGTCGTTGACGGCCCCACCCGATCGGACTGGGTTGTAGCCGGCCCGGCGCAACTCCTGGGTGATAACGTCCAGGGCCATCTGGGCATCCTCATTCATTTGGGCTTGGGCTTGCGCGTTGCGTGTCGCGGTGCTGCCTGAGGTGTAAATCACCACTAGGGCGGCGACTACAACCAGTCCCAAAGTAATGGAGATCAGGAGTTCGATCAGCGTAACGCCGTTTTGGTGGTTGCGCGAGTGGGCAGGATGGTGCAGAGTGTGCCGTGTCATAGCTGCACCTTCATATAAAAGCAGCGCGGCAAATTCGCCAGGGCTTTGGCGGTCGCGGGGCAATTGTCGGCATTGATTTCGGTTGAGGTTCCATTTTTAAGGGTGTTGAGGACACCGGGTTCCTCCCAGACAATCCATAAATCGGCTTCGGTTGTGCTTTTGACCCCGCCAACGGTAGGGCGCGACAATTCCACGCCGCCCAGCGGAAGTTGTTTGCGTACGAGATTCTGGAAGCCTGTCAAATCGGCCGTTGCCAGAAGCAGCGCGGTATTGCAGGTCGGAAACGCGCACGGAGCTTCCGCCGGGGGCGCCGCATCCGTCAGCTTGGATACGTCGTAGTTGCCGGCGGCAAAACCGGTTTGGTTCAAGCGGATGATTTCGGCCAGCTCGTTGGCCAGCGCGCTCGCAACGGCGCGGTTTGCAGCATTTTTCTGTGCCGCTACGGAGTAGGCCTGCATGCCTGCCATTGCCAACAAACCGAAGGACATGAGCAAAATGGAAACCAGCACTTCCAGCAGCGAAGCGCCACGCTGCGTGCGCAGACTTCGGCTGGCGAAATGGCTTTGCGTGGATGCGTTTAGCATGCAGACTCCCCCTTTTGCAGGCGGACTCGACCAACAGAATTGAGGCACAGCGTACGGGCATAGCTTGCATCACTGTTCAGCGAACCGGGGGCATGAACCAGCCACCGCCCCTGTTGACCCACGGCACGGCCGTTGGCGTCGTAGATGATTTTGTTTCCGGTGGTGACGGCGCTTACCGAGGGGCTGGCACTGACTGCAAAAAAGTCGCCGATGCCCCGCAACGATTCTTGAACGCGCAAGACGGTGTCCGTGCCGTTGTCGAACGTGCCGTCCCCGTTTTCGTCGAGAAACACCACCCAGCCTTCCATCCAGCCACCGACAGCCAGCCCGTCTCCGCTGGAGCACGTAGGGGCGGCGGCCAGCGGGGCATTGCTGCGGCACATCGTGACGCTTTTTCCGCGTCGCATGGCCTCGCCGCGGGCGTATCGGGTGTCTCCGATGAAGCTGTTGACGGCCCTTGAAACCGTGGAGTTGGCAATCAGGCCCATGAAGGATGGCACAGCGATGGCCGCCAAGATGGCGGCAATGGTTACCACCACCAATAGTTCAATCAGCGTGAACCCGCGTTGCGGCAGTGAGCCGATGGGGCGTTTTCCGGGCGCTCGTCCGGTATCAGGGCAGGATGGTCTTTTCCACATGCCCCCGAGGTTCTGCGAAGCACGCCGGTTTGGCAACCGGCGGTTGACAACCGGGCAGATTGGGGAGATGAACGGTGGCCTATTGGCCTACCGCCGCACCTCGTCTACCAGCATCTTGAATTCGTCAATGTCTTCGAAACTGCGGTAAACGCTGGCAAAACGCACGTAAGCCACCTTGTCCAGCTTCTTCAGTTCGCGCATGACCAGTTCGCCAATGCGGGCGGAGGGCACTTCGCGCAGGCCCAGGTTGAGCAGTTTTTCTTCGATCCGCTCGATGGCGCTGTCGATTTGTTCGGTGCTGACCGGGCGCTTGCGCAGTGCCAGCTTGAACGAGGCCAGTAGCTTGGCGCGCTCGTACTCGATGCGCCGGCCGTCTTTCTTGACAATGGCCGGGTAGTTGACGTCCGGGCGCTCGTAGGTGGTGAAGCGCTTTTCGCACGAGCCGCATTGGCGCCGGCGGCGGATGAAGTCCCCATCTTCAGAAATCCGCGTTTCCACCACCTGGGTCTCGGAGTGGCTGCAGAAGGGGCACTTCATGGCTCGTGCAATCCCCGGATCAGCGGTAGACCGGGAAGCGGGCGGTCAGGGCGTTGACCTTGGCGCGCACCGCGGCAATGTTGGCCTCATCGCGCGGGTTGTCCAACACGTCGGCCACCAGGTTGGCGGTGATGCGGGCTTCCTCGTCCTTGAAACCACGAGTGGTCATGGCCGGGGTGCCGATGCGCACGCCGCTGGTCACCATGGGTTTTTCGGGGTCGTTGGGGATGGCGTTCTTGTTGATGGTCATGTGGGCACTGCCCAGCACGGCCTCGGCTTCCTTGCCGGTAATGCCCTTGGCGCGCAGGTCCACCAGCATGACGTGGCTCTCGGTGCGGCCACTCACAATGCGCAGGCCGCGCTGGGTGAGGGTTTCGGCCACGATCTGGGCGTTTTTCAGCACCTGTTGCTGGTAAACCTTGAACTCGGGCGTCAGGGCTTCCTTGAACGCCACGGCCTTGGCGGCAATCACGTGCATCAGCGGGCCACCCTGTAGGCCGGGGAAAATGGCGCTGTTGATGGCTTTTTCGTGCTGGGCCTTCATCAGGATGATGCCGCCACGGGGGCCGCGCAGGCTCTTGTGCGTGGTGGAGGTCACCACGTCGGCGTGGGGCACCGGGTTGGGGTAGACGCCTGCGGCAATCAGGCCGGCATAGTGGGCCATGTCGACCATGAAGATGGCACCCACGTCCTTGGCGACCTTGGCAAAACGTTCGAAATCGATGGCCAGGGAATAGGCGCTGGCGCCAGCGATGATCAGCTTGGGCTTGGTTTCGTGGGCCTTCTTCTCCATGGCGTCGTAGTCGATGGCTTCCTTGGCATCCAGGCCATAGGAGACAACGTTGAACCACTTGCCGCTCATGTTCAGGGGCATGCCGTGGGTCAGGTGGCCGCCTTCGGCCAGGCTCATGCCCATGATGGTGTCGCCGGGCTTTAGGAAGGCCAGGAAAATGGCCTCGTTGGCGGATGCGCCGCAGTGGGGCTGCACGTTGGCGGCTTCGGCGCCGAAAATCTGCTTGACGCGGTCAATGGCCAGCTGTTCTGCCACATCCACGTATTCGCAGCCACCGTAGTAGCGCTTGCCGGGGTAGCCTTCGGCGTACTTGTTGGTCAGCTGGCTGCCTTGCGCGGCCATGACGGCGGGGGAGGCGTAGTTTTCACTGGCGATCAGTTCGATGTGGTGCTCTTGGCGGGCGTTTTCGGCCAGGATGGCGGTCCACAGTTCGGGATCGGCTTGTTCGACGAGGATGTTGCGGTTGTACATGGCAGTCCTTTAAGACAATGAACCTTGTTCACATGAGATGAGACAAGGGCTGCCCAGGCGAACGGCTGAACGTGCCCGCCCTTGCAGGGTGGTCACGGCACGCTTCCCAGTGGTGTCCCACGTCAACGCCAAGAACCGCTGCGGGTTCAGACGCCTATCGCCAGTCGCGTGCAGGAGGATTTTACCTGACGCCGCTTACGAGTTGAAATGGCCGGCCAGGTTTTCGGTTGCATCCTGGGGCTTTACCGGGTGCGTCACCGGTATGGCTTGCGGCAGGATGGGCGTCGCCACCCGGCCCGATGCCACCATTTGCAGGCGGTTGTGCTCAGCCAGGACCTTGGCGGCATAGCCGCCATCGTCTTCCAGGTTGCCGGCGCCCACGTAGAATTTGAGGCCCCCTTCAATGGAGCCAGCGCGGGCAATGCACTCCTGCAGCACCTTGACGCCGACGCGCAGGTTGGAAACCGGGTCAAAGGCGGCGAGCTTGCCGCCGAAACCTTCGTACTTGTCGCTGTGGACCTTGGTCATGACCTGCATCAGGCCTTGAGCGCCCACGGAACTCTGGGCGAACGGGTTGAAGCCCGACTCGATGGCCATGATGGCCAGGATCAGCGTGGGGTCGAGCTTGGCGCGGTTGCCGGTTTCGTAGGCCTCAGCCACCAGCGCGCTCAGGGGCTCGGGCGCCACGTTGTACTTCTTGCTCAGCCAGTAGGCTACGGCCGCCTGTTGCTTGGGCAGGCTGTGCGGGTTGGTGGCGGTCGCCCGGTCAACGGCTTCCACGTTGTCGGCAACGCCGGTAACGCCAGTAACGGCGCTTTGGCGCGCTTGGAGCCAGCTCATCAGCTGGACCTCGCTCGCCTGGCGGATTTCCGGCCTTGCAGTCAGGGTGATCACGGCAAACATCACGGCCAAGCCCAGCAGGGCAAAGCCGTTGTGCGTGATTTCGAAGAAACCTTGGGCGATGTCGGTGGCAAATGTTGCCAGGCCCTTGGTGAATTTTTGGGTCGCTGTCATAGCTCTTCCTTCTTTGGCGTGGGTCTGGGGCTGGCCACTGCAGGGCAGCAGGCCGTTTCAGACACCCCGTTTGGGTTGGTACGCTATCAATATCCTGCGGCGTCGATTCGACATGTGCAGCGATTTGAATATGCCGGGTTCGGCAGCGGATGCGGGTTATCCCTAGTCAAATTTTGGGATGGGCGGATTCTAGGGGGCTGCAATATACGAAGTCAACCATATAAATCATGATTGATATGCTTGACATATCTAAATAAGGCCGCAGAGGCAAGCCTGATGCGGCTTTCCCGAACATGGCCGAGCGCTCAGAAAATCTGGCAATCGGTGTGACAAAGCCCATTGAAAGAGGAATTTGCAATGGGCCAGGGCCGTTACTAGACTGGAATCGCCTGTTAAACACAGGCAGGTGTCGGCAGTAGCCAGTCCATACCATTGTGGTAGCGCGATGAAGCGGCCCCGACATTTCAAGGAGGCAATCTATTGCCTCCTAGACACCATGGGACCTCAAACTCCCGCGTGTCAGCCCAGACGGCATGGACCTGTGGTCAGCCGTCGAGCCCGGGTCCGGACCTGATGGTCTGGGTTCGGGCTTTCTCGTTTGTGCACCTCATATATATAGGCACCGTGCGCACTCCCTGGGGACGCGGGTAGCCGGAATGCGGTCAAAGCACCCTACGGTGGGTCGACGCGGTGGCTCTTTGTGGCGATCGATAAATGGTTCATGCTACTTTTTTGATAGCTGCATGCGCAGTATTGACGGGCGGTTGATGGTGAATGCATCGTAAATCCAGGCACTGCAGCGAAGGCCTGGCGAGCGGGTTTGCGCCGGACCGGACAAAATCCACTGGGCATCTTCCAATTCGCGGCGAAAATACGCAGTTGCAGATTTCCCTTCAACCTATTCCCGAGCCTACCGTGACGTCGACTTCTCCCACCAAAAACAACGATATTGCCCATCTAGACAGTCTGACCGGTGGCGCCTTTTCCGCTCCCACGGCCGGTGAGCGTGCGGCGCGCGTGCGGGAGTGGCTGCTGGGTAGCCCCAGCCCGGAGCAGTTGGCCGATGTGTTCAAGGAACTGAGCGTCAAGGACAAGGGCGCCGCCAAGCTGGTGCGCGAGAAGCTCGATGAGGCCCGGCGCATCAAGGGTCAGGAGACGCTGGCAGCCGAATGGGCGGCCAAGGCCCGGGCCTTGCTGGACATGGCCAAGCTCAATATTGCCGATGCCCTGGCCTGGCAACGCGACGCCGCCAAGGCGGGGGCGCCGCTGAGCCGGGAGCCGCTGGCTTTGCTCAAGACCGAACTGGCCGAACGTGTACGGGTTATTGAAGACCTGCAGCGGCGGGTACAGGTGCAGCGCGAGGCCGCGGTGTTGCTGGCGCAGCGCATTGAGGTGCTGTCGACCAAATCCTGGAAAGACGCGCAAAACGTGCTGGATGCCTTGCGGATAGACGTGGACCAGTGGCAGGTGCAGGCCGCGCAGCTGGTGGCCGATACCAGTTGGGCCAGCGTGGATGCGAAATTTCCCCCCTTGCTGGAGGCCTCGCGGGGTCAACTGCTGGTGGTGTGGGAGGCTTTCCAGGGAGCGCTGACGCTCGCCGTGGCGGCCGCGCAGGATGTGACCGCCGCGTTGCCGCCGGTGCCCGTGTGGGCCGATGAGTTGCGCGTGGCGCGTGGTGTGCCCGTCGAGGCGGTGGCCCGGCAGGCCAAGCCCAAGGTGGACCCGGAGGTGCGCGCCCAGGCCACGGCCAAGGTGCGGGAAGTCCTGTCTGTCCTGGAGCTGGAAATCGCCGAAGGTCATGGCAAGGCCAGTGCCGGCGCGGCCGGTGCACTGCGCCAGGCCCTCAAGGAATTTGGGAAAGTCATTGACGACAAGCTGGAAAACCAGGCCCATGCCGCCCTGGCAGCGGCCGGTGAGCTGGAAGGTTGGCAGCGCTGGCGCGCCGACCAGCTGCGCGAGGCCCTGGTGGCCCAGGCCGAAGGCCTGCTCAAGCGCCCCGAAGGCCAGGCCATGGGCGGACGCAAGATGCAGGAGACCCTGCGCTCCCTGCGCGAGCAGTGGAAACAGACGGACCAGGGCGGCGCGCCCAACCACGCCATGTGGAAACGCTTTGACGAAGCCTGCAACGAGGCCCACAAGGTGGTGGAGGCTTGGCTGGACAAGGTCCGCGCCGAGTCGGCCGAGCACAAGGCCCAGCGCCTGGCGCTGATTGAGGAAGTGAAGGCCTGGGCTGAGGCCAACACCACTGCGCTGGACGACGACTGGAAGGGCTTCAACCGCATCCTGCACCAGTTTGGCGACCGTTGGCGCGAGGCCGGCCATCTGGGCGAAAAAGCCTTTGCCGAACTGCAACCCTTGTGGAAGGCTGCCATTGCCAAGGCGGCTGCGCCGCTGGAGGCCTTGCAGACCGAGAGCCTGGCCCTGCGCCACGCCATGATCGAGGAAGCCAAGGTGCTGGGCGCCGCGCCCGAGTTGCGCATCGATGCCGTGAAAGCCCTGCAGCAGCGCTGGCAGGCCCAGGCGCACCGCGTGCCCATGGACCGCCGCCAGGAACAAAAGCTCTGGGATGCCTTCCGCAAACCCATTGACGACGCCTTCAACCGCAAGACGGCCGAACGTGAAAAGGCCGAATCCGCCCTGGGCGAGCGCGACCGCGTGGTGCTGCAAGCGGCCAAAGCCCTGGACGCCGCCAACGCCAGCGGCGATGCCCAAACCATCCGCGCAGCCATGGCCGCGCTGGAAGCTGCCCTGCAAGGGCAGGCCCAGGCGCAGGCCGATGTACAAACGGCCGGATCGCAGGAAAGCCAGGCCAAGGCCATGGCGCAAACCCCGGAATCTGCTGAAAATGTGACGGCAGCCCCCGTGGACAATGCGCAGACAGCTACAGAAACAATAGCAACTCCAGATGCCGAAACCACGGCCACGGCACCTGCCGAGCCGGCCGCAGCACCCAAGGCTGCGCCCAAACCGGTGGTGGCGGCGCGCGGTGACGACCGCCCGGGAACCCGCAAGGAAGTCCCCGCGGCGGCCGCAGGCCGCCCCGGCAAATGGGGGGACCGCGGCGACGGCGCCCGTGGCTCGCGTGACGCCAAGCCGGGCCAGCGCCCGGGTGATCGTGGCCTCCGCCCCGATGGGCGTGACGGTGGCCGCCCCTCGGGCCGTTTTGGTGCGGAGGGCCGTTCCGAGGCACCGCGCCTGGGTGACGCCGCTTTCCGGGCACAGCGCGACGCTTTGGAGCATGCCCAGCTGGCCCTCAAGAAGCTGGCTGTGCAGGCCCATGGCGAAGCCTTGACCCAATTGCTGACCGCCTGGGAAAAGCGCGACCCCAGCCTAGTGCCCGGCACCCAGGAACTGGGCAACCGGGCGGCACCCGCCGTGCGTGCCGCCTGGGTGCAGGCGCTGGGCGGCGAGGCCAAGGGTGCGGTTGCCGTCAAGCCGGTCGATCCACATGTGGCGCTGCTGCGCCTGGAGATGGCTGCCGAAGTGCCCACACCGGCCGAAGACCTGGACGCGCGTCGCAGCCTGCAATTGCAGTTGCTGACCCGCCGTAACGATCCCGCTCCGGCTCAGACCTGGGGGCAGGATAGCGCGGCGGTGCTGGCCGGACCATTCAGCGCGCCTGTTGCCCGCCGTGTCCAGAATGTCCTGAAGGTGCTGCTCAGGAAGTAAGGGTTAGCAAGGGGTGCCTCCCGCCATGGCGGGGGGCAGTCGCTCCACGGTGCTGGCGTGGCCGGTGGCGTTGGCGCGCAGGCGTAGGACTTCGGCGCGCGGAGGCTGCGCGCGCAGGTCCCAGTCGCTGAGTACCAGCCGCTCCCGACCGGCGTCCAGCGCGTGCTTGCCGGGGCGGTGCGTATGCCCGTGGATCATGTGGTCGGCTGCATTTGCATGCAGCAGGGCGTTGGCAGCCGCGCTGTCCACATCGGCGTACACGGTGTCGCTGTGTTTGAGTGCCTCGCTTTGGGTTCGCATGCCGCGCGCCAGTGCCAGACGCTGGGGCAGGGGCTTGGCGAGAAAATCGCGTTGCCAGGGCGCGCTGCGCACCTCTGCCCGAAATCGCATGTAAGCCGTATCGTCCAGGCACAGGGCGTCGCCGTGGGTCAGCAACCAGCGCTGACCGGCAAACGCCAGCACGGCCGGATCTTCCAGCAGAGTGGCTGAGCAGGCCTGCATCAGCGCCGGTCCCATCAGGAAATCCCGGTTGCCATGCATGATGAACAGGTCCAGCCGGTTGGCAGCGGAACGCAACACGTCGGCGCATCGGTGCTCGAAACCCGCGGTCAAGGTGAGCACATCGTCTCCCACCCAGACCTCGAACAGGTCACCCAGAATGAAAACCGCGTCGGCCGCGGTGTGCTCCAGGTAGTGGCGCCAGGCCTCAAAAGTTGCCGAATCGGATTCCTGCAGGTGCAGGTCCGAAATGATGTCGATGCAGCGCCAGCGGGATGGGGCGTGGAGTTCCATCCCGGGCGGCGGCGTGCTTACAGCGCGACGGCTTTTTCAATAACGACGTCTTCCTTGGGCACGTCGTCATGGAAGCCCTTGCGGCCGGTCGACACGGTCTTGATCTTGTCCACCACATCGGAGCCGGAAACGACTTTGCCGAACACCGCATAGCCCCAGCCCTGGGCGTTGGGAGCGGTGTGGTTCAGGAAACCGTTGTCGGCGACGTTGATGAAGAACTGGGCGGTGGCCGAGTGGGGGTCGCCGGTGCGCGCCATGGCCACGGTGTAGTTGGCATTCTTCAGGCCGTTGTTGGCTTCGTTTTCGATGGGGGCATCGCAGGATTTTTGCTTCATCCCGGGTTCCATGCCGCCACCCTGGATCATGAAGCCGGGGATGACACGGTGAAAAATCGTGTTGTTGTAGTGGCCCTTGTTCACGTAGGACAGGAAGTTGGCGACCGACTTGGGGGCCTTGTCCTGATCCAGTTCCAGGGTGATGACGCCGTAACCGGTGACGTGAAGTTCGACTTGTGGATTGCTCATGATTTATTTCACCAAAGTGGCGGAGTTGATAACGATGGGGGTCTTGGGAACATCGCCCGGTCCGGTGGGCGTTGTCTTGATCTTCTGGATGACATCCATGCCGGAGGTCACCTTGCCGAATACCGCGTAACCATAGCCGTCCGGCGAAGGTGCGTTGAGGCTGGTGTTGTCTACGACGTTGATGAAAAACTGGGCGGTAGCCGAATTGGGATTGCTGGTGCGGGCCATGGCAATGGTGCCGCGGTCGTTCTTCAGGCCGTTGTTGGCTTCCAGCGGGATGGGGGCGCGCGTGGATTTCTGGTTCATGGCGCTGGTGAAGCCACCGCCCTGCACCATGAAGTTATCGATGACGCGGTGGAAAATCGTGCCGTCGTACTGCTTGTCTTTCACGTACTGCAGGAAGTTTTCGACGGTCTTGGGTGCCTTGTCGGGGTAAACCTCCACCACGAATTCACCCAGGGTGGTCTGGAACTTCACTTTGGGCGGTGTCTGTGCCTGCGCGGCCAGCGGCAGCAGCGCGGCGGTGCATCCGGCGAGTACCAGACGCCGGGTCCATTGGTTCCAATGCGTTGTCATCAGATGACTCCTTCAAAAAATATCTTCCACTGGTTGCCCTGCCGCATCCAGTACTGGCGCTTGGTCCATCCGGTGCGCGTGCCATCGGCGACTTCGCCAAATGTCACCACCATGGTGTCGGCTGAATCGGTCCAGCGCAGGTAGGACACGTCCTTGAGCTGGATGGTGCGTCCCTGGGTTTCGGACAGCTCGCTTTTCAGTGTTGGCGTCCACTGGGCCAGCGTCTTGCCGTTGCTGGTGAAGTCGGCGGTGTAGAACGACAGAATCTGCTGCAGATTGCCCGAGGTCTTGGCATTGCGCCACGCATACAGCGTATCTTCAAACGGCTTGCTTTCGGCGCGCACGCTGTGCGGGGCTACCCACTGCAACTGCGAAGCAATCACCACCGGTGTGGAGCGGACTTCAACGGTGCGGATGATGTGCTGCAAGTCCGGATTGGCCAGTACCACGCAGCCGTCGGTGGCCAGCGGGGGGCGCGAGAACTGGTTGGGGGGCGTTCCGTGCAACCAGATGCCACTGCCCGTCTTGCCCCGCTTGCTGTCCAGAACGTTGGGGTAGCTGATGGGGAGGGCGCCGGAACCGTAAAAATCCTTGAGCGATTTGGGGTCCAGGTTGCTGGTGATGTAGTACACCCCCAGCGGGGTGCGCTGGTCACCCTCTACCGACTTGGACGTACCGGCCTTGCCAACGGAAATGTAATAGTCCGCAATCAGTTTCAGACCAGCCGGCGTGTTCTGGAACAGGTACAGCCGCGAGCGCGAGGCATCCACCGCAATGGCGTGCCGCGAGCGTTGCGAAAGCTCCAGGAATTGTGAGGGAATCGTGCCGGCCGGGGGGCGTTCCCGCAGCGCGTTGACGCGGCGCTGCGACTCTTCCCGAAGTTCCTTGAGCGTGGCGCTGGCGGCACGTGCCATGGTGTCGGGGACATCCCCAAACGCCTTGACCGGACGCGTCCTGGCGGCCAGCAAGTCGCCGTACACCAGCTGGGCGAGCTGGAAGTTGGGCAGGTCTGCTGCCAGCTGGGTTGCCTTGGTCAGCGCTTCGCGGTTTTGTGCCTGGCCGATCAGCTTGTAAATCTCGATGAGCCGGGCTTCGGCCACGCCGTCGGTGTCTTTGACAACCGGCAATTCCTGGCGTACCAGCTTGGCCTTGCCTTTTTGGGGGGCCGCGTGCAGCGGGCCGGCACTTGCCAGAAGCAAGGACAGCAGTGCGACGGTGAAATGCAGTCTCGCCATGTCAGCAGTGAGGATCAGGTTCCGGTGGACTCTCTGACGATATGCCAGCGGTCACCGCTTTTCACCAGGTCCAGTGTCTTGCGGCTGCTCACGGCCAGTCCACCGGCCTTGTAGTCCTGGCGGAACTTGGCAACGGCCTTGTTGCCACTGACCGTGACCGTAAGGTTTTCCAGCTTCAGGCTGATCTTGGACTTGCCGTTGATGCGCTGGCGGCGCTCCTCTTCCCAGGCGCTGCGGCTTTGCTTTCCGGGGGGATCGAATTCGCGGCCGTAGGCAGCCAGGTATCCCTTGACATCTTTGGCGGCCCAGGCTTTGGCCCATGCGCGCACGGCGGCTTCAGCTTCTTTCACGCCGTTGTTGTTCGCCGCCACGACCGGGGCGGGAGCCGTGGCCACAGGTGCTGCGGGAGCCGGGGTGCTTACGGCGGGAGGAGCCACTGCTGGCGTTGCAGCAGGGGCCGCAGCGACAGCAGGGGCCTTGGCGGGGCCGGGCAGGCCCGGCGGCGGCTTGACGGCTGCTACGGGCGCGGGTGCCGGCGCTGGCAGCGCCGGAGCGCTGACGGGTGCTGCGGTGGGGCGCTGGTTCTTGGCTCCCGTGGGGGTGAAGAGTTCGCGGATCAAGGCCAGCTTGGGGGGCACGGCGGGGTTGGCGGCATCCAGCTGCAACGCCTTGTTGTAGGCCTGGCTGGCCAGCTTGGCATAGACATCGCCGAGGTTTTCATGCGCCGTGGCGTAACTGGGGTTGGTCCGGATAGCCATTTCCAGTGCGGTGCGCGCCTTGTCGAACTGGCTTTGCCCGGCGTAGAGCACGGCCAGGTTGTTGTAGGGTTCTGGCAGTTCCGGGTAGTCTTCCGTCAGCCGGGTGAAGGTGGCAATGGCATCGCTGGTCTTGCCCGAGTCGCGCTGGATGACGCCCTTGAGGAAGCGCATTTGCGGGTCACGCGGTTTGCTGGCCAGGTACTGGTCTGCCTTGGAAAGGGCTTCCGAGAGCTTGCCCCCACGCACCAATTGCGACACATCTGCGTACTCGTCTGCGTAGGCCTGGAAAATTACCAGCGTGGCGGAAAGGGTCAGCAGCCGAAGTGACTGCAATACAAGGGAACTGGCGTGCGTCATAAAGCCTTTTGGTTCTTGCGCGTTGGTCGAGCCCTGCGAGCGGGGCTTTATACTGCGCTGGATTGTAGCTGAGGGGTGGCGCACGCTCCTTCCTGAAATACCTAGAGTCTCCCCTAACCAGATCTGTATCGGCCCCCGCCGTTGCGAGGAACTTGTATCCTTGCGCAATGGCCACGAATTACCCATGAGTTTGCGCATTTACAACACGCTGTCGCGTGCACTGGAACCGTTTTCCCCCATTGAAGTGGGGCATGTGCGCATGTATGTCTGCGGCATGACGGTGTATGACCTCTGCCACCTGGGGCATGCGCGATCCATGGTCGCCTTCGACGTGGTGCAGCGCTGGCTCAGGGCCAGCGGTTTTCGCGTGACCTATGTCCGCAACGTCACCGACATCGACGACAAGATCATCCGCCGCGCCCTGGAAAACGGCGAGAGCATCCGCGCGTTGACGGACCGCATGGTTGACGCGCTGCACCAGGACGCGGACGCCTTGGGCATCGAGCGACCCACCCATGAGCCGCGCGCCACCGAATTTGTTCCCCAGATGCTGAGCCTGATCGGCAAGCTCGAAGGCAAGGGGCTGGCATATCGCGCCTCGAACGGCGACGTCAATTACGCGGTGCGCAAGTTTGAAGGCTATGGCAAGTTGTCGGGCAAGTCGCTGGACGAATTGCGGGCCGGCGAGCGGGTGGCGGTGGCCGATGGCAAGGAAGATCCGCTGGACTTCGTGTTGTGGAAGTCGGCCAAGGAGTCCGAGCCTGCCGAGGCCAAGTGGCCCAGTGCCTACGGCTCTGGTCGACCCGGGTGGCATATCGAGTGCTCCGCCATGGGCTGCGAGATGCTGGGCGAATCGTTTGACATCCACGGTGGTGGAGCCGACCTGCAATTTCCCCACCATGAAAACGAAATTGCACAGAGTGAAGGTGCTTCCGGCAAGCCGCTGGCCCGGGTGTGGATGCACAACGGGTTTGTGACGCGTGACAACGAAAAAATGTCCAAGAGTCTGGGCAACTTTTTCACGATCCGGGACATCCTGGCCCAATACGATGCGGAGACGACCCGCTTTTTCATCATCCGCGCCCACTACCGCAGCGCCCTGAACCACAGTGACGCGCACCTGGACGATGCGCGCAATGCGCTCAAACGCCTGTACACCGCACTGCAGCTGGTGCCCCCTCCGGTGGGTTACGTCCTGGACTGGAGCCAGCCTCTGGCCGCACGTTTCAAGGCGGCCATGGATGAAGACTTTGGCACACCCGAGGCGGTGGCCGTGTTGTTCGAACTGGCTACCGAGGTCAACCGGACCCAATCGCCCGCGCTGGCGGGCTTGCTCAAGGCCCTGGGCGGTTGCCTGGGGCTGCTGCAGCAGGCCCCCGAGGTGTTCCTGCAGGCTGGCGCCACATTGGACACCGCTGCCATCCAGGCGCTGATTGACCAGCGCGGCGCGGCCAAGGCCGCGCGGGACTTTGCATTGGCCGACAGCATCCGCAAGGATTTGCTGGCCCAGGGCATCGTGCTCAAGGACTCGCCGGCTGGCACGACATGGGAGGCCGTGCAATGATGACGGTCGCCCGTCCGGCCGCAACACCCCCGGTGACACCGCATTTCTGGGAAGAGGCCTGCAAGCACCTGGTCAAAAAAGACCGGGTGATGAAGCGCCTGATTCCCCAGTACGGAGACGCCTGCCTGCAAACCCGGGGTGATGCCTTTGTCACGCTGGCGCGCAGCATCGTGGGGCAACAGATATCGGTCAAGGCTGCGCAGACGGTGTGGGACCGGTTTTCCCTGCTGCTGCGCAAGATGACGGCGGCCAACGTGCTCAAGCTCAAGGTGGACGACATGCGCGCCGCGGGCCTGAGTGCACGCAAGGTGGAGTACCTGGTGGATCTGGCGCTGCACTTTGACAGTGGCGCCCTGCATGTGGCGGCCTGGGAGGAGATGAGCGACGAGGACATCGTGGCCGAGTTGGTGGCCATTCGGGGCATTGGCCGCTGGACGGCCGAGATGTTCCTGATTTTCCACCTCATGCGGCCCAACATCCTGCCGCTGGACGACGTGGGCCTGATCAATGGCATCAGCCGCAATTATTTTTCGGGGGATGCAGTGAGCCGCAGTGATGCGCGCGAGGTGGCTGCAGCCTGGGCGCCGTACTGCACCGTGGCAACTTGGTATATTTGGCGCTCGCTCGACCCCGTGCCGGTGACTTATTGAGACTTTGCGGGACAGATCGTTGACACTGTTCCCAACTGATTAGGATAGATTCATGGCCAAGAAGACCTTTCTGGATTTTGAGCAACCCATAGCGGAACTTGAAACAAAAATCGAAGAACTGCGCTACGTGCAGAACGAGTCGGCAGTCGATATTTCTTCCGAAATCGACCAGCTCAGCAAGAAAAGCCAGCAGCTCACCAAAGACATCTACAGTGATCTGTCGCCGTGGCAAATCACCAAGATTGCCCGCCACCCCGAGCGGCCTTACACACTGGACTACGTCAAGGAAATCTTCACCCATTTCGTGGAGCTGCATGGCGACCGGCATTTTGCCGATGACCTGAGCATCGTCGGAGGCCTGGCCCGTTTCAACGGCACGCCCTGCATGGTGCTGGGGCACCAGAAAGGGCGCGACACCAAGGAGCGCGGGTTGCGCAACTTTGGCATGAGCAAGCCCGAGGGCTACCGCAAGGCCCTGCGCCTGATGAAGCTGGCGGAAAAATTCAAGTTGCCCGTGTTCACCTTTGTGGACACGCCCGGTGCCTACCCCGGCATTGACGCCGAAGAGCGCGGCCAGTCTGAAGCCATCGGCCGCAACATTTTCGAGATGGCCCAGCTGGAAGTGCCCATCATCACCACCATCATTGGTGAAGGGGGCTCCGGTGGTGCGTTGGCCATCTCGGTGGCGGACCAGCTGGTGATGCTGCAGTACTCCATTTACGCTGTCATCAGCCCCGAAGGTTGCGCCTCCATTCTCTGGAAGACGTCGGACAAGGCTTCCGACGCGGCCGAGGCCATGGGCATCACGGCGCACCGGCTCAAGGCCGTGGGCGTGATTGACAAGATCGTCAACGAACCCGTGGGCGGCGCACACCGCGACACCAAGCAGGCCGCGGCCTTCCTCAAGCGTGCCCTGGTGGACGCGTACCGCCAGGTCAGCGACCTGAAGGTCAAGGAGCTGGTGGACCGCCGCTACGAACGCCTGCAAAGCTATGGGCGTTTCACCGACACCAAAGCCAACGCCAAGTAGGGTGACGGTTGACGCGGCATTGCGCGGCTTCGCCCCCGCATTGCCGCTGGCGGTCGCGCTGAGTGGCGGAGCCGATTCCACGGCCCTGCTGGTGGCATGCGCCGAGAAGTGGCCGGGTCAGGTGGTGGCTCTGCATGTCAACCACGGGCTGCAGGCGGCCGCACACACGTTTGAGCACCATTGCCGCGACCTGTGCGAACGCCTGAAGGTACCCCTGCGCGTGCAGCGGGTCGACGCGCGACACCACAGCGGGCAAAGCCCCGAAGATGCGGCCCGGCAGGCGCGTTACAAGGCTTTTGATGCGCTGGCCCGCATGGAGCCTGCGCAGACAGCTATTAAATCAGTAGCGCTGGCGCAGCACGCGGATGACCAGGTGGAAACGCTGTTGCTGGCCCTGAGTCGGGGCGCGGGCCTGGGAGGCTTGAGCGCCATGCCTGCCCACTGGCAGCGCGATGGCCTGGACTACTACCGCCCGCTGCTGGCAGTGGCGGGCGCGGACATTCGCAGCTGGCTGGTCGGGCGGGGTATTGCGTTCGTGGAGGACCCTACCAACGCCGATGAGCAGTTCACCCGCAACCGCATCCGCGCCCGGGTGATGCCGGCGCTGCAGGCGGCGTTTCCGCAATTCCTGGATACCTTTGCCCGCAGTGCGGCGCATGCGGCCCAGGCGCAGGCCGTGCTGGATGAGGTGGCCGTGCAGGATGGCGGGCTGGTGTGCCGTGCCTCGGATGGCTTGCTGCTGATCAAGTCCCTGCAGCAACTGAGCCGTGCGCGCCAGGCCAACGCCGTGCGGTACTGGCTCAGAAGCCGGTTCCAGGTGATTCCCAGCACAGCCCAGCTGCAGGAGTTGCTGGATCAACTGGCCGCTTGCACCACCCGAGGGCACCGCATCCACATCAAGGTGGGCAATGGCTTTGTGCAGCGCCGTGGTGATGTGCTGACTTGGTACAATCCCTAGGTTTTGCTACAAAAAAATCTCATTCCATGGCATTGATCGTTCACAAATACGGCGGCACGTCGATGGGTTCTACGGACCGCATCCGCAACGTCGCCAAACGCGTTGCCAAATGGGCACGTGCAGGTCACCAGATGGTGGTGGTTCCCTCCGCCATGAGCGGCGAGACCAACCGCTTGCTGGGTCTGGCCAAAGAATTGGCACCATCCCGGCAGAGCGAGGCCTATGGCCGCGAACTCGACATGCTGGCCGCGACCGGCGAACAGGCATCCAGCGCACTGTTGGCCATTGCCTTGCAGGCAGAGGGCATGGAGTCGGTCAGCTATGCGGGCTGGCAGGTTCCCATTCGTACCAACAGCGCCTATACCAAGGCCCGCATCGAGTCGATTGACGATGCGCGCGTGCGTGCCGATCTGACGGCGGGCAAGGTGGTCATCGTGACCGGCTTTCAGGGCATGGACGACGAAGGCAACATCACCACGCTGGGGCGCGGCGGCTCTGACACCTCGGCCGTGGCTGTCGCAGCGGCCATGAAAGCCGCCGAGTGCCTGATCTACACCGACGTGGATGGTGTCTACACCACCGATCCGCGCGTGGTGCCCGAGGCACGCCGCCTGCAGACCGTGAGCTTTGAAGAGATGCTGGAAATGGCATCCATGGGCTCCAAGGTGCTGCAGATCCGCTCGGTTGAATTTGCCGGCAAATACAAGGTGCCACTGCGCGTCCTGAGCAGCTTCACGCCCTGGGACATTGACATAAACGAGGAGGCCAAGTCCGGCACTCTGATTACTTTTGAGGAAGACGAGAACATGGAACAAGCCATCGTTTCGGGCATTGCATTCAACCGCGATGAGGCCAAGATCTCCGTCATGGGCGTGCCCGACAAACCCGGCATTGCCTACCAGATCCTGGGCGCCGTGGCTGACGCCAACATCGAAGTGGACATGATCATCCAGAACCTGAGCAAGGACGGCAAGACCGATTTCAGCTTCACGGTGAACCGCGGTGACTACGCCAAGACGGTGGACCTGCTCAAGGAAAAAGTGCTGCCCAGCCTGGGCGCCGAGCAGGTGGTGGGCGACACCAAGATCTGCAAGGTGTCGATCGTGGGTATCGGCATGCGCAGCCACGTAGGCGTGGCCAGCCGCATGTTCCGCGTGCTGAGCGAAGAGGGGATCAACATCCAGATGATTTCCACCTCCGAAATCAAGACCTCCGTGGTCATTGACGAGAAGTACATGGAACTCGCCGTGCGTGCCTTGCACAAAGCTTTTGACCTGGACCAGCCTCCGGGTTGAAAAAACACCGCAGAGTCGTGAGATAATGCGGGCTGTTCAGGAAACGTGACCGAGTGGCCGAAGGTGCTCCCCTGCTAAGGGAGTATGGGGTGTAGAGCCTCATCGAGGGTTCGAATCCCTCCGTTTCCGCCAAATCAGAAAGCCACCTTCGGGTGGCTTTTTTGTTGCTGCGGGGTGCTGTTCCCGTGCCGATGCAGTGGCTTTTTGTAACAATTGAAGTGCTTTGCGAGTCACGGCGCGGTGCATAGAATCTTTCAGCGAACACGGAAATCCATGTTTTCCTTCTTTAAAGCCAAGCCACGCAAGCCGGTTGCCGCCGTTGATCTGCATCCCGACGCAGTCAACCGCATGAGCCTGGACGAACGCAAGGCCTATCGGCAGGAGATGCTGTACCAGTCCATCCGGGAGACCTTCCTCGCCATGGAGGTGATCGGGAGCATGTACAAGTTCAAGGTCATGCCGGTGGATGCGCGCCATCACCGTTTTGTCGCCATGATTGATGTGGCCAAATTTTTTATCACCAACAAGGAGAACCGGACAAAAAGCTTCGCCGCCCTGGAGAAGCATATGCGCGCGCACACCTATAACCGCTACGGCATTCTGATCACCGGCATCTACTGGCGTGTGAGCGAGACGGAAGAACAGTTCGAATTCCAGCCCCGGGTCACCGATTCGGCCACCGCAGACGACTTCGGTGCGATTCAGGCGCGGAAGAAACCGGTGGACAGCGTAACGGCGCCTGCTGGCAATGGCGTCAAGCTGGCACGTGAAGCCTACCAGCCGGTATCCGATGAGGAAGCTCAGGCGTTCATGGACGCCCTGCGCAAGGGCGTCAACCCTCCTGCCATCCATGTGGGTGACCGGGAGTACAAGTCGGATCTGGCTCCGTTGGACGACGGCATCATGATCGGCGGCACCCAGTACGGCAAGTTGTAACAGCCGGCACAGCCACCCCTCGGGCGCTCATGTCGGAGCCTCGAATAGTGGGAACATTTTTGATCCTCGTACGTTGAATG
The DNA here is from genome assembly GCF_058793415.1 of Rhodoferax sp. MLSD5-FHT05B10. Taxonomy (NCBI): domain Bacteria; kingdom Pseudomonadati; phylum Pseudomonadota; class Betaproteobacteria; order Burkholderiales; family Comamonadaceae; genus Rhodoferax; species Rhodoferax sp. MLSD5-FHT05B10. Next base: position 296,522 of record NZ_JBXAFT010000003.1, on the reverse strand, counting down.
AATGGCGCAAGGCAGTTGCGCCAGACCGATCTTGCATGGGTGGCGAAATCGTCGCGCGCAGCAAGATCGGATTTGTCATTCAGCAAAACGAGGTAAATACCATGTTCGTTGTCATTGTTAAATTCCCGCCGATTCAGCCAGGCAAAGATGCCGCGTTTCGCGAATGGTTTGTCCAGACCAATAAGGAGTTTGGAAGCCATGCAGGTTTTATCAGCCGACGGCTCTTGAAGCCCGTCCAGGGTGGCAACTATGCAGCCATCGTGGAACATGAGAGCCATGAAACCTTCATGGCCATGCACAACACCCCCGCTCACGCGGAAGCCAGCAAGCTTGTAGCCCCCATGTTCGATGGCAGCCGGAGCCCTGTGTTTTATGATGTGGTTGTTGGTTGAAAAATTAGGTCTTGCCCGACTGGGCGTTCAAGGAAATGTATGAAATTGTTGACAGTGCTTCTGGCTTTGGCGATGGGTTCCACGGCGGCTTTGGCCAAGAACGTGGTGATTGACGTGCGTACCAGCCAGGAGTATTCCCAAGGCCATGTGGCAGGCGCCCTCAACATCGACCACACAGTCATTGGGCAGGAAATCTCCAAGGCCAACGTGGACAAGAATGACACCGTCATCCTCTATTGCCGTTCCGGCCAACGCTCCGGAAAGGCCCAGGAAACGCTCAAGAAAATGGGTTATCTCCACGTCGAGAACTACGGCGGCCTCGAGCAGGCACGCAAGCTGCTGGGCCAGTAAGGTATGCAAGCGACTCCGGTTTCATGCATGAAACCGGTCTTTAACCCGCATGAAACCTGCGTAGTTAGCTATTGATACGATAGCGCCAGGTGTGCTGCACGCACGCTATTGGCGCGCGCCCCGTGCCAGTGCCGCCGCGCGGGAGGCCGCCAGTGCCTCGGTATCCGGCGCGGCCTGGGTGGGCCAGCCGGCCAGGTGCTGCTGGGTCAGGTTGCACAGCGCGGCGATCCACTCCGGGTCATCGTTCAGGCAGGGAATGTAGCCAAACGCCTTGCCGCCGGCCTGCAGGAACGCGGCACGGCCTTCCATTGCAATTTCCTCCAGGGTCTCCAGGCAGTCGCTGCTGAAACCCGGACACACCACGTCCACGCGCTGCACGCCAGCCTTGGCCAGCGCCCTGAGCGTAGGCTCGGTATACGGCTCCAGCCATTTGGCGCGGCCCAGGCGGGACTGGAAGGTGACCTTGTATTGCTCCGCGTCCAGCCCCAGGCGCCCGGCCAGCAGGCGTGCGGTCTTGAGGCACTCGCAGTGGTAGGGGTCGCCCAACTGCAGGGTGCGTTCGGGCACGCCATGGAAGCTCATCACCAGCTGGTCGGGGCGGCCATGGGTCTTCCAGTGGCGCTGGATGCTGGCGGCCAGCGCGGCGATGTAGCCTGCGTCGTCGTGGTAATGGTTCACGAAGCGCAGTTCGGGCAGGGCACGCGTGCGCTGCGCCCAGCCGTACACGGCGTCAAACACGCTGGCCGTGGTCGTGGCACTGTATTGGGGGTAGGCTGGCACCACCAGCACGCGGGTCACGCCCTCGGCCTTCAGGGCGTCGAGCTGCGAAGCGATGGAGGTGCTGCCGTAGCGCATGGCCCAGCGCACCTTGACCTGGTGGTTGCGCTGGCCCAGCCAGCCCTGCAGCAGCTTGGCCTGTTTCTCGGTCCACACCTTCAGTGGCGAGCCCTCGGGCGTCCAGATGCTGGCGTACTTGGTGGCCGACTTCGCCGGGCGCACCCGCAGGATGATGCCGTGCAGGATCAGCAGCCACAGCAGCCGGGGGATCTCCACCACCCGGCGGTCGCTCAGGAACTCCGCCAGGTAGCGGCGTACCGCCGGCGCGGTGGGTGCATCGGGTGTGCCCAGGTTGCACAACAGGATGGCGGTGCGCGGCGCCTGGCCGTGGGTGTAAGAGGGTTCTTTGGAAAAGGGCATGCGGTATTCTCCCGCACCTATGCTCGATATTTCCAAAATCAAGGCAATAACCCTGGACCTGGACGATACCCTGTGGCCCATCTGGCCCACCATCGAACGGGCCGAGAAGGTCTTGCACACGTGGCTGCAGGCCCAGGCTCCTGCCACTGCAGCGCTGATTGCCAACCCCCACATGCGCCGCGAATTGCGGGCGGCCACCGAACGCCAGTGGCCCGATCTGGCCCACGATCTGGCCGCCCTGCGGCGCGAGTCCATCCGCCTGGCTCTGCAGCGAGCCGGTGACGACGCGGCGCTGGCCGAGCCGGCACTGGACGTGTTCATGGCGCAGCGCATGCAGGTGACCCTGTTCGAGGACGTCCGGCCGGCGCTGGCGTGGCTGGCGGGGCGTCTGCCCATCGTGGCGCTGTCCAACGGCAATGCCGACGTGCACCAGATCGGCGTGGGTGAATTCTTTTGCGCCAGCATCAGCGCCCGGGACGTGGGGGTCGGCAAGCCTGACCCGCGCATATTCCAGGTGGCCGCACGCGCTGCCAGGGTCCCGGCCGAGGACGTGCTGCACGTGGGCGATGACGCCGCGTTGGACGTGCTGGGCGCCCTGGACGCAGGCATGCAGACCGCGTGGATCAACCGGGAGGATCACCTGTGGACCCAGACCCGGCAGCCACATGCCACGGTGGCCGACCTGGCCGAACTGTGCGACCTGTTGGGCCGCACGGAGGCCGATTAGTCGCTCAATTTGGCCGCCTGCCCCGGCTGTTCAAGGGCGCAATGTCAGCGTGCTTTGCGTGTGGGCCTTGACGTCTGCCTCGCTCAGGTACTGCGGCACATACACACCGGCCACGAAGCGTTCGGCCTGGTCGGAGTAGTGGGCGTCAAACAGCACGCCGCTTTGGCCGACCGGGTTGATCCCCACGGATTTGCTGGCGTCGGCAAAGTCAATGACCCGCCGGGTGGAGGGGCCGTAGCTCACCGCCCAGGGTGCCGGGCCGATGCTGCCGGAGAAGTTGTTGGGCGTCTCGCGCCCGCCCGGTACCGGGAACGGTCCGACGTTGAACAGCAGGTTCAGCGGCTTTTGCATGCCCAGCGGATGGTTGTGGGTGAGGGTGTGCGCGCGGCCCCAGTTCCACTTCAGCAGGTCCTTCCCGTACAGGCCTTCCAGGTGCCGCAGCGTGTTGCCCCAGACGATACGCATGGTTTCGAACCGGTTTTCCACCTGTTTGGTCTTCACGTTGTCCCACCAGGGTGAGTTGGCGTCGGCGGCCAGCCGGGGCAGTGCGCTGTCCAGCGCCCGGGTCTTGAGCAGGTTGGCGAACTGGACCTCGCCCATTTCGTCGGCCATGGCCTCATGCGCCAGCTCGTACAGCATCTGACTGAACAGCAGGGGGGCGATGCCGTCGGTGGTGTAGTCGCCGTTCCACAACTCCAGGGGTTCCAGGAACGCCTTTTCGTAGGGGTCGGTGACGACGGCCTTGAGGATGGGCAGCAGCGCGGCGAGCGTGCGTGGGCCGTAGCCGTTGCCGCTGTCAAGCTGCAGGGCCTGCGCGGCTGCGGTGTTCCATTTGTTCTTGGGGTCGCGCAGCACGGAGTCCAGGCGCTGGGCCCGGTCGGCCAGGTTGTAGTAGCCGGGCACGGGCACGCCGCTGACCGGTTGCGGCTGGTGGTTGGCCGACACGATGTAGCCGCGGGCCGGGTTTTCTTCCTGCGGGTTGAAGGCGAAGTTGTAGAAGCCGGTCTTCTCGGCCTCACCGGTGCTGCCGTCCAGAATGAACGTGGGGTTCACGCCTTCCGGGCGGATGGGCAGCTTGGCGGCCGCCCACCAGCCGATGTCGCCACTGGCGCTGGCCCACACCACGTTGAGGCCGGGGGAGTGGATCTTTTCCGCCGCGTGGCGGGCCTTCTCCAGGGTGTTGGCGCGGTTCAGGTCGTAGAAGGCCTCCAGCACCGGATTTTCGGTTTCCAGGAATGCCCACCACATGGCGATGGGGGTGGTGCCCAGGCTGTCCTTGAAGGCGTCCGTGATGATGGGGCCATGGGGTGAGCGGCGCAGGGTCAGCTGCACGTCCGCCGCACCTTTGACCTTGATGGTCTCGCTGCGGCTTTGCAGCTCGGTCCAGGCGCCACGCACCCAGACCTGGTTGGCATTGGCGGGGTTGGTCTTTTCGGCCACCAGGTCCACGTCGTCGTTCTGGAACATGGTCAGGCTCCAACCAAACTGCCCGTTGTGCCCCAGCAGGGCAACGGGGTTGAGTGCCTGGTAGTGGCCGTACAGCTCGAAGCCGGGGGCGCTCAGGTGGGCTTCGTACCAGACGGCGGGTGCCGAGTAGGCAATGTGCGGGTCGCCGGCCAGCAGGGGTTTGCCGCTGGCGGTGCGCTGGCCGGAGATGGCCCAGGCGTTGCTGCCTTCAAAGGCGGGCACGCCGGCTGCGTCCAGCGCGTCTTGGCTGAGCTGGGCCAGTTGGCTCAGGCCCTGCCAGTCCTTGGCGTTGAGGGCCAGCGCCGGCTGCTGCGGCAGGCGGGCCGCCGCCGTGGCGCCCAGCACGCCTTCGGGGTGCCACTCCAGGTCAAACACGCGCAGGTAGTCGGGGCCCAGCTTGTCGCGGATGTAGGTCAGCGCCGGTTCGGTCTTGAAGGCGGCAGCAAAGCTGTACGCCAGGTAGCCCGAGACGGCAAAAGTGTCTTGCGGCGTGAAAGGGCGTTTGGGAATGCCCAGGATGTCGAACTCCAGCGGCGCGGGGTGGCCGGCCTGGTACTGGTTGATGCCGTCTAGGTAGGCCAGCAGGGCCTGGTTGGACGGGGTTGCGGGGTCCATCCTGGCGGCCATGTCCTGGGCGCGTGCGCGAATGCCCAGGGTGCGAAACAGCCTGTCGGTGTCGAGCAGCTTGGGGCCCAGCACTTCGGCCAGTTCGCCCTGGGCCAGGCGGCGCACCATTTCCATCTGGAACAGGCGATCCTGCGCGTGCACGTAGCCCAGTGCGCGGTACAGGTCGGTTTCGTTGCCGGCGCGGATGTGGGGCACGCCCCGCTCGTCATAGGCCACGCTCACCGGGGCCTGCAGCTTCTGCAGGGCCACGGTGCCGCTGCGCACGGGTTGCTTGGTATGGATGTGCCAGGCAATGGCGCCACCGGCCGCGACGGCGGCTGCGGTGACCGTGGCGGCCACGATTTTCAGGGCAATGTGCATGAACGGCGTCTCCTTTTTTGGCGCCCATCATACGCAATGGCCTTGCGGGGAATACCCGAATCAGCTGCGGGGCCTGCGCCGGCGGGTTTGCTGGCAGGCACGGCGGTACGCCGCCAGGGTCTGCTCGGCGTGGCCGAGCACGCTGTCGGCCGGGTACGGCCCCACCGGGGCGGTCATGCCGGAGGGGTGGGCGGTGAGCAGCTCCAGCCCCTCGCGCACGTGGGTGGCGGTGTAGATGTGGAACAGCCCCTGGTCGACCGCGTCCAGCACCTGCGGTTCCAGCATCAGGTGGCGGCGGTTGCGCGCGGGAATCAGCACGCCCTGCTGGCCGTCCAGGCCGGCGGCCTCGCAGACGCGGAACCAGCCTTCGATCTTCTCGTTGATGCCACCCACCGGCAGCACTTCGCCGTGCTGGTTGACGGCACCGGTGACGGCAATGCCCTGCTTGAGGGGCAGTCCCGACAGGGACGACAGCACGGCGTACAACTCGGCGCATGAAGCCGAGTCGCCCTCCACGCCGCTGTATTCCTGCTCGAACACGATGGAGGCGTTCAGTGCCAGCGGCGCCATGTGGGAAAACAGGGCTATGAGGTAGCTGTGCAGGATCAGCACGCCCTTGTCGTGGATGGGGCCCGACATTTCGACCTCGCGCTCGATGTTCATCAGCCCTTCGTTGCCGGCATGGGTGCGCGCGGTCACGCGCACGGGCAGGCCAAAGCGCCAGTCGCCCAGATCGATCTGCGTCAGGCCGTTGAGCTGGCCTACGTGTTCACCGTTCAGGGAAATCAGGCGGTCGCCGTCGGAAATGGACTCGCGCAGGCGCTGTTCGGGGTAGTCGTGGCGCAGGCGGCGTGCGGCCAGGGCCTGCTCCACATCGGCGGCGTTGACCAGGGTGTCGCCGTTGCCGGCGCTGCCCGCGCGGGTGCGGCAGATGGCAGCACTCTCGGCCACCAGGGACTCGATGCGGGCAAAGTTGGCACTCTGGCGGGTCTGGTCGTCGGCCTCGCGGTGGGCATCTTCCAGCAGTCGTGCCACGGCGCCGGCCGAGAAGTGGGGCAGGCCCAGCTTGCGGCAGGCGTGCGCGACGAAGATGGCGGTGCCGGTGCGGGTATCGTCGCTGGCGGCAAAGCTTTCGGCAAAGTCCACCTTGACGCGAAAGCGCCGCGCAAACTCGGGGTCGCCTTCCTGCAGGGCGTAGTAGTGCTCCACGGAACCGATGAGGATGATCTTGACCTCGGCGTCCACCGCCTCGGGTTCCAGCGACACGGCGGCCATGGGCATCATGGCGGTGCCGGGCTCCTCGATCTGCACGCGCCCGCTGCGCAGGAAGCGCCGCAGTTTTTCCCAGGCCAACTCATCGGTCAGCAGGTCGCGCAGCTGCAGCAGCAAGAAGCCCCCGTGCGCCTTGAGCAGGCTGCCGGCGCGGACGCGGGAGAAGTCGGTCATCAACACGTCTTCCTCGGCCTGGTACTCGACGCTGCCAAACAGCGTGCGAAACACCGGGTTCTGCTCGATGATGACGGGCGCGCCGGTGCGCCCCTCGTTGTCCACCACCAGGTTGACGCGGTAGCGCATCAGCAGCTGCGCCAGGGCTTCGCGGCGCGCTTCCTCGTCTTCCTCTTCGTCCGACGGGCTGAAGAGTTCCAGGTGTTCCAGAACGTCGTGCAGCACCTGGTCCAGGTAGGCGCCGAGCTTGACGGAGTCCTTGATCTGCTTTTTCAGGCTGTTGCGGATGTCCTGCAGCTCATGGTCCAGCACGGGCTTGACGACCTGGCGGCGCAGGGCGGACAGCGCTTCGTTCATCACCCGCTCGATGGGGCGCATGGTTTCCATGAAGCGCGTAATCTCCCCCCGCAGTTCCTGTTCGGCCTGGTCGATCTCGGCGCGGCGTTCCTTGGGCAGGGCGTGGGCCTCTCCCTCGGTCAGGGCGCGTCCCTGGTCCCCCACCAGCGTGAACACCAGATGCCCGGATTCGCGGAACAGCGAAAAGTGGCGCGCCTCGGCAAAGGCATCGAGCTCCGCATAGGCCTTGGACTCTTCCTGCTTGTAGGCGTTCTGGATGTGCTCGCTTTCGGACTTGAAGTCTTCGCTGCCCAAGCGCAGGGGAATCTCCTTTTGCAGCGTGTGCGTGAGTTTGGCCATGAGCTGGCGCAACTGGCGCCCCTGGCCGGGCGGCATGCGCAGGGCGCGCGGGTGTTCGGGGGCGTCGAAGTTGTGCAGATAGCACAGGTCCGGCGGCACAGGTCGGCTGGCCGCTGCCTCGTGCATCACCTGGCTGAGCAGGGACGAGCGTCCGCTGCCCACTTCGCCCAGCACGAACAGGTTGTAGTCGGGCTGGTCCATGGCCAGGCCGAAACGGGCGGCCTTTTCAGCCCGTTCCTGCCCGATCCACGGCAGAGGCTGCTGCACCAGCTCGGCGGTGCTGGCAAAGCCCAGCGATTCGGGTGCAATCGTCAGGCGCAACTGGACACTGGGCAGGCTGGTGGTGTTCATGGGCGGTCGGGGTGGGGTGGAGTGGTGGAAACAGGCGGCAGGGCATGGCCGGCCTCCCAGCCGCTGCGCACCGCCCCTTCCAGGGTGGCGGGGTAGGGGCCGGCGACATAGTCCCCCGCGGCGTACAGGCCGGGCGCAATGAGCTGGGGGGGGCGTTCCAGCCTGGGGCTGCAGGCAAAGGTGGCGCGTTTTTCCACCACGGTCTGCACGGCCTGCAGGGGGGGCAGCCCCAGCGGGGCGAGCTGCTGGGCCGCCTGGGCCAGCACCGCCGCCTGCAGGGCCTCGCGCGGGCCATGGCTGGCGCTCACCACGAAGGCCAGCAAGCCTGCGGGGCCGCCGAGCTGGGCGCGGTCGAACACGAATTGGGCGGGGGCCTGTGCCGTGGTGCGCAGGGCCAGCATGGCATGCGGCAAGCGGGCGCCGTCGCCCCAGGCATAGACCGTGGCAATGGCTTCAAAGCGCAGCGCAGCGGCCGGTTCAGACCAGCCGCACAGGGGTTTTGCTATGAAATCAGGAGCTGTCTGCGCACATTCCACAAGGGCGCGGCTTGCTTCGGATGCTGAAGTGGCCCAGATCACGCGATCAAAGGCGGTGCCGTCCAGATGCCAGTGCCCCGCCTCCCAGCGCAGTTGCTCCACCCGCTGGCCGGTGTGTACCTGCCCGCCGCGCTGCGTGAGCCAGTGCGCCGCGGCGGCAGGGAACAGGGCCGTCAGGTCGGTGCGGGGCAGCAGCAGGTGGGAGCCGCCGCGCACGCCAAACAGGGCGTCTTTCAGCACCCGCAGAAAGACCTGGGCGCTGGCCTGGTCCGCCGGGGTGTTGAGGGCCGAGACACACAGGGGTTCAATCAGTTCCTGCAGCACGCGCGGCGCCAGGCCGCGGCACAGTTGCGCCACGGACAACTGCGGTGCGCAGGCGAACCGCGCGCGTTGCCAGGACAGGGAGGCCCGCAGCAGGGACAGCCGGTCACGCCAAGTCCAGCCGCGCGCCGTGGCCATGGCGGCCAGGGCGTCCAGCGGCGCCGGCCAGGCGGCGGCCCAGGCGGGCGTCTGCAGGCCGCTGCCGTCGACAAAGGGCAGGGACAGGGGGCTGCGCAGCAGGGTGGCTCCGGCGTCCACGCCCACATGGCGCATGAGGCGCAGGGTGTCGGTGTAGGCGCCGATCAGGATGTGCTGGCCATTGTCCAGCGTGGCTTCGGTGCCGTCGGGCAGGGGCACGCTCAGGGCCCGTGCCCGCCCGCCCAGGGTGCGGGCTGATTCAAGAACCGTGACCGCGTGCCCGCCTTCGCTGGCCGCTACGGCTGCCGCCATGCCCGCCCACCCGGCACCGACGACGGCGACTTTCACACGCGTCCCAGCGCCTGGACCTTCCAGGCCAACCACAGTTTGCGCACGGGCGTCAGGCTGGTGCGCTGGTTCAGCACCTGGAACTGGTCGCGTTCGATTTCGCGCAGCAGGGTGCGGTAGATGCTGGCCATCATCAGGCCGGGTTTTTGCGCGCGGCGGTCGGCGTCGGGCAGCAGGGCCAGCGCTTCGTCGTACAGGCGGTGGGCGCGTGCGGCCTGGAAGGCCATCAGGGCCTGGAAGCGGCGCTGGAAATCGGTGGCATCGCCATCGGCGCCCTGGCGTTTCAGGATTTCGTGTGCCTTGACGTCAAACTGCTGCAGCTCGTTGACGGGCAGGTAGATGCGTCCGCGCAGGGCGTCTTCGCCGACGTCACGGATGATGTTGGTGAGCTGCAGGGCCTGCCCCAGCGTGTGGGCATAGCGCGTGGTCTGCTCCTGGGTCTGGCCGAAGATCTTCGCGGCCACCTCTCCCACGACGCCGGCCACCAGGTGGCAGTAGCGTTGCAGGGCGGGGTAGTCCAGGTAGCGGGTCTGCTCCAGGTCCATCTGGCAGCCGTCGATCACGGCCTGCAGGTGGCGCTGCTCGATGCCGAATTCGGTCGTCAGCGGCATCAGGGCCTGCATCACCGGGTGGGTGGGGTGTCCGGCAAACGCCTGGGCCACTTCACCCTGCCACCAGGCGAGCTTGGTGTGGGCCACGCCCATGTCCACCATGTCGTCCACCACGTCATCGACCTCGCGGCAAAAGGCATAAAAAGCGGTGATCGCAGCCCGGCGGGAGGTCGGCAGGAACAGGAAGGCGTAGTAGAAGCTGCTGCCCGAGGCGGCGGCTTTTTGCTGGACGTATTGCGCAGGGGTCATGGCTGTATTGTTACATCCACAGCGCGCGCCAGAGCATCACCGGAAAGTCCCACGCGCGCAGGGTAGGGCGCTGGTTCAGCGTGGCAAAGTGCAGGGCCTCGATTTTGTCCAGGATGCGCAGGCCGCCTTGCACCACCAGGCGCAGTTCCCAGCCGGCGCGCCCGGGGATCTGGTGCACCAATGGGGCACCTTTGAGCATGCTGGCCCTTGCAGAATCTGCGCAGACAGCTATCAATTTGGTAGCTGATTCCGTCTGCCGGCGCTCCAGCACGTCGTGCCAGGAGGCGCCCAGCCGGGCGCAGTCGTCCTGCGGCAGGTAGTAGCGGCCGCGGGGAATGTCCACGCTCAGGTCCTGCCAGAAATTGATGAGTTGCAGGGCGGTGCAGATGGCGTCGCTGCGTTCCAGCGCCAGCGCGTCAGTCACGCCATACAGGTGCAGCAGCAGCCGCCCGACCGGGTTGGCCGAGCGGCGGCAGTAGTCCAGCAGTTCGGCTTGCGTGGCGTAGCCCGCGCCGGCGGCGGACTGCCGGGTGTCCTGCACAAAAGCGTCCAGCAGATCGTGCAGCAGCTGGGGCGGCAGCTGGTGGGTCCGGATGGCGGCGTGCAGCGGCCCAAACACCTGCGGCCAGCGCGAGCTGGGTTCGGGTGCGGCCTGGCAGGCGGCGCTCAGGTCGTGGCGGTAGGCCTGCAGTTCGTCCAGGCGCTGCGGCGCGCTGGCATCGCCCTCGTCGGCGATGTCGTCCGCCGTGCGGGCGAAGTGGTAGATGGCGGCAATGGGGCGGCGCAAGTGGGCCGGGCACAGCCACGAGGCGACGGGGAAGTTTTCGTAGTGGGTGACGGGGGGCGGGCTGGTGGCCAAAGGGGTCTGCATGGTGCCGATTTTGCCTTGTGCGGCGCCATGCCCGTGCTGGGACGCTCAGCCCAGGAGCTTGCTCCAGGTTCCGACGTTATGGACCTCCGGGTAGCCGTTCTTTCTGAGCAGCATTTTGGCCATGCCACTGCGGGTTCCGCTGGCGCAGCAGACCACAACCGGCGCGGTCTTGGGGATCTCGCCCAGCCGGCGGCCCAATTCCTGTAGGGGGATGTTGACGGTGCCGGGGGCGCTCCCGCCTGCAAACTCCGCGGCCGATCGCACGTCAACCAGGACTGCGCCCCGCTGCTTGAGCGCGGGCAGCAGGGCCACGACGCGCCGGGAATTCCACCACTTGTACGCGAACCAGAGGCCCAGCGCCAGGAATGGCCAATAGTTTTCGAGCAATGCCGGGAAATTCATACAACTCCTTGTCAGGCTGAACCGCGGATGTCGCGGTAGATGGGGCAGCCTCAGTCGTCTGAATATACCCTATGGAGTATGCATTGTCTTGGGCTTACCCCATTCCGCACGCCCCGGGCCCGCCGGGGTGCCCGCACGATCCACACCCGCCGGGCATGACCGGCGCGGCCTTGGCCGAGTCGCCCGTGGTGGCAAAAACCGACAGCAGCTTTTCCAGCTGGGTGGAATGGCAGCGGGGGCACTCGGGGGTATCGCTGGCACGTACCAGGGTCTCAAATTGGTTGCCGCAGTCGCGGCAGGCGTATTCGTAGATGGGCATGGGGCAGGTCCTTGTTCGGGCGGATTATCCGTCCTGGGATGATCCCCGGCGGCCCGGTCAGTTGACAGATATTCGCGTTTACCCTAAATTACTAACCAATTGGTCATTAAAATACACGCCACTGTTTTTCCTTCTTTTTACGGCACTTCCATGTCCACTCCATCCACACCCCTCGTCGCGACGCTCATCGCAGCCGCCTTGGCACTGAGCGCCTGTTCCAAACCCGCCCCGACGGAAGAGCCCGTCCGGGCGGTCAAGATCCTGACGGTGGGGGCGCAGGGCATGCAGTCGGGCGCCGAGTTTGCCGGCGAAGTGCGGGCGCGGGTGGAGTCCCGGCTGGGCTTTCGCGTGGGGGGCAAGATCGTGCGGCGCCAAGCCGAACTGGGGCAGCGCGTGAAGGCCGGCGAGGTGCTGGCGCAGCTGGATCCGCAGGACTACAAGCTAGCGGCGCAGGCCGCGCAGGCGCAACTGGCGGCAGCAACGACCAACCGGGATCTGGCGGCGGCCGATTTCAAGCGCTACAAGGAGTTGCGCGAGCAGAACTTCATCAGCGGTGCCGAACTGGAGCGGCGTGAGGCGGCCCTGAAGGCGGCCCAGGCCCAGGCGGACCAGGCGCAGGCGCAGTGGTCGGGCCAGGGCAACCAGGCCGCGTACACCACTCTGGTGGCGGACGTGTCGGGCGTGGTGACCGCCATTGAGGCCGAACCCGGCCAGGTGGTGGCTGCCGGAACCCCGGTGGTGCGCATTGCCCAGGACGGCCCGCGCGACGTGGTGTTTGCCGTGCCGGAGGATAAAGTGACGCACGTGAAGGTAGGCTCCGCCGTGGACGTGCGGGTGTGGGGCGCCAGCGGCGTGCTCAAGGGCAGCGTGCGCGAGGTGGCGGCCAGCGCCGACCCGGTGACGCGCACTTTCACTGTCAAGGTTTCCATGCCCGCCAGCGATGCGCTGGTGCTGGGCAGCACGGTGGCTGTGGTACCGCAGTCGCTGGACCGCAGCGGCGCCCAGGTGGTGAAGCTGCCCACCAGCGCCTTCCGCCAGGACGGCCAGTCCTCTGCTGTGTGGGTGCTGGACACGGCCAGCATGACGGTCAAGTTGCAGCCGGTGGTGATTGCCACGGCCGACGGCAACGATGTTGTGGTATCCAGCGGCCTGCAGCCCGGCATGCAGGTGGTTGTGGCGGGCGTGCACGTGCTCTCGCCCGGCCAGAAGGTCACCATTTACAAGGAAAAACAGGCTTCAGCACCCGTAAACGCTGCGCAGGCAGCTACGAATTCTGTAGCGCCATCCAGTCCAACCCCAGCCGCTCCGGCTGCTTCCGCTGCGTCGGGAAAGTGATTTGACCATGTCCGACCAGCATCTGCACCCCGAGAAGGGGTTCAACCTCTCGCGTTGGGCGGTGGACCATGTTCCGCTGACCAAGTTCCTGATGATCGTGCTCATGGTTCTGGGCACGGCGGCCTTCTTCCAGCTCGGGCAGGATGAAGACCCGCCCTTTGTCTTTCGCCTGATGGTGGTGCGCGCCTTCTGGCCCGGCGCCACCGCCCAGCAGATGGCCGAGCAGGTGACCGACAAGATCGAGCGCACCCTGCAGGAAGTGCCCAACGCCGACAAGATCCGCAGCTATTCCAAGCCCGGCGAGACCACCATCCTGTTCCAGGTGAAGGACTCCACCCGCGGCACCGACGTGGCCAACACCTGGTACACGGTGCGCAAGAAGGTGGGCGACATGCGCTACACCCTGCCCGGTGGTGTGCAGGGCCCGTTCTTCAACGACGAATTTGGTGATGTGTACGGCGTGATCTACGCCCTGCAGGCCGATGGCTTCTCCGATGCCGAGGTCAAGACCTTTGCCGACGATGTGCGCCAGAAGCTGCTCAAGGTGGCCGACGTCAACAAGGTCGAGCTCTATGGTGTGCAGGACGAAAAGCTCTACATCGAGATCTCGCAAAAGCGCCTGGCCCAGCTGGGGCTGGACATGAACCAGGTGCTGGCCCAACTCAACCAGCAGAACGCCATCGAAGGCGCCGGCACGATGCAGACGCCGGTGGATGTGCTGCAGGTGCGCGTGGGCGGCCAATTCGAGGCAGTGGAGGACCTGCGTGCCATGCCCATCCGCGGTGCCAGCGGCAACCAGCTGCGTCTGGGTGACATTGCCGAGGTCAAGCGCGGTTACGTCGACCCGGCCCAGGTCAAGGTGCGTTACCAGGGCAAGCAGATCATTGGCATGGGCGTGTCCATGAACAAAGGTGGCGACATCATCGCCATGGGCAAGGCGCTCAAGGTCGCCACCGAGAAGATCGGCGCCACCTTGCCGGCCGGCATCCGGTTGGTCGAGGTGCAGGACCAGCCCACGGCCGTGGCCAAGTCGGTCAATGAATTCATTGGCGTGCTGATCGAGGCCGTGGTGGTGGTACTGGGCGTGAGTTTCCTCAGTCTGGGGCTGCACAAGCGCGAGGGCCAGCACCCGCTGTGGCGGCGTTGGTACGTGGACTTTCGCCCCGGCCTGGTGGTGGGTATCACCATTCCGCTGGTGCTGGCGGTCACCTTCCTGGGCATGCAGTACTGGGGCATAGGCCTGCACAAGATATCGCTGGGCTCGCTGATCATCGCCCTGGGCTTGTTGGTGGACGACGCCATCATTGCCGTGGAAATGATGGTGCGCAAGATGGAGGAGGGTTACGACAAGGTGCGCGCGGCCACCTTCGCCTACGAGATCACGGCCATGCCCATGTTGACGGGCACGCTGATTACCGCCGTGGGTTTTCTGCCCATTGGTATCGCCCGCTCGTCCACGGGCGAGTACACCTTCGCCATCTTCGGCGTGACGGTGCTGGCGTTGGTTCTGAGCTGGTTCGTATCGGTGTATTTCGTGCCGTACCTGGGCACGGTGCTGCTCAAGGTGAAGCCGCATGCTACCGCGCAGCAGTCACCGGGCCAGGAGACCACGGGCGGCCAGCCGCACGAGCTGTTTGACACCCCGTTCTACAACACCTTCCGCAAGGCGGTGAACTGGTGCGTGCAGCACCGCTGGATGACCATTGGCGCCACGGTGCTGATGTTTGCGCTGGGCATTGCTGGCATGGGCAAGGTGCAGCAGCAGTTCTTCCCCGACTCTTCGCGCCCGGAAATCCTGCTGGACGTGTGGTACCCGGAAGGCACGGCCTTCGCCGCCAATGAGGAAATCACCAAGCGCATCGAGGCGCGCCTCATGCAGGAGTCCGATGTGCAGAGCGTCACCACCTGGGTGGGCTCGGGCGTGCCGCGCTTCTACCTGCCGCTGGATGCCATCTTCCAGCAGAGCAATGTGTCGCAGATCATCATCCAGCCCAAGGACCTGAAGCTGCGCGAACCCCTGCGCGTGCGCTTGCAGACGCTGGTGGCGCAGGAGTTCCCCGAGGTGCGGGCCCGTATCAAGATCCTGCCCAACGGCCCACCGGTGCCGTATCCGGTGCAGTTCCGCGTGGTCGGCGGTGAGCCGCAGGTGCTGCGCGCGCGCGCCGACGAGGTCAAGGCCATCCTGCGCGCCAGCACCAACATGCGCGGCGTGAATGACAACTGGAACGAGTCGGTCAAGGTGCTGCGCCTGGAAGTGGACCAGACCAAGGCACGCGCCCTGGGCGTGACCAGCCAGTCCATTGCCCAGGCCTCCAAGACCATCCTGTCGGGAACTACCGTGGGCCAGTACCGCGAGGGTGACAAGCTGATCGACATCGTGCTGCGCCAGCCGCTGGACGAGCGCAATGCCATCACCGACATCGGCAACGCCTACCTGCCCACGGCCAGTGGCAAGTCGATTCCGCTGACGCAGATCGCCAAGCCCACTTTTGCGTGGGAGCCGGGCGTGATGTGGCGCGACGGGCGTGATTACTCCATTACCGTCCAGGGTGACATCGTGGAAGGCCTGCAGGGCGCCACCGTCACAGCCGAACTGCTGCCCAAGCTGCGGGCGCTGGAAGCCGGCTGGAAGGCCAAGGGCCTGACGGCGTATCGCATCGAGGTGGCCGGCGCGGTGGAAGAGAGCAGCAAGGGCTCGGCGTCCATTGCAGCCGGTATTCCTGTCATGCTGTTCGTCACTTTCACGCTGCTGATGCTGCAGCTGCACAGCTTCAGCCGCGCCATGCTGGTGTTCCTGACCGGCCCGCTCGGTATTGCCGGTGTGGCTGCGGCCCTGCTGGTTTCCGGCCGACCGTTTGGCTTCGTGGCCTTGCTGGGCGTGATTGCCCTGATGGGCATGATCCAGCGCAACTCGGTGATTCTGATCGACCAGATCGAGCAGGACCGCGCGGCCGGTGTGCCGACCTGGGACGCCATTGTGGAGTCCGCCGTGCGCCGGCTGCGCCCCATCGTGCTGACGGCCGCCGCTGCCGTGCTGGCCATGATTCCGCTGTCGCGCTCGGTTTTCTGGGGCCCCATGGCGGTAGCCATCATGGGCGGGCTGGTCGTCGCCACGGTGCTGACACTGCTGGCGTTGCCGGCCATGTACGCGGCGTGGTTCAAAGTGAAGCGGGAGGCTCCCGCAGCAGGTTAAAATAGCCGGTTGACCGATTTCAAGTGGGTGGTCAAAACCATGCAGGCTGTGTCTGCACGGGTTTTTGACCCCCATTTTTGTTTTTTGCGCGGGTGGCGAAATTGGTAGACGCACCAGGTTTAGGTCCTGACGCTGGCAACAGTGTGGGGGTTCGAGTCCCCCCCCGCGCACCATCCAGGCATGGCATTTCCGCAATGTCGCAGGTGAAAGCCCTGCAAACACCAATATTTAGGAGTGAATCATGGCCGTTACTGTAGAAACTCTGGAAAAGCTGGAGCGAAAAATCACGCTGACACTGCCCGTGGGCGTGATCCAGTCGGAGGTGGAGTCCCGTTTGCGCAAGTTGGCGCGCACGGTCAAGATGGACGGTTTCCGTCCCGGCAAGGTCCCCATGAACGTGGTGGCCCAGCGCTATGGCTATTCGGTCCACTACGAAGTGATGAACGACAAGGTCGGTGAGGCTTTCTCCACCGCGGCCAACGAAGCCCAGCTGCGCGTGGCCGGTCAGCCCCGCATTACCGAGAACGAAGCGTCGCCCGAAGGCCAGATGGCTTTTGATGCGGTGTTTGAGGTGTTCCCGGAGGTCAAGATCGGCGATCTGTCCACGGCCGAAGTGGAAAAGATCAGCACCGAAGTGACGGAAGAAGCCATCGACAAGACCGTGGACATCCTGCGCAAGCAGCGCCGCAGCTTCGCCCAGCGCGCCCAGGACGCCGCAGCCCAGGACACCGACCGCGTGACGGTGGACTTCGAAGGCAAGATCGACGGTGAACCCTTTGCCGGCGGCAAGGCCGAGGCCTTCCAGTTCATCGTGGGCGATGGCCAGATGCTCAAGGAGTTTGAAAACGCCGTGCGTGGCATGAAGTCGGGCGAGAGCAAGACGTTCCCGCTGGCGTTCCCTGCGGATTACCATGGCAAGGATGTGGCCGGCAAGACCGCCGACTTCCTGGTGACCCTGAAGAAGGTGGAAGCCGCCCATCTGCCCGAAGTGGACGACGCACTGGCCAAGTCCCTGGGCATCGCCGAAGCCACCGTGGCCGGCCTGCGCGCTGATATCCGCAAGAACCTGGAGCGCGAAGTCAAATACCGCCTGCTGGCCCGCAACAAGCAAGTCGTGATGGATGCCTTGCTGTCCAAGGCCGAACTCGACCTGCCCAAATCCAGCGTGCAGGGCGAGCTTGAGCGCATGGTTGAAGGCGCGCGCGCCGACCTGAAGCAGCGCGGCATCAAGGACGCCGACAAGGCGCCCATCCCCGAAGACATGTTCCGTCCCCAGGCCGAGCGCCGCGTGCGGCTGGGTCTGGTGGTGGCCGAACTGGTGCACAGCAACGGACTGCAAGCCAAGCCCGAGCAGATCAAGGCCCACATTGACGAACTGGCCGCCAGCTACGAAAAGCCGGCTGACGTGGTGCGCTGGTACTACAGCGACAACCGCCGCATGGCCGAAGTTGAGGCGGTGGTGATTGAGAACAACGTCACCGACTTTGTGCTGTCCAAGGCCAAGGTCAGCGACAAATCCATCTCCTTCGACGAGCTGATGGGCCAAAACTGAGTGCCAGTTCGCTGAAAAGGCGAACGGCTTGGCGGCATAAGGGGCTTGGGCAGGGCTTGTAGTTCTGCAGGCAAGCCCCATTTGCTTTCAGGGATTGGTTTTTCGGTACAGTAAGTATCCTTCTTTGGAGACGCTATGAATGTGAAATACGGAGCGGCAGGCAACATGGAAACACAGGCACTGGGCATGATCCCCATGGTTATCGAGCAGTCGGGCAGGGGCGAGCGCTCCTACGACATCTACTCGCGCCTGCTCAAGGAGCGGGTGATCTTCCTGGTGGGCCCGGTCAACGACCAGACCGCCAATCTGGTGGTGGCGCAGCTCCTGTTCCTGGAAAGCGAAAACCCGGACAAGGATATTTCGTTCTATATCAACTCACCCGGTGGTTCGGTGAGTGCGGGCATGGCCATTTATGACACCATGAACTTCATCAAGCCCGACGTGTCCACACTGTGCACTGGCATGGCGGCCAGCATGGGCGCCTTTTTGCTGGCGGCCGGGGCCAAGGGCAAGCGGTTCTCGTTGCCTAACTCCAAGGTGATGATTCACCAGCCGTCCGGTGGCAGCCAGGGGCAGGCAACCGAGATCGAGATTGCGGCGCGCGAAATCCTGAAGACACGCGAGCAGCTCAACAAGATCCTGGCCGAACGCACCGGGCAGCCCCTGGAGCGCATTGCGAAGGATACGGAGCGTGACTACTACATGTCGGCCGAGGAGTCCAAGGAGTATGGCCTGATTGATCAGGTCATTTCCAAGCGCGCTTGAGATAGAAAAGACACCGTTCAAGCGGTATGTGGGGCGGCGCGGCCGCCCCTTTTGTATTTGAGTATCATTCGGACATTCACCGAAAAGGCAGTCACCCCATGGCCGAGAAAAAAGGCTCTTCCAGCGAAAAAACCCTGTACTGCTCGTTTTGTGGCAAGAGTCAGCACGAGGTCAAGAAACTGATCGCAGGACCATCGGTGTTTGTGTGCGATGAGTGCATTGACCTGTGCAACGAGATCATCCGCGACGAGTTGCCCGCCACGACCGAAGGCGCCGAGGCGCGTAGCGATTTGCCCACGCCATCGGAAATCAAGGCCAATCTCGACAACTACGTGATCGGGCAGGAGCCCGCCAAACGGACGCTGGCCGTGGCGGTGTACAACCACTACAAGCGCCTGCGCCACAAGGAAAAAGCCAAGAAAGACGATGTGGAGCTGGCCAAGAGCAACATCCTGCTCATCGGTCCCACCGGATCGGGCAAGACCCTGCTGGCGCAAACCCTGGCACGCATGCTGGATGTGCCCTTCGTCATGGCGGACGCCACCACACTGACCGAAGCCGGTTACGTGGGCGAGGACGTGGAGAACATTGTCCTCAAGCTCCTGCAGAGCTGCAATTACGACGTGGAGCGAGCCCAGCGCGGGATCGTCTACATCGACGAAATCGACAAAATTTCCCGCAAGTCCGACAACCCCTCCATCACCCGTGACGTGTCGGGCGAGGGTGTGCAACAGGCGTTGCTGAAGCTCATTGAAGGCACCATGGCCAGCGTGCCGCCCCAGGGCGGACGCAAGCACCCCAACCAGGACTTCGTGCAGATCGACACGACCAACATCCTGTTCATCTGTGGTGGCGCGTTTGCGGGGCTGGAGAAGGTCATCGAGGCCCGTACCCAGTCCTCGGGCATCGGGTTTGGTGCCACGGTCCAGAGCAAGCAGCAGCGCAGCCTGACCGATGTGTTCAAGGAAGTGGAACCCGAAGATCTGATCAAGTTCGGGCTCATTCCCGAGCTGGTGGGCCGCATGCCGGTGGTGGCTGCCCTGGCCGAGTTGACCGAAGATGCGCTGGTGCAGATCCTCACCGAACCCAAGAACGCCCTGGTCAAGCAGTACACCAAGCTGCTGGCCCTGGAAGGTGCGGAACTCGAAATCCGTCCGGCGGCACTCAAGGCGATCGCCCGCAAGGCACTGGCCCGCAAGACGGGTGCCCGCGGCCTGCGCTCGATCCTGGAGCAGTCCCTGATTGACACCATGTACGAGCTGCCCAACGCCACCAATGTGGAAAAAGTGGTGGTGGACGAGACCACCATCGACGAAAACAAGCCACCGCTGCTTGTTTACCGCGATATCGCCAAGAAGGCGTGAGGCCGGGGCGCACAAATGCCTGATATGACAGGTTTTTGCGCAGGTTTATTTGAATTTTCAAGCCACTGCTGCTTTGATAATGGCAGTGCGCTTGAAATTCAGGCTTCACGGACCATATTCAACAGGTAACTAAGAGGTTCCCCATGTCTGGCCATATTACTTTGCCTGCTCTCCCGATTGAACTGCCGCTGTTGCCTTTGCGTGACGTGGTGGTGTTCCCGCACATGGTCATTCCCCTGTTCGTGGGGCGCCCCAAGAGCATCAAGGCTCTGGAGGCTGCCATGGAAGCGGACCGGCGCATCATGCTGGTGGCCCAGAAGGCTGCCGCCAAGGACGATCCCGTGGTGTCCGACATGTTCGATGTCGGCTGCGTATCCACCATCCTGCAAATGCTCAAGCTGCCCGACGGCACCGTCAAGGTGCTGGTGGAAGGCCATCAGCGCGCATCGGTCAACCAGATCGAGGAGGGCGAGTCCCATTTCACGGCCAATGTGACCCCCATCGAGGCCGTGGCCGACGGTACGGGAAAAGGCCACGGCAAGGCCAGCGAGGTGGAAGCCCTGCGCCGTGCCGTCATGCAGCAGTTTGACCAGTACGTCAAACTCAACAAGAAGATTCCGCCCGAGATCCTGACCTCCATTTCCAGCATTGACGATGCTGGGCGCCTGGCCGACACCATTGCGGCCCATCTGCCCTTGAAGCTTGACAGCAAACAGGCCGTGCTGGGTCTTTCCAGCGTGAAAGACCGACTGGAGAACCTGTTCGAGCAAATCGAACGCGAAGTTGACATCCTGAATGTGGACAAGAAGATCCGCGGACGCGTCAAGCGCCAGATGGAGAAGAACCAGCGCGACTTCTACCTGAACGAACAGGTCAAGGCCATCCAGAAGGAGCTTGGCGAGGGCGAAGAGGGCGCGGACATCGAGGAGATCGAGAAAAAGATCAAGGCCGCCAAGATGCCAAAGGAGGCGCTCAAGAAGGCGGAAGCCGAGCTGAAGAAGCTCAAGCTCATGTCGCCCATGTCGGCCGAGGCCACCGTGGTGCGCAATTACATTGATGTGCTGGTAGCCCTGCCCTGGACGGCCAAGACCAAGATCAAGCACAACCTGGCGAACGCCGAGGCAGTGCTCAACGAAGACCACTACGGGCTGGACAAGGTCAAGGACCGTATTCTGGAATACCTCGCGGTGCAACAGCGCGTGGACAAGGTCAAGGCCCCCATTTTGTGCCTGGTGGGCCCTCCGGGTGTGGGCAAGACGTCGCTGGGCCAGTCCATTGCCAAGGCCACCGGGCGCAAGTACGTGCGCATGGCCCTGGGCGGCATGCGCGACGAAGCCGAAATCCGCGGCCACCGCCGGACCTACATTGGCGCCATGCCAGGCAAGGTGCTCCAGAGCCTGACCAAGGTGGGTACGCGTAACCCCCTGTTCCTGCTCGACGAAATCGACAAGCTGGGAACCGACTTCCGTGGCGACCCCAGCAGCGCGCTGCTGGAGGTGCTGGATCCGGAACAGAACCACAAGTTCGGTGACCACTATGTCGAGGTCGACTACGACTTGAGTGATGTGATGTTTGTGGCCACCTCCAACTCCATGAACATCCCATCGGCCCTGCTGGACCGTATGGAAGTGATTCGTCTCTCGGGCTACACCGAAGACGAAAAGACCAATATCGCCATCACCTACCTGCTGCCCAAGCAGATGAAGAACAACGGCGTCAAGGACTCCGAACTGGCGATTGCCGAAGACGCCGTGCGCGACATCGTGCGGTACTACACCCGCGAAGCGGGTGTGCGCTCCCTGGAGCGGGAACTGTCCAAGATCTGCCGCAAGGTGGTGAAGGGCCTGCTGCTGAAGAAGCTGGAGCCGCAGGTCAAGGTGACCGCGGACAACCTGAACGACTATCTGGGCGTGCGCAAGTACACCTACGGGCGCGCAGAGCAGCAAAACCAGGTGGGGCAGGTGGTCGGGCTGGCGTGGACCGAAGTGGGCGGCGATTTGCTGACCATCGAGGCTGCGCTGACACCGGGCAAGGGCGTCATCACCCGCACCGGTTCCCTGGGTGACGTGATGAAAGAGTCCGTCGAAGCCGCACGCACCGTGGTGCGCAGCCGGGCGCGCCGTTTGGGCATCAAGGATGAAGTGTTCGAGAAGAAGGACATTCACATCCACGTGCCGGACGGTGCAACCCCCAAGGATGGCCCCAGTGCCGGCGCTGCCATGACCACGGCGTTTGTGTCGGCCCTGACAGGCATTCCGGTGCGTGGCGATGTGGCCATGACAGGTGAGATTACCTTGCGTGGCGAGGTAACCGAGATCGGTGGCCTGAAGGAAAAATTGCTGGCGGCATTGCGCGGTGGCATCAAGATGGTGCTGATTCCCGAAGCCAACGCAAAGGACTTGCAGGACATTCCCGAGAACGTGAAGAATGGTCTGGAGATTGTCCCGGTTCGCTGGATCGACAAAGTCCTGGAACTGGCGCTGGAAACCCTGCCCGTGCCCTTGCCGGAAGAAGAGGTTGTGGCTGTAGCGGCGACGCCGGCGGCAGTTCCTGCGGTACAATCGCAGGATTCGATCAAGCATTGAACGGATAGCGAGGCGGTCAGCAAAATTTTTCGGAAGTTTGCAAAAAACCAAAAAAACCACGCTATAATTTGAGGCTTGAAACGCGGGAATAGCTCAGTTGGTAGAGCGCAACCTTGCCAAGGTTGAGGTCGAGAGTTCGAGACTCTTTTCCCGCTCCATATTTTAGAAAAGGGAAGCAAGCAGCTTCCCTTTTTCTTTAGGTGAAGACAGAGCGGCGCGGTAGCAAAGCGGTTATGCCCCGGATTGCAAATCCGGTTAGTCCGGTTCGACTCCGGACCGCGCCTCCAGTAATTATTTGGTCCTCAGTGCCCCGTCAACGTTCGCTGATGGGGCATTTTTGTTTCACAATAGACCGAACGCGCCCGAGTGGTGAAATTGGTAGACACATCGGACTTAAAATCCGCCGCTTCGTGAATAACGGGCGTACCGGTTCGATTCCGGTCTCGGGCACCACCTACACTTCAGCCTATGCCACGCTACAACGCCCCCTTCGAAATCCATGTTCACGGACAGGTGCCTTTGCGCGCAGATGTCGGGTTTGAGCAGCTTCAGGAGGGGCTCAAACCTTTGTGGCAATACGCCGGCGCCCGTTCACTGGCGGACGGTGCAGGCAGCTCCTATGAAGACGAGCCGGGCATCAAGTTTGACGCGCACGAGCACCTGTTGCAGATGTGCTGGACGGTTGCAGGTGATCAAGATTTTCGCCAGACGCTGGACGAGGTTTGCATGAACCTCAATGAACTCGCGGACGGCGGCGCTGCCATTGAGGTAACGTTCTACGACGCCGAGTTCGATGAGGAAGACGCCCAGCCGGGCAGTGAGTCTCGGGATGATTTTGTGATGCTGTTTGTAGGCCCCAACCCGGCAGCCATCATGCAGGTGCAAAGGGATTTGCTGGTGCAGGATGTCATCAACCTGATGGAACGCCATTTCGATGCCTCTGAACTCGGTGGCGTGGTAGCCCAGGTGGATAAATTGTTCGAGCACCGGTTTGACACGCTGGTCAGCTCACTGGCCCTGGGGAAGCCCCCGAGCGGGTCGGGTGGCAACCACGGTGGTGGCCATGGCGGCGGCAGAAAGCCCCGGCATCTGCACTGATTTTCCTGGCACCGCATCCACTTGACAACCCGCATCCCTATGCTCAAGAAAATCGACGTTGAGCAGTTGGTGCTGGGCATGTATATCAAGGAGTTTTGCGGCTCCTGGATGGAGCACCCCTTTTGGCGCAGCGGCTTTGTCCTGCAGGACCCCAAGGACATCCAGACCATCCTGTCCAGCAGCATCAAGGAGGTCTGGATCGACTCTGGCAAGGGATTGGATGTGGCACCCGGACAGTCCGCATTGTCTGAGGCCGAGTCCGACGCGCAAGTCGAAGCGGAATTGCAGCGTGTTGCAGGTGTGCAGCGCGAGGTGGCAATCGTTTCGACGGCTGTTGAAGTGGCGCGTGCTACCCGGATTTGCAACCAGTCCAAGCAGGCAGTGATTTCCATGTTTCAGGAAGCCCGCATGGGCAAGGCGGTGGACACCCGTGCCGCCCAGCACCTGGTGGTGGAGATCGCAGATTCGGTGACCCGCAATCCCGGGGCCCTGATCAGCCTGGCGCGGCTCAAGACGGCCGACGACTACACGTACATGCATTCGGTAGCGGTGTGCGCCATGATGGTCGCGCTGGCCAGGCAGCTGGGGCTGGATGAGCAGCAGACCCGTTCTGCCGGGCTATCCGGCTTGATGCACGATTTGGGCAAAGCGATGATGCCCATGGAGGTGCTGAACAAGCCGGGCAAACTCACGGAAGCGGAGTTCACCATCATCAAGACGCATCCGGCAGAAGGTCATCGCCTGCTGGCGGCAGACAGCCATGTGGACCCCATGGTGTTGGACGTGTGCCTGCACCACCACGAAAAGATCGATGGATCGGGCTACCCCAAAGGTCTGCGAGGCGATGAGATCAGCCTGTTTGCCAAGATGGGGGCTGTTTGTGACGTGTATGACGCCATTACCTCGAACCGCCCTTACAAGTCCGGCTGGGACCCCGCGGAGTCCCTGCGCAAAATGGCCGAGTGGGCCAACGGGCATTTCGACAGCCAGGTGTTTCAGGCGTTCGTGAAGAGTCTGGGGATTTACCCGATTGGGTCGCTGGTTCGGCTGTCCTCTGGCCGCCTGGGCGTGGTGGTGGAGCAGACGGGAAAATCCCTGATTACCCCCTCGGTGAAGGTGTTCTTTTCGACCAAGTCGAACATGCGCATTGTTCCGGAGGTCATTGATCTTTCGCTTCCCGGTGCCGGCGAAAAGATTGTCAGCCGCGAAGATCCGGCCCAGTGGCGTTTTGCTGACTTGAATGAACTGTGGTCAGGCCTGAGTCGCGCACCCTGGTAGGGTGAAAAAAAACGGCGCCACTGGCGCCGTTTTTCATGGGGGTCAAGCCGCTTTGGGCTTGGGGTTGTATTTGCCCAGTTCGGACTTGGCGATGGCGTTGCGGTGGACTTCATCCGGGCCGTCGGCAAAGCGCAGGGTGCGCGCATTGGTGTAGGCGTAAGCCAGCGGGAAGTCATCACACATGCCGGCACCTCCGTGTACTTGGATGGCCCAGTCGATGACATCGCATGCCATCTTGGGAGCCACGACCTTGATCATTGCAATTTCGTTCTTGGCGAACTTGTTGCCAGCCACGTCCATCATCCAGGCCGCCTTGAGCGTGAGCAGGCGGGCCATGTCGATCTTGCAACGCGCTTCGGCAATACGCTCCTGGGTCACGGTCTGGGCGGCAATGGGCTTGCCAAAGGCCACGCGCAGGGAGGCGCGCTTGCACATCAGCTCCAGGGCACGTTCGGCCAGGCCAATCAGGCGCATGCAGTGGTGGATGCGTCCCGGGCCAAGGCGACCCTGGGCAATCTCGAAGCCACGGCCTTCGCCCAGCAGAATGTTGCTGACGGGTACGCGGACGTTTTCAAACAGCACTTCCATGTGGCCGTGGGGAGCGTCGTCGTAACCAAACACGTTGAGCGGGCGCACGATCTTGATGCCGGGGGTGTTGGCGGGAACCAGCACCATGCTTTGCTGCGAGTGGCGGGCAGCTTCTGGGTCGGTTTTGCCCATGGTGATGAACACGGCGCAGCGCGGATCGCCGGCGCCGGAGGTCCACCACTTGCGGCCATTGATGACGTATTCGTCGCCCTGGCGTTCGATGCGGGTCTCGATGTTGGTGGCATCGCTGGACGCCACCTGGGGTTCCGTCATGGCAAAGGCTGAACGGATGGTGCCTTCGAGCAGGGGCTTGAGCCAGCGGGCCTTGTTTTCTTCCGAGCCGTAGCGGGCAATGGTTTCCATGTTGCCGGTGTCGGGAGCGGAGCAGTTGAATACTTCGCTGGACCACATGACGCGTCCCATGATCTCGGCCAGGGGGGCATATTCCTGGTTGGTCAGGCCAGCGCCCGCGTAGCCGGAGGCCGCTGCGCTGTCTTCCGGCAGGAACAGGTTCCACAGGCCGGCAGCTTGGGCCTTGGGCTTGAGGTTTTCAATGGTCTTCAGGGGCGTCCAGCGTTTGCCAGCCGCCGTGTTGGCCTCGATCTCGGCGTGGTAGGCGCCTTCTGCCGGGTAGATGTAGTCATCCATGAACTTCAACAAGCGGGCTTGCAGTTCTTTTGTTTTCGGTGAGTAGTCAAAATCCATAGGATCTCCGTTGGTGTGTGAACTTGAAAAGGTGGGGGTGGCGTTCAGGCCTGCTGGGCAAACTTCCAGGCCATCTGCGCCATGGGACGCGCGCCTGCTCCGGAGCTGACAGCCTGCGCGCTGGAGGCTGTTCCCGCCTCCACGCGTTTGGCAATGCCCTGCAAAATGGCGGCGATGCGGAACATGTTGTAGGCCATGTAGAAATTCCAGTCGGCTTTGAGCTGCTCCGGTGTAGCCAGACCCGTACGCTCGCAGTACAGGCGGATGTATTCATCTTCGCTGGGAATGCCCAGGTCGGCCAGATCCAGCCCGCCAATGCCGCGGAAGGTGCCTGGAGGAATGTGCCACGCCATGCAGTGGTAGCTGAAATCTGCCAGGGGATGGCCCAGCGTGGAGAGTTCCCAGTCCAGCACGGCCAGAACTCTGGGTTGCTCGGCATCAAACATCAGGTTGTCCAGCCGGAAGTCTCCGTGCACGATGCTCACCATGGCTTCGTCCCGCGCCATGGCCGGGATGTTTTTGGGGAGCCACTCCATCAACTGGTCCATTTCGGGGATCGGTTGTGTGATGGACGCGGTGTACTGCTTGCTCCAGCGGCCAATCTGGCGCTCAAAGTAATTGCCGGGTTTGCCGTAGCTGCTCAATCCGCGTTCGGCGAACTTCACCTTGTGCAGGGCCGAAATGACGCGGTTCATCTCGTTGTAGATGGCTGCGCGCTGGGAGCGGTCCATGCCGGGCAGCGACTGGTCCCACAGGACGCGCCCCTGCATGAATTCCATGACATAAAAGGCGCGTCCGATGACGGATTCATCTTCGCACAGGCAGTACATGCGGGGCACGGGCACATCGGTTCCCTGCAACCCTTGCATGACGGCAAACTCGCGTTCCACGGCGTGGGCCGACGGCAGCAGCTTGGCAACCGGCCCGGGCTTGGCCCGCATCACGTAGCTCTTGCCGGGGGTGTTGAGCTTGTAGGTCGGGTTGGATTGGCCGCCCTTGAACATCTCTGCGGTCAGGGGGCCGGCAAATCCTTCCAGGTTTTTCTCCAGCCAGGTGCTCAACGCAGCCAGATCGAATGCGTGCTGGTCGGATACGGATCGGGTACCTACGAAATGGTCGAAATTGCTCATAAGGTGTCGGGTTAGTGTGGCTTAGTCGTCGGATTCAATGATTTGCATCAGGGCGTCGCGGTCACGTATGACCAGCCCGCCTTGCTCGATGCGAATGGCGTTGTCCCGCTCCATGGCCTTGAGTTCCTGGTTGACCCGCTGCCGCGAGGCACCCAGCAGCTGTGCCAACTCCTCCTGCGCGAGATGCAGACCGATCCGCACTTCGTTGGCATTGCTCAAGGACGGCACACCGTAGCTGCGTACCAGGTGCAGCAGCTGTTTGGCCAGCCGTGCGCGCAGGGGCAGGGTGTTGAGGTCCTCTACCAAGCCGTAGAGCTGGCGGATGCGACGGGCATGCAGGCGCAGCAGGGCTTCGTACAGTTCGTTGTGCGCCGCCAGTATCTTTTTGAAATCCGCCTTCACCACGCACAGGGTTGTGGTTTCTCCATGGGCGTAGGCATCGTGCGTGCGCCGGTCGCCGTCGAACATCGCAACGTCCCCAAACCAGATGCCCGGCTCCACGTAGGTCAGGGTGATCTGCTTGCCCGATATCGAGGTGGAGCTGACCCGCACCGCACCCTTGGCACAGGCGATCCACTCGTCCGGCGGTTCGCCCCGGGCGGCTAAGAGGTCGCCGTCTTTGTGGCGTTTGACGTAGGCACATCGAAGTATGTCGTGTCGCAGGGACGGTGAAAGCGTTGAAAACCAGCGACCGGAGTTGATCGCTGCACGTTCTTCAATGGTAAGAATAGGTTCGTCCATAGCCTGTCTTTTGGGTGACTGTGTGGGTCGGTGGGGTCGGCGTTATTGTCACTCGCGAGACCCGTTTCAGGGGGGCGACGCATGTCGCCTGCGCGTCTTGCCGCGTCAGGATTCTTCGTGCAGGAGGCTCAGCCCAATGGCGCCGCGCCGGCGCAGCCACGCGCTGGGGCGGTAACGGGGATCGCCGTATACCGTCTGCATGTTGAACAGCACCTCCAGGATGCTGGTGGGGCCGTACAAATTGCCCATGGCCAGCGGGCCGCGGGGATAACCCAGTCCCAGGGTGACGGCCGTTTCCAGGTCGGCAGGCGAGCAGACGGATTGCTGGCACATGTCGCTGGCAATGTTGATGATGTGGGCCAGCACCCGCTGGGTGACAAAGCCCCCACTGTCGCGGATGACGCTCACGGCCTTGCCGTCGCGGGCAAACAGCGCGTGTGCGGCGTCCCACATGTCGGGGCGCGTCGCCGGGTTGGTGGCAATCACGCGGCGACGGCTGCTGGCGTCGTCCACCAGCATGTCGATGCCGACAGTGCGCGTGGGGTCCAGTCGCTCGACTACGGCAACGGTTGTGACGTCAAACCCCAGGGGTGCCACCAGTGTCAGGGCCTGGGTCGATGGGGATTGCCCCGTCTCAATGTGGGCGCCCAGGTCCTTGAGTAGTTGCAGCAACTCCAGACGGCGTGCTGCGCGTGGCGACACCCATACGGGCGGCATTTCTGCCACGACCGGTACCACCGCTTCCGCGGGTGTTTGTGCAACGCCGTCGGCATAGGTATAAAACCCTTCGCCAGCTTTGCGGCCGGTGAGCCCGCCTGCCAGCCGCTGCGCGGTGATGACACTGGGCCGGTAGCGCGGCTCTTCGAAATACTGGTGGTAGATGGACTCCATGACCGGATGGGAAACGTCCAGGCCAGTGAGGTCCATCAGTTCAAACGGCCCCAGTTTGAAACCGGCCTGGTCGCGCAGGATGCGGTCGATGTTGGCGAAATCGGCAACGCCCTCGGAGGCGATGCGAAGCGCCTCCGTGCCGTACCCGCGTCCTGCGTGATTGACGATGAAGCCGGGCGAATCCTGTGCCCGCACGGGCATATGGCCCATTTGCTCGGCGTACCGCGCCAGGTCATCGATCACCGCCGCCACCGTCCGGAGTCCGCCGATGACCTCCACCACCTTCATCAGTGGCACGGGGTTGAAGAAGTGAAAGCCGGCGAACCGCTGGGGATGCTTCAGGCCGGCTGCAATGGCGGTGACGGATAGCGAGGAAGTGTTGGTGGCCAGAACGGCCGACGAGGAAACAATGCTTTCGAGCTCCTGGAACAGCTGGGTCTTCACATCCAACCGCTCAACAACCGCTTCGATGACCAGATCACAGTGGGCCAGGTCTTGTAGCTGATGCGCAATGTGCAGGCGCGCGGTATAGGTTTGTGCGTCTTCGGGGCTGATTCGCTGCTTGTCCCGCAGGCGGTTCCATTGTTCCGTCACATGGCGTTGGGCCGCCTGGGCGGCTGGGGCCTGCAGGTCAAAGAGCTGTACCTGGCTGCCGGCCTGGGCTGCAATTTGGGCGATGCCGCGCCCCATGGCGCCGGCACCCACGATTCCGATGGTGGTGTAGTGTGGTTTCATCGCGCGATTATCGCGCTGCCCCTCAAGGCCCGTTGCAACAGGCGAGGCGCCCACCGGTCAGCGAGGCGGTGTCTGCGGCACCGCTGGCGGCCTGTGCCCGGTTAGCGGCGTACCTGCAGAGCCCCGGGGTTGATGATGTTTGTGGGGGTGCCCTTGATGAAACTGGTGACGTTGTCAAAGGCCGCGCCAAACAGCATTTCGTAATTGCCCTGTTCCACGTAGCCCAGGTGCGGGGTGCAGATGCAGTTCTCCAGCCTCAGCAGGGCGTGTCCCTGCAGGATCGGTTCGGTTTCAAAAACGTCCACTGCGGCCATGCCAGGGCGCCCGCGATTGAGGGCCCCGATCAGGGTGTTGGTATCCACAATTTCCGCCCGCGACGTATTCACGAGCAGCGCGGTGGTTTTCATGCGCGCGAGATCGGCCTGCGTGACCAGATTGTGGGTGGTTTCGCTGAGCTGCAGGTGCAAGGACAGCACGTCGCACGCTTCAAAAAAGGCTTCACGGCTGGATGCCACCGCATAGCCGTCCTGGTGGGCTTTCTCCCGCGAGGCGTCACTGCCCCAGATGACCACCTGCATGCCAAAGGCCTTGCCATATCCGGCGACCAGTTGGCCGACCCGGCCGTAACCCCAGATGCCCAGGGTCTTGCCACGCAACACGCTGCCCAGTCCGAAGTTGGCGGGCATGGAGCCGGCCTTCAGCCCGGACTGCTGCCACGCACCGTGTTTGAGGTTCCCGATGTATTGCGGCAGCCGGCGCATGGCCGCCAGAATCAGCGCCCAGGTCAGCTCGGCCGGAGCCACAGGCGACTCCACGCCCTCGGCTACGGCAATGCCCCGTTCGGTGCATGCCTGGACATCGATGTGGCTGCCAATACGTCCGGCTTGCGAGATGAACTTGAGTTTGGGCAGCTTGTCGATCAACTGCCGCGTGACATGGGTGCGATCACGGACCAAGACGATCACATCGGCGTCTTTCAGACGGATCGAGAGTTGGCCGATACCTTTGACCGTATTGGTGTACACCTTGGCTGGGTAGTTCTCCAGCTTGGCTGCGCATTCCAGTTTGCGAATGGCATCCTGATAATCATCCAGAATCACAATATTCATGGATGCAATTGTGCCTTGTCGGGAGGTAGCCGGGCGTGTCTCGCCCGGTACGCGGGCGCTTAAGACAGTGCAGCTTCGCGGGCGGCCAGATGGTCCAGTTCGGCACAGACGTCGGCCATGCAGCCGGAGATGACCATGCGTCCGACGGTGGTCCGCGCCTGACCGGCTTCCAGCACGCGCACGATGCGCAGAGGTCTGTGTGCTGCATGTTTCTGGTCGCTGGAGCCCGTTTTCATTGCGTTGACAGCTATGGATTCAGGAGCAAATGCGGGCTTCGCTGCGGGGGCACGCGCCACCACTGCCTGGGCCGGTGCGCGGCTTTGGGTCCACCAGCGCACGAGTCCCTGGAGCGGTGCAAAGACGCCTGAATGGGCAAGGAGAGCGATGTTCATAAAGAATGCCTTGTTACAACCGGTTTACATGAGCATGGTGTTGCGGATCAGGCCGACGGCAAGGCCCTCGATCTCGAAGGGCTCGCCGGGTTCGACCACGATGGTCTGGTAGTCCGGGTTTTCCGGGTGCAGTTCGATCAGGTGCTTGTTGCGGCGAAAACGTTTGACGGTGACTTCATCACCCAGCCGGGCCACCACGATCTGGCCATTCTTGGCATCCTTGGTCGCCTGCACGGCCAGCAGGTCTCCGTCCATGATGCCGGCATCGCGCATGGACATGCCGCGCACCTTCAGCAGGTAATCCGGCTGGCGCTGGAAGAGGCTGTTTTCCACGTAGTAGGTTTGGTCCACATGCTCCTGGGCGAGAATGGGCGAGCCTGCGGCCACACGGCCAATCAGCGGCAACGCCAGCTGGGCCAAGCCGGGCAGGGGCAGCGAAAACTGCTTGCTGCGGGATTCGTTGATGGAGCGCATGGCCTCGCTTCTGAGCCGGATGCCGCGGGAGGTGCCGCTCACCAGCTCAATGACACCTTTGCGTGCCAGGGCCTGCAAATGCTCTTCTGCGGCATTGGCGGATTTGAACCCGAGCTCGCTGGCGATTTCTGCGCGGGTGGGTGGGGCGCCGGTGCGTGCGATGGCGCTTTGGATCAGGTCCAGAATCTGTTGCTGCCGTGCGGTGAGTTTGGGGCTTTCAAGCATGCTGACTCCTTGTAACTGGAGCCGGGGAGGGCTGTTGGTCTATACACACTGTTTCGGCATCCAGTACCTGTATTTTTAACCAGTTTTATAGTGTTGGCAAGTGGGGCGCGCAAAAATGTTGAAAAAGATAGTGTTTTTGGGAATGGGGGGCACGATTGCGGGCACGGCCGAGAGCGCCACCGACAACGTGGGCTACCAGGCCGCCCAATTGGGGGTGGGGCAGCTCCTGTCGGCCCTGCCGGCGTTGCGCGTCACGCTGGCGGACCATGCGCCGGTGGTGGAGCAAGTCGCCCAGATCGACAGCAAGGACATGGGGTGGCCCCAGTGGTGCGCCCTGGCGTCCCGGGTGGCCCATTACCTGGCTTTGCCGGATGTGCGCGGGCTGGTCATTACCCATGGTACCGATACGCTGGAAGAAACCGCTTTTTTCTTGTCGCGGGTGTTGCCGGCCGAAGGGCTGGCGCACAAGGCGGTGGTGCTGACCTGCGCCATGCGCCCGTCCACTTCGCTCACGCCGGATGGCCCCCAGAACCTGCTGGATGCGGTTGCACTGGCGCGCGCGCCGGAGGCCCGGGGCGTGCTGGCGGTGTGCGCGGGAACAGTTCACGCGGCCCGCGATGTGCAGAAGGTGCATCCCTACCGGCTGGACGCCTTTACCTCCGGTGACGCGGGTCCCTTGGGCTATGTGGAAGAAGGCAGGGTGCGTTGGGTGCATCCCTGTCCGCCGGCCGTTCCTGCGTTCGCGCAGGTTCGCATCGATCGGCTGTCCGCAGCGCGTTGGCCGCGGGTGGACATTGTCATGAGCTACGTGGGGGCTACGGGGGCCACCGTCCGGGCCCTGTGTTCTCCCGCCGTGGATGGTGGAATGCCGGTGGGCGGCATCGTGGTGGCGGCCACCGGCAACGGCACGGTGCACCAGGACCTGGAAGCGGCGCTGCAGGAGGTGCAACGCCAGGGCGTACGGGTGGTGCGTTCCACCCGTTGCGCCCTGGGGCAGGTGGTGCAGGGGGCGGAACCGGGTGCCGGCTTGCCCCACTCCGAGGGGCTGTCTCCCGTCAAGGCCCGCATAGCGCTCATGCTGGAGTTGCTGGCACGGGAGCAGAACGGCGGATCGCTCAGCACGTGAAAAAGGCCGCAACAGCGGCCTTTTTCAGGGTAGTGCCGTGGCGGCTTACTTGGCCAGTGCCTCGAACACGCGGGCCTTGATGACCTCCACATCGCCCATGCCGCTGACCGCGCGGTATTTGGGGGCGCTGGCCGCGTCCTTGGCGGCCCAGCTGGAGTAGTAATCCACCAGCGGACGGGTCTGGGCGCTGTAGACATCCAGGCGTTTCTTGACGGTTTCTTCCTTGTCGTCTTCGCGTTGGATCAGGGGCTCGCCCGTCACGTCGTCCACACCGGCCACTTTGGGCGGGTTGAACTTGACATGGTAGGTGCGGCCGGAGGCGGGGTGCGAGCGGCGTCCGCTCATGCGCTCGATGATGGCGTCAAAGGGCACATCGATCTCGACCACGTAGTCCAGCGCCACACCGGCGGCCTTCATGGCGTCGGCCTGGGGAATGGTGCGAGGGAAACCGTCAAACAGGAAACCCTTGGCGCAGTCGGGCTGGGCAATGCGTTCCTTGACCAGGTTGATGATCAGGTCGTCGCTGACCAGACCGCCGGACTTCATCACAGCATCGGCCTGCAGGCCCAGCGGCGTACCGGCCTTGACGGCGGCACGCAACATATCACCGGTCGAAATCTGTGGAATTCCGTACTTTTGACAAATGAAGGTGGCTTGTGTGCCTTTGCCTGCGCCGGGTGCGCCTAACAAAATGAGTCTCATGGATACCCTTGGATTGAACTAAACCTGGAGCGCCAGCGGTGGCCCCCAACAGGCCCAACGCGGCACGCGATTGTCCCCCGAGAATAGCACGGGCGACATGCCGCTTAACTTACAGACGGCGCACCCTGGGTTCGGTACAACGCCCGGACGCGTTCCAGGTCTTGCGCCGTGTCCACACCGGGGCCGGGAGCACGGTCGCTCACGTGCACGGCAATGCGATAGCCGTGCCACATGGCGCGCAATTGCTCCAGTGCCTCGGTCACTTCGATGGGGGCCTGCGCCAGCTGGGGAAACAGGCGCAGGAAACCCGCGCGGTAGGCATAGATGCCGATGTGACGCAGAGGGGCCGGCTGGGGCAGGGTGTCGATACCGCGGGCAAAGCCGTCGCGCCACCAGGCGATGGGCGCACGGCTGAAATACAGCGCCAGGCCGGCGGCGTCCAGCACCACCTTGACGACGTTGGGGTTGGCAAAGTCGCTCACCTGGTCGATGGCGTGCGCGGCCGTTCCCATGCTGGCCTGGGGGGTGTCGCGCAGCAGGTCGGCAACGGCTTGCACCAGCGCTGGGTCAATGAGGGGTTCATCGCCCTGCACGTTCACCACAATTTCGTCATCGTCCAGGGCCAGCAGCTCGCTGGCTTCGGCCAGCCGGTCGCTGCCCGAGGGGTGGTCCTCGCGGGTCAGGACCGCTTCAATGCCGTGGTCCTGGCAGGCCTGGATGATGGAGGGGCTGTCGCCCGCCACCACCACCCGGGTCGACGGCGCGACACCGGCGCGCACGCGTTGGGCGACCCGCACCACCATGGGGGCGCCTTCCAGGTCGGCCAGCGGCTTGTTGGGCAGGCGGGAAGATGCCAGCCGGGCGGGTATGAGGACCGTGTAACCCATGCGCGGGCCTACAGGTCGAGTTCGGCGTCGGTCAGCGTGCGGGCTTCGTTTTCGAGCAGGACCGGAATGCCGTCGCGCACCGGGTACGCCAGCCGCGCGCTGCGCGAAATCAGTTCCTGCTTTTCGCGGTCGTATTCCAGGGGGCCCTTGGTGACCGGGCAAACGAGTAGTTCAAGAAGTCTTGTGTCCATGCGTCGATGATAACTTTGCGGCCAGCATGCTGGCGATGTGGGTGTCCAGTGCCGCCCAAAAGGCAGGCTCGGCCGTCAGCACCAGAGGGATGGCCACGGCTTCGGGTGCCTGGGGCCACAGTTTGGCGGCGTCTTTTTCGGTACAAATCAGCGTGTACCCGGCGTATTCATTGCGTGACCAGCTATTGAAATCATAGTGATCGGGTAGCGCCACGGTCTTGGCCAGGGGCAGGCCGAGGGCGCGCAGCATGGCAAAGAAGGATTCGGGCTGCCCGATACCGGCCACGGCCATCAGGGGCGGGGCTGCGGGAGCCAGCAAGGTTGTCAGCGCAATCTGTGTTCCATCCTGACGCACTCCAGCGGGCGTCAGGCTGCGCTGGGCGGTGTAGCCCGCAAACGCCGGCCGGCTGCCGGTGTGCAGAACCAGCAGGCGTTCCGGGTGTTGCCCCGCCCGCTGTACGGCGCGGCGGGGCCAGCCTTCGCGCAGGGGGCCGGCGGGCAGCAGCCAGCCGTTGCCGCAGCCCCGGTCGTCAAAGACGCAGATTTCCAGATCGCGGTACAGGCCGTAGTGCTGCAGCCCGTCGTCGCACACAATGATCTGGGTGTCCGGGTAGTGCGCCAGCAAGGCTGTGGCGGCCTCATGGCGGCTGCGCCCCACAAACACCGGGGCGCCGGTGCTGCGGCGCACCAGCAGGGGTTCGTCGCCAACGTCTTCAGGGGCAGAGTGGGGCAGCACCTCCAGGCAGTCGCTGCGCTGGCGCCCGTAGCCACGGGAAATCACGCCCACGCGGTGGTGGTGGTGGGCCTGCAGGTACTGGACCAGGGCGATGACCGTGGGCGTCTTGCCGGCACCGCCCGCAACGACATTGCCCACCACGACGACCAGGGCGTCCACACGCCGGGTGGTCAGGAGACCCCACTGGTAGAGCTGGCGGCGCAGCGCGCCCAGGGCGCCAAACAACAGCGACCACGGCCACAGCATGCTGGCGACCAGCCCCCGCCGGGTCCATGCACGCAACAGGGCGCTTTGCAGCGCAGGCCGCGTGGCGCCTGGCATGTTGCTACTGGCCACCCGCCTGTGCCGACGTCTGCGTGGCAAAGGTGATCTGGTTCAGGCCCGAGCGCCGGGCCGCTTC
This sequence comes from Rhodoferax sp. MLSD5-FHT05B10, assembly GCF_058793415.1. NCBI lineage: Bacteria > Pseudomonadati > Pseudomonadota > Betaproteobacteria > Burkholderiales > Comamonadaceae > Rhodoferax > Rhodoferax sp. MLSD5-FHT05B10. The sequence goes on along the minus strand of NZ_JBXAFT010000003.1, from coordinate 260,911 downwards.
CATGACGGTGATCACGGCCTGGTGCTTGGCGCTGGCGTCGGCGCTGATGATGACGACCGTGTCCTTGCCGGCCTTGGCGCCTTCGGTCAGTGCACTGGCCACGCTGGCCATGCTGCGGCCGGCCACGGGGACACGGTTCACGCTGTAGGCGCCGTCGGCACTGACGGCAACGATCACTTCCTTGGCGTAGTCGCGCTGCGCGTCGGTGTCGGCCACGGGCAGCTTGAGCTGCATCTCCGTGAACTTGCTGTAGGTGGTGGACAGCATGAGAAAAATCAGCACCACCAGCAGCACGTCGATGAACGGGATCAGATTGATCTCGGGCTCGTCCTGGGTTCGGGGGCGGAAATTCATGGCGTTATTTGCGCAGCGCCTTGAGGTGGCGGGCCAGCCGCTCGGCGGACAGTTCCAGCGTCAGCAGGTAGGCATCGACCTGTCCCCGGAAGTAGCGCCAGAAGATCAGGGAGGGAATGGCCACGATCAGGCCGAATGCCGTGTTGTACAGGGCAATCGAAATGCCGTGTGCCAGTTGTGCCGGGTTGCCGCCCGTGGCGCCGCCGGGGGCCTGGGAGCCGAAAATCTCGATCATGCCGACCACCGTGCCGAAAAGTCCCATCAGGGGGGCGGCCGAGGCAATGGTGGCCAGTGCGCTGAGGCGCTGCTCCAGCCGGTGGGCCACGGTGCGTCCGGTGCTTTCCATCGAGGCGCGCAGATCTTCCTCGCTGCACTGGGGATCGGTGTTGAGGGCCCGCAGCCCGCTGGCCAGCACCTCTCCCAGGGCAGAGTTCTGTTCCAGCTGCGAAACGACGTCCGGCGCCGGGACGCCGGTGCGGGTCACGCCCAGCACTTCATCGAGCAACTGGGACGGTGCAACCTTGCTGGCTTTGAGGCTGACAAAACGGTCGATGACGATGGCCAGGGCCAATATGGAGCAGGCAACGAGGGGCCAGATCGGCCAGCCGGCGGCTTGTATGATGGAAAACAAATGTGGACTCCGCGCAGATGAAATGCTTCGCGATTATGGCCCAGCCGGACAAGCCCGCAGCCCACAGAAATTGTGGATAACTTTGTGCAAAACTCTGTTGGGAGCGTGCGCCGACCCGCACCATTGCATCGCTTTGACACATTGATGACAAATAGGGCATCAGAAAAACCAATGAAATCAATGACCTTCTACGAAAAACGGTGTGATCCGCAGGGCGGTGCCAGTGGTGCGCAGGTACCGGCCATGGTGTGGAAGGTTTGCCACCGGTACCCGGGCGCATGCGCCACGGCTTGCCATGGTTGATACCGTTCTGGCGTCTGGGGCATCCCGCGTCTGGCAGGTCGGCGCCCTGTGCCGTGCCATTGCCGATGCACTGGAGGCCCGCTTCAACCCCGTCAGCGTGGCCGGAGAGATCAGCGGTTTCACGCGCGCGGCCAGCGGGCACTGCTATTTTTCGCTGAAAGACGCGGCCGGCCAGATGCGTTGCGCCATGTTCCGGCGTGCCGCCGGCTTGCTGGACTTTGCGCCCCGGGATGGGGAACGGGTGGAAGTGCGGGGCCGTCTGGGGGTTTATGAGCCCCGCGGTGAGCTGCAGCTGGTGGTGGAGAGCATGCGTCCCGCCGGGCAGGGGACCTTGTTCGAGCAATTCTTCAAGATCAAGGCCAAGCTGGAGCAGGAGGGGTTGTTCGAGGCTGCACGCAAGCGTGCCCTGCCACCCATGCCCCGGGGTATTGGTGTGGTGACCTCACTGGGCGCGGCGGCCCTGCACGACGTGGTGACGGCCTTGCAGCGGCGTGTGCCCCATATTCCCGTGGTGCTGGCTCCGGCGTCTGTGCAGGGCGACAACGCGCCGCGTGAACTCATGCAGGCGCTGACCGAACTGTATGCGTTGGCAGAGCCGGCTAGCGGTCCACAGGCGGTGCATGTGGACGTCATCCTGCTGGTGCGGGGCGGTGGCGCCATGGAAGACCTCTGGGCGTTCAACGACGAGCAGCTGGCGCGCACGCTGGCGCGCAGTCCGGTGCCGGTTATCAGCGGCGTCGGACATGAAACCGACTTCACCATCGCCGATTTTGTGGCCGATCTGCGCGCTCCCACGCCCACCGCGGCGGCCGAACTGGTGTCCGAGTCCCTGCCGGTGTGGCTGGGCGTGGTCGCGGACCTGGAAGGGCGCATGCAGGACGCGCTGCAGCGTTACCAGGACCGCCAGGCGCAACGCCTGGACTTGGCCACCACCCGCCTGGGCCGGCCCTCGGCACTGGCCGGTCGCCAGCGCCTGAAGCTGGCGGCGGCACAGCAGCAGATGCACCACGCCCTGCGCTCGGCATTGCAGTACCGGCAGGCGCAGACGGCCCGCTGGCACCAGGACCTGCCGGCAGCGGCTGGCCGGGCCCTTCAGCACCAGCGCGAGCGGGTTGCGCGCGCGGAATTGCGCCTGGGGTTGCTGGATCCTTCGCTCGTGTTGAAGCGCGGCTACGCCTGGCTGACGCAGGAGGAGGGGCCGGCGCTGACCAGCGTTTCACAAGCCCATATCGGGCAGCGTGTGCGCGCTACCCTTGCGGATGGTACGGTTGACTTGACCGTGGTCAACAAAACGTCAAATTAGTTTCTACAATCAACCCTTTATTAGCCCTGCAACAGAGAGGAATCCATGGAACATACCTTGCCCGCACTGCCTTACGCCATCGACGCACTGGCACCCGCCTATTCCAAAGAGACCCTGGAGTTCCACCACGGCAAGCACCACAACGCCTATGTGGTCAACCTCAACAACCTGCAAAAAGGGACCGAGTTTGAAAGCATGACGCTGGAAGAGATCATCAAGAAATCGACCGGTGGCATCTACAACAATGCGGCCCAGATCTGGAACCACACCTTTTTCTGGAACTGCATGAAGCCCGCCGGTGGTGGCGAACCCAGTGGTGCACTGGCGGCTGCTATCACGGCCAAGTGGGGCAGCTACGCTGCGTTCAAGGAAGCTTTCGTCAAGTCGGCCGTGGGCAACTTCGGTTCCGGCTGGACCTGGCTGGTGAAGAAGGCCGACGGCTCGGTGGACATCGTGAACACCGGCGCTGCCGGCACCCCGCTGACCACAGCCGACAAGGCCTTGCTGACGGTCGACGTGTGGGAGCATGCGTACTACATCGATTACCGCAACCTGCGCCAGAAGTTCGTGGAAACCTACCTCGACAAGCTGGTGAACTGGGGCTTTGCCGAAGCCAATTTCGCCTGACAGCTGGCGTGAACGCATAAAAAAAAAGCCGACCTTGGGGTCGGCTTTTTTGTTGGGCGGTACCGGTTACTTCGCCGCAGAGAACGGCTGGCCTGACAGTTTGGCCCCGGCCTTCAGCCCTTTTTTGGCAAACCAGCCCTGGTTCATTTCCAGTACATAGCGCACGGGCTTGGCCGAACAGTGGGAGTCGGTGGTTTGCGGCTTCATGTCTTCCAGATTGACAATCGTCCCATCGTCGGCGATGAAGGCGGCAGTCAGGGGCAGGACGGTGTTCTTCATCCAGAAGCACTGGCGGCTCGGACCCGGGAAGACAAACAGCATGCCCTCGTATTGGGGCATTTCCTTGCGGAACATCAGGCCGATGCCCTGCTGCTCGGGCGTGAGCGCCAGTTGGGTGTCGATCTGGTGAATGCCGGCAGAGAGGGTGATGCGCTGCAACTGCGTCTGTGGAACGCCCTGGGCTGCGACACCCGTGCACCAGAGGGCAAATCCTGCCAGCAGGACGGTAAAAGTATTTTTCATGCAGAGATTGTGGCTGAACAATGAAAAATGCCCGCTTTCGCGGGCATCTGGCAAGTCACGTCAGAAGATTATTGCTTCTTGGCGGCTTTCTTGGCCTTGCGGCTGGACTTCTTGGCCTTGTGAGCGGCGGCCTTTTCTTTCTTCATTTCCTTGGCAGGGGCCGGAGCCGCTGCAGGAGCAGCCTGGGTTGCAGGCGCTGCGGGTGTTGCAGGAGCAGCGGGAGCTGCGGCCTGTGCGAACGCGCCAACGGAGATGAGACCAGCAACCAATGCAGCGAGAAGTTTGTTCATTTGAAGTTCCTAAAAAAGGTTTTACCCGAGGGCCGTTCTTCCACAACATTGGGAAGACGCTTCCACAACGCCGCCGGAATTCGGCCGGTTGACAGAATCGAGTAATTTTTTGAGGCTAAAATTTGGCCACTTTCAGAAGCGACTGCCATAAGCAGCCTTTCTCAGGTAGTTCCGATCCCCAAAATCTACGGAGACCTTTTTTCCATGTACCAGCACATCAAAGTTCCCACCGAAGGCAAAAAAATCACGGTTAACGCCAACATGTCGTTGAACGTGCCCGACCAGCCGATCATTCCCTTTATCGAAGGGGATGGCACCGGTCTGGACATTACCCCCGTGATGTTGAAGGTGGTGGACGCCGCAGTCGCCAAGGCGTATTCCGGCAAGCGAAAAATCCACTGGATGGAAGTCTACGCCGGTGAGAAATCCACCAAGGTGTACGGTCCGGACGTCTGGCTGCCCGAAGAAACCCTGCAGGCCCTGCGCGAATACGTGGTGTCCATCAAGGGCCCGCTGACAACCCCCGTGGGTGGTGGTATCCGCTCCCTGAACGTGGCCCTGCGCCAGGAGCTGGACCTGTATGTGTGCCTGCGCCCCATCCAGTATTTTGATGGCGTTCCCAGCCCGGTGAAAGAGCCCCAGAAGACCAATATGGTGATCTTCCGCGAAAACTCGGAAGACATCTACGCCGGTATCGAGTTCGAAGCCGAAAGCGACAAGGCCAAGAAGCTGATCAAGTTCCTGCAGGACGAGCTGGGCGTCAAGAAAATCCGTTTCCCCAACACGTCGGGCATCGGCATCAAGCCGGTTTCGCGTGAAGGCACCGAGCGCCTGGTGCGCAAGGCGATCCAGTACGCCATCGACAACGACAAGCCCAGTGTGACCATCGTCCACAAGGGCAACATCATGAAGTACACCGAAGGTGGCTTCCGTGACTGGTCCTACGGCCTGGCGCAAAAGGAATTCGGTGCCGAACTGATCGACGGCGGCCCATGGTGCAAGTTCAAGAACCCCAAGACGGGCAAAGAGATCATCGTCAAGGACAGCATTGCCGACGCGTTCCTGCAGCAAATTCTGCTGCGCCCCGCCGAGTACAGCGTCATTGCCACGCTGAACCTCAATGGCGACTATGTGTCCGACGCGCTGGCGGCCCAGGTGGGCGGCATCGGCATTGCCCCCGGCGCCAATCTGTCGGATTCGGTGGCATGCTTTGAAGCGACCCACGGTACCGCACCGAAGTACGCTGGCAAGGACTATGTCAACCCGGGTTCCGAGATCCTGTCCGCCGAAATGATGCTGCGCCACATGGGCTGGGTCGAAGCTGCGGATTTGATCATCAGCTCCATGAAGAAGTCCATCAACAGCAAGAAGGTGACCTACGATTTTGCCCGCCTGATGGACGGCGCAACTCAGGTGAGCTGCTCCGGTTTCGGACAGGTCATGATCGACCACATGTAAGTGGACGGAGTCCGGGCACCCGTTTCGGGACGCCCGGTTTCCAGTTGACGGAAAGACCGCCAGGGCTTGTGTGGCCCGGGGCGGTTTTTTTATGTCTGGCGCTTGAATCGGTCCGATATGCCACCAACTCAGAGTGGCGCCGGCGCCATTGCGAGGTGACCGATAGAATGGAATTCATGGCTACAAATAATCCGTTCAAACCACCAGAGCCCCCCGTTCGCCAGCCGGACCGGGACGAGGGCGGCTCGGTGGTGCTGGAACGTCGCACACAGCGCGTCCAACCACCGCAGATGTACCAGGTCGTCATGCTCAATGACGACTACACCCCCATGGAGTTCGTGGTGGTGGTGATCCAGGAGTTCTTCGGCAAAGACCTGGAGTCTGCGACCCAGATCATGTTGAAAATCCACCTCGATGGCAAGGCGGTGTGCGGGGTGTACCCCAAGGACATCGCGGCCACCAAAGTGGACCAGGTGCTGGAGGCGGCCCATAAAGCCGGCCACCCGCTCAAATGCATCAGTGAGCCTGTTGATTTCTAGCCAATTAGCCCTAAGTACGAACCCAGGTCTTAAAACGGTTTACAGTCAATCATCAACGCAAGGCAAAAGGAAATCACATGATTGCCCAGGAATTGGAAGTCAGTTTGCACATGGCGTTTGTGGAAGCGCGCCAACAGCGCCACGAGTTCATTACCGTGGAGCATCTTTTGCTCGCGTTGCTCGATAACCCCAGCGCAGCCGAGGTGCTGCACGCCTGCTCGGCGAACATTGACGATTTGCGCAAGTCCCTGTCGAATTTCATCAAGGACAACACCCCCCAGGTCTCCGGAACCGATGACGTGGACACCCAGCCGACCCTGGGTTTCCAGCGTGTGATTCAGCGCGCCATCATGCACGTGCAGTCCACCGGCAGCGGCAAGAAGGAAGTGACCGGCGCCAACGTGCTGGTCGCCATCTTTGGCGAGAAGGATTCGCATGCGGTCTACTACCTGCACCAGCAGGGTGTGACCCGGCTGGACGTGGTCAACTTCATTGCGCACGGCATCAAGAAGAGCGACCCGCCGGAGTCGGCCAAGGCCAGCGAAAACCCGGTGGAAAACGAGGAGGGCGGCGCCTCCGAGAAGAACGAAAAAGCCTCCCCGCTGGAGCAGTTCACGCAGAACCTGAACCAGCTCGCCAAGGAAGGCAAGATTGATCCGCTGATCGGCCGTGAGTACGAGGTGGAGCGCGTCATCCAGATCCTGTGCCGCCGGCGCAAGAACAACCCGCTGCTGGTGGGGGAGGCGGGCGTCGGCAAGACGGCGATTGCCGAGGGCTTGGCATGGCGCATCACCCAGGGCGACGTGCCGGAGATCCTGTCCGAGGCCATTGTGTACTCGCTGGACATGGGCGCCTTGCTGGCAGGAACCAAATACCGGGGCGACTTCGAGCAGCGGCTCAAGGGTGTCCTGAAGTCGCTCAAGGACAAACCCCATGCCGTCTTGTTCATTGACGAAATCCACACCCTGATCGGTGCCGGCGCCGCATCGGGGGGGACGCTGGACGCCTCCAACCTGCTCAAGCCGGCCCTGAGTTCCGGGCAGCTGAAATGCATTGGCGCCACCACCTTTACCGAGTACCGGGGCATTTTCGAAAAAGACGCCGCGCTGTCGCGCCGCTTCCAGAAGGTGGACGTGGTGGAGCCGACCGTCGAACAGACGGTGGAAATCCTCAAGGGGCTCAAATCCCGGTTCGAGGAACACCACAACGTGAAGTACGCCGTGGCCGCTCTGCAGGCGGCGGCGGAGCTCAGCGCCAAGTACATCAATGACCGCCATTTGCCCGACAAGGCGATCGACGTCATTGACGAGGCGGGCGCGGCCCAACGCATCCTGGCACCGAGCAAGCGCAAGAAGACCATCAGCAAGACCGAGGTGGAGGAGATCGTGGCCAAGATTGCCCGCATTCCGCCGGCCAATGTGTCCAACGACGACCGCAGCAAGCTCAAGACCCTGGAGCGGGATCTGAAGAACGTGGTGTTCGGCCAGGACAAGGCGCTGGACGTGCTGGCATCGGCCGTCAAGATGGCCCGTTCCGGCCTGGGCAAGGGCGACAAGCCCATTGGCTCGTTCCTGTTCAGCGGCCCCACGGGCGTGGGCAAGACCGAAGCCGCCAAGCAGCTGGCCTACATCATGGGCATTGATCTGATTCGCTTCGACATGAGCGAGTACATGGAGCAGCACGCCGTGAGCCGCCTGATTGGCGCGCCTCCCGGCTATGTGGGCTTTGACCAGGGTGGTCTGTTGACCGAGGCCATCACCAAGAAGCCGCACTGCGTGTTGCTGCTCGACGAGATCGAGAAGGCGCACCCGGCGATTTTCAATGTGCTGTTGCAGGTCATGGACCACGGCACGCTGACGGACAACAACGGGCGCAAGGCCGATTTCCGCAACGTGATCATTGTCATGACCACCAACGCGGGTGCCGAGACCATGAACAAGGCCACCATCGGCTTCACCAATCCGCGCGAAGCCGGAGACGAGGCGGCCGACATCAAGCGCCTGTTCACCCCCGAGTTCCGCAACCGGCTCGATGCCATTGTGAGTTTCAAGGCGCTGGACGAGAACATCATCCTGCGGGTGGTGGACAAGTTCCTGCTGCAGCTCGAAACCCAGCTGGCCGAGAAGAAGGTGGATGTTACCTTCACCGACAAGCTGCGCAAGCATCTGGCCAAGAAGGGCTTCGATCCGCTCATGGGCGCACGCCCCATGCAGCGGCTGATCCAGGACACCATTCGCCGCGCCCTGGCCGACGAGTTGCTGTTTGGCCGCCTGACCGAAGGCGGCCGGTTGACGGTGGACCTGGATGACAAGGACGAAACCAAGACGGAAGTGCTGCTCGATATCCAGCCCTTGCCCGAGAAAAAGGGCAAGCCCAAGCCGGAAGAAGCCACCGCCAGTTAAGGCATCCTGACCCACCGGCCCCTGTTCGCAACGAACCGGGGCCGGTTGGTTTTTGCGTAGGGTCTCATGAAGTATTTATTGTTGTTGGTCAGTGCCGCGGTCCTGGTGGGGTGCGGCAGCGTTCCCAAACCCGAAATCGCCCCGGACGTCATTCCTCCTGCGCCAGTGGCCGCTGTCAAGACGCCCCCGCGCATTGGTTTGGCGCTGGGGGGCGGGGCAGCCCGGGGCTTTGCCCATGTGGGAGTGATCCAGGTGTTGGAGGAGGCCGGAATTCGCCCGACGCTGGTGACCGGAACCTCGGCCGGCAGCCTGGTCGCGGCGATCTATGCCAGCGGCAAGAACGGCAAGCAGCTGCAGCGGGTGGCCGAGACCATGGAAGAGGGCGCCATCACCGACTGGACCCTGCCTCTGTTCAACCGCGGCATGCTGCGCGGTGACGCGCTGGCCCGCTACGTGAACGGCCAGGTCAGCTCCCGCCTGATCGAAGACATGCCCCTGCCGCTGGGCATCGTGGCAACAGACCTCAACAGCGGGCAGAGCATGCTGTTCCAGCGGGGAGACACCGGCACAGCCGTGCGGGCCTCCAGCGCGGTGCCCGCCGTGTTCCAGCCGGTCAAGATTTCCGGGCGCGAGTACGTGGACGGCGGACTGGTGTCCCCGGTGCCCGTGCGCGCAGCGCGGCAGATGGGCGCCGAACTGGTCATTGCGGTGGATATTTCCAGCCCTCCGGACGGCAACCTGGGTGGGGGAACGGTGGACGTGCTGTTGCAGACCTTCTCCATCATGGGCAAGAGCATCAACAGCTTCGAGCTCAAGGACGCCGATGTGGTGGTGCGTCCGGCACTGCCCGGGGTTTCAAGTTCCGATTTCAGCGCCCGCAAGCGCTCCATCGAGGCCGGACGCCAGGCCATGTTGCAGCAGCTGCCCCAGCTGCGCTTGGCCATTGCGGCCAAAACGCACTGATTCCCAAAGACCAAAAAAAAGGCCCCGTTTTACAACGAGGCCTTGAAGGGATCCCTGAACCTGATGGTTTCGAAAGGACCCGAGGAGACAACCGGGGAGAAGTAAACTTACTTCTCAATGGTGGCAATTATCTCAGGGTTTTCCCTTGGTTGCTAGAGTCATTGCACCAAAAATTACATTTCTGTCAGCGAATTAACGCTTTTTGGCTGGCTGCTTGGCCGCATTGGTGGCGGTCGTGGCAACAGCGTTGAAATTGCTCTCAGCCACTTCGGTCGCTTGCTTCACAGCCTTTTGCACCGATTCCAGGGCGTTGTTGGCGGCAGCCACGGTGCTTTTCATGATCGCCACTGCGGCTTCGGAGCCTGCGGGTGCGTTCTTGGCAGCGTTGTCCACCAGACCCATGAACTTCTTCTGGGCGTCAGTAGCCTGGCCTTCGAAATTCTTGGTGAATTCAGCGCCGGTGCCGGAAGCGATGTCGTACAGGTGGCGGCTGTAGGCCACGGTCTTTTCAGCCAGGGGCTGGAACAGGCCGGATTGCAGGGCCAGCAATTCCTGAGCGTCTTTCACGCTCAGCAGGGATTGGGTGTGCTCATTAGCTTCAGCCAGGGCAGCTTTGGAAGCTGTCAGGTTGAGTTCGACGATTTTTTCCACGCCTTCGAAGGCCTTGGTGGTCAGACCAAACAGGGTTTCGAGGTTAGCTTTGTGGGAAGCCATTACTTGTTCGACGGTCAGCATGTCAATATCTCCAGAAGTTGCGGTAAAGAATCCGATCTGCTCCGTAACCTGGCCTGTTGCCATCTATGTTGCAGTGCAGCATGGAACGAATTATAGGAGGGGCATTCCGGATAGCAAGCTATTTTTGCTGCATTGCAACAAATTAGAACCATTTTTCTAAAACACGCCGCTGTCATGACCGGGTCACACACGCGTCACTGCAAGCGCTGGCACAGGTTGGGGCGGCGCATTGGGGTGCCTGAGGCTGGCAGAATCAGGGCATGACGGAATCTGCCATTCAAAAGCCTGCGCCGGAGCCGCGCAGCGCCTACCGCGTACTGCGCCCCATCACCACCCGCTGGATGGACAACGACGCCTACGGGCACGTGAACAACGTGGTGTACTACAGCTGGTTTGATACGGCGGTGAACGCCTACCTCATCGAGCACGGCGCGCTGGACATCCATGCCGGCGAGACCATCGGGCTGGTGATCGAAACCCAATGCAACTACTTCGCCTCGCTGGCGTTTCCCGAGACCGTGCACGTGGGCATCCGCGTGGCGCGTCTGGGCAACTCCAGCGTGCGTTACGAAGTGGGCATCTTCGGCGAAACCGGGCTCACGGCCGCCAAGGGCCATTTCGTGCATGTGTATGTGGATAAAACGACGCGCAGGCCCGTGCCTTTGCCTGCGCACCTCAAAACCGTTCTGGAGACCCTGTTATGAATCCTTCCGCAGTGGATGCGGCAATTGCCTCCCGTATGTCCGTCCGGGCCTTTACCGACCAGCCCGTCACCCGCGAACAGATCACGCAGATTCTGCAGGTCGCCAGCCGCGCCCCGTCGGGCACCAACTGCCAGCCCTGGCGCGTCTACGTGCTGCAGGGCGCCAGCCGTGACCGGCTGGTGGAGCAGGTGTGCGCCACGCATGACGCCATGCGCACCGACCCGGCCCTGGTGGCCGAGTACGTGGAGGAGTACGACTACTACCCGCAGCAATGGGTCAGCCCCTACATTGACCGCCGCCGCGAAAACGGCTGGGGCCTGTACGGGCTGCTGGGCATCGGCAAGGGCGATAAGGACAAGATGCACGCGCAGCACCAGCGCAACTACCGCTTCTTTGACGCGCCGGTGGGCCTGATGTTCACGATCGACCGGGTCATGGGCCGCGGCTCGCTGGTGGATTACGGTGCCTTCCTGCAGAACATCATGGTGGCGGCGCGGGGCCACGGCCTGCACACCTGCCCGCAGGCGGCGTGGAACAACTTCTCCAAGATCATCATGCCGCATATCGGCGCCGGCTCGGACGAGATGCTGGTGTGTGGCATGGCGCTGGGGTATGCCGACGAGACCGCCGCCGTCAACACTTTCCACACGCCGCGCGTGCCGGTGCACGAGTTCACGCACTGGCTGGACTGAGGCCCCGATGTCTCGGAACCGGGCGAACCGCGGCGCGTACCGAGCCTGGCCATGAGTTCTGTTGCCATCCAGCTCCTCAACGGGCTGAGCTACGCCACCACCCTGTTTCTGATGGCGGCCGGGCTGACGCTGATCTTTGGCGTCACCCGCATCGTCAATTTCGCGCACGGCAGCTTCTTCATGCTGGGCGCCCTGTTCAGCGCGCACTGGCTGGTGAACTGGTTTCCGGCCTGGAGCGACAGCGCCTGGCTGTATGCGGCTGCTATGCTTTTGGGAGCGACCTGCGCAGCGTTGATGGGGGCTATAGCCGAATTTTTCCTGTTGCGCCGGTTGTACGGCGTGCCCGAGTTGTACCAGCTGGTGGCCACTTTTGGCCTGAGCCTGGCGTTGCACGACGCCATGCGCTGGGCCTTTGGGCCGGACGAGGTGTTTGCACCGCGCTTTCCGGGCCTCAAGGGCGCCATTGCCCTGGGGGATGAGTTCTTTCCGCAGTACCAGGCGTTCACCATCGCGCTGGGGCCCCTGGTGTGGCTGGGCCTGCACTTGCTGCTCACGCGTACCCTGTTTGGCAGCCGGCTGCGCGCGGCCACGCAGGACCGCAGCATGTTGTCGGCGCTGGGTGTCAACGCCGCACCGCTGATGCTGGGCGCCGTGGTGCTGGGTTGCGCGCTGGCGGGGCTGGGGGGCGCCTTGCAGTTGCCGCGCGAGCCGGCCCATTTGCAGATGGACGCGAACGCGGTGGTGGAGACCTTTGTGGTGGTGGTGACCGGCGGTCTGGGCAGCATTGGCGGCGCTTTTTGTGCTGCCGTGCTCATTGGCGTGGTGCACGCCTTTGGCATCAGCCTGTTTCCCCAAGCCACGCTGGTGCTGGTGTTCGTGACCATGGCACTGGTGCTGGCTGTGCGCCCGCAGGGCCTGCTGGGCCAGCCGCTGGATGCCGGCCCGCAGGAGGTGGCGCACCCGTTCCAGCTGCGGCCGCGCTCGCGCGCCGGGTTCTGGGCCGTCTGCGCGGGCGGCGTGGCGCTGGCCGCCGTGGCCTGGTGGGCTGGCGACTACTGGCAGTCGTTGGTCAGTGATGCGCTGATTCTGCTGATCCTGGGTGTCAGCCTGCAGTCCATGATGGCGCTGGGTGGACTGGTGAGCTTTGGGCACGCGGCCTTTTTTGCCCTGGGGGCCTATGGTGCCGCGCTGGCGCATGCCGTGTGGGGCTGGAGCCTGCCGGGCGCCCTGGCTGTGGGGTGTGCGGCGGCCCTGGGGGTGGCGCTGGCGGTGGGCGGCGTGCTGGTGCGCAGCGCCGGGGTTTACCTGGCCATGCTGTCCCTGGCCCTGGCCCAGGTGGTGTGGGCGACGGCCAGCCAGTGGGGGGCGCTGACCGGTGGCGACAACGGGCTGATCGGCCTGCATCTGGTCTCCGATGACACGCGGCCCCTGTTCTTTACCCTGCTGGTGGGGCTGGCCCTGCTGAGCGTGGGGGCGCTGGGGCGCCTGAGCCGTTCCACCCTGGGTGCCGCCCTGCAAGCCGTGCGCGATGCGCCCCTGCGCGCGGCGGCCAGCGGCCTGCCGGTGCACGGCATCAAGCTGCGGATCTATGTGGAGAGTGCCACGCTGGCCGGGCTGGCGGGGGGGCTGTTTGCGGCGCACCAGGGGGCGGTGTTTCCGTCGGTGGCCTCGGTGTCCACGTCGGTGGATGCCTTGCTGGTGGTGCTGCTTGGCGGCATGCACCAGCTGTGGGGGGCGGCTGTGGGCGCGGGCATTCTGGTGGGCGCCTCGGCGGAGCTGGGGCGTGGTTTCGATTACTGGCGCGGCGCGCTGGGCCTGCTGGTGATGCTGCTCATGGTGCTGGCGCCCTCGGGGGTGCTGGGCTGGCGACGTTCGGCCGGTGGGGGGAGGGCACGCCCATGACGCTGCAGGTGCAAGGTCTGGTCAAACATTTTGGCGGCGTGCAGGCGGTCAAGGGCGTGTCGTTTACCGTGGCGCCCGGCGAATGCGTGGCGCTGATCGGCCCCAACGGTGCGGGCAAGTCCACCACCTTTGCCTGCATAGCGGGCCAGTACGCGCTGACCGCCGGGCAGGTGCTGTGGAATGGCCAGCGCATCGACACCCTGCGCCCGGCGCAGCGCCTGCAGCGCGGCATGGCCCGCACGTTCCAGGTGGCGCAGACTTTCGAAGCGTTGACGGTGCTACAAAATGTGCAGCTGCTCACGCAGGTTCCACGGGGGCTGAAGGCCTATAACGTGCTGGATTTGGCAGACCGCACGCAAGCCATGGCCCTGCTGGCGCAGGTGGATTTGGCGGACTGGGCACAGGCCAGCGCGCAGAGCCTGCCCTACGGTGCCAAGAAGCGCCTGGAGTTGGCCATGGCCCTGGCGGGGCTGCAGGCGGCGGATGCGCCCCATCTCTTGTTGCTGGACGAGCCGGCGGCCGGCCTGGCGCCGTCCGAGCGGGCGCACACCATGCAGCTGGTGCAGTCGCTGACCCGCCCGCAGGCCGGGCGGGCGGGCATGGCGGTGCTGTACACCGAGCACAACATGGACGCCGTGTTTGGCGTGGCCGACCGGGTGCTGGTGCTGATCGACGGCACGCTGGCCGCCCAGGGCAGCCCCGAGCACATTGCGCAGGACGCCACCGTGCGCCAGCGCTACCTGGGCCAGTGGTGGCAGCCGGCGCCCAGCGCCACGGACGGGGAGGCCGACCATGTTTGAAGTGCGTGACCTCTGTGCCTGGCACGGCGCGGCGCAGGCCCTGTTTGGCGTGTCGCTGCAGGTGCATCCGGGCGAGCTGGTGGTGCTGCAGGGCCTCAACGGCGCGGGCAAGTCCACTTTGCTGCAGGCCATCATGGGGCTGCTGCCCCGTGTCGAGGGCGACATCCGTTACCAGGGCCAGAGCCTTCTGGGCCTGCCACCGCACCAGCGGGCGCGTCGGGGGCTGGGCTATGTGCCGGAGGACCGGCGGCTGTTCACTGCACTCACCGTGCAGGAGAATCTGCGGGTGGCCGCACGGGCCGGGTGGCAGGGCCAGGAGCGGGTGCTACAGCTGTTCCCGGCGCTGCAGGCCATGCTGGGGCGGCGCGCCGCCCACATGAGCGGTGGCGAGCAGCAGATGCTCAGCATTGCCCGTGCGCTGATGACCAACTCCACGCTGCTCCTGCTGGACGAGCCCTGCGAGGGCATTGCCCCGGTGCTGGTGGAATCCATTCGTGATGCCTTGCTGGCGCTCAAGGGCACAGGAATGTCCCTGCTGGTGGCCGAGCAAAACGGCGTGCTGGCACAGCGGGCCGACCGGGTCATTACACTCACAGCGCAGCCCGCACCCACTGTTTGAACCATGATCATCACCAGCCTCCTGGATACCGACCTGTACAAGTTCACCATGATGCAGGTGGTGTTGCACCAGTTTCCCGGTGCCCAGGTGGAATACCGCTTCAAGTGCCGCAACCCCGGCATTGACCTGGCGGCGCACGCCGACGAAATCCGGGAAGAGATCGGCTCCCTGTGCAGCCTGCATTTCCAGGACAGCGAGCTGGCCTACCTGCGGTCCATGCGCTTCATCAAGAGCGATTTTGTGGATTTCCTGGGGCTGTTCAAACTCAACGAGAAGTACATCACCGTCACGCCGCTGCCCAGCGGTGAGATCGAGATCGTCATCATCGGCCCCTGGCTGCACACCATCCTGTTCGAGATTCCGGTGCTCGCCATCGTCAACGAAGTGTACTTCCGCAACACGCAGAAGGTGCCCGACTTCCTGGAAGGCCGCCGCCGGCTGGACGTCAAGATCGGCCAGCTGCAGGCCGAGGGCCTGGCCGACCTGAAGATTGCCGACTACGGTACGCGCCGGCGCTTCTCGCGCGCCTGGCACGACGAGGTGCTGCGGGTGCTGGTGGCGCGCCTGGGCAGCGGCACGGCGGGCCAGTTTGCCGGTACCAGCAACACGCTGCTAGCCATGACGCTGGGGCTGACCCCCCTGGGCACCATGGCGCACGAGTACCTGCAGGCCTCGCAGGCCCTGGGTCCGCGGCTGCGCGACAGCCAGGTGTTTGCCTTCGAGTCCTGGGCGCGGGAGTACCGGGGCGACCTGGGCATTGCCCTGTCCGACGTCTACGGCATGACCGCCTTCCTGCGCGATTTCGACCTCTATTTCTGCAAGCTGTTTGACGGCGCCCGCCACGACAGCGGCGACCCCTTCCAGTGGGGCGAGCGCATGCTGGACCATTACGCACACAACCGGGTGGACCCGCGCACCAAGACGCTGATCTTCAGCGACGCGCTGACCGTGCCGCGCACCATTGCGCTGTACCAGCAGTTCCGCGGACGCTGCCAGCTGGCCTTCGGCATCGGCACCAACCTGACCAACGACCTGGGCTACGAGCCGCTGCAGATCGTCATCAAGATGGTGCGCTGCAACGGCCAGCCGGTGGCCAAGCTCTCGGACACGCCCGCCAAAGACATGTGCGACGACAAGAATTACCTGGCCTATCTGCGCCAGGTGTTTGAAATAGCGCCCCCCGCAACCCCGGTCTGACCCTCTACCGAGCACCCGCCATGCCCACACCCTCTGTCAAGCCCCGTATCCTCGTCACCCGTGCGATCTTTCCCGACATCGTCGAACAGCTGGCGCAGCACTTCGAGGTGGAGTCCAACCCGGATGACGCCGACTGGAGTGCCGACGAGCTGGCGCGCCGCCTGCAGGACAAGATCGGCGTCATGACCTTTGGCGTGGAGCGCATCACCGCGCCCCTGCTGGCCCAGTGCCCGCAGCTGAAGATCTGCGCCAACATGACGGTGGGCTACAACAACTTCGACCTTGACGCCATGACGGCGGCTGGCGTGCTGGGCACCAACGCCCCCGATGTGCTGACCGAAACCACTGCCGACTTCGGCTTTGCCCTGCTCATGGCCACCGCCCGGCGCGTGACCGAGGGCGAGCATTTCCTGCGGGCGGGCTTGTGGACGCGCTGGAGCTACGACATGTTCTCGGGCGCCGAAGTGCACGGTTCCACGCTGGGCATCATCGGCATGGGGCGCATTGGGCAGGGCATAGCGCGCCGCGGGGCGCTGGGCTTTGGCATGCAGGTGATCTACCACAACCGCAGCCGCCTGGATGCCGCCACGGAGGCCGAATGCCGCGCCACCTATGTGGGCAAGGAGGAGCTGCTGCGCACTGCCGACCACGTGGTGCTGGTGGTGCCGTACTCCGCCGCATCGCACCACACCATCGGTGCGGCTGAGCTGGCCCTGATGAAGCCCACGGCGACCCTGGTCAACATCGCCCGCGGCGGTATCGTGGATGACGCCGCGCTGGCCGCCGCCCTGCGGGACAAACGCATTGCCGCGGCCGGGCTGGACGTGTTCGAGGGCGAGCCCAGCGTGCACCCCGACCTGCTCACCGTGCCCAACGTGGTGCTCACGCCGCACATTGCCAGCGCCACCGTGGGCACGCGCCGCGCCATGGCACAGATGGCGGTGGACAACCTCATCGGCTACCTGGTGCACGGCAAGGCGAAGACGCCCCTGAATACGGTAGCAGTGTAGTTGCTATGATTTGTATAGCTGTCTGCGCAATGGATACGGTCGCTTTCGGCTGATTTGATGCTTATTTCTGAAACAAGGGCTGTAACGTGAACGACTGGTTGACAGGAGCGCTGGTGGCGCTGGCGGTGGTGAATCTGGGCGCGCTGCTGTGGCTGGCGCGCCGCCAGGGAGGTGACGCGCAGGTGCAGGCCCAGCGCCAGGAGCTGCAGGAACTGCGCGGCCTGCTGCAAACCAGCAGCGAGCGGCTGGAGCGCGAGTTACGCCGGGAAATTGCCGAGTCCTCGCGCGGCGCGCGCCAGGAGACCACGCAGAACCTGGCCACCTTCCAGCAGACGCTGACCCAGCAGGGGGCGGAGGCCACGCGCACGCAGAACACCCAGATTGACGCCTTTGGCCAGCAGCTGGCGCTGCTGCAGAAAACGCTGTCGGACACGCTGACGCTGCAGCTTTCCAATCTGGGCGAGTCCAACGCGCGGCGCATCGCCGAAGTACGCGAGACGCTGGAAAAGCAGCTGCTGCAACTGCAGAGTACCAACGCCACCAAGCTCGACGAGATGCGCGCCACGGTGGACGAAAAGCTGCAGTCCACGCTGCAGGCCCGATTGGGCGAGAGCTTCAAGCAGGTGGCCGACCGGCTGGAGCAGGTGCACAAGGGCCTGGGCGAAATGCAGACCCTGGCCCAGGGCGTGGGCGACCTCAAGCACCTGCTCACCAACGTGAAGACGCGCGGCATGTTTGGCGAGGCGCAACTGGCCAGCCTGCTGGAGCAGGTGTTTGTGCCCGACCAGTACGCGGTGCAGGTGGCCACCCGCCCGGGCAGCAAGAACGTGGTGGACTTTGCCATCAAGCTGCCCGGCAAGTCCGACACCGGCGAGCCGCTGTGGCTGCCCATTGACGCCAAGTTTCCCAACGAAGATTACGAGCGCCTGCTCGACGCCCAGGGCCGCGCGGACGTGGCTGGCGCCGAGATGGCCGGCAAGGCGCTGGAGGCGCGCATCCGGCTGGAGGCCAAGTCCATGGTGGAGAAATACGTGGAGCCGCCGCACACCACCGACTTCGCCATCCTGTTCCTGCCCACCGAGGGCCTGTACGCCGAAGTGCTGCGCCGCCCCGGCCTGATGGAGAGCCTGCAGCGCGACCACCGCGTCACCCTGGCCGGGCCCACCACTTTGCTGGCCATGCTCAGCTCGCTGCAGATGGGCTTTCGCACGTTGGCGCTGGAGAAACGCTCCAGCGAGGTCTGGCAGGTTCTGGGTGCGGTCAAGACCGAGTTCGAAAAATTTGGTGGCGTGCTGGCCAAGGTCAAGTCGCAGACGCAGACCGTGCTCAACACCTTGGACAGCGCCGAGACCCGCAGCCGCGCCATGAGCCGTGTGCTCAAGAAGGTGGATGCACTGCCCGACACGCAGGCCCAGGCCCTGATTCCGATCGACCGGGACCTGGACACCGGCGACGCGGAAGCCGGCAGCGGCCAGGTTTGAACGCGGGGCCGGCGGCCCCCCGGCCGGCTTACAGCTCGTAGAACGCGCGGATGGCGTCCCAGGCTTGCTGCGGGTCGTCGGTGTACTGGAACAGCTTCAGGTCTTCGGTGGAGATGGCGCCTTCTTCCACCAGCACATCGAGGTTGATGAGGCGCTTCCAGTAGTCCGAGCCGAACAGGATGATGGGCACCGGGCTGGCCTTCTTGGTCTGCACCAGGGTGATCACCTCAAACAGCTCATCCAGCGTGCCAAAGCCGCCGGGGAAGGCCACCAGTGCCTTGGCGCGCATCATGAAGTGCATCTTGCGCAGTGCAAAGTAATGGAACTTGAAGCTCAAGGCCGGCGTGACGTAGGGGTTGGCGCCCTGTTCGTGCGGCAGGGCAATGTTCAGGCCCAGCGTGGGGGCGCCCATCTCGAAGGCGCCGCGGTTGGCCGCTTCCATGATGCCGGGGCCGCCTCCGGTGCAGATGTACAGGCGCTCCTTCTCTGGCAGCGTCGCACTGTGGGTGGCCACGATGCGGCCAAACAGGCGGGCCTGGTCGTAGAAGTGGGCGTTGCGCATGTGGCGCTTGGCGTCGGTCATGGCCTGGGCGTCCCCGCTCTTGCGGGCTTCTTCCAGGTAGCGCAGGGCGTCTTCGGGCGCGCTGAAGCGGGCGCTGCCAAACACCACGATGGTGCTGTCGATGCCCATCTCGGCCTGGTCCAGGTCGGGTTTGAGCATCTCCAGCTGGAAGCGGATGCCGCGGGTTTCGCGGCGCAGCAGGAATTCGGGGTCGGCGAAGGCCAGGCGGTAGGCGTCGGGCTGCAGGGGAAGGCCCGCATCGGCATGGGCCTTGAGGTCGGCCCAGGCATCGGCCAGGGTGCGTTCGGTGAGGGTGTGGGGGGATTCCAAGTGCGTGTTTCCTAGGGGGTCAAAGTCAATAGGGTCTGGGCGATCAGCGGCGCCATGCTGACAGCGTTGCTGGGGTGGGTGATGCAGTCGGTGCTCCAGACTGTGCCCACACCGGCGGCCTGGATGACCTGCAGGGCATCGCCCGCAAACAGGGCGTGGGTAACCGCCACGTCCACCGAGGCGGCACCGGCCGCCCGCAGCAGGCGCGCCGCTCCAGCCAGGGTGTGGCCGCTGCTGGCCACATCGTCGAGCAGCACCACGGCGCGGCCGGCCACGTCCAACGCGGGCAGCGCAATGTCCACCTGGCGGTCGCCATGGCGGACTTTGCGGCACACGCCGTAGTCGAAATGGTGGCGTGCGGCTGCCTGCGCAATCCACTGGGCGGATTCTTCGTCCGGGCCAACCAGCAGGGGGCGTGTATGGTGTGCGGCGATCAGGTCGGCCAGCAAGGGCGCGCCGCTGAGCACCACGGCCTGCGGCACGGGCACGGCCTCCTGCAGCGTGGCAACGCGGTGCAGATGCGGGTCGACGGTGATGACGGCGTTGAACAGGTCGGCCAGAAAACGGCCCACCACGCGCTGGCTGACGACTTCTCCGGGCTGGAACGCGATGTCCTGGCGCATGTAGGCCAGGTAGGGCGCCACCAGCGTCAGGTGCTGTGCGCCCAGTTCCCGGGCGGTGCGGGCCACCAGCAGCAGTTCCACCAGTTTTTCGTTGGGGTTGTCCAGCGTGCGCAGCAGCACGACTTGTGGTGGCAGGGTGGCGGGCAGACGCAGCTTGAGTTCACCGTCCGGGAAGCGGTGGCGGTCGATGGCGGCGGTGGGCAGGCCGGCTGCGCCGGCGATGCGCTGGGCCAGCGCCTGGTCTTCTTCAAAGTGCAGCAGCATGGCGGCGGCTCCCATCAGAATTCCACGAAGACGTGCGGCATCTCACTGGCCTCGCCGATGGTGTAGCCCGACGACTTCTTGCAGGCCTGGCGTGCGAATTCGAGATCCGCCGTGAAGTCCGCGTAGACGCGGTAGAGCAGAGTGCCAGGTTGCACGTTGGCACCAAGCTTGCACAGCAGGTCCACGCCGGCGCCCTTGACCTTGGGAGCGCCCGCCAGACCGGCAATGCGCGCCAGCTGCAGGTTGTCGATGCCGGTCACCACGCCGGTTTCGGTAGCGTGGATTTCAAAGGTCAGGGCCCCGAGTTGCGGCTGGTTGTGGTCGAAGTGCTTGCTGCCCTGCGCCTGGATGATGTCGTTCATCTTGGTCAGCGCGCGGCCCGAATCCAGGATGTCGCGGGCAATGGAGAAGCCGTCGCCGCCGCGCACATCGGGGTCGCATTCAATCAGGCGCCCGGCCAGCCGCAGGGCCTTCTGCCGCAGGTCGTTGGGCGCGCGGGGGTCGTTCTCCAGCACGCGCATGACGTCGCGCGCCTCCAGCACCGGGCCAATGCCCAAGCCGATGGGCTGGCGGCCGTCGGTGATCACCACGTCGAGCGTGAGCTTCAGGCGCCGGGCCACGTACTCGCACAGGCGCCGCAGGCGCTGGGCATCCGGCATGGAGCGCACCTTGGCTGTGGGGCCGATGGGAATGTCGAGCACCAGGTGGCTGGAGCCCGCCGAGACCTTCTTGGACAGGATGGAGGCCACCATCTGCCCCGGCGAGTCCAGCGACAGCGGCCGCTCCACCGAGATCAGCACGTCGTCGGCCGGCGACAGGTTGGCCGTGCCACCCCAGGCCAGGCAGCCACGGTGCTTGCGCA
The DNA here is from genome assembly GCF_058793415.1 of Rhodoferax sp. MLSD5-FHT05B10. NCBI lineage: Bacteria > Pseudomonadati > Pseudomonadota > Betaproteobacteria > Burkholderiales > Comamonadaceae > Rhodoferax > Rhodoferax sp. MLSD5-FHT05B10. The sequence goes on along the minus strand of NZ_JBXAFT010000003.1, from coordinate 239,738 downwards.
CGATGTCCTGCAGCTTCTCCACGGACAGCTCGACGTTGGCCAGCACCTCCATCGTGTCGGCGGTGCCGGCCGGTGAGGTGATGGCGCGCGACGAGGTCTTGGGGCACAGCATGCCGTGCGCGGCGACGATGGGCACCACCAGCATGGAGGTGCGGTTGCCCGGAATGCCACCTATGCAGTGCTTGTCGACCACCATGTTCTCGCGCCAGTCCAGGCGTTTGCCGGCGGCAATCATGGCTTCGGTGAGGTAGTAGACCTCTTCGCGGTCCAGTTCGTCACGGTTGCAGGCGACGACGAAGGCGGTGAGCTCGATCTTGGAGTAGTGGTGTTGCGCGATGTCTTGCACGATGGTGCGGAAATCGTCCAGCCCCAGACGCTCTCCGTTGAGCTTGCGGTGCAGCGCGCCGATGGACGCCGGCGGCTCCGCCTGCGACACCGTGGCGGTGTGGCCGTCTTCCACGCCCATCTGGGCGAAGGCGGCAATGGACAGGCCCAGTTCGCCGCAGGCCACGATGGATGGGTCCACCACCACGTTGAGCGTGGCCAGGACGTGCCGGCCATTGGTGCGCACCTCGACCTTGGACAGGGCCTTGAAGCCTTCTGCCCGGTAAATCTCGCAGTCCCGGTGCATGTAGGCCACGTTCTCGTGGTAGGTGTCAATCAGGACGCGGCGCAGGGCGAGCCGGGCCGGGGTGAAGGCGCCGTTGCCCGATACCGAGCTGGCAGCAGAGGGTTCAGAAATCTCTTTGTGCATGGGGATAGCCTACACCGGATTTGGCCCGCCATCCGGGTGCCGGCCTGGTTTGCCGCAGGTCAGCGGTGGAAAGCAAAAAGGCTCCCGAAGGAGCCTTTTGCCGGATGCCAGCGCGGGGGCGCTGGTGCCAGGGGCATTACACGCGCTTGCGGTATTCGCCGGTGCGGGTGTCGATTTCGACCTTGTCGCCCTGGGCCACGAAGATTGGCACGCCGACTTCAAAGCCGGTGGCGATTTTGGCGGGCTTCAGGACCTTGCCCGATGTGTCGCCCTTGACGGCGGGTTCGGTCCAGGTGATTTCGCGCACCACGCTGGTGGGCAACTCAACCGAGATGGCCTTGCCTTCGTAGAACACCACTTCGACTTCCATGCCGTCTTCGAGGTAGTTCAGTGTGTCGCCCATGTTCTCGGCTTCGACTTCGTACTGGTTGTACTCCGTGTCCATGAACACGTACAGGGGGTCGGCGAAGTAGGAGTAGGTGCACTCCTTCTTGTCCAGGATGACCTGGTCCATCTTGTCGTCGGCCTTGAACACGACTTCGGTGCCGAAGTTGGCGATCAGGCTCTTGAGCTTCATGCGCACGGTGGCCGAGTTGCGGCCGCCGCGGCTGTATTCGGTTTTCAGGACGACCATGGGGTCTTTGCCGTGCATGATGACGTTGCCGGCGCGGATTTCTTGAGCGATTTTCATAAAGATCAAATAACAGGAGTCGCTGCTAGCCTGTGCTGTCAGCGTGATAGGCCGCTGTCTGCGGCGGGGGCATGATTTGCCCCTCTCACGCGGCAATATCAGCAAAGCCCTAAATTTTACCGTTTTTTCTGGACGAATGCGATCAGCTGCGTGCCCAGGTCGTCCATTTGCAGCAGCCGCTGGCGGGCTGCCTGCAGGGTTTCTGACCATGTGTTGAGGTGAATCAATGGCAGCGGCGGCGCGTCCCCGGAGGTGCCGGTTACGCCGTTCCATGCGTAGTGGAAAGCGCGCAGGGTGGCGTCGGCGCCCAGCATGTCCAGGAAGGCGTCCAGTTTGGCGTGGTGGGCGGCGTCCTGCTGCGGGTAGATCTGCCACACCAGCGGCTTGCCCGCCCACAGGCCGCGCACCACGGAGTCTTCGCCGCGCACGCAGTTCAGGTCGCAGGCCCACAGCAGGTGGTCAAAGTCGTGTTGGGTCAGGTGCGGCAGATAGTCAATGCGCAGGCGCTGCAGCCCGGTGCGGGCGGCCTGCACGGCCTGTTGCGCGCGCCCCGGGGTGACCAGCAGACGGGTGGGCGTGGCCTGCGCGTCCAGCTGCTCCAGCAGGGCGCGCAGGGCTGGAGGCTCGTAGCAGAACAGGGACACCAGTTGTTCCCCTTCCCAGGTCACCCCGTTGCGGGCCAGCCAGGCGGCACGCTGGCCCTCCTGTGCAAAGGCCTGCTGGCGCTGCAGCAGGTCGGGTTCGCGCAGCAGCCCGCCGGTGTGGGCCGAAAAGCCGGGGTAGTAGAAATGTTTGGTCCAGCCCTTGGCCGGGCCGCTCATGACCGGTGAAGGCAGGCCGTGGGCACGCTCCACGTAGCGCTCGGCGGACAGGTATTCCAGGTTGATCCATACCGGAAATTGAACGGTATTTTGGCCGCTATGATCCGTGGATTCTGCGTAGGCAGCTATGAATTCTGTAGCAATTTCACAGCCAAAACCTTCGATCCAGACGTCGGCCGGTGCCAGCGCGGCCAGTGCGCGGGCGTCCTGCGACTGGCCCCAGTCGCGTACCTGCACCCCGGGCCAGCGGCCCTCCAGGGCGCCGGGGGCCATCCACTGCAGGGGGCTGGCGTCATCCACCCACAGGCGCACCTGGTGTCCCCGCGCGGCCAGGTCGGCGCTCAGGCGCCAGCACACGCCGATATCGCCGAAGTTGTCGATCACGCGGCAGAAAATGTCCCACAGCAGGGTAGGGGTGGCGGGCGAGGGCGGCAAAGCGTGCATGGCCCGGATTGTCCACGCAGCGGCATGCGGGTGGGCAAAGGACGGACAATAACGCACCATGTCCCACGTACAAGCCCACCCGGATGAACTGTTGCGCGAAGTGGCGGCGCTGCCGGCACTGCCGGGGGTGTACCGTTATTTCGACAGCGCGGACCAGCTACTCTACGTGGGCAAGGCCATCAACCTGAAGAAGCGGGTATCGAGCTATTTCCAGAAGAACCACGGGGGCACGCGCATCGGCCACATGGTGAGCAAGATCGTGCGCATGGAAACCACGGTGGTGCGCTCCGAAGCGGAAGCGCTGCTGCTGGAAAACAACCTCATCAAGACGCTGCAGCCCCGCTACAACATCCTGTTTCGGGACGACAAGAGCTACCCGTACCTCAAGATGACCGGGGTGCCGCCGTCGGCTGCGCGTGCGGCCGGGGCGGCGGATGCTTCGGGGGCACCCGTTCCGGCGACGCCGGTGGCGGCCCACTTTGCCCGTGTGTCGTACTACCGGGGCGGGGTGGACAAGAAGCACCGCTACTTCGGCCCGTATCCCAGTGCCTGGGCGGTGAAGGAGGCGATCCTGCTGATGCAGAAGGTGTTTCGCCTGCGCACCTGCGAGGACCCGGTGTTTAGCAACCGCACCCGGCCGTGCCTGCTGTACCAGATCAAGCGCTGCTCGGCACCCTGTGTGGGGCATATCTCGGCGCAGGACTATGCCAGTGATGTGGCCAACGCCGAGAAGTTCCTGCGGGGCGATGCCCAGGAAGTGATGCGCACGCTGGAAGCCCGCATGATGATGCATGCCGACAAGCTGGAGTTCGAGCAGGCGGCCGAGCTGCGCAACCAGGTGGCGGCGCTGTCGAATGTGCTGCACCAGCAGTCGATGGACAACGTGGCCGACCGCGACGTGGACATCCTGGCAGTCAAGGTGCAGGGCGGCAAAGCCTGCGTGAACCTGGCCATGGTGCGCGGCGGACGCCACCTGGGCGACCGGCCGTATTTTCCGGTCCATGTGGAAGACGCGGCCGGCCTGGCCGACGGCGGCGAGGGCGAGACGCCGGCGGTTTCGGTGGAGGTGCAGGTGCTGGAAGCCTTTTTGGCCCAGCATTACATCGATGTGCCCATGCCGCCCACCCTGGTCGTGAGTGAACCGGTGAGCAAGGGCCTGTTGAAGGTTTTGTCCGAGCAGGTGGGTTTCAAGGTCAGTGCGGTGCACCAGCCGCGCGAGCAGCGCCGCGCCTGGCTGGAGATGGCGCAAACCAACGCCGCCCTGCAACTGGCCCGCCTGCTGGCCGAAGAAGGGTCGCAGCAGGCGCGCACCCGTGCCCTGGCCGAGGCGCTGGACCTGACGCTGGAGAATCTGGACGAGCTGCGGGTGGAGTGCTTCGACATCTCGCACACTGCGGGCGAAGCCACCCAGGCGTCGTGCGTGGTGTTTCACCACCACAAGATGCAGAACGCCGAGTACCGGCGCTACAACATCGATGGCATCACCCCGGGGGACGACTACGCCGCCATGCGCCAGGTGCTGACCCGCCGCTACAGCAAGGTGGCCGAGGCGCTGAAGGAGGCCAAGCATGCCGGACAGGCACCCGCCGGTGCGGCCCGCATGCCCGATCTGGTGCTGGTGGACGGCGGCAAGGGTCAGGTTGCCATGGCCCGTGCCGTCTTCGAAGGGTTGGGGCTAGACCTATCGCTGATCGTGGGCGTGGAAAAAGGAGAGGGCCGCAAGGTGGGCCTGGAAGAGCTGGTGTTTGCCGACGGGCGGGACAAGGTCTACCTGGGGTCCGATTCGGCGGCGCTGATGCTGGTGGCCCAAATCCGGGACGAGGCCCACCGCTTTGCCATTACCGGCATGCGTGCCCAGCGGGCCCGGGTGCGCGTGGGCGGTGGCAAGCTGGAGGAAATTCCCGGCGTGGGTCCCAAGCGCCGGGCCCGTTTGCTGCAGCGTTTTGGTGGCGTGCGGGGCGTCGCCCTGGCCAGTGTGGACGACATCGCAACAGTCGATGGCATCTCCCGCGAATTGGCCGATGAAATTTATCGGGCCCTGCATTAGCCGTGCCACAATCACGCTATGTTCACAACGATTCCCACCATCATGACCTGGACGCGCATCTTTGCGATTCCGCTCATCGTGGGTGTCTTCTATCTGCCCGATGCCTTCGCCAATCCGGCTGAAAAGAACCTGATTGCCACCGTCATGTTCGTGGTGTTCGCCGCCACAGACTGGCTGGACGGCTACCTGGCCCGCCGGCTGAACCAGACGTCTTCCTTCGGTGCCTTTCTCGACCCCGTGGCCGACAAGTTCCTGGTCTGCGCCTGCGTGCTGGTGCTGGTGCACCTGCAGCGTGCCGATGTGTTCGTGGCGCTGATCATCATTGGCCGTGAAATTGCTATTTCGGCCTTGCGCGAATGGATGGCGCAGATCGGTGCCTCCAAGAGTGTGGCCGTGCACATGATCGGCAAGCTCAAGACGGTTGTGCAGATGGTCGCCATTCCTTTCCTGCTGTTTGACGGTGTGTTGTTCGGGCTGATCAACACCCATCAGTGGGGTGTCTGGCTGATCTGGATGGCAGCGGTGCTGACCGTCTGGTCCATGGTGTATTACCTGCAAAAGGCGGTGCCTGAGATCCGTGCCCGTGCACACTGAACCGACCCTGGACCGGGGCGTTTTGGCGCGGTGCGCCCATGCGCTTCCCGCGTGACCTGTAACACAATGTTTCTTGCCCGGCGCTGCTCCGGAGGGCCAAAAAAAGCGACTAGAATTCGGCTCCGCACTGTCGTAATACTGCACGGCGTATTGACACGGGTCAGACCCGTGGCTTTAATGGACCGCAGCAGTTTCGGCTGCTACCAGCTTGCCCCGGACCTGCCTTTGAGTCGTCTGCACAACACGCAGATGGCCGGTGGCAATGTCAGGTGATAACAAGATTTTGAAGAGACAATTCGACTAACTCTGCTTCCATACAAGGGGTCTTTGTGAATAAAACTGAACTGATTGAACACATCGCAAAACACGCCGACATCTCCAAGGCTGCTGCTACACGCGCACTGGAGTCCACGATTGGCGCGGTCAAGACCACGCTGAAAAAAGGCGGCTCTGTTTCCCTGGTTGGTTTCGGTACTTTTGCAGTGGGCAAACGTGCTGCGCGCACCGGTCGCAATCCACGCACCGGCGATGCGATTAAAATCAAGGCTGCCAAAGTTCCAAAGTTCCGTCCGGGCAAGGCATTGAAGGATGCCTTGAACTGACATGAGGTTTAAGGTGGGGTGATTAGCTCAGTTGGTAGAGCAGCGCCCTTACAAGGCGCGGGTCGGCGGTTCGAGCCCGTCATCACCCACCACCACCCAGCAAAGGCGAACAGTGTTGTTCGCCTTTTTTGTTTTTTCATGGAGAGTTAACGCATGTTCGATTTCGTCCGCAAGCACACAAAGGTCATGATGTTTCTCATGTTCTTGCTGATCATCCCGGCGTTTGTACTGGTGGGTGTGGATGGGTTTCGCCGCCTGGGTGGCGAGGGTGCCGCCGTAGCCAAGGTTGGCAGCCACAGCATCACCCGGGGCGAATGGGACAACGCGCACAAGAACGAGGTCGATCGCCTGCGCCAGTCCATGCCCAACCTGGATGCCAAGCTGCTGGACTCTCCCGAGGCCCGCTATGCCACCCTGGAGCGGATGGTGCGCGAGCGCGTCTTGTCCGAAGCCGTGCAGAGTTCGCACCTCAATACCAGTGACGCACGGCTGGCACGCGCCCTGCAACAGGACCCCACCATCGCGTCCCTGCGCCTTCCGGATGGCAAGCTCGACATCGAGCGTTATCGCCAGCTGGCCGCCAGCCAGGGGCTGACGCCGGATGGTTTTGAGGCCCGTGTGCGCAGCGACCTGTCCACGCGCCAGGTCGAGGCTGGCTTGGTGGGCACCGCGTTCACGCCCCAGGCGGTGGCCGACGTTTCCCTGAACGCCTTCTTCGAGCGGCGCGAGGTGCAAATTGCCCGTTTCAACCCGACGGACTATGCGGGCAAGGTTGCCCCGAGCGACGCCGACATTGAAGCGTTCTACCAGGCCAACCCGGCGCTGTTCCAGGCGCCTGAGTCCGCCAGCGTGGAGTATGTGGTGCTGGACCTCGACACCGTCAGAAAGTCCATTACCCTCAATGAGCAGGACCTCAAATCGTATTACGAACAAAACGCGAGCCGTCTGAGCGGCAAGGAAGAGCGTCGTGCCAGCCACATCCTGATCAACGCCCCCAAGGGCATGCCTGCCGCCGACCGCCAGAAGGCCCGCGAACGCGCCGACGCCTTGTTGGCCCAGGTGCGCAAGGCCCCGGAAACTTTTGCCGACGTGGCCCGCAAGAATTCGCAAGATACGGGTTCTGCGCCCGCCGGTGGCGACCTGGACTTCTTTGGCCGCGGCGCCATGGTGAAGCCGTTTGAGGACGTGGCATTTGCCCTGAAAAAAGGCGAAATCAGCGATGTGGTGGAGTCGGACTTTGGCTTTCACATCATCAAACTCACGGATATCAAGGCCCCCAAGCAGCGTAGTTTTGAGGAACTGCGTGCCAGCATGGAAGCCGACCTGAAGGCACAGCAGGCCCAGCGCAAGTTTGCCGAGGTGGCAGAGACCTTTACCAACGGCGTTTACGAGCAGTCCGACAGCCTCAAGCCCGTGGCCGAACGCCTGAAGCTCGAAGTCAAGACCGCCACCAACGTGCAACGGCAGAGTGCGCCGGCGGGCAACCTGGTGCTGGCCAATCCGAAGTTGCTGGCAGCCTTGTTCACGGCCGACTCGATCGAGAAAAAGCGCAACACCGAGGCCATTGAAATTGGTGCCAACCAACTGGCCGCGGCACGCATTACCCAGTACACGCCGGCACGCACGCGGCCACTTTCCGAAGTGCGCGCCAATGTGCGTGACCGGCTGGTAGCCAGCCGGTCCGCCGAGCTGGCGAAGAAAGAGGGCGCCGAGAAGCTGGCTGCCTGGAAGGCCGCTGCCCCGGGCAACCTGCCCGCTGCCGTGGTGGTGTCGCGCGAGGCGGGCCAGCCGGTTCAGGGGCCGGTGCTGGACGCCGCCCTGCATGCCGATACCAGTACCCTGCCGGCATGGGTGGGAGTGGATCTGGGGACACAAGGGTACGCCGTGGTGCGTGTCAACAAGGTGTTGCCCCGCACGGCACCGGCTCCCGCTGCCGCCGCGCAGGAGCGCCAGCAATACGCGCAGTGGGTGGCTGGCGCAGAAAACCAGGCGTATTACCAGATGCTCAAGGACCGCTTCAAGGTCCAGATCAAGGTGCCGCGGCCCGCAAGAAATGCGCTGGGTGCACAGGCTGCTGCAGAATAGGCGCGAAGACACGCTATAATTGCAAGCTCACGGTGGCTGTAGCTCAGTTGGTAGAGTCCAGGATTGTGATTCCTGTTGTCGTGGGTTCGAGCCCCATCAGCCACCCCAAGTGATACCAAGAAACCCTGCTATTCAAAAGATAGCAGGGTTTTTTCTTTTGGAGAGTTCCATGGCCAAGGGTTACTGGATTGGGCGGGTCGAGGTTGCGGACCCGGAGATGTACAAGGCCTATGTTGCCGCCAATGCGGAGCCTTTCCGCCAGTTCGGAGCCCGTTTCCTCGTGCGGGCCGGGCGCTATGAGAATCCCGAAGGCACCAGCCGGTCCCGCAACATCGTGATCGAATTCCCTTCCTACCAGGCGGCGCTGGATTGCTGGAACTCTCCGCAATACCAGGCAGCCATCGCGCTGCGCCAGCCGGTTTCGAGCATTGACCTGGTCATTGTGGAAGGCTACGACGGTCCCCAGCCGTCCTGAGCGCAATGGCGATGTCCCGCACCCCGGTGCCACCGCGTAGCGCCGCTCTCTCCGGGTTGGTGCGCTCCCGCCATGACGTGCTGGATGCGGTGCGCGGCGTTGCCCTGCTGTGGATGACGCTGTACCACTTTGCGTTTGATCTCAACTACTTCGGGTTCATACAGCAGGATTTCTACCGCTCGCCGGTCTGGACCCTGCAGCGGACCTGCATCCTGAGCCTGTTCCTGTTCTGTGCGGGGGTGGGGCAGGCGATCGCGGTGTCCGGTGCCCAGGATTGGCCGCGGTTCTGGCGGCGCTGGGCCCAGATCGCCGGCTGCGCGCTGCTGGTCAGTGCGGGGTCGGCGCTTGTGTTTCCCCGGAGCTGGATCTACTTTGGCGTACTGCACGGCATGGCCGTGATGTTGCCGATCGCACGCCTCACGGCGGGTTGGGGCCGTGGGTTGTGGCTGGCCGGGCTGGTGGCGGTGGCGGCAGGGGTACTGGCCCCGCAGGCACATGCGCAATGGCCGCAGTTTGCCGTTCTGGACGGGCCGGCGCTGAACTGGATGGGCTTGGTGGGCCGCAAACCCGTCACGGAAGACTTTGTTCCGCTGCTGCCCTGGCTGGGCGCGGTGTGGTGGGGCGTGGCTGCGGGGCAGTGGGTCATGGCACGGGGATGGTTGCGTGCGGGGGCTCCCGTGCGCAGCAGGTCTAGGGTCATTGCCGCACTGGCACTGATCGGGCGATGGAGTTTGAGCTGGTACATGCTGCACCAGCTGCTTCTGATGGGCGTTCTGACGTTGGCAGCGATGGCTTTGCGCTAGTCTGCCGGGCGATAGGCGGTGCACAATAGGCACAGACTTCCTTGGAGGGCCCCAGTATGGCAACCGATCACAGTTTCAAGTACCGCGGGCATCATTTGCACTGCGGTCCGTTGGCAATGGCGGATGGCCGGTTTGGCGCCCAGGTGGTTGTAGCCGAGGAGAGCGGGGATGCGGCTCTGGACCATCGCTTTCCGGTGCTCGACTACTTCCTGACGGAAGCCGAGGCGGTGGCACACGGGCGCGCGGTGGGCGAGCGGTTGGTGGACGAGAAGTTGGGGGCCACCTAGACCGCATCTTTGCAGGCCCAGGCATCGTGCGCTGCGGCACGCAACCGATAGACCGCGCTGTCGATTCTTCAGCTTGTCAGCGGCGTGTCGTTGTCACAGGTTTGCAGTTCATCCCGTGTATTGATGTTGCGAAATGCCGCTTCGTCGGCGAAATGCACCTGCGCGACTTTCAGCGGGGCATACCAGGCGGCCATCTTGCGGCCGCCGTTTTCCAGGTACTGGGTGAGATGCGGCAGCAGGGTCGTCTTCAGCAGGCAGAAAACGGGGTGCACCTGCGTGGCGTCGCCGTGCCCCGTGACGGCAACGGCCAGGTCAGCGTCCTCGGCGACCAAGGCTTGGGCCAGGCGCTGCACCAGGTCCGGCGGCAGAAAAGGCGAGTCACACGGCACGCTGACCAGATACGGGGTTTCGCAGTGCATCAACCCGACCTGCAGACCGGCCAGCGGGCCGGCAAAATCGGGCATCACATCGGGCCAGACCGGCGCACCCAATGCGGCATACGCCGCCAGGTTCTGGTTGGCGTTGACCATGACAGTCTGCACCTGGGGTGCCAGCCGCCGCAGGACGTGTAGGGCCATGGGCGTGCCGCGAAACGGCTGCAGCCCCTTGTCCACGCTGCCCATGCGGGTGCCGCGGCCGCCGGCGAGAAGGAGTCCGGTAATGCGCATGGCCCATTTTACCGGCGCACCCTGCAGGCTAATGGCCGCCCAGGTAGGCGGCCTTCACGGCCGGATCGTTCTTGAGTTTGTCTGCCGGTCCGTGCACGGCAATGCGTCCGTTTTCCAGCACGTAGCCGTAGTCGGACACGTTCAGTGCGGCAGCGGCGAACTGCTCCACCAGCAGCATGGTCACGCCTTCCTGGCGCAACCGCGAGATGATGTGGAACACCTCTTCCACCAGGATGGGGGCCAGCCCCATGGAAGGCTCGTCCAGCAGCACGACGTCCGGGTTCATCATCATGGCGCGGGCCATGGCCAGCATCTGCTGCTCACCACCGGACAGGGTGCCGGCGAGCTGCGTGCGGCGTTCCTTGAGCCGGGGAAAGTATTCCATGGCCCGTTCCAGGTCGGCGTTGACGTCGCCCTTGGCCCGTGAACCCGTGAAGCGGGGAAAAGCCCCTAGCAGCAGGTTGTCGTTCACCGTCATGGTGGCAAACACACGCCGCCCCTCGGGCGAGTGGGCCAGCCCCAGCTTGGCAATGTGGTACGACTCCTTGCCGGTGATATCGGTCTCACCTAGGGTAATGTTTCCCTCGCGGGGGGCGATCATGCCGGAAACGGCGCGCATGGTCGTGGTCTTGCCGGCGCCATTGCTGCCAATCAGGGTCACGACGCGGCCCTTGGGCACTTCCAGGCTGATGCCGTGCAGCACCTCGACCTTGCCATAGCCCGCATGCAGGTTGGAAATCTTGAGCATCTTGTAGTCCAAATGGTTGGGTCAGGCAGCGGACAACGCAGCTGCGTCGCCACCGAGATAGGCCTCGACGACCTTGGGGTCGGTCTGCACGACCGAGGGGGTGCCCTCGGCAATCTTCTGGCCGAAGTCGAGTACGGTGACCGTGTCGCAGATCGACATCACCACGTCCATGTGGTGCTCAATGAGGATCACGGTGATGCCTTCACCCCGAATCTTCTGGATGATGGAAACCAGCTCCTTGATGTCTGGCGCCGTCAGGCCGGCTGCGGGCTCGTCCAGCAGTAGCAGCTGTGGGTTGAGGGCCAGCGCCCGCGCAATTTCGAGCAGCCGCTGCTTACCGTAGGGCAGGTTGCGGGCCTCTTCGCCGGCCAGGTCGCTCAGCCCCACGAATTGCAGCAGGGCGTGCGCGCGGGATGCACTCTGGTCCCGCTCGCGCCGGTAGCGCGGTGTGTGCAGGGCCACGTCCAGCAGGTTGCTGGCATAGGTGTGGTGCAGGCCGACCAGCACGTTTTGCATGGCGGTCATTTCGCCGAACAGCTGCACGTTCTGGAACGTCCGGGCTATGCCGGAGAGGGCGATCTCGGACGAGCTCCGCTTCACCAGTGAACGGTCTTCGAAGGCGATGCTGCCGGCCGTTGGCACGTAGATGCCGGTCAGGACGTTCATCATCGTGCTCTTGCCGGAACCATTCGGGCCGATCAGGCCGTGGATCGTGCCGCGCCGGATGCGCAGGTCGACGTTGTTGAGGGCCTTGAGGCCGCCAAACTGCATCAGGATGCCGGATGCCACCAGGATTTCCTCCGCCGTGGCAGCGGTCTGGTGCTGCAGGGCCTTTTCAACATGGGCGGTGGCGCGCGTGGTTTCGGCGTCGGACTGCGCGTAGCTCTGCAGGTTCAGGGTTGCGCGCACGAAGCCGACGATGCCATCCTGCAGGTAATAGACGACGAAGAGGGTGATGAGACCGAAGATGGACAGGCGCCAGTCGGTCATGGCCGTCAGCACGTAGGAGAGGCCGGCAAACGCGACGCTGACGGCCACTGGAATCGCCACATTGCCCACCGTCTTCTTCTTGCGCGCCACCAGTACCACGCTGCCGATGATGATCAGGACAGCCAGTGCCACGGACACCATGCGGAACAACTCGATGTCGTCGAGCAGCTTGGGCAGCATCACGATGATGGCTGCACCCAGCATGGCGCCGACGCGCGTCTTGCGCCCGCCCATGATGATGGCCAGCAGGAACATCACCGTCAGTTCGAAGTTGTAGGTGTTGGGCGAGATGTACTGCTCGGAGTAGGCGTACAGCGAACCGGCCAGACCGGCCAGGCCGGCGCTGATGACGAAGGCGTACACCTTGTAGCGGTAAACCGAAACGCCCATGCAGTCGGACGCCACCGGGCTGCCGCGCAACGCTTCAAAGGCCCGCCCGAGCTGTGACCGCAAAATGCGGTGCACAAGCACCAGGGAGGCGATCAGCAGAACCCCGACCAGCCAGAAAAACTCCTGCTCGTCCATCTGGTGACCAAAGAGGCTGGGCTTCTCTACCTTGATGCCCATGGGGCCTTCGGTGAGGAAAGTCATCTCGTTGATGAGAATCTGGATGATGGTGCCGAAGGCCAGTGTGACCATGGCGAGGTAGGGCCCGGTGACCCGCAGCGCGGGCAGCGCCAGCAGGGCGCCAAAAATGGCGGTGACCACGATGGCGGCCGGCAGCGTCACCCACAGTGGAGCTCCCAGATGGAGCACCAGTACACCTGCGGTGTAGGCGCCGATGCCGAACAGGCCGGCATGGCCGAGCGACACCTGTCCGGTGTAGCCCACAACGATATCCAGGCCGAACAGCACGATCGCATAGATCATGATGGTTTCCAGCAGGTGGATGTAGTACGGATTACCCACCGCCATGGGGAAGAGCGCCAGCGCGAGAATGCCCAGCGCCGAGAGAGCCAATTGCGATCGCTTCATTCTCAAACTTTCTTGATTGCGTTTTTGCCGAACAGCCCTGCGGGCTTGAGCGCGAGCACGATGAGCAGCAGTACCAGTCCGGGTACGTCCTTGTAGCCGGTGGAAATGTAGAAACCGGTGGTGGTCTCGGCAACGCCCAGAATGATCCCCCCCACAATAATTCCCAACCCGCTGGTCAGTCCGCCGATGATGGCGACCGCGAACGCCTTGAGGCCCAGTACCGACCCCATGGTGGCGCCGGTCAGGGTCAGTGGTGCAATTAATACCCCCGCGACCGCGGCCGTGATGGACGACAGCGCGTAGGAGAAAGTGATGACCAGGCTGGTATTGATGCCCATCAGCTTGGCGGCGTCGCGGTCGTTGAATGTTGCCACGACAGCCTTGCCGTAGATCGAGCGGCGGTTGAATATTTCCACCGACAGCATCATCAGCAGCGCGCCCACCACGACGAGGATTTCCATGGGCAGGATGTTGGCCCCCAGGAAGTGCAGCGGGGCTTCCGGCAGCGGCGACGGAAAGCGCAGATCGTCGCGCCCCCACACGTTTTCAGCGACGTTCTTGAAAATGATGCCTAGTGCAATGGTGGACATGATCCAGCCGAACTCACTCTTGATCTTGATGGCCGGACGCACACCAATGCGTTCGACCAGCGCGCCCTGCGCGGCGCCGAAAAGACACACCAGCGGAATCATCAACCAGTAGTTGATGCCCAGCCCCACGCACGAAAGTCCGACCAGAGCGCCCAGCATCAAGGCCTCACCCTGTCCGAAATTCAGGGTGTCGGAGGTGGCGAATGTGAGCTGGTAGCCGAATGCAATGACGGCGTAAATCATGCCCAGCGCAATGCCGCTGAACACCAGTTGAATCAAGATCTGCATACGGTCCTTTGAGTACACGCGGCCCAGTCGGCCGGTGCAGAGATCACGAAGTAGCGGGACACGGGCACAGCCCGCATCCCGCGTCCATGGCTTGTGGCCTTATTTACTTCTTCTTCGTTTGCGACAGGGCGCCCTTGGCTTCCGTGTCTTTCACGCGGACTTGGGAAGCCTTTTTCTGGTCTTCAGGGTAAGCGTAGACCACCTTCTGTCCCTTGACTTCGCCCATGACGGGAATGTTGACCGTGATGGCCTCGTGGTCGGTCTTGGAGAAGGGTTTGGTGTAGGTGGTCACCACGCCTTCCACCGGAGCCTTCAGGTCTTCCAGTGCCGCCTTGACCTTGGGGCCATCCGTGGAGCCGGCCTGCTTGATGGCGGCAGCCAGCAGGTAGACCGAGTCATAACCCTGGGCAGCCGACACCGGAGAGTCGATGCGGGCATTCTTGGGGTTGAAGGTCTTCAGGTAGCTGATGATGAAGGACTGGCGCTTGGGCGTGGTTGGCTCCTGGATGAAGGTCTGGGGCATGCGTGCACCCTCGCCGCCAGGGCCTGCATTGTCGATGTAGTTGGCCATCGACAGGGTCCAGCTGCCGACCATGGGGACTTTCCAGCCGAGCTTGGTCATGCCGTTGGCGATCTGGGCCAGTTCGGGGCCGATGGCGTACGTCAGGATGGCTTCGGCGCCGGCTTCCTTGGCCTTGAGCAGCTGGGCGGTCATGTCAACATCCTTGATGTTGAACTTTTCGACGGCCACGGGCTTGAGGCCCTTCAGTGCCAAGGCCTTCTCCAGATCTTCGCGACCCAGTTGACCGTAGTTGGTGGAGTCCGCCAGGATGGCGACCTTCTTGAAGCCCCGGCGGGTAATGGCTTCTTCCACAATCATGGGCGCCTGGATGCTGTCGTGAGCCGAATTGCGGAAAATGTAGTTGTCGGGCTGGTTGTCAAACTGGTGGGTAATGACCGATCCGGTTGCCACGTTGTTCATGACCGGGATCTTGGCTTCTTGGTAGAAACGCTGTGACGCCAACGCCACACCCGTGTTGATAAAGCCCAGCGTGGCGACCACTTTTTCCTTGTTGATCAGTTCCTGCGCGATTTGCACGCTGCGTTCGTTCTTGGCTTCGTCATCACGTTCGACCAGCAACAGGGGGCGTCCCAGAACCCCGCCAGCCTTGTTGATTTCGTCTGCGGCCAGACGGACGCCATCGCGCATGCTGACGCCCATGGACGAGGAACCACCAGTGTAGGGGCCGGATACCCCCACCTTGATGGGGTCGGCTGCCGAAGCACCCAGTGCGGTCAAGGCCAGTGCGATGGCGGTCAATCCTGATTTCAATTTCATTGTCTTGTCTCCTGTTTTTCTGTCAATTGTTGAAAGTGGCCATACCACTTTAAGACGTGAAGGCTGGCGTGTCATTAGGCAAAACCCCGCCATCCGTTGTTGTTGTACCAAAAAACACATACACCTGTCTTGCACTGACCCTTGTAACAGCTTCGCGTGACGGGCGTGAGGCGGCGAACCCGTGGGGCACGGGTTTCCGGTACGCAGCCTGGCAGGAGGGACGTGTGGCGGCCCGTGGGGAATGGTGCAGCCTGCGCGTGACAAGGCAGCGCACTACAGGGTGTGGGGGGGCGGACGCCGGCTTGGAGCCACACCGGGGTGGAGAGCGCCGCGCTGGCGCAACTCCGCTGTTCAGAAAGGTGGGGACGGGTCAGTTCACCATCACCAGCTTGCCCATGACGCCGCGCGAACCCATGTGGGCATAGGCGGCCTTGAGCTCGGCCATGGGCATGGTGCGGTCGATGACGGGCTTGATCTTGCCCTGGCCATACCACTGGGCCAGTTCGCCCATCATGGCGGCATTGGCCTTGGGTTCGCGCTTGGCAAAGTCGCCCCAGAACACGCCGACGATGCTGGCACCCTTGAGCAGGGCCAGGTTGAAGGGCAGTGCGGGAATGGGGCCGGAGGCAAAGCCCACCACCAGGTAACGCCCACGCCAGGCAATGGAGCGGAAGGCTGGCTCGGCAAAGTCACCGCCCACGGGGTCGTAGATCACGTCCGGCCCCTTGCCGCCGGTGAGCTCCTTGAGGGCGTCGCGCAGATTGGCGGTGGCGTAGTTGATGGTTTCATCCGCACCGATCTTCTTGCACAGCGCGCACTTTTCGTCGGTGGAGGCGGCGGCAATCACCCTGGCGCCCATGGCCTTGGCAATCTGGATGGCCGAGGTGCCCACGCCGCCGGCAGCGCCCAGCACCAGCACGGTCTCGCCGGCCTTGAGCTGGGCACGGTCCACCAGCGCGTGGTAGGAGGTGGCGTAGATCATGATGAAGGCGGCCGCGTCCACGAACGGGAAGCCCGCTGGCAGCGGCATGCACAGGGCAGCCGGTGCCAGCGTGTGGGTGCCAAAGCCGCCGGTGCCGGAGAGGCAGGCCACGTTCTGGCCGACCTGGAGGTGGGTGACGCCTTCGCCTACGGCCTCGATGACGCCAGCGTACTCCGAGCCCGGCACAAAGGGCAGGGGCGGCTTCATCTGGTACTTGTTCTGCACGATCAGGATGTCGGGGAAGTTCAGGCTCGCGGCCTTGATGGCGATCAGCACCTCACCGGCCTTGGGCTGGGGCGTGGGCAGTTCTTTCCAGGTCAGGGCGTCAACGCCGATGGGGTTCTCACAAAGCCAGGCATGCATGGGGAAGTCTCCAAAAAAGGTGGACGCATCATAGGGCCATGGTGCGGTCAAAATTGTCTCTGGCGTGACCCGCCCGGCACGACCAAGGGTTTGCCCTGCCACCTACAATGGCACGCTATTCCCCGAGATTATGAAAATCCTTATTTCCAACGACGACGGTTACCAGGCCCCCGGTCTTGCGGCACTGTATGAAGCCCTGAAAGAGGTGGCCGAGGTTGAGGTGATTGCTCCCGAACACAACAACAGTGCCAAATCCAACGCGCTGACCCTCCATTCGCCGCTGTACGTGACCCGGGCGACCAACGGATTCCGGTTTGTGAACGGCACTCCGGCCGACTGCGTGCACATCGCCCTGACCGGTCTGCTGGACTACCGGCCGGATCTGGTGATTTCGGGCATCAACAATGGCGCCAACATGGGCGATGACACCATTTACTCCGGTACCGTGGGCGCGGCCATGGAAGGCTACCTGTTCGGAGTTCCGGCCATTGCGTTCTCGCAGGTGGAGAAAGACTGGCACCACGTGGACGCCGCTGCCCGCAAGGCGCGGGACCTGGTGTTGGCCATGGCCCAGCAGCAACTGATCACCCACACGCCCTGGTTGCTCAATGTGAATATTCCCAATTTGCCGTATGAGCAGATTGGCAGCATGAAGCTGTGCCGCCTGGGCCGGCGCCACTCGGCCGAGAAGGTCATCCAGCAGGTCAGCCCCCGGGGGGAAACCATGTACTGGATCGGCGCGGCCGGCCCCGTGAAGGACGATGCCGACGGCACCGATTTCCATGCCACCGCCCAGGGTCACATCGCCATGACACCGCTCAAGGTGGACCTGACCGACCATGACAACCTGCAGTACTGGGCCCAGTCCGCTTCGCGCCTGGCTGCCAGCCTGCAAACGGCCAAGCCATGAAGCAGCGCCCCTCTTTTCCGGCGCGGCTGGACGTGACGCTGGCCAAGAACCGGCCCAGCCCGCACGGCGCGCCATTGGCTGGCCAGACCAGCGTGGCCAAAGCCCCGGTGTCCGGCCTCCAAGGCGCCAAGCCTGCGTCCCTGGCGGCCGTGCCGCATGGCGTGGGCATGGACTCCAGCGCGGTGCGCCTGCGCATGGTGCAGAAGCTTGCCGCCCAGGGCGTGACCGACCCGCAGGTGCTGATGGCCATGGGCACCGTCGAGCGCCACCGTTTTGTGGACAGCGCCCTGGTCAACCAGGCCTACGAGGACACCAGCCTGCCCATCGGGCTGGGGCAGACCATTTCCAAGCCCGGGGTGGTCTCGCGCATGGCCGAGTTGCTGCGCAACGGCCAGACCGGCAAGCTGGGCCGTGTGCTGGAGATCGGCACCGGCTGTGGTTACCAGGCCGCCGTGCTGAGCCTGCTGGCCAGCGAGGTCTACAGCATCGAGCGCCTGCGCGGCCTGCACGACAAGGCGCGCGAGAACCTGCGCCACTTGCGTCTGTCCAATCTGCACCTGTTGTTCGGCGACGGCATGGCGGGCTACGCCAAGGGCGCACCGTATGCGGCCATCATTGCCGCGGCCGGGGGCGAGGCCGTGCCGCAGGCCTGGGTGGATCAGCTGGCCATGGGGGGACGCCTGGTGGCCCCGGTGGTCGCGGCAGGGGCGCCGGGCGGGACCCAGGCGTTGCTGGTGTTGGACAAGACGCCGCAGGGCATCCGCCAGACCCTTCTGGAGGCAGTGCATTTTGTCCCTCTAAAATCAGGCGTTGCTTGAAGGAAGTGCTTATGTTCGGGTTTATGCGTGGGGGTTTCTGGTTGGTGTTGGCTGCTGTGGGCGTGCTGCTGTCTGGCTGCGGCTCCAAACCGCTCAATCGTGCGCCGGTGGAAGACCGGGGTTCCGCTGCCAACCGGGTGGGCATGGACGGGCGCACGGCCGCCGTCAAGCAGCCACCAGGCTTCGAGAACGCAGGCAAGGCGGGCTATTACACCGTCAAGCCGGGTGACACCATGATCCACATCGGTCTGGAGGCCGGGCAGAGTCACAAGGATATTGCCCGCTGGAATAACTTGGAGAATCCCAATCGCATCGAAGTCGGCCAGGTCTTGCGGGTGGTCCCGCCGGTCATCCACGAGACTGCGGTTGCCAAGCCCGTGGCGTCAGCGGCTGTGACACCCACGCCGATTTCGGCCGGGCCCGCCAAGCCAGCCTCGGCGCCGGCTTCTGCAGCCAGTGCGGCACCAGTGGCTGCGCCGGCCCCGGCTCCCGCATCGGCACCGACACCCGTTGCAGGCTCGGGCAGCGACGACGACCTGGGCCTGATCTGGCCGGGCCGCGGGGCGATTCTTGCGGGCTACGACGAAGTGAAGAACAAGGGACTGGACATTGGCGGTGCTGCCGGTGACCCGGTGCTGGCCGCCGCCGAAGGCCGCGTGGTGTATGCCGGCGCTGGCCTGCGGGGCTATGGCAACCTGGTCATCCTTAAGCACAACAACACCTTCCTGACCGCCTATGCCCACAACCAGACCTTGCTGGTCAAGGAAGACCAGACGGTCAAGAAGGGGCAGAAGATCGCGGAGATGGGCAACAGCGATGCCGACCGGGTGAAGCTGCACTTTGAGGTGCGCCGGCAGGGCAAACCGGTGGACCCGGCCAAATACCTGCCCGCCCGGTAAGGTACTTGACTGGCCCGGTGTGGATTCCAAAATGGGGTCCACTGTTTGCGTTGTACGTGTTTTTGCGATGAAAATGGGGTGACGGCTACGGTGGTTTGATGCGGTGTGTTGGGGTGTGTGAAAGGACTGCTCATGTTGAGGCTGAGTCAGATAGTCAGACGCTACAGAACGCATGGCTTGGCCGCGCTGGTCTCCGCTTTGGTCCTGGCCGGTTGCGCCGCGCTCAATCAGCTGGCATGGGCCTGGCCCAGCGATGGCCCCGTTATCGCTGTATTTGACGAGTCCAGGAACAAGGGCCTGGATTTTGGCGGCACGGCCGGTGACCCGGTACGGGCGGCAGCCGATGGCCGCGTGGTGTATGCCGGTTCCAGCCTGCGGGGCTACGGCAACATGGTCATCCTCAAGCATGACAACACCTATCTGAGTGCCTACGCCCACAACCGTTCTCTGCTGGTGAAGGAAGACCAGCTCGTTCGCCGGGGGCAGAAAATTGCTGAAATGGGCAGCAGCGAGTCCGACCGGGTCAAGCTGCATTTTGAGGTGCGCATGAAGGGCAAGCCGGTTGATCCGGCCCCGTATCTGCCGGCCCGGTAGCGGAGAGCACCATGAAGAAACCCCGCACACCTGGTCCTGCTGCCTGTGCTGCTGCTTTCCCGGCGGCGGGGGATGTGCCGACGCACACCGACGCCCTTGCGCCGCACGCCAACAGTGCCCCCGTGGCAATCGACGCGGTCGCGTTGCACGCACTGGACGCCCTGACCCACAGCGAGCCGTCGGCGGACTCCGCGCAGGACGAGTCGGTGGACGCCCTGGCCTTGTACTTGCGCGGCGTCCGGCGGACCGAACTCTTCACGCCTGAGCAGGAGTTTGAAGTTGCCACACGCGCCCGGGCGGGCGACTTCGAGGCGCGCCAGAGCATGATCGAGCACAACCTGCGTCTGGTCGTGAGCATCGCCAAGGGCTATATGGGGCGCGGCGTTCCCATGGCCGACCTGATCGAAGAGGGCAACCTGGGCCTGATGCACGCCATCGACAAGTTCGAACCCGAGCGGGGTTTCCGGTTTTCCACCTACGCCACCTGGTGGATACGCCAGTCGGTGGACCGCGCGCTCATGTACCAGGGGCGGGCGGTGCGGTTGCCGGTCAACGTGGTGCGGGAAGTCCAGCACGTGATGCGGGCGCGGCGCATGCTGGAGAACGATGCCGCGCTTGTCGCCCGGCGGCCTGAAGGCATCCGGGTGGAAGATATTGCCGCGCTGCTGGGGCAGGAAACCAGCCATGTGGCGGATCTGCTTTCCATGGCCGAGTCGCCCCGCTCGCTGGACGCTGCGCTGGACAGCACCGGCGACGAGCATTCACTGGGTGACACGCTGGTGGACGAACTGGCGCTGGCCCCCGAAGACATCACCCAGTCGCACGAGGTTGACCGCTTGCTGCAGGACTGGGTGGGCGCTCTGACGGAACGCGAGCGCGAGGTGCTGGAGGGGCGCTTCGGCCTGCATGACCGGGAGCCGGAAACCCTGGATGTGCTCAGCATCCGCCTGGGGCTGACCCGCGAGCGGGTG
Organism: Rhodoferax sp. MLSD5-FHT05B10; assembly: GCF_058793415.1. Lineage (NCBI taxonomy): Bacteria > Pseudomonadati > Pseudomonadota > Betaproteobacteria > Burkholderiales > Comamonadaceae > Rhodoferax > Rhodoferax sp. MLSD5-FHT05B10. Next base: position 219,000 of record NZ_JBXAFT010000003.1, on the reverse strand, counting down.
CGGCAGGTGCAAAACGAGGCGCTGTTCAAGCTCAAACGCCACCTGACGCGCAACGGCATTACCCGCGAATCGCTGATCTGACGCCGGGGTGGCGCCGGTGTGATGCCGCTGCCGCGCAAGGGCGGCGCCGTACCTGAGACAATTGCGGGTATGACAGAACCCATTTCGACTGAAAAAAACCTGCCCGAGGGCTGGCTCCAGGTGAAATCCCTGGACCTGGAAGCCCAGGGCGTTGCCCACAAGCCCGATGGCAAAGTGGTGTTCATTGATGGTGCGCTGCCTTTCGAGGTGGTGAGCGCCCAGATTCACCGTACCAAGAGCAGCTTTGAGAAGGGCACGCTGACCGAGATCCATGTGGAATCCTCGCAACGCGTGCGCCCGGCCTGCCCGCATTTCGGCCTGCACGAAGGCGCCTGCGGCGGCTGCAAGATGCAGCATCTGCACATTGGCGCCCAGGTAGCGGTGAAACAGCGCGTGCTGGAAGACAACCTGTGGCATATCGGCAAGGTCAGGCCGGACAACATCCTGCGCGCCATTGAAGGACCTGCCTGGGGCTACCGTTACCGGGCCCGCCTGTCGGTGCGCCATGTGCGCAAGAAGGGCGCGGTGCTGGTGGGCTTCCACGAGCGCAAGAGCCGCTATGTGGCCGACATGAAGGAGTGCCACGTGCTGGCACCGCACGTGGGCGCCATGCTGATGCCCCTGCGCTCGCTGATCGCCTCGCTGGACGCCGTGGAGGCGTGCCCGCAAATCGAGCTGGCCGTGGGGGACATGGGCGGCGCCGACGTGACGGCCCTGGTGTTGCGCCACCTGGAGCCGCTGGGCGACGCGGACCTGCAGCGTTTGCGCGCGTTCGCGCAGGCGCACCCCGGCGTGCAGTGGTGGCTGCAGCCCAAGGGGTTGGACACCGTGCACCGGATGGACGAATTGCCGGGCCACACCACCGGGCAGCTGGCTTACGCCTTGCCCGAGTTTGGCATCACCATGCCGTTTCGCCCGACCGACTTCACCCAGGTCAACCCGCACATCAACCGCGTCCTGGTGTCCCGGGCACTGGGTCTGCTGGCCGTGGGCAAGCAGGAACGGGTGATTGACTGGTTCTGTGGCCTGGGCAACTTCACGCTGCCGCTGGCCACGCAGGCGCGCGCGGTGCTGGGCGTGGAGGGGGCGGAGGCGCTGGTCGCTCGCTCCCGCGAGAATTACGCCTTCAATCAGGCTGCAAGCCGCCATTTACCTGCGCTGGCAGCTACTGAATTTGTAGCGCGCAACCTGTTTGAAATGACGCCCGAAGTGCTGGCCGGAGATGGTGCTGCCGACAAATGGCTGGTGGACCCGCCGCGCGAGGGCGCCTACGCCCTGGTGCAGGCCCTGGCGGCATTGCGCCAGCGCATCAAAGACGGTGTGGCCAGTGGGGCGGAGCGCGCCTGGACGGCGCCCCGGCGCATTGTCTACGTGAGCTGCAACCCCGCCACGCTGGCACGTGACGCCGGGGTGCTGGTGGAGGCGGGGTACCGCTGCGCATCCGCCGGGGTGGTCAACATGTTCCCGCACACCGCGCACGTGGAAAGCATGGCGGTGTTTGAGTTGCAGGACTGACGCCCGGCAGTGCCCCGACCCGCTGCGCCGGGGCGCAGGCGGGTTACTCCTGTGTTTTTTCCTCGGCTTTGGATTTGGCCTCGGTCACCACCTCTTCGGTCGGCTCCGGGGGCTTCTTGCCGACCGGCACGATGCCTTCGATCTTGTTGTCGCGCATGTACTGGTCCATCTCCTTCCAGCCGGCAAAGACGGCGGCCTTGGAGGCCTTCTCGTTGAGCGCGTAGCAGTCTTCCAGGCTGCGCAGGCCGTGCCGGCAGGCGCTGCCGATGGCTCGGGCGTCGGCCTCGCGCTGGGCCTCCCTGGGGTCGGCCATCAGGCTGGCCAGGTCGCAACCGGCCAGCAACAGGGTCAAGGCGAAGAGGGTGAGGCGTGCGATCATGGGGCGGCAGTGGTGGGTGTCTGGGTTCTATATCGGCAAATTGTGCCGGGTATTGAGCGGGCGGTGCGCCGCGCAGGCAAAGAAAAAGGCCCGAATGGGCCTTTTTCGCGGAGCGGGGCGGGGTGTTCGCTCGGGGCGATCACTCGCGCTCGCCGCCAAAGATGCCCAGCAGGGCCAGCAGGCTCTGGAACACGTTGATGATGTCCAGGTACAGGGCCAGGGTGGCGCTGATGTAGTTGGTCTCGCCGCCGTCCACGATGCGCTTGAGGTCATACAGCATGTAGGCACTGAAGATGCCGATGCTGATCATGGACAGCACGATCATGCCGGTAGTCGACCCGACAAAGGCGTTGATCAGGCCGCCGATCACCAGCATGATCAGGCCGACGAACAGGAACTTGCCCATGCCCGACAGTTCACGCTTGATCACGCTGGACAGCGCGGCCATGCCCATAAACACACCAGCGGTGCCGGCAAACGCCGTCATGATCAGTTGCGGGCCGTTGCGGAAACCCAGGGTCGCCTGGATCATGGGCGAGAGCATCAGGCCCATGAAGAAGGTGAAGCCCAGCAGCATGGGCACGCCGGCGGCGGAATTCTTGGTCTTCTCGATGCCGTAGATGAAGCCAAAGGCCACGCCCATGAACAGGATCATCCCCAGCCAGCCACGGAACAGCGCGGCCAGCCCCAGTTCAACGCCCAGCCAAGCCCCCAGCACGGTGGGCAGCAGGCTCAGCGCCAGCAGTCCGTAGGTGTTGCGCAAAACCCGGTTGCGCTGTTCGCTGGAAGCCAGATAGCCAAGATCCAGAGAGGTCATTCGGTTGTCCATGGTGTAACTCCTTCAATTACTGCCCGCAGCAGGTGGGGCCATTCTAGGGCTTATCAAGACCCTGCCGCGCCCGGGGCTGCCGCCAGACGTTATGCTTGCGCCCCGCAACCATAACAGAGACATTTGCCATGAAAACAAAAGCCATTCTCGAATTTTCCGACGTCCGGGCGATCGCCGCCGCTGCCGAAGCCGAAGCGGTCAAGAACCACTGGGCGGCCAGCATTGCCATCGTGGACGACGGCGGCCATCTGCTGTGGTTCCAGCGGCTGGACGGCGCGGCGCCCATTTCGGCCCACATCGCCCAGAGCAAGGCCCGCACCTCGGCCCTGGGCCGGCGCGACAGCAAAATTTATGAAGACATGATCAACGGTGGACGCGCTTCGTTCCTGAGCGCACCCATGCTTGAAGGCATGCTCGAAGGCGCCGTGCCCATCCTCAAGGACGGCCAGTGCCTCGGGGCCGTGGGTGTGAGCGGTGTCAAGTCCAGCGAAGACGCGCAAATCGCCAAGGCCGGCGTGGCCGCTGTGGCGTAACGGCGCACAGATTCACTCACTTTTTGATAGCTGCCTGCGCAGGACCTGTGCGGTCTGTAGGCCGTTTTGTGCCTATTTTGTCAGGATGAGCTTGCCCTGGCGGGTGGCTTGCAGGCGGTAGCGCTGGCCGTTGTGCTCGATCTCGACGGCCTGGCGCGCACCCAGCAAGTCGGCGGAGTGCAGCACGGCATCGCCGGTGTCCGTACCCGGGCCCTTGGCGTCGGTGACGGGTGGCGCACCGGGTGGCGTTGCACCCGGATGGCGCGAAAGGGAAAGCGGGCGTTGCACGGTCAATCCGGTCAGTGGCCACTTGCGGCCGCCTGCGGCTCGGTAATGAAGCCGATCTTGCGCAGGCCCGCCTGCTGGGCTGCCGCCATGGCCTGCGCCACAAATTCGTAGCGTGCGGCCTTGTCACCCCGGATGTGCAGGTCGGGTTGCGGGTTCTTGCCCGCCTCCGCCTGCAGCAGGGCGGGCAGTTCGGCCTGCGTCACCCGGTTCTGGTTCCAGAAATAGCCGCCCTGGGCGTCCACGCTGAGCTGGATGGTCTCGGGCTTGGCGCTCACCGGCTGGCTGGTGGCGCTGGGCAGCTCCACGTTGACGGCGTTTTTCATCACCGGCACGGTGATGATGAAGATGATGAGCAGCACCAGCATCACGTCCACCAGGGGCGTCATGTTGATCTCGTTCATGACCTCGGAGTCGGTGTCGGCCGACGTGTCGTGCATACCAAATGCCATGGGGTCTCTCCTTCAGGTTTTCTTCATGGCGACGATTTTTCCATCGGCCGCCGCGTTGCCCACCCGGGCACCCGTCAGGAAGTAGGCGTGCAGGTCGTGTGCAAAGCGGTTGAGGCGGGTCAGGATGGCCTTGTTGCCCCGCACCAGGGCGTTGTAGCCCAGCACCGCGGGAATGGCCACTGCCAGCCCCAGCGCCGTCATGATGAGCGACTCACCGATGGGCCCGGCCACCTTGTCGATGCTGGCCTGCCCCGAGGCGCCGATGGCCATGAGCGCGTGGTAGATGCCCCAGACCGTGCCGAACAGCCCGACAAAGGGCGCAGTGGAACCCACTGACGCGAGGATGGCCAGGCCCGACTGGAAGCGCGCCGTGCTGTCGTCGATGGCGTTGCGCAGGCAGCGGCTGATCCACTCGCTGGTGTCCAGCGTGTCGTGCAACTGGGTCTTGGCGTTGCGGTGGTGCGCCGTGGCCTCGCGTCCGGCGAGCGCCAGTTGCACAAACGGGTTGCCGTCCTGCGGGCCCAGCCGGGTCAGACCGCTGTCGAAGTCTTCGCTGTGCCAGAACGCCTCGGTGCGCTGGCCCGCGCCCTGGTATTTGAAGATATCCAGCGCCTTGGTCAGGATGACGATCCACGAGGCCAGCGACATCAGCAGCAGCATCAGGGCGACTGATTTGGTCACCCAGTCGCCCTGGGTCCAGAGGCTCAAAAGTCCGAGTTGCGAATCCATAACTACTCCACTAAAAATTCAGATTGGGTTATTCAAGAACAAAATTGAACGGCACGTTGAACCACATGGCTTCGGGCACGCCGGCGCGCTTGCCGGGCAGGTAGCGCCAGCGCAGCGCGGTGGCCAGGGCGGACTGGTCCAGGCGGTCAAACCCGCTGGACTGCTTGATTTCAGCTTTCTGCGCCGTGCCGTCGGTGCCGATGAAGACCCGCACCACCACCTTGCCCTGTTCGCCCAGGCGCTTGCTCAGGGGCGGGTAGGGCGGCTTGGGGTTGTGCAGGTAGTCGGCGTCACTGGAGGGCAGGTCCACCCGCGAGGCGCTGCCGGTCGGGCTGCCGGCCGGAAACGGGGTGACGGTGCCCGTGGCGCCTGCGTTGGCCGGCGCCGTGGTGGTGGCCACGGTCACCGGTGCGGTGCTGGCGGGGGCCGGTTCCACTGTGGCTTGTGGCGTGGGGGCCGCCACCGGCGCGGGGGCCTTGACCGGTGCCGGCGGCCTGGGCGCCGCGGGGGCAGGGCTGGGTGCCCGGGGTGCCACGGTGGGGGGCACTGTGGCGGGCGCGCTGGGGGCCGTGATTTCCACCAGGATTTCTGCCGGCACCAGCAATTCGGTCACGCGGCGCAGCAGCCCGGTTTGCAGCGCCCACAGCGCACCGATGTGCAACAGCACGACGCCAGCGACGATGGAGAGAGTGCGGTTCATGCGGACAGATGGGTGTGAAAAGGCGGGAAAAAAGACCACATAGTGTAGAAGCTGGCGGCGTGTTGCCCCGCGGGGCTTACGGGCGGCAAATCCACCAGGCTGATCCCACGGCCAGAAGCAGGCTGGTGCCCAGGGTTGATAGCAGGTTCATGGAGATCCTTGTGGAACAGGTTGGAGCAGGTTCATGCCGTGGGGTCATCAGAATTGGACGTTCAGTGTGACTTGCACATTGCGCCCCGCGCCCGGCACGTAGAACGCGGTGTACAGGGCGTCGGCGTAGAGGACGTTGGTCACGTTGGTGATGTTGCCCTTGAGTACGTAACGCTCGCTGAAGCGGTATTCGGTCATGAGGTCCAGCGTGGCGTAGGCGGGTGCCATGAAGCCGGGGTTGCGGTTGGGGGCCTGTTCGCTGCGGAAGTTGATGCCGCCCCCCACGCGCCAGGCGGAGTCGAGCTGGTAGGTGCTCCACACGGTGCCGCTGTGGACCGGGGTCAGCGACGGGCGTTCACCCGCGCGCTCGCCGGCGGTCGCCGTGGGCGCGGCCACGTCGATCATGGCGTCGGGCATCCACATGTAGGAACCGAACACTTCCCAACGGGGCGTCAGGCGGCCGCTGAGGTCGATTTCCAGCCCGCTGGTGTGGCGCTTGCCCGAGAGCAGCATGGCGGTGGCGGCGGAGTCGGGATCGGTGTTGCGTTCGTTGTACTTGGTGGACTGGAACACCGCCAGCCGGGTGCTGAAGCGCTTGTCGGCGCTGTCGAGCTTGGCGCCGAATTCGATGTTGCGGCTTTGCTCGGGGTCGGTGTTGGCGCTCAGGGCGCTGTAGGAGTAGGTGTCGGCCGAGGTGTTGAACGAGGTGCCGTAGGAAAAGTGGAACGAGCTGCGCGCGTCGGGCTGGTACAGCACGCCCCAGCGCTGGCTCCAGTCGGCAATGGTCTGGTTGTAGGAGGTGGTGATGGCGCCGCTGGCCGCGATGTTGTCGAAGTTGCCGCGCATGCGGTCAAACCGCAGGCCGCCCAGCAGCTTCCAGCTGGGGGCGATCTGCACCATGTCCTGGGCATACAGGCCCAGATTGTCGGCCACGAAGGCGCTGGAGACGCTGGTGGTGCGGGCGCCCTCGTCGATCCATGCCCCGTCGTCGGGCGTGCCCACCGTGGTGTTCGGCTTGGTGGCGGCGCTGACGCGGTAGACGTTTTTGGCTTCCCGTGCGAGGTCGATGCCTGCCAGTACCTCATGCTTTAGGCCCAGCGCGGAGAACTGGGTGCTGTAGTCGCTTTGGGCGTAGGTGGCGTCCAGGTCCTGGACTTTGGGGTTGTTGCCACGGGTGAGCACCGTGGCATCGGAGAAGTTGTCCAGTCCGGTGCCGGCGGCCAGCCGGATGGCGCTGGCCCGCAGGTCCCGGGTGTACAGGCCCTTGCGCAGCGTGGTCTTGAGCGTGCTGTCGTCTTGGAAGCGGTGCGTGTGGCTGGCCGTGACGTAGTTGGCGGTGCCCTTATTGTAGTCGCTGGCCATGCCGTAGTAGGCGCTGGGGTCCAGGCGGTTGTTGAGCGTGCTGGACGACGTGGGGGCGGCGGACGTGGGTTTGATCCACGGCATGCCGTAGTTGATGCCATTGTTGTTTTCTAGCGTGTACACACTGAGGGTGACGTCGTCTGCCGTGTCGATGCCAAAGCGGTAGGCTGCGGCCAGACCCCGTTTGTCCACGCGGCTGCCCGCGCCATTATTGTCGGCCCGGGTGGCCATCGCGTTGATGCGCAGCGCGGCGTCTTCGCTGGTCTGGAGGATGAAGTCGCCGGTGACGCGGCGGTAGTTGTAGCTCCCCAGGGTGGTGGAGATCTCGCTGACGTCCTCGGTGCGGGGTTGCTTGCTGACCTGGTTGACGGCGCCGCCGGTGGAGCCCCGGCCAAACAACATGGACGCCGAGCCGCGCAGCAATTCGATGCGGTCGTTGGCAAAGGTGTCGCGTTCGTAGAAGGCCGGGTCGCGCATGCCATCCACAAAGATGTCGCCCGTGGTGGCCAGCGAGAAGCCGCGCAGGCGGATGTCCTCCTCACCGCCCTCGGAGGCCTGGAAGGTGACGCCGGCGGTGTTGTGCAGCACCTCCTTGAGGGTGTCCAGATTGCGGTCATCCACGAGGCGCTCGGTCACCACGGTGATGGACTGGGGAATGTCGCGCAGCTGCTGATTGCCCTTGCCGATGGCGGTTTGGGTGGTGCGGTAGGCGTCTTTGCCGGTCGTTGCCTCGGCCCGTTCCGTGATGACCACGGTGGGCAGGGTGGGGGCCGGATCGCTGGCGTCTTGTGCCGCAGCGCCCAGGGGGGCCATGAACAGCATGGCGCTGATCGGCAACAGCGTGCTCGGCGCTATCGGTTTTGTAGCTGCTTGCGCAGATTTGACGGGGCCTGGGGGGCTATTTTGGGTGCAATTTCGGCGTGGTGGCATGGCGGCAGCGGCCCGGGTGGGGCGTTGTTTGGCTGGCTATGGCACGGCGCTGAAGCGGTACGTGGCGTGGCTGGCTGTTGTGGAAATGGACAGCGCCTATTTTATATACAAATGCGAATCATTCCTATTAAAAATAAAAATGACCTTGCCGCAAGCATGGTGCGCCGCTTGGCGCACCGCGTCGGGGGTTAATACACCAGCCGCTCCGGGTGGATTTCCTGCAGGATGGTGGTGGCGATCTCTTCGATCGACTTGGTGGTGGTGGACAGCCAGCGGATGCCGGTGCGCCGCATCATGGCCTCGGCCTCGCTGACTTCGTGGCGGCAGTTCTCCAAGGAGGCGTATTTGGAGTTGGGGCGGCGTTCGTTGCGAATCTCGCTCAATCGCTCGGGCTGGATGGTGAGGCCGAAGATCTTCCCCTTGTGCGGCACCAGGGCGGGGGGGAGTTGCCGGCGGTCAAAGTCTTCCGGAATCAGCGGGTAGTTGGCGGCCTTGAGGCCATATTGCATGGCCAGGTACAGCGAGGTCGGCGTCTTGCCACTGCGGCTGACCCCCACCAGGATGACATCGGATTGCTCCAGATCGCGGTTCATCTGGCCGTCGTCGTGGGCCAGCGAGAAGTTGATGGCTTCGATGCGGTTCTGGTATTCCTTGCTCTTGCTGGCATCGCTGAAGCGGCCAATGCGGTGGCTGGATTTGAGGTTGAACTCCTTTTCCAGCGGGTGCACAAAGGTGCCGAACATGTCCAGCAGCATGCCCTGGCATCCGTCCTGTATGACCTTGAGCACCTCCATGTTGACCAGGGTCGTGAACACAATGGGCCGGTAGCCGTCCACCACGCCAGTATGGTTGATCTGGCGCACCGCCTGGTGTGCCTTGTCCACGGTGTCGCAAAACGGCAGGCGGACGTGGCGCGCCTTGGTCTCGAACTGGGCGAGGATGGCGTTGCCGAATGTCTCGGCGGTGATTCCGGTGCCGTCGGAGACAAAAAATACGGTGCGGTGGGTCATGGTGGGGCAGGGTTGGAGTGTCAGAGTAGTGCAAGTGGGGATCGACGGTGTGGTTGGTGACCCCGTGGGGCGACCCCTACAATGTCTGCAATTTAGCGCATTTTTTGCATTTCCCGGATTTAACCAGAACAACGACAGACAACGGGAAATGGCGGCTGCAGGCGGGTCTGGTGCCGGCTTGAGGGCTGCAAAACGGTTTTAACTTCCGGAGCTTAGCAATGTCGAAACTTTTCAGCCCGACCGATTTGGTCGTACCTTTTGAAAACCTGCGCATGACCGATGTCGAGTCGGTCGGCGGCAAGAACGCCAGCCTGGGGGAGATGATCTCCCACCTGCCCACCGGCGTCAAAGTGCCCACCGGGTTCGCCACCACGGCCCACGCCTTCCGCGAATTCCTGAAATTCGGCGGCCTGACCGAAAAGATCAGTGCCAAGCTGGCGGCGCTGGACGTGGAGGACGTGCGCGCCCTGGCCCAGGTCGGTGCCGAAATCCGGGCGCTGGTCGAAGTCCAGCCGTTTCCGCCCGAGCTGGAAAAAGGCATTCGTGAGGCCTTTGCCACCCTCAGCGCCGGCAATGCCGATGCCACCTTTGCCGTGCGCTCGTCCGCGACGGCCGAAGACCTGCCCGATGCCTCCTTCGCTGGCCAGCAGGAAACCTTCCTGAACGTGCATGGCATCGAGGACATCCTGCGCAAGATCCGCGAGGTGTTTGCCTCCTTGTACAACGACCGCGCCATCAGCTACCGCGTGCATAAGGGCTTTGCCCATGACGTGGTGGCCTTGAGCGCTGGTATCCAGCGCATGGTGCGCTCCGATCTGGGCGCTGCGGGGGTGATGTTCACCATCGATACCGAGTCCGGTTTTTCGGAGGTGGTTTTTATCACCTCCAGCTACGGTCTGGGCGAAACCGTGGTGCAGGGCGCCGTCAACCCGGACGAGTTCTATGTGCACAAGCCCATGCTCAAGGCGGGCAAGCGTGCCGTCATCCGCCGCAACCTGGGCTCCAAGCTGCTGCAGATGGTGTTTACCACCCCGGAAGAAAAAGCCCAGGGCGGCAAGCTCATCAAAACCACCGATGTGCCACCCGAGTTGCGCAACCGCTATTCGCTCACCGACGCTGATGTGGAGCAACTGGCCCACTACGCCCTGGTGATCGAGCAGCACTATGGCCGCCCCATGGATATTGAATGGGGCAAGGACGGCGTGGACGGCCAGCTCTACATCCTGCAGGCGCGCCCTGAAACGGTGAAGAGCCAGGCCGGCAACCAGGCCGAGTTCCGCTACAAGCTCAAGGAGTCGGGTTCGGTGCTGGTCGAAGGCCGGGCCATTGGTCAGAAGATCGGTACGGGCCCGGTGCGCATCGTGCACAACATCAGTGAGATGGACAAGGTGCAGGCTGGCGACATCCTGGTGACCGACATGACGGACCCCAACTGGGAACCGGTCATGAAGCGCGCGGCCGCCATCGTGACCAACCGCGGTGGGCGCACCTGCCACGCCGCCATCATTGCCCGTGAACTGGGCATTCCGGCGGTCGTGGGGTGTGGCCACGCGACCGACGCCCTGAAGGATGGCATGCTGGTGACGGTGAGCTGTGCCCAGGGTGATACCGGCTTCATCTATGACGGTCTGCTGGAAACCGAAGTGACCGAAGTGCAGCGCGGCACCATGCCCGCGAGCCCGGTCAAGATCATGATGAACGTGGGCAACCCCCAACTGGCATTTGATTTCTGCCAGTTGCCCAACGAGGGTGTGGGCCTGGCCCGCCTGGAATTCATCATCAACAACAACATTGGCGTGCACCCCAAGGCCATCCTGGACTACCCGAACATCGACGCCGATCTGAAAAAGGCGGTTGAATCGGTGGCGCGTGGCCATGCTTCGCCGCGTGCCTTTTATGTCGACAAAGTGGCGGAAGGGGTTGCCACCATTGCGGCCGCCTTCTGGCCCAAGCCCGTCATCGTGCGCCTGTCGGACTTCAAGAGCAACGAGTACCGCAAGCTGATCGGCGGCAGCCGTTACGAGCCGGAAGAAGAGAACCCCATGCTGGGTTTCCGCGGTGCTGCGCGTTATGTCAGCCACGAATTCGGCGAGGCCTTCGCCATGGAGTGCGAGGCGCTCAAGCGTGTGCGCAACGACATGGGCCTGAACAACGTGCAGGTCATGGTGCCCTTTGTGCGTACCCTGGGGCAGGCCCAGCGCGTGACCGAACTGCTGGCCCGCCACGGCCTCAAGCGGGGCGAGAACGAACTCAAGCTGGTGATGATGTGCGAGATTCCCAGCAATGCCATCCTGGCAGACCAGTTCCTGGAGTACTTTGATGGCTTCTCGATTGGCTCCAACGACCTGACCCAGCTCACGCTGGGCCTGGACCGGGATTCGGGGCTGGAGTTGCTGGCGGCGGATTTCGATGAACGCGACCCTGCCGTCAAGGCGCTGATCAGTCTGGCCATAGCCGCCTGCAAGCGGCAGGGGAAATACATTGGTATTTGCGGCCAGGGGCCCAGTGACCACCCCGATTTTGCGCAATGGCTGGTGAACGAGGGGATTGTGTCGATTTCCCTCAATCCCGACTCTGTCATTTCTACCTGGCAGCAGCTCGCCGCCAAATGACGGTGCCGGCAGTCGCGCGCTTTGGGGCTCTGCATGCAGGGCTTCTGGCGCTGTGGTTTGCCGTGTCGTTTGGTGTGGTCTTTTTTGCCCATGACCTCCAGTTCGTGGTGGCGAACTGGCCGGTCGGGTTCTGGTTTGCGGCCCAGGGTTCGGTGGTGGTTTTCATCGCCATCGTGTTCCTGTTCGCTTGGCTTGCCAATCGGCGTGAGGGGCCTGAACCGGGGTTTGATGCCAGGGCTTATGCCCTGTACAAGCGCAAGCTGCATCGGCGGTTTGCCCTGTATGTTGCGGGCCTGCTGGCGTTTCTGTTGCTTTTGGCAGTGGCCGAGCGCTGGGGGATGTCCAAGGTCTGGGTAGCCGGCATCTTTCTTTCGGCAACCCTGGTTTTGTATGCCGTCATTGGGGTGTACGGCCGCACCGCGGACGCGGCCGAATACTACGTTGCCGGCCGGCGCATTCCAGGGATGTACAACGGCATGGCTACCGCGGCGGACTGGATGAGTGCGGCCTCCTTCATCAGCCTGGCGGGCGGGCTGTATCTGCAGGGTTTTTCCGGCACCGACGCCCAGTCCGGAGGGTTGGCGTATGTTCTGGGGTGGACAGGCGGGTTTTGCCTGGTCGCACTGCTGGTTGCGCCCTATCTACGGCGCATGAACCTGTATACGGTGCCCGACTTCTTCGCGGTGCGTTTTGGCGGGCGCTGGCCCCGCATGATTGCCGCATTGGCCGCGGTCTTGTGCTCCTTTACCTATGTGGTGGCGCAAATCTATGGCGTGGGGCTCATTACCTCCCGGCTGATCGGGGTTCACTTTGAGATTGGCATTTTGCTGGGGTTGGGCGGCGTATTGGTGTGTTCGTTTTTGGGCGGCATGCGGGCGGTCACCTGGACGCAGGTCACGCAGTACGTTGTCATCATTCTGGCGTTTTTGATTCCGGTTTCCTGGTTGTCCTACAAGCAGATCGGGAACCCGCTGGCGCCTTTCGCCTACGGCCAACAGTTGCAGAAAATCGCTGCCATGGAGCTGGAGTTGGTGAATTCGCCAGCGGAGCGGCAGGTGACGGATGAATTCGCCCGGCGGGCCCGTGTTTACGAACAAAAGCTGCAGGATGTGGATGAGGCCCTGCAGACCGAGCGGCAGGGTTTGCGTGATCAACTCCGCGCCATGGGAGGCATGAAAGCCGACGACGACCGTGCGATGCTGTTGCGCCGCGAGCTCGCCGCCGTGCCCAAGGACGCTGCTGCCGCCCGCGAGCTCTGGTCCCGGGAATTGACCGAAAACCTGGAGCGGGCCAAGCCTCTGGGAGGCATGCCTTCGCATACGACGCCGTTTGCAGGGGATCCTGTGGGCTCGGCGCAAGAGCGGGAAACGTTTCAGACCTCCCGGCTGAACTTTCTGGCCCTGATGTTTTGCCTGATGGTGGGTACGGTTGGTCTGCCCCATTTGCTGACACGCTATTACGCCACGCCGACGGTGGCCGAAGCCCGCAGCTCGGTGGCGTGGTCCCTGTTTTTCATAGCCTTGCTGTACCTGTCGGCGCCGGCGTTGGCCGTGCTGGTCAAATACGAGGTGATGGCGCATCTGGTGGGGCAGCCGTTTGACCAGTTGCCGTCCTGGGTGGCGCAGTGGGCACGGGATGCAACGCTGTTGACGGTATCCGATGTCAATGGCGATCGCGTCCTGCAGTTCGCTGAGTTGAAGTTCGGGGCCGATCTGGTGATGCTGGCCAGTCCCGAAATCGGGGGGCTGCCTTACGTGGTTTCGGCGCTGGTGGCGGCTGGCGGATTGGCCGCGGCGTTGTCCACGGCCGATGGCCTGCTGCTGACCATCGGCAATGCGTTGGCCCACGATGTGTATTTTGAGGGGGATAGCGACAAGGCCCAGGCCATGCGGCGGGTGATGTGGTCCAAGTTTGCCCTGCTCGTGGTCGCACTGGTTGCGGCGTATGTGGCGGCGCAGCGGCCAGCGGGCATTCTGTACCTGGTTTCGGCGTCGTTTTCACTGGCCGGCTCCGCTTTTGTCCCGGCGATGGTGCTCGGAATCTTCTGGCAGGGCGCTACCCGATCGGGCGCCGTGGCGGGCATGCTGGCCGGTCTGGGCATCACGATCTACTACATGGCTATCAATATACCGGCCGTGCGGGCCGCGCTCGGGCTGGCGGGTGACGGGCTATGGTGGGGTATCCAGCCTGTATCGGCAGGGGTTTTCGGCGTCACGGCCGGATTCGCCATGACGGTGCTAGTGAGCCTGTTGGCCCGCCCGGAAAAGCCGCTAGCCGCACATAGCCAGCTTGGGCTATAATGGCAGGCTTCGCCTTGCTGCACCTCAATTAGACGCTGAGGGCAGCTTTTCTTACCCGAAGAGTTTTGAAAATCGGGATATCCAAAAGGAGTATCAATGCGTCACTATGAAATCATTCTCATGATCCATCCGGATCAGAGCGAGCAAGTTCCAGCCATGCTGGAGCGTTACAAGGGCATGATCACCGCTGGCGGTGGCAAGGTGCACCGCGTGGAAGACTGGGGCCGTCGCCAGCTGGTCTACATGATCAACAAGCTCGCCAAAGCCCACTATTTGTGCGTCAACATTGAAGCCGACCAGGCTGTGATGTCGGAACTGGAACACGCGTTCAAGTTCAACGATGCCGTTCTGCGTCACCTGACCGTGTTGAAGAAAAAGGCCGAAACTGGTCCTTCTTCCATGATGAAGTCGGTCGAGCGCGAAGATGCGCGCAAGACCCAACAGGCTGAGTACCAGGGTTAAGACGGCATTTTTGCCGACGGAGAGTGCCTGCCAACACGCTTGTCTTGAGTGCGTGCATTGCAGAGGCTGAGGCCCTGCGTTACACGCCAGCCGGATTGCCCGCCCTGAATCTGCGACTCGAACACGAGTCCGAGGTTCTGGAGGCAGGACAGAGCAGACAGGTGAAGGCGGCGGTGAAGGCGGTGGCCTTTGGAACGCTGGCGGAGCGGCTTGTTCAACAAGCCATCGGCAGTGTCTGGAGGTTCAGCGGTTTTCTGGCTACTCCCCGGAACGGCAAATACGTTGTGTTTCACATTCAAGAGTTTTCGCAAGATTAATTTTTTCAGGAGGCCCTCATGGCCACGTTCAAAAAATTCAACAAAGACAAGCGCCCCAAGCGCCCCGCACAAAATCTGCTGTTCAAGCGCAAGCGCTTCTGCCGCTTCACGGTGACCGGCGTCGAAGAGATCGACTACAAGGACATCGACACGCTGCGCGATTTCATTGCTGAAAACGGAAAGATCATTCCCGCACGCCTGACCGGCACCCGCGCCATTTTCCAGCGCCAGCTCAACACCGCTATCAAGCGTGCGCGTTTCCTCGCCATGCTGCCGTACAGCGACCAGCACAAGATCTAAGGAGTCCGACCATGCAAATCATTCTGCTCGACAAGGTCGTGAACCTGGGTGGCCTCGGCGATATCGTCAAGGTCAAGGACGGCTATGCCCGCAATTTCCTGATTCCCTCGGGCCGCGCTCGCCGCGCTACCGAAGCTGCCAAGGCGGAGTTTGAAGCCAAGCGTGCGGAGCTCGAAAAAGCTGCTGCTGCAAAATTGGCCGAATGCCAGGCGCTGGGCGAAAAGCTGGGTGGCACGACCATCAAGCTGACGCAAAAAGCCGGTGTGGACGGTCGTTTGTTCGGCTCCGTGACCAACTCCGACATCGCGGAAGAACTGGTCAAGAACGGTTACAAGGTGGCCAAGGCCCAGATCCGCATGCCCAATGGTCCGATCAAGACCGTGAGCGACAGCACGGTCAGCGTGGCTTTGCATACCGACGTGGTGGTGGATATCACTGTTTCCGTGTACGGCGAAACAGCCTGATCGGATATGGACGCCGGAGCCTGTTCAGGCTCTGGCCGAAATGACGCGAAAGCCGCCAGGGCCTGTCCCTTGCGGCTTTTGTATTTGTGGCACAGGTTATCCCGTGATTTCCACAACTTGCCCACATGTTGTACCGGATTTATGCCCAGTCTTTCCCTCGACACCGCCGGGCAAGCCGCGTAGCATGCAGCGCAGTGCCGCACCATCTTCCATCGAGCTATTAATCCACCATGTCCGCCGTATTTTCCGCCGTAGACGAATACGGTCAAGACCGTCAAATTGCCCAGCTGCGTGTTCCGCCGCACTCCATTGAAGGCGAGTCCAGCGTGCTTGGCGGCTTGCTGCTCGATAACGACGCCTGGGACCGCGTGGGAGACATTCTTGTCGACAGTGATTTCTACCGTTATGAGCACCGCCTGATCTATGCGGCCATTGGTTCGCTGGTCAACGCCAGCAAGCCGGCCGATGTGATCACCGTGTTTGAGCACATGCAGAGCCAGGGTCGGGCCGAGGAGATTGGTGGCCTGGCGTACCTCAATTCGCTGGCCCAGTACGTGCCCAGTGCCAGCAATATCCGCCGGTATGCCGAGATCGTGCGAGACCGCTCCATCTTGCGCAAGCTGGTCAGCGCCAGTGACGAGATTGCCACCAATGCCTTCAATCCCCAAGGTCGGGCGGTCTCAGAGATCGTGGATGAGTCCGAGCAAAAGATATTCAATATTGGTGAGCAGGGCAAACGGAACAAGCAGGGCTTTCAGGCCATGGACTCGCTGGTCGTCAAGCTGCTTGACCGCGTACAGGAGATGGCCGACAACCCCAACGACGTGACGGGGGTACCCACCGGTTTCTATGACCTGGACCGCATGACGGCTGGCCTGCAGGCCGGTGACCTGATTGTGCTGGCCGCCCGTCCATCCATGGGCAAGACCGCACTGGCCATCAATATTGCCGAACATGTAGCCCTGAACGAGGGGTTGCCGGTGGCGGTGTTCTCCATGGAAATGGGCGCGGCCCAACTGGCGGTGCGTATCGTGGGCTCCATCGGACGGATTGACCAGGGCCATCTGCGCACGGGCAAGCTGACCGATGACGAATGGCCGCGCCTGTCGGAGGCGATCGAGAAACTGCGCACCATTTCCCTGCACATCGACGAGAGTGCCGGTTTGAACTCCAGCGAACTGCGTGCCAATGCGCGGCGTTTGTCCCGTCAGTGCGGACAACTGGGGCTGATTGTGGTCGACTACCTGCAGCTCATGAGTGGCACTAGCAGTGACGGCGAGAACCGCGCCACCGAGTTGGGAGAAATTTCCCGGGGCTTAAAAATGCTGGCCCGTGAGTTGAAGTGCCCGGTGATCGCGTTGTCCCAGCTCAACCGCAGTGTGGAACAGCGCCCCGACAAACGGCCGATGATGAGTGACTTGCGTGAATCCGGCGCCATCGAACAGGATGCCGACATCATCATGTTCATCTACCGTGACGAGTACTACACCAAGGACGCCTGCAAGGAACCGGGCGTGGCCGAGGTCATCATCGCCAAACAGCGTAATGGCCCCACTGGCACTGTGAAACTGGCTTTCCTGAACCGGATCACCAAGTTCGAGAGCCTCGCCAGCAGCGGCGGGGACTACTAAGCCTTATTCTCCGGCCGCCCTGGTGTGCGGGCTGGAGTTTCTTCGTGGGCACATGCGCTGCCAACAGCCCACGCGCGCCTTCCTGCGTCGCACACATCTTGTGCATTTCTCGTTTCGGCTTTCGTCAATGGAGCAGGATTTGGCATATCCCGTTTCGCTCCGGCGATAGGTGTCGGGAAAATTGATTATTCGCAACTGCGTGGGGTGCGAGTTGGAGATTAATACCTCTCAGGCAGAACAAATTGTTACTTGTTTTAACGGCAGGTTCAGTTTTTCAGCTCGACGGCGTGGTCGCTGATCGGGGTTCTGCTATTGGTTCAGTTGCCTGTGCAAGGTGGCTGGTGGGTTGACCTAACTGGAGAGTAAATATGAAACAGCTGTATCTCGCAACGCGCCAATTTCTGCGTGACGAAGAGGGTGTAACCGCCATTGAATATGGCCTCATTGCGGCCCTGATTGCGGTGGCGGTGATTGCCACGGTGTATCTCGTCGGGCAGGAACTGAACAACACGTTTATCAAGATCAAGACCTGTTTGACAACGCCTGCAAATTGCGGCACTTGATGTCACAAGTGGCTTGAGCCAATGCGTCGGTGGTGGGGCACGCAGGTGCCTTCCCCACCGGGCGTGTTGGAGGAGATTCGTTGCACATTGCGGTGCAGGGGTTGTCGCACTTTAACCAAGGGTCACCATGAAGCACTTTGCTCTGGTTGTTCGGAAATTTCTTGAAGATGACCGGGGGTTGACGGCTCTCGAATACGGTTTGATTGCCGCCGTGCTGGTCATTGCGGTCATTGTCACGGTGACCCTGGTGGCGCAACAGGTCGACGCAACGTACGTGAATGTCAAGAACTGCGTTCTAAGTCCTTCCACCTGCAAGTAGTGGTTTCTATGATTCCCGCGCTCACCCCGGCAAGCTGGCAACTGTGGTGCTTTGCCACATTGGCACTGGTCATGCTGATGGCCATCGAGGCGGACCATCGCGAGCGCCGCATTCCCAATGTTCTGGTGGTGTTCACGATTGCGGCAGGTGTTGCCTTGCATGTCCTGGGGCCGGCCAACGAGCGGGCGGGCCTGTTCGACACGTTCCCGGGTGCCTTGGGTGCCGGTCAGGCCTTGCTGGGCATCGTGGTCGGCTTGCTTGTCTTTTTACCTTTTTATTTCTTTGGAGCCATGGGCGCGGGTGACGTCAAGTTCATGGCTGCATTGGGTGCCTTTACGGGGCCTTGGGACGCCATTGGTCTGGCTTTGACCATTCTGGTCGCCGGAGGCGTGTTGGCCCTTGCACGCATGTTGATGAAACGCAATTCTCGCGTGGTGCTCGGCAATGTAATGGTCTTACTGGGCAGCTGGGGGCGGGGAGGGTCGCAGGTTTTCAACCCCGCGACCCAGTCGGCGGATCGGATGCCGTATGCGTTTGCCTTTGCCCTGGGGCTTGTCGTGTACGGTTATGCACGACTTTCCGGCATTGGGGCATTTTAGGGCGCTGTTTTTTTGAATTTGAACAAGGAAGGTGAACAATGAAAAACACTCGGGCAATTGCCATGATATTGCTTTCCTTGCTGGCGGGAGCGGTCGCGGTCTGGCTGGCAGCACAGTGGGTGGGACAGCGAGCCAGCGAAAGCACCACCCTGGTTGTGGCGACCAGCACGGACCTGGATCCCGGGACGGTGTTGGGTGCAGAAATGCTGCAGATCGTCGCATGGCCTTCCAAATCCGTGCCGCCTGGCGCCTTCAACGAGGCCAAGAAGCTGGACGGACGGGTGGCCGTGGAACGGATTCTCAAGGGCGAAGCCGTTCTGGAAGGAAAGCTCGCGCCGGTGGGTGCCATGGGGGGGTTGTCGTCCGCCATTCAGAGCGGCAAACGCGCCATCAGTGTTCAGGTCAACGAGATTGCGGGCGTAGCGGGCTACATCCGGCCGGGTAGCTTGGTGGACGTCATGGTCAATACCCGGGAAGACCGGGACAAGGCCATTTCAAAAATCGTGCTCGAAAAAATCCTGGTGCTGGCGGTCGCGCAGGATGACAAGCGCGACCAGACCAAACCCCGGGTCGTCAGCGCCGTTACGCTGGAAGTCGATCCCGAGCAGGCTGAGAAAATTGACCTGGCACGCAACATCGGGACCTTGTCTCTGGTACTCCGCAACCCGCTGGACCGGGCAGGCACCGTGACCTCCGGTGCCCGTCGGGATGATTTGATGAGCACAGCAGCCGACACGGCGGGTGCTGCCGGATCTGCCCAGCCCTCTGCATCCAAGGCTTCGGCCCCACGCGCATCTTCACGCCCCAAGACGACGGGCACCGGTCGTGCAAGCGGCGGGAAAACCGGGACTCCCGAAGTTATCCGGGGTGTGCAGAAAGCCAACTCTGATTTTTGAGGCGCCAAATGAACAATACATCTAAATCTATTCGCAGCAACGGGATGCGTTTGTCCGTTTGTGTTCTTGCAATGGCGACCCTGGGTGCGTGGAGCAGCCATGCGCTGGGGCAAAAACCAAGCGTTACCAAAGGCAATACGACTGCCGGCACGGCTGCCCGGGCCACCACCAGCACAGTTTCTGACTTGACTACGGTGGGGCCCGCCCTGGATCTGGTGATTGGCAAGTCCACGCTGATGCGCCTGCCATCTCCGATTGAGCGTATTTCGGTGGGGAACCCCAATGTGGCCGACATCTCGCTGATCAGTCCGGTCGAGCTGTACCTTTTGGGCAAGAGCTATGGGTCGACCAACCTGATGATCTGGCGCAAAGGTGGCGCGACGACCGCAATCGACGTCAACGTCAGCATTGATGCAGACCGGATGGAGAAAAAGTTGCGTGAACTCCTTCCCGATGAGAAAGGCATCAAGGTGCGCCCTGCAGCGGATTCTGTGATCTTGACCGGTACGGTTTCCAGTGCGACCCAGGCCAAATTTGCCGAAGATATCGCCAACGCCTTCGTGCGCGACATAAACCGCAACCTCGTCTTGCCCATTACGGCTGGCAATGCCAAGGTGCAGTCGGGTACTACGCTTCCGGTGCAGGGTGCTTCGGCAACGGGCGCGAGCAGTGGCGCGAAAGTCGTGAACCTGCTGCAGGTGACCCAAGGCCAGCAGGTAATGCTGGAAGTCAAGGTTGCAGAGGTCTCCAAGACGCTGCTGGACAAGCTGGGCGTCAATTTCAATGTCGGCGCGACGACTGCCGGCATCACCTACAACATTCTGACCAATCTCTTGATCAACGGATCCGGTGCTGTCAGCATTCAGGGCAGCAACGGCAACCTGCTGAAGATTGATGCCGAGAAAAAAGATGGGCTGATCAAGATTCTGGCCGAGCCCAATATCATTTCCATCAGCGGACAGGAGGCCAGTTTCCTGGCGGGTGGAAAGATCTTCATTCCCGTGGCCCGTGCCAACGGTACTACCGGTGGCAGCACCATTACCCTGGACGAAAAGGAGTTTGGGGTGGGCCTCAAATTCACGCCTACGGTTCTGGATGGAGGGCGCATTCACCTGAAGGTGGCTCCTGAGGTGTCGGAACTCTCGCAAACGGGTTCGCCGTTCACCACGGTGGATGGAACCACGGCTATTTTGCCGAGTTTCACCACACGGCGTGTGCAGACAACGGTGCAGCTGATGGATGGTCAAAGTCTGGCAATTGCCGGCTTGATCAAGAACAATGTGTCCGAGACCTTCAAGCGGGTGCCTATCCTGGGTGAAGTTCCGATCCTGGGCGCCCTGTTTCGCAGCAGTGAGTTCCAGAACGACCGCTCCGAGTTGATGTTCCTCATCACGCCGCGTCTGGTCAAGCCGCTGGATGGACAGGCTGCCTTGCCAACCGACAGCTTCTCCCCCCCGAGTCGCGGCGAGTTCTTCATGAACGGCAAGATGGAAGGCAGTGGCAATCAGGACGTGCCTCCAGATCGGGTGAGCACACCAATAGCCCCGCCGGCGCCATCGTCGGGTGGTTTCGAAGTCAAATAACGGAGCGTAGCCATGTCCATTCAAAAATCACACACGCTGTTTTTGCTTCCGGCTCTTTTGGGCGTCTGTACGCTGGTAGTGGGGTGCGCCGCGTCAACACCTGAACTGGATGCCAAGTTTGGCGACGCCGTTCGCGCATCGCGCGAGCGGCAGACGCTGAATTCGACGGCATCTGTCAGCAAGGACCCCGTTCTGGGAATTGATGGCAAGGCAGCCGTCAACGCGCAGGACCGCTACCAAGACTCCTTCAAGTCGCCGCCCAAGACCTTTGAGATCCTGGGCATTGGTGGCTCCGTAACGGGGCAGTGACTGGTCCGGGAAAGTGATTTCAGGTGCGCACCATGGTCCGGTTCACGCTTATGCCTTCGTCCCCGCGGCGACAACAGGGCGCCGTTACGGTGCTGCTGGGTTTTACCTTGGTGGTGTTGATCGGCTTTGCGGGTCTGGCGATTGATCTGGGACGCTTCTTTGTCGTCAAGAGCGAACTGCAGAACGCGGTTGATGCCTGCGCCCTGGCTGCCGCATCGCAGTTGCGCCCCGGTCAGAACAATGCTTCCGCGTTGACGAAGGCCGTGGCCTATGGCCGGCTGTTTTCCACCGGGGGACTGGGCAACCTGGATGCCATCAAGAACCGCGCCAATTTCCAGAGCGAAGTTGTCGCCATCGCCGCAGACCAGATTACTTTTTCCGACACCATCAATGGGACGTACTTGGACAGCAGCAGCGCCAACTACAACACGGCAGCGTACGCCAAGTGCAGCTATCCCTTGAGCGGCCTGCCCATTTATTTCATGCAGCTGATCAATCCGGACTTTGTCAGCCAGACGGTCAGTGCCATGGCGGTTGCCACGCAGGCGCCATCGGCCTCGGTCTGCGCCATTCCCGTGGGCGTGTGCAAGGCGTCGGGAGGGACTGCGTCGAACAATTACAACCTGACGCCGGGCCAGTGGTTGGTTGCCAAGGGTGCGGCCCCGTATGGAACCGGCAATTTCGGCTGGATTGATTTCACGCCGCCCAATGGCGGGGCGAATGAACTGGCCGATTTGCTGCAGGGCAGTGGTCAGTGCGAGATGGTTGCAGGTGCGAAGGTGGGGGAGCAAGGCCAGAAAACCAGCTTGGGTGTAGCTTGGAATAGCCGGTTTGGCGTCTACAAGAACGGTGGTGGCAATCCCAGCCTCAGCGATGCGCCGCCCGACTTTACGGGGTATGCCTATTCAACGGACAGCAAGAGTTGGCCGTCGGCTTTCAATGCCTATTCGGGTACACCCACCGTTCCTGGTGTCGTCAATTTTCAGACGGCGCGCAGCGGCCATTTGGCCTATCAGAGTGGTGCGCCCTTTGGGACCAGCGGTGGCTATTCTGCGGTGTCATCGGCGAACCTTGTCACGTATGGTCGGGATCGCCGGTTGGCAGTAGCTCCGGTGGTGGACTGCTCGGTCTGGAATACCAGTGGCAATGCGCAGCCCTCTGTGGAAGGCTGGGCCTGTGTGCTGATGCTCAGTCCTATGAATGTTGGGAGCGCGCCCAATGAAGCTACCTTGGAATACATCGGTTTGAGTAACGTTGCCGGCAGCCCGTGTGCGTCATCCGGGGCGGCCGGTACTGCGGGTCCCCTGGTTCCGGTCATGGCGCAGTGAGAAGACGATCATGAAGCAACACAAGCAAAGAGGTGTCGCCGCGGTGGAGATGGCCCTGATCATGATGCCCATGCTGATCCTGTGCTTTGGCATTGTCGAGTTGGGGCGTGCACTGTACATGTACAACGGCTTGGTGAAGGCGACGCGCGGGGCGGTCCGGTACATGACGACCCAGAGCCTGTCCAGCCCACCAACCGGAGAGACAGCGGCCTCGATCCGGCTCAAGGCCCGGTCATTGGCGGTGTGTGGTGCTACCGATTGCTCCGGCAAGGAACCGTTGACGCCGGGCTTGGTCTTGGCGCAAGTGTCGGTCTGTGATTTGCTCAGTTGTCCCACCACGCACAGCAATGTTTCCACAGGGCAGGGCACGGCAAACCTTGTGTCTATCACCATCGGCGGGACGGGCGCAGCGGCCTATGACTTCACGTCGCTCATGCCATGGGTGATTCCCAATATCACGTTCGCCCCGGTCACGACGACCATGGTTTCTCAGTATTTTTAGGGGACGGGTTGTGCGCGCACCTTCACATCTTCTGGCGAACCATGCAGCGCCGCGACGCAGGCAGCGAGGTGAGGCGATTGTCGAGTTTGCCTTGGTGGCGCTCATGTTCATTACCCTGCTGCTGGGCATCATGGAGTTTGGTCGCTGGATGTTCACGCTCAATGCCGCGGGGGAAGCCACCCGGTGGGGAGCACGTCTGGCCACGGTGTGCGATTTGAATGATTCCCGCATCAAGGAGAAGATGCGCTACATCCTGGCCAATGTGGATGACGCGCAGATTTCCATTACCTATGCGCCCGCAAATTGCGATGCCAGCAATTGCAAAACAGTGGAGGTATCGATCGTGAATGCGACCTTTACGCCCCTCATTCCCTTTTTCGGCGTCGCTTTGCCCCTCCCGGCGTTTACCACCAATTTGCCCCGGGAGCTCATGAAGAGCACGGGCAATCCGGTGTGTTCGTAAACCAACTGCAAGACTATTAAAAAACTAACCAAGGGATGTTGCTATGACACTTAAAGTATCGGCCATCTTCGAATCCAAGCAGATGCTGGACGGGATGGCTGCATCCATTGCCGTGCTGCCGCAAATTCAGTTCACGGCGCATAAAGGTGCGTTCGAGCAGCTGACGGATGTGTTGCAGAGCGATAAACCCGATGTGGTGATTCTGGAATTTCCCAATGCGGATGAGAAGGCCATTGCGCAAGTCGAGTTGGCCCTGCAAGGGGGCCATGAAACGCATCTGATTTTGGTCAGTCCGGACCGTTCGGTGGAGTTCCTGATGCGTGCCATGCGTGCGGGTGTTCGACAAGTTCTGCCCACGCCGCTCGAGTTCGCCAGCGTGCAGCAGGCGCTGCAGCACGCGCGCGGCAACCAGGCCAAGGCAGCCCGTGCGGAGAAGCAGTCCGGTCTGGTCATTGGCATGGTGGGCTCCAAGGGAGGGGCTGGATCCACTTTCCTGGCGACCAATCTGGCTTACGCCCTGTCGCGTCAGGGCAAGCGGGTGGCAGTGATTGACCTCAACCTGTATTTCGGCGATGCCGTGGTGTTTTTGGGTGACAGCAAGCCAACCTCCAACGTGGTGGACCTCGCACGCAAGTCAGAGGGGCTTGATGCAGTCTTGCTGGATTCCAGCATGATCAAGCTCGGCGAGCGCCTGCACATTCTGGTTGCCCCGGAATCACCGGAATACGTGAAGTATGTGTCACCTTCGGATATCGAGCGGATCATCCGGCTGGCGCGCACGTGCTACGACGTGGTCGTCATCGACGCCAGTGCCTTGCTGGACCCGTTGACGGTCCAGGCACTGGACATGGCCGACATCATCTACCTCTCCCTCCAGTTGAACTTGCCTTTTGTGCGGGCGGCCAAGCGCATGGTCGAAGAGTTCCGGGGGCTGGGTTACTCCAACGAAAAGATCAGGGTCGTCATCAACCGCTTTGAAAAAGGGGGAGAGATCAAGCTGGAAGACGTGGAAAAGGCGACCCTGCTGAAAGTCAATCGCACCATTCCGAACAGCCACGGCCCCGTGACGGATTCGATCAATCAGGGCATTCCCTTGCTGGAGCTGGTGCCGCGGGATGCCGTGTCCCATGCGCTGCAGGAATGGGCACACGAATTAGCACCGACATCGCAGCCGGTTGAAGCCGGCTGGTGGCATGGAATCAAGAGGTCCTTATCATGAGTTTGCGAGACACCAAAAACAGTTCCGGCACCCATCTGGGGTCCGAGATTTGGGAGGGAACCCGGCCACGGGAAGTCTCCGAGTACTACAAGCTCAAAGCCAAATTGCACCAGGACTTGATAGGACGGGTGGACCTGGAAGTTCTGGGAAACATGCCGGCGGATCGTCTGCGAGAGGAGTTGGCGGGGCTGGTTGAAAAGATGCTGGATGCCTCCGGTGTTGCGCTCAACTCGGCAGACCGCAAGCGCATGGTTCTGGACATCCAGAACGAGGTCATGGGGCTGGGGCCACTGGAGCCCTTACTTGCGGACACCACGGTATCAGACATTCTGGTGAATGGCCCGAAGAAGGTGTACGTGGAGCGGCGAGGGCGGCTGGAAGCGACCGACGTGACGTTTACCGACACGGCGCATCTGATGAAGATCATCGACAAGATCGTCTCCCGGATTGGCCGTCGCATTGACGAATCCAGCCCCATGGTGGATGCCCGTCTGGCGGACGGCTCCCGTGTGAATGCCATCATTCCGCCGCTGTCCCTGGATGGTCCCCTGCTTTCGATCCGCCGCTTTTCCGCCATCCCTCTGAAGACCGAAGATCTGATTCGCTTCAAGACCCTCACGCCCGAACTGGCCGCCCTGCTCACGGGGATGGTGCATGCCAAGCTGAACATCCTTATTTCCGGCGGTACCGGGACCGGAAAAACGACCTTGCTCAATGTGATGTCCAGCGCCATTCCGCCTACCGAGCGGATTGTGACGATTGAAGACGCGGCCGAGCTCCAGTTGCAGCAGCCCCATGTGGTGCGGCTGGAAACACGGCCGCCCAATATCGAAGGCAAGGGGGAAGTTACGCAACGGGCGCTGGTGCGCAACAGCTTGCGGATGCGGCCTGACCGCATCATTGTGGGTGAAGTCCGTGGCGTGGAGGTTCTCGACATGCTGCAGGCCATGAATACCGGGCATGAGGGTTCCATGGCGACCGTGCACGCGAACACCCCCCGTGACGCCCTGACGCGCCTGGAAAACATGGCGGGCATGGGGGGGGTGAGTGTGCCGCCGAAAGTCATGCGGCAGCAGATCTCTTCCGCCATTTCCGCCATCATCCAGATCGGCCGCCTGACGGATGGGCGGCGCAAGTTGATCAGCATGCAGGAGGTCGTCGGCATGGAAGGCGACATCATCACCATGCAGGAAATCTACTCCTTCACCCAGACTGGCATCGCGGACGATGGAACAGTGGAGGGGTATTTTGGTGCGACAGGGGTGCGCCCTGAATTCATGAAACGGCTCAAGGCGTACGGCATCAACGTGTCCGACCAGGCGTTTGATCCTCGTAAAACTTACCAATGACACCATGAGCACTACCTATGCTTTGTTTTTGATGCTGGGGTTCCTGGCGGTGTTCCTGTTGCTGGAGGGATTGTTCCAGCTGTGGAACAGCACGCGAAACCCGGAAGTCAAGCGGGTACGCCGGCGCCTGCGTGCGATGGCGACGGGGCATTCCCAGTCTGCCCCTGGTGAGCTGGTCAAGCGGCGTACGTTGAGCAAGATTGCTCTGGCGCATGAGTTGCTTTCGCTTATTCCGGGAATCCAGCGCCTGGATCGACTTTTGTTGCAGGCCAGTTCAGGTCAAACCGTCGCCTTCCTTCTGGCAACCTGTCTCTTGGCTGCCTTGGCTGGCGCCGTGCTGGCCACGGCATTCCATTGGACGTTGCTCTGGGGGCTGGTGCTGGTGATCGGACTGGCTTCGCTGCCCGTGCTGCGCTTGCGGTGGATTCGGTCCCGGCGCCTGAAGCAGCTCAGTGCCCAGCTGCCCGACACACTGGACCTGATCTGCCGCGCCTTGCGGGCGGGGCACGCGTTCTCTTCTGCACTGTCCATGGTGGGCAATGAGGCTCCCGAGCCGATTGCGACCGAGTTCAAGACGACGTTTGATGAAATCAACTTTGGCATCTCAACCAAGGATGCACTGACCAATCTTGCGGTCCGGGTTCCGATCGCGGATATGCGGTTCTTTGTCATGGCCGTCATCATTCAGCTTGAGACCGGTGGCAATCTGGCAGGCTTGCTGGCCATGCTGTCCAACCTGATCCGTGAACGGTACAAGCTGTTTGGCAAGATTCGGGTGCTGGCCGCAGAGGGCAAGTTGTCCGCCTACATCCTGACAGCCTTGCCGTTTTTTGTGGCAGGCGCCATTCAGGTCGTGAATCCCGGCTACATGCGCATCTTGTTTACGGATCCCACGGGCATTTCCATCACGATGGGTGCCCTGGGCATGATGGCCTTGGGGGTGTTCCTGCTGTGGCGCATCACCAGTTTCCGCGTTTGAGAGGGTAGACCATGTTGAATGCCATTTTGATTGCGGTCTTCATATCCATAGCCGGGCTGGTGCTGGGAATCGGCATGTGGTTCAACCGGGGCGAGGCGTTGGGCCGCCGGTTGGGGCAGCTGAAAGAGCATGCGGAGACACCGTTGGACCAGTCGGTGCAGTCGGGTTCGTCCTGGCTGGCCAAATTGGCCCGGGTTTTTACCCCCATTGCAAGCCTGTCGACGCCCAAGGATGCCGGCGACGCGTCGTACCTGCGGGTTCGGTTCTTCAATGCGGGCTTGCGTCAGGCGTATTGGCCCATGTTGTACCTGGGAGCCAAGAGCATTTTTGCCTTGTCGTTTCCGCTGGCTTTTCTGGTCTACGGTGGGTTTTTCAGCGATACCGGCATTGCCAAGGCAACGTTGTTTGTCATGTTCCTGCTGTCAGGCCTGGGTTACTACCTTCCCAACCTGATCCTGAACCTGCTGATTCATACGCGACAGCGGGAACTCGACGAGGCCTTGCCCGATGCCATTGACCTCATGACCGTTTGCGTGGAGGCCGGCTTGGCCATTGATGCCGCCATGCGGCGCACCTGCGAGGAACTGGACATGCGTAGCCCGGCTCTGGCAGAGGAGTTGAACCTGGTGACGCTGGAGCTGCAAGTGGGGGCCTCGCGTGAAGGGGCCATGCGCAACCTGGCACTGAGAACCGGGGTGGCGAGCGTTGCAACTTTTGTGACCATTCTGCTGCAGTCCGGCCAGTTCGGAACCAATATTGGCGACTCCCTGAAGGTGTTGTCCGACACCATGCGCGAACAACGCAAGCTGCGCGCCGAGGAAAAGGCCGCGAAGGTTCCGCTGAAGCTCCTGTTTCCCATGATCTTTTTCATCTTCCCGGCATTGTTCGTGGTCCTGCTGGGGCCGGCCATGATCAGTGTCTTCCGGGTGCTGCTGCCCACCCTGGGTTCGGTACGTTGACTTTTTAGGAGAATCGCATGCGCCACTACGGAAAACTCCTGGCAACCGTGTCCACCGGTACGCTGATGGGATGCACGCAGCTTTCCATGCTGCTGTCTCCCGGCGACCCGGCCGTAGCCCAATCGACCAAGGGCACAACGGCGGTGGCGCACGCGAACAAGCCCGCCTCCAACATCGCCACGCCGGCCTCGGCGGTGGACGCCTGGTTCCTGCAGGGGAAAACCGCCCACGGCGCCGGGGAACTGGTGCGCGCCGAAGAGCAGTACGGCAAGGTTCTGGAAAAAGACCCCGCCCACGTGGGGGCGCTCAATGCCATGGGGGTGCTCTACGCCCAGACCCATCGGCTGGACCAGGCCGTTGCGCTATTCCATCGGGCGCTGTCTGCAGAGCCCCAAGCATCCCATGTGTACAACAACCTGGGGTATGCCCTGTTGCTGGCAGGACGGCTGGACGAGGCGGACTCGGCCCTGCAACGCGCGCTGGACTTGAGCCCGGCGCGGCCGTCAACCCTGAAAAACCGGGAGCTGTTGGTCCAGGCCAAACTGGCGCGCGCGGTGGCGTTGCAGCCTGTGACCGAGGCGAACGCGCAACCCAGCCCCTCGGGTCAAAAGATCGTCGAGGTCGCTCCCAACGTGTACGAGTTGCGGGACAAACCCGTTGCAGTGGCGGCAGTGTCCTCGCGGGCGGTTCCGACTGCCGCTGTTGCGGCGGCCAGTACCCCGCCGGCAGAGCGTGAAGTGGCGCGTGCGGGAGGAGCCCGCTCGTCGGTTCCGCAGCCTGCCGATGCCGCCGCCCTGCGCGGAGTCAAGATTGAGGTTTCCAACGGCGTGGGCATCCGGTACATGGCACGCCGCACGGCTGAGCGTCTGGCGCCCATGGGGTTGGTTACCACACGCCTGACCAACCAGACCGGTTTCCGGCAGACGCAGACGGAGATCCAGTTCGGCGCCGGACAGCAGACTGCCGCCGTTGCCTTGTCCGCCAAACTGCCCGTGGCCGTACAGGCCGTTCCCGCCCGTGTGCTGGGACAGAACGTACAGATGCGTCTGGTGCTGGGCCATGACCTGGCGGGCAAGGCCATTGCAGCGTGGCTGCAGGCAACCGAAGCCTCTACCGCAGCAGTGGTGGTCCGCCACGACGGCTGGCTCTGGGCCTAGCCACGGCACCGGCCCATCCAGGGTGGATAGGTCGGTGGTGGTTCAGGGCGTATTGGGCTACAGCACTTCGCTGGCAAAATCGGCCAGGCGTGAACGCTCGCCGCGCGCCAGTGTGATATGGCCACTGTGAGGCCAGCCCTTGAACCGGTCGACGGCAAAGGTCAGTCCGGATGAGCCTTCGGTCAGGTAAGGGGTGTCGATCTGGGCCAAGTTTCCCATGCAGATGATCTTGGTGCCGGGGCCGGCACGGGTGATCAGCGTCTTCATCTGCTTGGGCGTCAGGTTCTGCGCTTCGTCGATGATGACGTACTTGTTCAGGAACGTGCGCCCGCGCATGAAGTTCATGCTCTTGATCTTGATGCGACTGCGAATCAGCTCGTTGGTGGCGGCGCGCCCCCATTCGCCGGCACTGGTGTCGGTTTTGCCCAGGACTTCCAGGTTGTCGTCGAGCGCACCCATCCAGGGTCCCATTTTTTCTTCTTCGGTGCCAGGCAGGAAGCCGATGTCTTCACCCACGCTGACGGTGGCGCGGGTGACGATGATTTCGGTGTAGCGGCGGTCTTCCAGTACCTGCGTCAGACCGGCGGCCAGGGCCATCAGGGTCTTGCCGGTGCCGGCGGTTCCGGTCAGGGTGACAAAGTCGACTTCCGGATCGGTGAGCAGATTCAGCGCAAAGTTCTGCTCGCGGTTGCGTGCAGTGACCCCCCATACGGCATTTTTGAGGTGGTTGAAGTCCCGCAGGGTCTTCAGGACAGCGGTGCTGCCCCGGATTTCGGTGACCCGGGCGTACAGGCTGGGCTCGCCGGGGGATTCGAAATACACGAACTGGTTGACCAGCAAAGCCGGAACAATGGGGCCGTCGATCTTGTAGAACGTGTGCTGGCCTTGCTGCCAGCTCTCCACGGTCTGTCCGTGGGTGGCCCAGAAATCGGTGGGCAGGGCAAGGGCGCCGGAGTACAGCAGGTCGCCGTCTTCCAGGGTCTTGTCATTCTGGTAGTCGTCGGTGGCCAGGCCCAGGGCGCGCGCCTTGACGCGCATGTTGATGTCCTTGGACACCAGCACCACTTCGCGCGGGGCCATGGCCTTTCGCAGGGCTTCCACCACGCCCAGGATCTGGTTGTCGGCCTTGCCCTGGGGCAGGCTGGTGGGCAGGGCGTAATCCAGTGGCTGGGTCTGGAACAGCAGCTTGCCGCGGGCGTCGCGGTTGCCGGTGCTCGAGAGCTGGAAGCCGGCGGTGATGTCGGCGCCGGGCGCTGCGGCCAGCGCGTCCAGGGTACGGCTGGTCTGGCGGGCGTTGCGGGCGACTTCGGTCATGCCCTTCTTGTGTCCGTCGAGCTCCTCCAGCACGATCATGGGCAGGTAGATATCGTGTTCCTCAAAGCGGAACAGCGACATGGGGTCGTGCAGCAGCACGTTGGTGTCCAGCACAAACAGCTTGGTGGGGCCGGTGCGCGGGGCCTTGCGGGAACGGGTTGTGGCGCGGGTTGTATCCGTTTCCGCCGGTACCGGGGCCTGCGCGGTTGCCGGGGCCTTGACCGCAACGGGCGCCACGACCGGCGGCGTCAGCAGCGAGGGGACGGCCTTGCGGGCGCTGTCCCTAGCCTTGGGTTGCTGGGCCGCGCGGCCGGACGGCTGCGGCGGTGCTACGTCAACCGGTGCTGGCTTGCGTGCGGGCCGGCTGGCGCTGCGCGCAGACGCTTCAAACGCCTTGGGGGGAAGCCGGTCAGCAGGTTTGGTGGGGGCAGGGGGCAAGGGCATGGAGTAGGGCTCGTGGATGGAGGAAAGGGAAGAAATGCCGTCGCAAAAGCAAAAAAGCCGCCTTGAGCCAAGGCGGCTTTTTGAGGGAGCGCGGTTGCGATCTTCAACGGCATCGGATCATTATGCATGAGCATCACAACGCCATTGTGGCAGCATGTGCCAAAACACAACAGGCCCGGGTCAGGCGGCCTTCTTGAGCGCCTTGACGGCCTTGAGCACATCGTCCACATGACCAGGGACCTTCAGGCCGCGCCATTCTTCCTTGAGCACGCCGTCGGCGCCAATCAGGAAGGTGCTGCGCTCGATACCCTTGACCTTCTTGCCGTACATGATCTTGTTCTTGACCACACCAAACATGTGGCACATTTTTTCTTCGGTATCGGCAATCAGCTCAAAGGGCAATTCCAGTTTGGCCTTGAACTCGTCATGGGATTTCATGTTGTCGCGGGAAACGCCAAACACGGTTGCCCCGGCTTTCACGAAATCCTTGTATTTGTCGCGAAACTGCATGGCTTCGGTCGTGCAACCGGGGGTGTTGTCCTTGGGGTAAAAGTACAAGACCATGGTATTCCCGAGGTGGGTGGTGTTGCTTACCTTGATGCCACCGGTCGCATTGGCTTCAAATTCGGGTAGGGGTTTGTTGACAACGATCGCCATAGGGTGTTTTAGTCTCGCGTGCTGGATGTGTCAGTCAATAGCAGAGGGTGCCAGCTGTGACAGCGCTGACACACCTCGACTGCAACCCGTGATTTTACTCTGAAAAGCCGTCTTCTGCCTTATAAGGGCTGCCGGGCTTATAACAAAAGGGCTGCAACGACGCGCCGGCCTTCTCCGGCCAGGAAGTTGTAAGTCCGGCAGGCTGCCTGCGTATCCATGGTTTCCAGGCCAATGCGCCGGGCGTACAGGGCTTGCAGCCACTGGGCCTGCGGAAAGCGGATGCGTTCGCCGCTGCCAAAAATGACCAGTTCGGCGTCCAGCCCGGCCAACTGCGCAAAGTGGCTGGACTGCAGGTCTTCAAACCGGGCGCAGTTCCAGTCAAACCGGGCGCCGGTCGCGCTGATGACGATGCTGGAGCTGATTTTTTCGCCGTTCACGGCCACCCATCCGGGCCCGTAACCGCTGATGGAGGGCCCCCGGATGGTGTCTGGCTGGAGTTTCATGGTGGTGCCCGGGTGAAAATTGAATGCTGCACCGCACCAGCTAGGCGCGGAACTGTGGTCAAATTATAGGTTTCGCCCTGTGCTGCTGACTTCCGGAGGGACTTTGAGAACCATTCAAAAATCTGCCAAGCTGGCCAACGTCTGCTATGACATCCGCGGCCCCATCATGGACGCGGCGCGTCAGATGGAGGAAGAGGGCCACAAGATCATCAAGCTCAACATCGGCAACATGGCGCCGTTCGGTTTTGATGCGCCCGAGGAAATCCAGCAGGACATGATCCGCAACCTGCCCAACTCGGCCGGGTACTCGGACAGCAAGGGTATTTTTGCGGCGCGCAAGGCCGTGATGCACGAGACGCAGAAGCAGGGCATCAAGGGCGTGACCCTGGATGACATCTACCTGGGCAACGGCGCCAGCGAACTGATCGTGATGGCCACCAACGCGCTCCTGGACTACGGCGATGAACTGCTGCTGCCCGCGCCCGACTACCCGCTGTGGACGGCGGCCACCAGCCTGTCGGGCGGCACCCCGGTGCACTACCTGTGCGACGAAGCCAATGGCTGGATGCCCAATCTGGACGACATCCGCGCCAAGATCACGCCGCGCACCAAGGGCATTGTGGTCATCAACCCCAACAACCCCACCGGCGCCCTGTATTCGGACGACCTGCTGGCGGGCATCGTGGAGGTTGCACGCGAGCACGGCCTGGTGATCTTTGCCGACGAGGTGTACGGTAAGGTGCTCTACGACGGCGTGCGGCACACGCCCATCGCCACGCTCAGCGAAGACGTGCTTACGCTGACCTTCAACTCCCTGTCCAAGGCCTACCGTTCCTGCGGTTACCGGGCGGGCTGGATGGTGGTGACGGGCGACAAGAAGCCCGCGCGCGACTACATCGAAGGCCTGAACATGCTGACCAACATGCGCCTGTGCGCCAATGTGCCCGGGCAGTACGCCGTGCAGACGGCACTGGGAGGCTACCAGAGCATTGACGACCTGGTGTGCGAAGGCGGACGCCTGCGCAAGCAGCGCGACTTGGCGTATGAGCTCATCACCGCCATTCCCGGGGTGAGCTGCGTCAAGCCCCAGGCCGCGCTGTACATGTTTCCCAAGCTCGATCCGGTGATGTACCCGATCGAGAACGACCAGCAGTTCTTCCTGGAGCTGCTGCAGGAGACCAAGGTGATGCTGGTGCAGGGAACGGGCTTCAACTACCCCGACAACCAGCATTTCCGCATCGTCTTCCTGCCCCATGAAGACGATCTGCGCGAGGCGATCAGCCGCATTGCCCGCTTCCTGGAAGCCTATCGCAAGCAGCACAGCAACTGATTGACTAGTAATTTGATAGCAGTCCACGCAGTATCTGCGGGGGTTGCAAGCGTAAACCTTTAAGAAATTTATGAAACCGATTCAAGTAGGCCTGTTGGGCATTGGTGTTGTGGGCGCGGGTACCTTCCAGGTGCTCAAGCGCAACCAGGAGGAAATCCAGCGCCGGGCCGGCCGCGGCATCGAGATCACCATGGTGGCGGATCTGGACGTGGCCCGTGCCCAGTCCGTCGTCGGCCCCGGTGTGAAGGTGGTGAATGACGCGCGCGCCGTGATTGCCAACCCGGACATCGACATCGTCATCGAACTCATTGGCGGCTACGGCATTGCCAAGGCGCTGGTGCTCGAAGCCATTGCCGCCGGCAAGCACGTGGTCACCGCCAACAAGGCCCTGCTGGCCGTGCACGGCACCGAAATCTTCGCCGCCGCCTCCGCCAAGGGCGTGATGGTGGCCTTCGAGGCTGCCGTGGCCGGTGGCATTCCCATCATCAAGGCGCTGCGCGAGGGCCTCACCGCCAACCGCATCCAGTGGATTGCCGGCATCATCAACGGCACCACCAACTTCATCCTGTCCGAGATGCGCGACAAGGGGCTGGACTTTGGCGTGGTGCTCAAGGAAGCCCAGCGCCTGGGCTACGCCGAGGCCGACCCCACCTTCGACATCGAAGGCGTGGACGCCGCCCACAAGGTGACCCTCATGTCGGCCATTGCGTTCGGCATTCCGGTGCAGTTCGACAAGGCCTATGTGGAAGGCATCACCAAGCTGGGTGCTGCCGACATCCAGTACGCCGAGCAACTGGGCTACCGCATCAAGCTGCTGGGCATCACCAAGCGCACCGACAAGGGCATCGAGCTGCGCGTGCACCCCAGCCTGGTGCCGGCCAAGCGCCTGATCGCCAACGTCGAAGGCGCCATGAACGCCGTGGTGGTGCAGGGCGACGCCGTGGGTACCACGCTGTACTACGGCAAGGGCGCCGGCGCCGAACCCACGGCCAGTGCCGTGATTGCCGACCTGGTCGACATTGCCCGCCTGCACTCGGCCGATGCCGAACACCGCGTCCCGCACCTGGCCTTCCAGCCGCACACGCTGGACCAGGCCATGAACACGTTGCCGGTCCTGCCCATGGGCGAGGTCGTTACCAGCTACTACCTGCGCCTGCGCGTGGCCGACGAAGCCGGCGTGCTGGCCAAGGTCACCGGCATCCTGGCTGAGGCCGGCATCAGCATCGATGCCGTGCTGCAGCGCGAGGCCGACGAAGTGGGCGGCGAGGGCGCCACCCAGACCGACCTCATCATCCTGACCCACGACTGCGTGGAGGCCAAGATGAACGCTGCCCTGGCGCAGATGCAGGCCCTGCCCACCGTGCTGGCCCCCATTACCCGCATTCGCAAGGAAGAGCTGGCCTGATGAAGTACCTCAGCACCCGCGGCGCCCCCGAGCGCAAACGTTTCTGTGAAATCCTGCTCGAAGGCCTGGCGCCCGATGGCGGCCTGTACCTGCCCGAGTCCTACCCGCAGGTCAGCGACGCCACCTTGGCGCGCTGGCGCACGGTGTACCACCAGCAGGGCTATGCCGAACTGGCGTTTGAAGTGCTGTCGCTCTACATCGACGACATCCCGGCTGCCGACCTGCGCGCCCTGTGCGAGAAGACCTACACCGCCGAGGTGTTTGGCACCGGCGAGATCGTGCCCCTGCGCCACCTGGAAGAAGGTGTGTGGCTGGAAGCCCTGTCCAACGGCCCCACGCTGGCCTTCAAGGACATGGCCATGCAGCTGCTGGGCAACCTGTTCGAGTACGAACTGGCTCGCCGCGGCGAAGAGCTCAACATCCTGGGCGCCACCAGTGGCGACACCGGCAGCGCCGCCGAATACGCCATGCGCGGCAAGAAGGGCGTGCGCGTCTTCATGACCAGCCCGCATGGCCGCATGAGCGCCTTCCAGCAGGCCCAGATGTTCAGCCTGCAGGACGCCAACATCTACAACATCGCCGTCAAGGGCGTGTTCGACGACTGCCAGGACATGGTCAAAGCCGTCTCCAACGACCTGGCGTTCAAGCGCCAATACCGCATCGGCACCGTCAACTCCATCAACTGGGCGCGCCTGCTGGCCCAGGTGGTGTATTACTTTGCCGGCTACATCCAGGCCACGCAAGCCAATAGCCAGAAGGTCAGCTTCACCGTGCCCAGCGGCAACTTCGGCAACGTCTGCGCCGGCCACGTGGCCCGCATGATGGGCCTGCCGATCGACAAGCTGGTGGTGGCTACCAACGAGAACGACGTGCTCGACGAGTTCTTCCGCACCGGCGTCTACCGCGTGCGCGGCAGCGCCGACACGCACGAGACCTCCAGCCCGTCCATGGACATCTCCAAGGCCAGCAACTTCGAGCGTTTCGTGTTCGACCTGCTGGGCCGCGACGGTGCCCGCACGGCCGACCTGTTCGGTGCCCAGCTGGCAAAGAACGGCCGCTTCGATTTGAGCGCCGACCCGGTGTTTGCACAGTGCGCCAACCGTTACGGCTTTGTCAGCGGCAAGAGCACCCACGCCAACCGGCTGGACACCATCCGTGCCACCTGGCAGCACCATGGCGTGATGATCGACACCCACACCGCCGACGGCCTGAAGGTGGCGCGCGAGCACCTGACAGCGGGCGTGCCCATGCTGGTGCTGGAAACCGCTTTGCCCATCAAGTTTGCCGAAACCATTGTGGAGGCCCTGGGGCGTGAGCCCGAGCGGCCGGCCAAGTTCGAGGGCATCGAGGCCCTGCCCAAGCGGTTGCAGGTGATGGAGGCCGACGTGGCCGCTATCAAGGCCCTGATTGCACGGGAATGCGCACATTCGGCATGAAAAGTGCCGCTGGCCCGCGCAGTTGGTGCGCAGGCAGCTATATAAATCGTAGCAAATAGAGAGTCCAGGTATGACCCCACCGCCACGCCCCAGCTTCCAGCCACTGGACGACGCCCTGAAAACCCTGTTGGCGCATGCCGTGCCCCTGCAGGCAGTGGAGTCGGTGCCCACCGCCGACGCCGATGGCCGCGTGCTGGCGCAGGACGTGGTCTCCAGCCTGCACGTGCCGCCGCAGGACAACAGCGCCATGGACGGCTATGCCCTGCGTTGCGCGGACGCGCTCATACCCGGCGCGCAGCTGCCGGTGTCCCAGCGCATTGCCGCCGGCATGAACGGTACGGCGCTGGAGCGCGGCACCCTGGCGCGCATCTTCACCGGCGCCCCGGTGCCTCCGGGCGCCGATGCCGTGGTCATGCAGGAAGACTGCACCGTGCTGCCGGACGATGCCGGCGTGCAGGTCAATATCGCGCCCAAATTGGGCCAGAACATCCGCCGCGCCGGTGAAGACGTGGCGCGGGGCGACGTGGTGCTGACCGGCGGGCAACTGCTGGGCCCGGCCGAGCTGGGGCTGGCGGCCAGCGTGGGCATGGCCACGCTTTCCGTGGTGCGCCGCCCCCGGGTGGCCCTGTTCTCCACCGGCGACGAACTGGTCATGCCCGGCACCGTGGCGCCGCAGGACATGCCACCTGGCGCCATCTACAACTCCAACCGCTTCTTCCTGAAGGCACTGCTGCGCCGCCTGGGCTGCGAGGTGACCGATCTGGGCATCGTTCCCGACCAGCGCGAGGCCACGGTGCACGCGCTGCGCGAGGCCGCCGCTTCGCATGACGTCATCCTGACCAGCGGTGGCGTGTCGGTCGGCGAAGAAGACCACATCAAGCCCGCCGTGCAGACGCTGGGCACGCTGGACCTGTGGCACATCGCCATCAAGCCGGGCAAGCCGTTTGCCTATGGCCATATCGGCGGCTGCCACTTCCTGGGCCTGCCGGGCAACCCGGTGGCGAGCTTTGTGACCTTCCTGGTGCTGGTGCGCCCCTTCCTGCAGCGTCTGCAGGGGTTGCCCCTGGCTGATGTTGCTATGAAAACCATAGCTGTCCGCGCAGATTTCACCTGGCCCAAGTCGGACAAACGCCGTGAATTCCTGCGGGTGCGGCGCAATGCCAATGGCGGGCTGGACCTGTTCTCCAACCAGGGCTCGGGCGTGCTCACCTCCGCGGTGTGGGGCGACGGCCTGGTGGACAACCCGCCCGGCTGCACCATCGCCCCCGGGGACATGGTCCGCTTTGTTTCGTTCGCGGAGTTGCAGGCATGAAGGTGCACCTGAAGTACTTTGCCTCCATCCGGGAGGCGCTGGGGACCGGTGGCGAGTCGCTGGACACCCAGGCCACCACCCTGGCGGCGCTGCGCGACGAACTCATTGCCCGCGGCGATGCCTACGCCGAGGCCCTGGCGCGCGGCAAGTCGGTGCGCTTGGCGCTCAACCAGACGCTCAGCGACGAATCCCAGGCGCTGACCGAGGGCGCTGAAGTGGCATTTTTCCCGCCGGTGACTGGGGGATAAGCCATGGCGACGTCACCCCGCGTTTCCATCCAGACGGCGGATTTTGACGTAGCGGCCGAAATTGCCGTCCTGCGCGCCCACGACCACCGGGTGGGTGCGGTCTGCAGCTTCATCGGCACGGTGCGTGACCGCAATGCGGCGCCCGCGTCCGAAGGCGGACTGGCGGCGAAAGACCAGGTGCTGTCCATGGAGCTGGAGCACTACCCTGGCATGACCGAGAAGGCCATCGAGGCCATGATCGACGAGGCGCACCGCCGCTTCGACATCTTCGCCGCCCGCGTCATCCACCGCATTGGCCTGCTGCAGCCGCCCGACCAGATCGTGCTGGTGGCCGTCACCTCGGCCCACCGGGGCGAGAGCTTCCAGGCCTGCGAGTTCCTCATGGACTACCTCAAGACCCAGGCCCCCTTCTGGAAGAAGGAACAGACGCCCGAGGGCGCCCGCTGGGTCGATGCCCGCGTGAGCGATGACGCGGCGCTGGCCAAGTGGGGCATCGTGGCGCCTAACGCGAGTTAACGGTGTCTCGCGCCGGGTGACATTTGCCCAATGGGGCTTGCCGGGGGCCTCATGGTGCCAAACGCGCACAAATCGGCCCCCGGCAAGCCCCATTGGGCCATCGGTTGTTGACGCGTATCAAAGAGCAAGCCTAGACTGGCCCGATGTGCACCAACCCACTTGAAATGCGTGTGCAAACGCCCAAGATGGGAAGCAATTCACCATTTCGTTAAGGGATTTGCATGCGAATCGAAAAACTGACCACCAAATTTCAGGAAGCCTTGGGCGAAGCGCAGTCGCTGGCCCTGGGTAACGACAACCAGTTCATCGAGCCAGCCCATGTGCTCCTGGCCATGCTGCGCCAGGATGACGGACCCAAGGCCCTGCTGCAGCGCGCCGGGGTCAACGTGCAAGGCCTGGCAGCGGCCGCCGAAGCGGCCATGAAGAAGCTGCCCCAGGTCGAGGGCCATGAGCAGGTCCAGGTCGGGCGCGACATGGTCACGCTGCTGCAGGCGTCGGAGAAAGAAGCCATCAAGCGCAACGACCAGTTCGTGGCCAGTGAGCTGTTCCTGCTGGCGCTGGCCGACAGCAAGGCCGACATCGGCAACGTGGCCCGCGCCAACGGCCTGACGCGCAAGAGCCTGGAGAGCGCCATTGACGCCGTGCGTGGCGGCCAGGCCGTGGACAGTGCCGACGCGGAAGACCAACGCGAGTCGCTCAAGAAATACTGCCTGGACCTGACCGAACGCGCCCGCATGGGCAAGCTCGACCCGGTGATCGGCCGCGACGACGAAATCCGCCGCGCCATCCAGGTGCTGCAGCGCCGCTCCAAGAACAACCCGGTGCTCATTGGCGAGCCCGGCGTGGGCAAGACCGCCATCGTGGAGGGGCTGGCCCAGCGTATCGTGGCCGGCGAGGTGCCTGACAGCCTCAAGGGCAAGCGCGTGCTGAGCCTGGACATGGCGTCCCTGTTGGCCGGAGCCAAGTTCCGCGGCGAGTTCGAGGAACGCCTGAAGAATGTGCTCAAGGACCTGGCCAAGGACGAAGGCCAGACCATTGTCTTCATTGACGAACTGCACACCATGGTCGGTGCCGGCAAGGCCGAAGGCGCCATGGATGCCGGCAATATGTTGAAGCCCGCCCTGGCGCGCGGCGAGCTGCACTGCGTGGGTGCCACCACGCTGGACGAGTACCGCAAATACATCGAGAAAGACGCCGCGCTGGAGCGCCGATTCCAGAAAATCCTGGTGGGCGAACCCACGGTGGAAGCCACCATTGCCATCCTGCGCGGCCTGAAGGAACGCTATGAGGTGCACCATGGCGTGGACATCACCGACCCGGCCATCGTGGCCGCGGCCGAGTTGAGCAACCGCTACATCACCGACCGCTTCCTGCCCGACAAGGCCATTGACCTCATTGACGAAGCCGCCTCCAAGATCAAGATCGAGCTGGACTCCAAGCCCGAGGTCATGGACAAGCTCGACCGCCGCCTGATCCAGTTGCAGATCGAGCGCGAAGCCGTCAAGAAGGAAAAGGACGAGGCCTCGCGCAAGCGCCTGGAACTGATTGACGAAGAGATCAAGAACCTCCAAAAAGAGATTGCCGACCTGGACGAAATCTGGAAGGCCGAAAAGGCCACCGCTCAGGGCAGTGCTCAGGTGCGCGAAGAGATTGAAAAGCTCAAGCTGCAAATCAAGAATTACACCGACAAGCAGGACTTCAACAAGGTGGCCGAGCTGCAGTACGGCAAGCTGCCTGAGCTGGAAAAGCGGCTGAAAGAGGCGCAGGAAAAAGAAGCTGGCAAGTCCAGGAACGGCGATGGCGCCGCCCGCCAGCTGCTGCGCACGCAAGTGGGCGCGGAGGAAATTGCCGAAGTGGTCAGCCGCGCCACCGGCATTCCCGTGTCCAAGATGATGCAGGGCGAGAAGGACAAGTTGCTGCAGATGGAAGACAAGCTGCACCAGCGCGTAGTGGGCCAGGATGAGGCCATCGGCGCGGTGGCCAACGCCATCCGCCGCTCGCGCTCGGGCCTCTCCGACCCGAACCGCCCCACCGGCTCCTTCCTGTTCCTGGGCCCCACGGGCGTGGGCAAGACCGAGCTGTGCAAGGCATTGGCCGGCTTCCTGTTCGACAGCGAAGAGCACCTGGTGCGCATCGACATGAGCGAGTTCATGGAGAAGCATTCCGTGGCCCGCCTGATCGGCGCGCCCCCGGGCTACGTGGGCTACGAGGAGGGCGGTTACCTGACCGAAGCCGTGCGCCGTAAACCCTACAGCGTGCTGCTGCTCGACGAGGTCGAAAAGGCCCACCCCGACGTGTTCAACGTGCTGCTGCAGGTGCTCGATGATGGCCGCCTGACCGATGGCCAGGGCCGCACCGTGGACTTCAAGAACACCGTCATCGTGATGACCAGCAACATCGGCAGCCACCTGATCCAGAGCATGGTGGGGCAGGACTACGAGGACGTGAAGGACGCCGTGACCGGTGAGCTGAAGAACCACTTCCGCCCAGAGTTCCTCAACCGCATCGACGAGACCGTAGTGTTCCATGCCCTGGGCGCCGACCACATTGCCGACATCGCCAAGATTCAGCTGCAGGTGCTGACCGCGCGCCTGGCCCGGATGGACCTGACGCTGGACGTGAGCGACGCTGCCGTGGCCGAGCTGGCAAAGGTGGGTTTCGATCCGGTGTTTGGTGCGCGGCCCCTGAAGCGCGCCATCCAGCAGCGCATCGAGAACCCGCTGTCCAAGCTGCTGCTCGAAGGCGCCTTTGCGCCCAAGGACACCATTGCCGTGGGCGTGGACCCGATCAAGGCGCCAGGGCAGTTCAGTTTCCGCAAGGTTTGAGGGCCGGGGGGTGTCACGCATCGGACCGGGGGGCGGTCGTGGGGGCGGTTAGCATCATTGCTTCTACCCACCACGAGCCCTTCGCATATGACGCCCAGCCAGCCGCCCGGAAATTTTGACGACATATCCCCCGCCGCCGGTGCGCGCGTGCCCGAGGGGTTCAAGATGGTGGAGGTGGGGGGCGCCTTCATCGCC
Source organism: Rhodoferax sp. MLSD5-FHT05B10 (assembly GCF_058793415.1). Lineage (NCBI taxonomy): Bacteria > Pseudomonadati > Pseudomonadota > Betaproteobacteria > Burkholderiales > Comamonadaceae > Rhodoferax > Rhodoferax sp. MLSD5-FHT05B10. The sequence continues at coordinate 177,549 of NZ_JBXAFT010000003.1, read as the reverse complement.
AACAACGGTCCGCTGTACGCCAAGTGGACCGGCGAGCGCCTGCTGCTGGGCTTTCGGGTGGAGGAGCGCCACACCAACCCGCTCAAGATGTGCCACGGCGGCATGATGGCCACCTTTGCCGATATGGTCATTCCCTGCGCCGCCTTCTACCAGACCGCAGACATGTCCTCGCGCTTTCTGCCCACCATCAGCCTGCAGGTGGACTACATGGGGCCTGCCATGCTGGGTGCCTGGGTGCAAAGCGAGGCCCAGGTGTTGCGCACCACCCGCAACATGCTGTTTGGCCAGGCCCTGGTCACGGCAGACGGTGCGCCCGCCTTGCGGGTGAGCGGCATCTTCAAGCTGGGCCAGATCATTGATGACGGCCAGCGCAAGGACCCGTTTGGCCTGCTGTCCTGATCCAGGAGCACCCGCAGCCCCGTGATGGCGGGAATGCCCCCAGCGCAGCACCCGACAACAGCCTCCGCTACGATGGGCACATGACCGCTGTACTTGCCTCGCACTCCATCCCCGTCCCCCTCAAAACCGACGCCACCGTCATCGGGCTGGTCGGGCTGGCGCACGCCAGTTCGCATTTCGGCCACCTGCTGCTGCCACTGCTGTTTCCGGTGTTCATGCAGGAATTCGGTCTGAGCTATTCGCAACTGGGCCTGCTCATGACGGTGTTCTTTGTGGTTTCGGGCCTGGGCCAGGCCGGCGCCGGCTTCGTGGTGGACCGTCTGGGCGCACGCCCTTTGCTGTTCGTGGCGCAGGGGATTTTTGTCGCCGCCTGTGTGGCGGCGTCCCTGGTCACGGGGTACGCGGGCCTGCTGCTGGTGGCCGCGCTGGCCGGGCTGGGCAATGCCACGTTTCATCCGGTCGATTTCACGATTCTCAACCAGCGGGTGTCGGCTCCGCGCCTGGGTTATGCATTCAGTGCCCACGGCCTGACGGGCAACCTGGGTTGGGCCGCAGCGCCGGTGTTCTTTGCCGGCATGGGGGCGGCCGTGGGGTGGCGCCATGCCTATGTGGCAGCGGCGCTGTTGTACGCCGGCATACTGGCCGTGCTGGTGTTGCAGCGCGACAAGCTGAGCACCGAGGTGGCGCGCCATGACCCGCAGGTCCACAAGGAACACGACCTGGCCTTCATGAAGCTGCCGGTGGTGTGGTGGTGTTTCGGCTTCTTCCTACTGTCCACCATGACGCTGGCGGTGGTGCAGAGCTTCTCGGTCTCCATTCTCAAGGCCATGCACGGCATCAGTTTCGAGGCCGCCACACTCACGCTCACCGCCTACATGCTCAGCGGCGCGTTCGGCATGTTTGTGGGTGGTTTCATTGCCGTGCGCGTGGTCAACAGCGACCGAGTGGTGGCACTGGCCATGGCCGCGGGCGCCGTCTTGCTGGCGCTGTGCGGCACCGGGCTGCTGGGCGCCACGGCCACCATGGTGGTGCTGGCCATTACCGGCTTTGCCGTGGGCATTGGCGGGCCCTCGCGCGACATGATGATCAAGAAAGCCACGCCCAAGGGCGCCACGGGCCGTGTCTATGGCATGGTGTACTCGGGGCTCGACGTTGGTTTTGCCATCTCGCCCCTGGTGTTTGGCGTGTTCATGGACCGGGGCTGGTACGGTGCGACTTTGCTGGGAGCAGCACTGGTGCTGCTGCTCAGCGTGGTGGCTGCGCTGGGGGTGGGCGTGCGCACCGTGCGCTAACGCCAAACTGTGTTTCAATGCATTGGATGACACTTTCCCGGCCGCAGTTGGCGGTGGGGTTCTGGTGTCGCTGATAGGAATCAATCCATGAATGCAACCAAGTTGGTCGCCGTTGTTCTACTCGTCGCGGGGGGGCTTGGGCTGTTTTACGGCGGTTTCACGTATACCAAGGACACTACCGCCGTCAAAGTCGGTCCCCTGGAGCTATCCGTCAAGGAAAAGGAAACGGTCAACATTCCCGTGTGGGCCGGTATCGGCGCCATTGTGGTGGGTGGCATGCTGCTCGTCATGGGTGGAAAAAAGGGCTGAACACGGCTTTGAAATGTGCGGTGTCGGCATTCACTGGCATGATGGAGGGCTTGACCCAGATTTCCTCCCCCGAGAACCATGACCGACACCCTGACCGAATCCGCTGAGAGCCTCCAACCAGCCACCCCGGAAAAACAATCCAGGCGCGCTAAGAACCAACCGGCCCGGTCCAGTGTAATGCCGGTGCTGGAGCAGCTGGCGGCCTTCTATCCGCAGCTCTTTGGTGCCGTGTTTCTGCCGCTCAAGCGCGGCATTTTTCAGGACTTGCTGGCCGCCCATCCCGAGGCGTTTGAGCGCGAGGCCCTCAAGGCCGCACTGTCCATGCACACGCGCTCTACGCGCTACCTGTCGGCAGTCGCGGCTGGCCAGCAGCGCCATGACCTGCAGGGGCAGCCCGTGGAGGCCATGGCGCCCGAACACGTGCACCATGCCCTGCTGGAAGTGTTTCGCCGCCGCCAGGCGCGCACTGCAGACGATTTGCGGCCGAAGTTGCGCGAGCGCATCGTGCAGGTGTTGATGGCATCGGGCCTGTCGCCCCTGGCCTATGCCGAACTGGTGCGCGGCCGCGACGAGGTGGCCAACGCCGTGCTGGATGAAGCCCTGGCCGATGCCCAGGCCCTGGCCGCCAAGGATGAAGCGCTGCTGCGTGCCTTTGAGGCCAGCGCGCAGACGGTGGAGGTGTTTGCCGACATGTACGGCATGGACCCGCGCCTGGTTACCCGCATGCTGGAACGCGCCCGCGCGGTGGCCGCCTGACAGGTCACCCGTCGCAGCTGCTTGGCATGGTCAACGTACCCGTGGTGTTGCAGGCAGACGGTCTGTGCTTTGCGCATCCGCAGCGCGTGCTGTTTGCCCAGTGGTCTGCCCGCGTGGGCTCCGGCGTTACGCTGGTGCGTGGCGACGAGGGCAGCGGCAAGACCACGCTGCTGCGACTGCTGGCTGCCGATCTGCCCGCCCAGGCCGGCCAGTTGCAGATCCAGGACGTGCGGCTGGACGCACAGCCCCAGGCCTACCGGCAGCGGGTGTACCGTGCCGATCCGTGGTCCGATGCGCAGGACCAGACCACGGCGCTGGCGTACTTTGCCTCCCTGCATGCCCGTTACCCCCTGTGGGACCAACCTCTGCTGGAGGACCTGATCGATGCCCTGTCGCTGACGGCGCACCAGGCCAAGCCGATGTACATGCTGTCTACCGGGTCCAAGCGCAAAGTCTGGCTGGCGGCGGCTTTTGCCTCGGGTGCGGCGTTGACGCTGCTGGACGAACCCTTTGCGGCGCTGGACAAGGCTTCCATGGGTGTGGTGACGGAGTTGCTGCAGGAGGCGGCGGCCCATCCGTCGCGGGCCTGGGTGCTGGCCGATTACGCGGCGCCGGCCCGTGTTCCCCTGGCGGGGGAACTGGTGCTGGGCAACCCCTGATGCGGGTGCCGCAGGCATAAAAAAAGGCCGGCAGAGCCGGCCCTTCTTGGCAACAGGGGTGTTGCTTACTTCAGGTGCTTGCCGATCAGGCCAGCCATTTCGAACATGGACACCTGGGCCTTGTTGAAGACTTCCTTCAGCTTGGCATCGGCGTTGATCATGCGCTTGTTGACGGCGTCTTGCAGCTTGTTCTTCTTGATGTAAGCCCACAGCTTGCTGACCACTTCGGTGCGGGGCAGCGGGCTGTTGCCCACGATGGATGCCAGGGCAGCGCTGGGGGTCAGGGCCTTCATGAAGGCCGCGTTCGGGGTGCGCTTCTTGGCGGGGGCCTTTTTCGCAACGACCTTCTTGGCGGCTACTTTCTTGGCGGGGGCAGCCTTCTTGGCGGGAGCCGCTTTTTTAGCGGGGGCCTTTACAGCGACTTTCTTGGCGGGAGCCGCCTTCTTCGCGGGAGCTGCTTTCTTTGCAGGTGCAGCTTTTTTCGCGGGAGCTTTTTTTGCAGTTGCCATGATTGATTGTCCTTCTAGAAGTTGATTAATCACCAGCAAAAAACTGCTTCTTCACTGGTAACCCGGATGCTACTGGAGAAAAAGCACCTTATCCAACAGGAAAATGCTTTTTTCACTGGGGAATGTTGTTTTTTCCATTGGAGAATAGGCACATTCATCAAAAAGGAGTACCCAGGCATGGCCACCGAGTTTGCAAGCTGCGATTTGTGCGACGCACACAAGAACGATTCCACCGGCGATTTCCGAGTGTTGCCCCCGGTATTCCGGGACTTCGGGCAGGTCAGAAAATTCTCCGGTCCGGTGGTCACGGTCAAGTGTTTTGAAGACAACACGCTGGTCAAGGCCGCGGTGGACGCGTCCGGCTGGGCCGAAACGCCTCAGGGGCGCGTCGGCAAGGTGCTGGTGGTCGATGGTGGCGGCTCCCTGCGCCGCGCATTGCTGGGCGGTAACCTGGGCGCTGCTGCGGCCCGCAATGGCTGGGCCGGTGTGGTGATCGATGGCTGCGTGCGGGACACGGCGGAACTTGCCGCTCAGGCGGTGGGCATTCGTGCGCTGGCGGCCATGCCGCTGCCGACCGAAAAGCGCAACGAAGGTCAGGCTGATGTGGCGGTGCAGGTGCAGGGCGTCTGGGTGCGCCCCGGCGACTGGCTGTATGCCGACGAAGACGGCATCGTGGTGAGCGCTAAGCCGCTGGTGTAACCGTATCGCCGCCCGGCAGGGTGGCCAGCAGCACGCCCAGCAGCGCCATGGCAAACGCCAGCAGCTGCAGCCCGCTGAGGGTTTCGCCCAGCACCAGCACGCCGACCAATGCGGCCGAGATGGGCAGCATGACCGTGAACACCCCCGCGTGGGCTGCGGGCACGGTTCGCAGGCCGCTCATCCACAGCCACACTGTCCAGACGCTGGCGGCCAGGGCATAGAACACCAGCAGTGTCCAGGAAGACAGCGCGACCGCGCTGAAGTCGAAATGCAGGGCGGCGTACAGCCCCAGGGGCGTCATCAGCAGAAAACCCCACAGGTTGATGAGCGCGGTGATGCGCTTGGGTGACAAGGTGCCCGTGAGTTTCTTGCCGATGACGGCGTAGGCGGCCTCGCACAGCACGGCGGCGAACACCAGCAGATTGCCCAGCAAGGCCTTGTTGTGGGTTAAATCGGCCTCAGAGCCGCCTGGAACCTGCGGAGACAGCTCATTTTTTGATAGCGCAAGCAATCCGATCCCCAGGGCGCCGAACGCGACGGCGGCCCATACACGCAGGCCAATGCGCTCCTTGAGAAAGGCCCAGCTCATCACCGCCACCACCGCCGGAATGCTGGCCATGATGACGCCGGCCGACACGGCGCTGGTCATGCTGACGCCGAACAGCATGCAGATCGAAAACAGGAAGTTGCCCAGGAAAGATTCGAGGAACAGAAGCCTGCGGGTGGCGGGGGCCATGGGGGCCTCGTCAGCGGGGCGTTTGAGCCAGTGCGCAATCGCCAGGCCGCCAATGCCAAAGCGCAGCCAGCCCAACAGGAAGACGGGCAGGGCGGCAACCAGCGGTTTGGACAGCGCCACGTAGCTGCCTACCAGGGACATGCTCAGGGCCAGGAAAAAGTAGGCCACCCAGCGGCTGGGGGTGTGGCTGGAGGGGCGATCGGTGTGCAGTGTCATGAGCCCTACATCATGCCTGAGCACCATGGCTTGGCACGGCGCGGCCGTGGTGGCACCATGGCGGTGTTGGCGCGGAAGCACCGCGCGTTGCACGGGAGGCGATATGAACGAACCGAAAACCATGACCTTTAACGATCTGGAGCAATGGCTCAACGAGCGGCGGGTGACGGAAGTGGAGTGTCTGGTGCCCGACCTGACCGGTGTGGCACGCGGCAAGATTCTGCCCCGCACCAAGTTCACGGAAGACCGCGGCATGCGTCTGCCACAGGCCATTGTGGCCATGGGGGTGACGGGCGAGTTCCCGGAAAGCGGGCCGTACTTCGACGTCATCGACCCGGTGGACCGGGACATGCAGCTGCGTCCTGACCCATCGTCGGTGCGCATCGTGCCCTGGGCGGTGGACCCGACGGCGCAGGTGGTGCACGACTGTTTCAACCACGCCGGTGTCCTGGTGCCGTTTGCGCCGCGCAGCGTGTTGCGCCGGGTCTGCGATCTGTACGCGGCCGAAGGTCTGCAGCCCATCGTGGCACCGGAGCTGGAGTTCTACCTGACCGACCGCAACACCGACCCCGACATTCCCCTGCGTGCGCCGGTCGGGCGCAGCGGTCGGGCCGAGACCTCGCGTCAGGCCTACAGCATCGACGCGGTGAACGAGTTCGATCCCCTGTTCGAGGAGATCTACGACTACGCCGACAAGATGGAGCTGAATGTGGATACCCTCATCCACGAGGTGGGTGCAGGGCAGATGGAAATCAACTTCTTCCACAACCAGCCCCTGGGGCTGGCCGACGAGGTGTTCTTCTTCAAGCGCACGGTGCGGGAGGCGGCCTTGCGCCACGACATGTATGCCACGTTCATGGCCAAGCCGATCGCCGGCGAGCCCGGTAGTGCCATGCATGTGCACCAGAGCATTCTGAGCATGGACAGTGGAAAGAACATTTTCAGCAACCCCGATGGCAGCCCTTCGGACGCCTTCATGCATTACATCGGTGGCCTGCAGCGCTACATTCCGGCGGCCATGGCGCTGGTGGCGCCCTACGTCAACAGCTACCGCCGGCTGTCGCGCTACATGGCCGCGCCCATCAACATCGAGTGGGGCTACGACAACCGCACCTGTGGCATTCGCTCCCCCATTTCCACGCCGGAGGCCCGGCGGGTGGAGAACCGGGTGATCGGGGCCGATGCCAACCCCTACATCGCCATGGCCATGACGCTGGCGTGTGGCTACCTGGGGCTGAAGAACAAGATCAAGCCCAAGCCGGAAATGCGCGGCGACGCTTACCTGTCGCCGTACGCGCTGCCCCGCAGCATGGGGGAGTCGCTGGACTGGCTGAGCCGTGAGTCCGACCTGCATGACGTGCTGGGCAAGGAGTTCATCACCGTGTACTCGGAAATCAAGGAGCTGGAGTCGGAGGAGTTCATGAAGGTCATCTCGCCGTGGGAGCGCGAGCACCTGTTGCTGCACGTTTGAGCAGCGCCTATTCCATTCACCGGACCCTTTGTATGAACACCTCCGTCGATACCGCCCACATCCAGTCGCTGGACAGCGCCCACTTCCTGCACCCCTTTACCGATTTCAAGGACCTCAACACGCGCGGGGCCAAGGTGATTACCCGGGCGCAGGACATTTACGTCTGGGACTCCGAGGGCAACCGTTTTCTGGATGCCATGAGCGGCCTGTGGTGCGTCAACGTGGGCTACGGCCGCCAGGAACTGGCCGATGCCGCGCACCGGCAGATGATGACGCTGCCGTACTACAACAGCTTCTTCCAGACGACCAATGTGCCGGCCGCGACCCTGGCGGCCCGGCTGGCCTCGCTGGCGCCCCCGGTGGGGGAACGCAGCTTCCAGCATGTCTTCTACTCGTCCAGCGGGAGTGAGAGCAATGACTCCAATGTGCGCATGGTGCGCCGCTACTGGGACTTGCTGGGCCAGCCCCAGCGCAAGGTAATCATCGGGCGCATCAATGGCTATCACGGCAGCACCATGGCAGGGGCGTCCCTGGGGGGCATGGGCGGCATGCACGCGCAGGGGGACTTGCCCCTGCCCAATTTCACCCACATCGGGCAACCCTATTTCTATGAAAACGGATGGCCCGGCGAGACGCCAGACGACTTTGGCCGGCGTGCGGCGGGTTGGCTGGAGAGCCGGATTCTGGAGTTGGGTGCCGAAAAGGTGGCCGCCTTCATCGCCGAGCCGGTGCAGGGGGCGGGTGGGGTGATCATTCCGCCGTCGACCTACTGGCCGGAGATCCAGCGCATTGTCGACAAGTACGGCATCTTGCTCATTAGCGACGAGGTGATTTGCGCGTTTGGCCGCCTGGGCCACTGGTTTGCCTACGAGAAATTCGGCTACAAGCCCGATCTGATCACGTTTGCCAAGGCGGTGACCAGTGGTTACATCCCCCTGGGGGGCGTCATGGTGGGCAACCGCGTGGCCGAGGTGCTGATTGACCAGGGCGGGGAGTTCGCCCATGGCTACACCTACAGCGGCCACCCGGTCGCCTGTGCCGTGGCCCTGGCCAACCTGGACATCATGGAGCGGGAACAGCTGCCCCAGCGTGTGCGGGACGACGTCGGGCCATACCTGGCGCAGCGGTTTGCCGAACTCAACGCCCACCCCCTGGTAGGCGAGGCGCAGACCTGCGGCTTTGTGGGGGGACTGCTGCTGGTGCGCGACAAGCTGGCCCGGCAGGGCTTCGACCCCGCCCTGGCCGTTGGCATGCGCTGCCGTAGCCATTGCTTCAAGAACGGGCTGGTCATGCGGGCGGTGGGGGACCGCATGATCATTGCCCCGCCGCTGGTGATGACGCGGGACCAGATCGATGAAATGATGGGGCTCATCGTGCGCTGCCTGGACGATACCCTGGCCGAGCTGCGTGCGGCCGGCCAGTTTGAATAGAATACCCGGGGCAGTCGCTGGGGCACCGTTACGGGCCCGGATATTGCTTCGCACACGGGATGCGCGGACGCCAGGTCTGGCGAAGTGCTTCGTCGGTTTCTTACCTATGTTTCTGGAGTGTCAAACAACATGAAAAAACTCGCATTGGTTCTGGCCGTTTCGGCGGTCATGCTGGCTGCCTGCGGCAAAAAAGAGGAGCCTGTGGCAGCAGCGCCCGCGTCTACCCCTGTCGCCGCTGCGCCGGCTGCACCGGCGAATACCGAAGAGAAGGTGCTCAATATCTACAACTGGCCCGACTACATTCCCGAAGGCATGATCGCGGCCTTCGAGAAGGAATCCGGCATCAAGGTCAACTACGACACGTTCGAGACCAACGAGGCGCTGCAAGCGAAGCTGGTTGCCGGCAACACCGGCTATGACATCGTGGTTCCGGGCACGGTGTTTGCCAAGTCCCAGATCGAAGGCGGCTTGCTGCAGCCCCTGGACAAATCCAAGCTCAAGAACCTGGCCAACCTGGACCCCGCGCTGCTGGCCACCATGACCAAGGCCGACCCGGACAACAAGCACCTGGTGCCATGGGCCTGGAGCTTCACCACCGTGGGTATCAACAAGACCAAGGTCGAGAAGGCACTGGCCGGCATGCCCATGCCTGAAAATGCCTGGGACCTGGTGTTCAACCCCAAGTACACCGCCAAGCTGAAGTCCTGCGGCATTGCCTACCTGGATTCGCCCACCGAAATCCTGCCCGCAGCATTGCACTACATCGGCAAGGACGCCTATTCCAACAACGCCGATGACTACAAGGCGGCTGCGGCCATGCTGGCCAAGGTGCGCAAGGACGTGCGCATGTTCAGCGCCACCATGATCGATGACATCGCGGGTGGCAAGGCGTGCGCGGCCATCGGCTGGGCTGGCGACATCAACATCGCCGCGGGCCGCGCCAAGGAGAACGGTTCCAAGGAAGTGATCGAGGCTTTGTTGCCGAGCACCGGCGCGCTGATCTTCATCGACTCGATCGCGCTGACCAAGGACGCCAAGCATCCCAACAACGCGTATGCGTTCATCGATTTCTATCTGCGCGCCGAGAACGCCGCCCGGATGGCCAACGAAATGTCCTACAACACCGGCAACAAGGGTGCCGTGGACAAGGTCAAGCCTGAAATCGCCAGCAACAAGACCATCTTCGTCGATGCCGATTACATGGCCAAGATGGTGCCGCCCAGCAGCTTCAGCAATGAAGCCCGCGAAGCGTTGGCCAACGCCTACAACGCCTTCAAGAAGGGCAAGTAAGCCCAGGGTTTGAGTGCCACCAAGGGCTGTTTGTACTGCGTGTATAGACAGCCCTTTTTGCTGGCCCAGTCTTCAGCGGGAATCTTTTGATGACAGCACAAGCGGATAACGCGGGTTACCTGGTGACCGAAAAACTGGTCAAACGCTTTGACGAGGCGCTGGCGGTGGACGAGGTATCGCTCTCCATCCGGCAGGGCGAGATCTTTGCCCTGCTGGGCAGTTCGGGGTGCGGCAAGTCCACCTTGCTGCGCATGCTGGCGGGTTTTGAGGCGCCCACTGCGGGACGCATTTTGCTGGGCGGGCAGGACGTCGCCAGGTTTCCCCCCTACAAGCGTCCGATCAACATGATGTTCCAGAGCTACGCCCTGTTTCCGCATCTGGACATCTGGGAGAACGTGGCCTTTGGCCTGAAGCGCGAGGGCTTGCCCAAGGACGAGATCCGCCAGCGCGTCGGCGAGATGCTGGATCTGGTGCAACTGGGGGCCTATGCCAAACGCAAGCCGCATCAGTTGTCGGGCGGGCAGCAGCAGCGTGTAGCGCTGGCGCGCAGCCTGGCCAAGCGGCCCAAGCTGCTGTTGCTGGACGAACCCCTGGGCGCGCTGGACAAGAAACTGCGTGAGCAGACCCAGTTCGAGCTGGTCAACATCATCGAGAAAGTCGGTGTGACCTGCGTGATGGTGACGCACGACCAGGAAGAGGCCATGACCATGGCCAGCCGCATTGCCGTCATGAGCAAGGGCCGGGTGCTGCAGGTAGGCACGCCGGAAGAGGTGTACGAACACCCTGCCAACCGTTTTGTGGCGGACTTCATTGGCAACGTCAATATTTTTGAAGGCCGTCTGAGTGTGGACGAGCACGACCACTGCGCTGCCGTGACCGGCATTGGCGAGATCCACGTGGGGCACGGAGTCAGCGGCACACTGAACATGCCAGTGGGCATTGCCGTGCGCCCGGAGAAGATCCACATCAGCAAGGTGCGCCCGGCTGTGGCCGTGAACCTGTTTACCGGCAAGGTCAAGGAGATTGCGTATTTCGGTTCGTACAACACCTACATCGTGCTGGCTACCGATGGCACCCGGGTGAAGATCACCGAAGCCAACACCTCGCACCAGGAGCTCAGCGACATCACCTGGGAAGATGACGTGTATTTCTGGTGGGGCGACCGCTCCGCGATCGTGCTGCGCGACTGAGGCACTGCTCCATGGCCCAACTGTCCTTTCCCATGCCAGGGCGCCGTTTTGTCATTGCGGTGCCCTATGCCTGGCTGGTGCTGTTTTTTCTGCTGCCCTTCCTCATCCTGCTGTACATCAGCTTCGTGGATATGGCGGGCGACATTCACCCCTTCAAACCCATCTGGGACAGCACCACCGGCCTGCTCAAGCTGAAGTACGAGAACTACGGGTCCATTTTCCGTAGCGCCGAAGACGGTCTGCTGTTTCGCACCATCTACATCGAAGCCTACCTGCGTTCCATCTGGTACGCGCTGTGCACCGCCGTGCTCTGCCTGGTGATTGGATACCCCTTTGCCTACTTCATCGCCCGCTCGTCGCCCAGTGCGCGGCCGGCGCTGCTCATGATGGTCATGCTGCCGTTCTGGACGTCGTTCCTGCTGCGGGTCTACGCCTGGAAGGGCATCCTGGCTGACCAGGGTGTGGTCAATCAGATGCTGATGGCGGTCGGGCTGATCAGTGAGCCCGTTCAGATGCTCTACACCAACATTTCCATGCTGGTGGGCATGACCTATGTGTACCTGCCCTTCATGGTGCTGCCGCTGTACGCCAACCTGGTCAAGATGGATGTCCGTCTGCTGGAAGCGGCCTATGACCTGGGCACCACGCCGTTCAAGACCTTCTGGCTGGTGACGGTGCCCCTGTCCAAGGCCGGGATCGTCGCCGGTTTCATGCTGGTATTCATTCCGGCCGTGGGGGAGTTCGTGATTCCTTCGCTGCTGGGCGGGCCCGAGAACATCATGATTGGCCGGGTGGTCTGGGATGAGATGTTCACCAGCAACAACTGGCCCCGGGCCACCGCGCTGGCGGTGGTGATGATTGCGCTCATCATCGTGCCGTTGGCCATCTACTACCACTACACCGGTGACGGCCAGGACGCGTCCGGCAAGTCATGAGGCACTGGCAATGAACGTCTGGTTGGCAAAGCATTTTGGCAAGGGCTGGATGGCCCTGGTGTACCTGTTCCTGTACCTGCCGCTGATATTCATGGTGGTGTTTTCGTTCAACAGCACCCGCCAGGATGCCCGCTTCACCGGCTTTTCCCTGCGCTGGTACGAGGCGCTGACACGCGACACCAAGATCGTCGAGGGCTTCTGGCTGTCGGTTCAGGTGGCTTCGGTCACGGGGGTTTTGTCCGCCGTATTGGGCACCTTTGCCGCCTTCGTGCTGGTGCGCTACCGGCGTTTCCCGGGCCGCACCGTGTTCTCCGGCATGGTGAACGCGCCGCTGGTCATGCCGGAGGTGGTGATCGGACTGTCCTTGCTGCTGCTCATGGTGGGTGCGCAAAATTTGATGGGCTGGCCGGAACGCGGCAAGCTGACCATCATCATGGGCCATACCCTGCTGGGCATGGCCTACGGCATGGTGGTGGTGCAGTCGCGCCTGCTGGAGGTGAACCGTTCACTGGAAGAGGCCGCCATGGACCTGGGGGCCAGGCCGCACGAGGTGTTTTTCCTGGTAACCCTGCCCAACATTGCGCAGGGCATTCTGGCGGCCTTCCTGCTCTCGTTCACCTTGTCGTTTGACGACGTGGTGATCTCCGAATTCCTGTCCGGCCCCGGTGTCAGCACCCTGCCGCAGGTCATCTTCAGCTATGCCCGCCGCGGCATCAACCCCACCATTTACGCCGCAGCCACCCTGTTGATTTCCACGGTGACAGCGGCCATCATCAGCTACAGCGTATGGGTAGCCCGCCAGACCCGCCGGCGGGAACGCGAAATTGCCGCGGCGGCCCGCGCCGAAAACGCGCCACGCTGACCCTGGCCGAGCGGGGGTGCCGGGTGTTGGCAGCAGAAAAACCGGGAGATGGACATGAGCGATCTGCAGTTTGATGGGCGTGCCGTCATCGGCGGCCAGCGTGTGGGCGCAGTGAGTGGCGCCACATTTGCATGCCTCTCGCCGGTGGACGGCCGCGTGCTCACCGAGGTGGCCCGATGCAGTGGCGCGGACATTGACCGCGCCGTCGTGGCAGCCCGTGCCGCATTTGACGATCGCCGCTGGTGCGGCCAGGCGCCGGCGCAACGCAAGCGCGTCCTGATCCGCTTTGCCGAATTGCTGTTGGAGCACGGAGACGAGCTGGCGTTGATCGAGACGCTGGACATGGGCAAACCCGTGCAGTACGCCCGCAAGGTCGACGTCAACAGCGCGGCCAACTGCATCCGTTGGTATGGCGAAGCGGTGGACAAGGTGTATGGCGAAGTTGCGCCCACGGCCGACACGGCGCTGGCGCTCATCACGCGCGAGCCGATGGGGGTGGTGGGGGCCATCGTTCCATGGAACTACCCCATGATCATGGCAGCTTGGAAGATTGCACCGGCCTTGGCCGCAGGCAACTCCGTGGTGCTCAAGCCCAGCGAGAAATCACCACTCACAGCCCTGCGCATGGCTGATCTGGCCCTGGAGGCGGGCATTCCGGCGGGTGTATTCAATGTGGTGCCGGGCTTTGGTCCCGAGGCCGGGGCGCCCCTGGCGTTGCATATGGATGTGGACTGCATTGCCTTTACCGGCTCCACCCGCGTGGGCAAGCAGATCCATGTCATGGCGGGCCAGAGCAACCTCAAGCGTGCCTGGACGGAGCTGGGCGGCAAGTCGCCCAACATCGTGTTCGCGGATTGCCCCGACCTGGACCAAGCCGTCAAGGCGGCCGTTCACAGCATCTTTTTCAACCAGGGCCAGAGCTGCAACGCACCCTCGCGCCTCTATGTGCAAGCCGGCATCAAAGAGCGTTTTCTGGAAAAGGCCCTGGCGCTTGTGCCTGGTTATGCGCCAGCCAATCCCTTGCTTGCGGATACGGTCATGGGGGCCCTGGTGGACCCGGCGCAGATGGACACGGTCTTGCGTTACATCGAAAGTGGCAAGGCTCAGGGCGCCCGCCTGGTTGCCGGCGGCGAACAGGTGTTGCGCGAGACGGGAGGCTGTTACGTGCAGCCGACCATTTTTGATGGCGTGAACCGTGACATGGCAATTGCCCGGGAGGAAATCTTTGGCCCGGTGCTGTCCGTCCTGGCATTCACCGATACGGCGGAGGTGGTGCGTGAAGCCAATGCCAGCGTCTACGGCCTGCAGGCTGCGGTCTGGACCCGTGACCTGAACAAGGCCCATGGCGTGGCGCGGGCCTTGCGAGCCGGCACCGTGCACGTCAACCAGTACGACGAAGACGACATGACTGTGCCCTTTGGCGGTTTCCGGCAAAGCGGGGTAGGGCGCGACAAATCCCTGCACGCGTTCGACAAATACACCGAGACCAAGACGACCTGGATTCGCATTGACAGCCCGCTGTGAGCGTTGGCTGCCTGCACCGCACGACCAGCCTCACACCGGCGTACTGACACCCGCATTACCGGCGGGTGTCGTTCAGGGCCAAATGCATTTTTTTTATGATGCGTTTTTATATTTCACAATATAAAAATCAAGGCAACCGGCGTCGGTGAATTGCTTCCCATCAAGAAAATAATGATTTCACATGGCGAATACGGCTTCTTAAGTAGTTGATTTGCATGAAAAAATATTTATGTCTTATATAAGACATAAGATGCAATTTGTGTCTTATATAAGACTAGAATAACCCTGCCTGCCGCGTGACGCCGCAACCGTCCAGGCATCAACTTTTTTAACTACGGAGTGTTTTCATGACGACTCAAACCCGCGAACAACAAATCGCCGCCCTCGAAAAAGACTGGGCCACCAACCCCCGCTGGAAAGGTGTCAAGCGCGGCTATTCCGCAGCTGACGTCGTGCGTCTGCGCGGCAGCCTGCAGCCCGAGTACACGCTGGCCAAGCGCGGCGCTGAAAAGCTGTGGGAAAAAGTGAACGGCGGCGCCAAGAAGGGTTACGTCAACGCTTTCGGCGCGATCTCTGCTGGCCAAGCCATGCAGCAAGCCAAGGCAGGCCTAGAGGCTGTGTACCTGTCGGGCTGGCAGGTCGCCGCTGACGGCAATACGTCGGAAACCATGTACCCCGACCAGTCGCTGTACGCCTACGACTCCGTGCCCACCATGGTGCGCCGCATCAACAACACGTTCAAGCGCGCGGACGAAATCCAGTGGGGCCGTGGCATCAACCCCGGTGACAAGGAATTCATCGACTTCTTCCTGCCTATCGTGGCTGACGCAGAAGCCGGTTTCGGTGGCGTGTTGAACGCATTCGAACTGATGAAGAACATGATCGCCAACGGCGCTGCCGGCGTTCACTTCGAAGACCAGCTGGCTGCCGTGAAGAAGTGCGGCCACATGGGCGGCAAGGTTCTGGTTCCCACCCGCGAAGCGATCGAGAAGCTGATCTCCGCACGTTTCGCTGCTGACACCATGGGCGTGCCCACCATCATTCTGGCCCGTACCGACGCAGAAGCTGCAAACCTGATCACCAGCGACTACGACGCCAACGACAAGCCCTTCATCACCGGCGAGCGCACGCAAGAAGGTTTCTACCGCGTCAAGAACGGTCTGGAGCAATCCATCAGCCGTGGCGTGGCTTACGCTCCTTACGCCGACCTGGTGTGGTGCGAAACTGGTGTGCCAGACATCGGCTTTGCCCGTGAGTTCGCCCAGGCCGTGCACGCTGCTTGCCCCGGCAAGCTGTTGTCGTACAACTGCTCGCCTTCCTTCAACTGGAAGAAGAACCTCAGCGAGAAGCAGATCGCTTCCTTCCAGGAAGACCTGTCGGCACTGGGTTACAAGTACCAGTTCATCACGCTGGCCGGTATCCACATCAACTGGTTCAACACGTTCCAGTTCGCTCACGCTTACGCCCAGGGCGAAGGCATGAAGCACTACACCGAAATGGTGCAAGAACCCGAATTCGCTGCCCGCGACAAGGGTTACACCTTCGTGTCGCACCAGCAGGAAGTGGGCGTTGGCTACTTCGACGACGTCACCACCGTGATCCAGGGCGGCACTTCTTCCGTGAAGGCCCTGACCGGTTCTACCGAAGAAGAGCAGTTCCACTAAGCTGCTTGCGAGGCCGACAGGGCGTAAAATTACGCTCTTTCGGCGTCCCGTTTCAAAGCGCGGCTTGTCCGCGCTTTTTTATTTTCCGTGCAAACCATGATCCAGATTACGCTTCCCGACGGTTCCCAACGCGAATTTCCTGGCCCGGTCACCGTGGCCGAAGTGGCAGCCTCCATCGGCGCCGGCCTGGCCAAGGCGGCCCTGGCGGGCAAGGTGGATGGCAAAGTCGTGGATACCAGTTTCCAGATGACGGCCAATTGCGCGCTGTCCATCATCACGGCCAAGGATGCCGACGGCCTGGAAGTCATCCGCCACTCCACAGCCCACTTGCTGGCCTATGCCGTCAAGGAGCTGTTCCCGGACGCGCAGGTCACCATCGGCCCGGTGATCGAGCATGGTTTCTTCTACGACTTCTCCTACAAGCGCCCCTTCACGCCCGACGACCTGGTGGCCATCGAGAAGAAGATGGTGGCCCTGGCCGCGCTGGACGAGCCGGTGACGCGTCGTGTGCTGCCGCGTGATGAGGCGGTGGCGTATTTCAAGAGCCTGGGCGAACACTACAAGGCCGAAATCATCGAGAGCATTCCGGCTGACCAGGATGTGTCGCTGTACCGCGAAGGCAAGTTCGAGGACCTGTGCCGCGGCCCGCACGTGCCCAGCACCGGCAAGCTCAAGCACTTCAAGCTGATGAAGCTGGCGGGAGCCTACTGGCGTGGCGACCACAAGAACGAGATGCTGCAGCGTGTCTACGGTACCGCCTGGGCCACCAAGGACGAGTTGCAGCAGCACCTGACCATGCTGGAAGAGGCTGAAAAGCGCGACCACCGCAAGCTCGGTCGCGAGCTGGACCTGTTCCATATTGACGACCATGCCCCAGGCCTGGTGTTCTGGCACCCCAAGGGCTGGACCCTGTGGCAGGGTGTGGAGCAGTACATGCGCAAGGTGTACCAGGACAACGGCTACCGGGAAGTCAAAGGCCCCCAGATCATCGACAAGGGCCTGTGGGAGAAGACGGGCCACTGGGACAAGTACCGCGAAAACATGTTTGTCACGGAGTCGGAGAAGCGTGAATATGCCCTGAAGCCGATGAACTGCCCGGGCCACATCCTCATCTTCAAGCAAGGCATCAAGAGCTACCGCGATCTGCCCCTGCGCTACGGCGAGTTTGGCCAGTGCCACCGCAACGAGCCCTCGGGCGGTTTGCACGGCATCATGCGCGTGCGCGGCTTCACGCAGGACGATGGCCACATCTTCTGTACCGAAGACCAGATCCTGAAGGAGTGCGTCGACTACACCGCCTTGCTGCAGAAGGTCTATACCGACTTCGGCTTCAAGAACATCATTTACAAGGTGGCGACCCGTCCCGAGCAGCGCATCGGTTCCGACGCCATCTGGGACAAGGCCGAGGCCGCCTTGATCGAGAGCCTGAAGGCTTCGGGGTGCGAATTTGAAATTTCCCCGGGAGAGGGCGCTTTCTATGGCCCCAAGATCGAATACACGCTGAAGGACGCCATCGGGCGCCACTGGCAGTGCGGCACCATCCAGGTGGATTTCTCCATGCCCGAGCGCCTGGATGCCGAATACGTGGGTGAAGATGGCGCCCGCCATCGCCCGGTCATGTTGCACCGGGCCATCGTCGGCAGTCTGGAACGCTTCATCGGCATTCTGATCGAGGAAAGCGCTGGCGCGCTGCCTGCCTGGCTGGCGCCAGTGCAGGTTGTGGTGCTCAATATCACCGACGCACAGGCCGAATATGCCCGTTCCGTGGCCAAAACGCTGCAGAATCAAGGGCTTAGGGTCGAGTTAGACCTGCGCAACGAGAAAATTACGTATAAAATACGGGAGCATTCGATGCAGAAGCTGCCGTATCTGGTTGTCGTGGGCGACAAGGAGATGGCGGCAGGCGCCGTTGCGGTGCGTGCCCGGGGTGGTCAAGACCTCGGCGTGATGTCCCTTGATGCACTCGTGCAGAAGATCACAGGTGACATTGCCCACAAGTCCATTGTCTGAGGTTTGTGTCCAAAGATGCTGGTTTGTCGCGTGTATCCTGCGGCTGTAGCTACTGTTTTTGTAGCAAATATTGTGAAGGATTGAGCCATCGCTACTGAATTTCGTGACCGTCGTCACCGCGAAGAACGCAAACACCGCCTGAACCGGGAAATCATGGCCCCGGAAGTTCGCCTTTCCGGGCAGGACAACGAGCCTTTGGGCGTCGTGAGCCTGATGGAAGCTCTGCGCATGGCCGGTGAGTTGGATGTGGACCTGGTTGAAATCGCCGCAACCGCCAACCCGCCCGTGTGCCGGTTGATGGACTATGGCAAGTTCAAATACCAGGAACAGAAAAAGGCGGCTGAAGCGAAAGCCAAGCAGACGGTTATCGAAATCAAGGAAATCAAATTCCGCCCCGGTACCGATGACGGTGACTACAACATCAAGATGCGCAATATCAAGCGCTTCCTGGCCGATGGCGACAAGTGCAAAATCACTTTGCGTTTTCGGGGGCGTGAAATCACGCACCAGGAGCTGGGCATGGCGCTCTTGAACCGGATTCGCAATGAGTTGGGCGATTTGATCTTGGTTGAGCAGTTTCCCAAGCTCGAAGGGCGCCAGATGATCATGATGATCGCGCCGGGCAAGAAAAAGGCAGCGGGCAAGCCTGTCGCCGATGCCGTGGCTCCGGCCGCTGCAGCGTCGTAAAGAATTGGGGTGTTGGTCGGTTTTTCCGGCCAGCCGCAGGATCGGAGGGCGAAAGCCTTCTGACTAGGCAATGCCGAAAGGTGTTGCCTGAGAAGTGACTCGGGGCCAACAAGGCTGGAAACCGTTTCCAGACGCCTCACGAGCACAAAGTAAAAGGAGCATTCAAATGCCCAAAATGAAGACCAAGAGCGCGGCGAAGAAACGCTTCCGCGTCCGTCCAGGTGGCACCGTCAAGCGCGGCCAAGCCTTCAAACGTCACATTCTGACCAAGAAGACCACCAAAAATAAACGCCATTTGCGCGGCTCCACTGCAGTTCATGAGACCAACATGGGTCACATGGCGCAGATGTTGCCAGGCCGTGGTATTTAATTAACGACGAACAAGGAGTAATCACATGCCTCGCGTCAAACGTGGTGTAACGGCTCGCGCCCGCCATAAAAAAGTCTTAGCCCTTGCAAAAGGTTTCCGCGGTCGCCGCGGTAATGTCTTCCGGATCGCCAAAGAAGCGGTCATGAAGGCTGGGCAATATGCCTACCGTGACCGTCGTACCAAGAAGCGTGTCTTCCGTCAGTTGTGGATTGCCCGTATCAATGCGGCTGCGCGTCAGTGCGGCATGACATACAGCCAATTCGCCAACGGTCTGAAGAAAGCGAACATTGAGATCGACCGCAAGGTTCTGTCCGATATCGCCATTCACGACATGGCTGCTTTTGCTGGCATCGTGGAGCAAGTCAAGGCCAAACTGGCTGCTTGATTTTCGCTATGGTCCGCTATCTCCGTGATAGCTGCCAGTGCAAATAGAACAAGGGCTGGAGCTTGAAAGAGCACTGGCCCTTTTTCATTGAAACGCGGTTCCACAGCAGACGGACTGCCATGCCGGTCATGTCGCAACACCAAGAGAATGTATGAACGAGTTGAACGCCATCGTTGACACCGCCAAGACGGCCTTTTCCGAAGCGCTGACCCCCGCTGACCTGGAAAACGCCAAGGCACTGTTTTTGGGCAAGTCGGGCCGCATCACCGAGCTGATGAAGGGCATGGCGGCCCTGTCCGTGGACGAGAAAAAATCCCGCGGTGCGGCGATCAACCTGGCCAAACAGGCCATCGAGGCGGCCCTGACCGCGCGCCGCCAGGCCCTGGCCGATGCCGAACTGCAGGCCCAGCTCCAGGCCGAGGCGCTCGATGTGACGCTGCCAGGTCGCCAGCGCGGGCAGGGTGGTTTGCACCCTGTTTCCCTGACGCAGGAACGCATTGAGGCCATTTTCGGCTCCATGGGTTTTGAAGTGGCGCAAGGTCCGGAGATCGAGGCCGACTGGTTCAACTTCACCGCGCTCAATACGCCGGAAGACCACCCCGCGCGTTCCATGCACGACACCTTTTATGTGGAGGGCGGTTCCGAGACCGCCCCCAACTTGCTGCGCACCCACACCAGCCCGGTGCAGGTGCGCCACGCGCTGCAGCATGTGGAGCAGCATCGCGCCCTGATCGAGGCCGGGCAGCCCATGCCCGAGATTCGCGTGATCTGCCCTGGCCGCACCTACCGGGTGGACAGCGACGCGACCCATTCGCCCATGTTCCACCAGTGCGAAGGCCTGTGGATTGGTGAGAACGTGAGCTTCAAGGACCTCAAATTCGTCTTTACCGACCTGTGTCGCACGTTCTTCGAGCGCGACGATCTGGTGCTGCGTTTCCGTCCCAGCTTCTTCCCCTTTACCGAGCCCAGCGCCGAGATCGACATCCAGTTCCAGAGCGGCCCCCTGGCCGGGCGCTGGCTGGAGGTGGCGGGCTCTGGTCAGGTGCACCCGAACGTGGTGCGCAACATGGGGCTGGACCCGGAGAAGTACATTGGCTTTGCCTTCGGCATGGGGCTGGACCGTTTCACCATGCTGCGCTACGGGGTGAACGATCTGCGCCTGTTCTTCGATGGCGATATCCGCTTCCTGGCGCAGTTCCAATAACCGATGAATAACTTTGTGGGGCAGGGCACTGTGCTACTGCATCCGTTCTGCCCCCAACTGATTGAGCACCATGCAATTTCCTGAATCCTGGTTGCGCGCCTTCTGCAACCCACCCCTCTCCACCACGCAACTGGCCGACACGCTGACCATGGCGGGCCTCGAAGTGGAGGAGCTCAAGCCCGTTGCCCCTCCCTTCACCAAGATCGTGGTGGGTGAAATCAAGGAAGCGGTCCAGCACCCGAATGCCGACCGTCTGCGCGTGTGCAAGGTCGACGTCGGACAGACCGCGTTGCTGAACATTGTGTGTGGTGCCCCCAATGCCCGCGTGGGCATTCGCGTGCCCTGCGCCATGGTGGGCGCCGAATTGCCCCCGGGCGAAGATGGCAAGCCCTTTGTCATCAAGGTGGGCAAGTTGCGCGGTGTGGAAAGCGAAGGCATGTTGTGCTCGGCCAAAGAGCTGCAACTGGCCGACGACCACGGTGGCCTGCTGGAGCTGGCGCCGGACGCGCCTCTGGGCCAGGACATTCGCCAGCACCTCAACCTGGACGACACCCTGTTCACTCTCAAGCTCACGCCCAATCTGGCGCACTGCCTGAGCGTTTATGGTGTGGCGCGCGAAGTGGCGGCCCTGACCGGCGCGCCCTTGCAGGCGCCTACCTTTCCGGCCGTTCCGGTGACCAACGGCGACACGCTTGCTGTCAAGATCAGCGCGCCCGACCTGTGCGGGCGTTTCTCGGGCCGCGTAGTGCGCAACCTCAACACCAAGGCCGCCACACCCCAGTGGATGGTGGACCGGCTGGCGCGTTGCGGCCAGCGCAGTGTCACCGCCTTGGTCGATATTTCCAACTACGTCATGTTCGAGCTGGGACGTCCATCCCACATTTTCGATCTGGACAAGATTGCCGGCGGGCTGGATGTGCGCTGGGGCAAAGCCGGTGAACAGCTCAAGCTGCTCAACGGCAATACCGTCACCGTGGACGAAAAAGTGGGTGTGATTGCCGATGACGCCCAGGTGGAATCCCTGGCGGGCATCATGGGCGGTGACGCCACGGCCGTCTCCGACGACACCCAGAACGTCTATGTGGAAGCCGCATTCTGGTGGCCCAAGGCGATTGCCGGACGCTCGCGCCGCTTCAATTTCTCCACCGATGCCGGGCACCGCTTTGAGCGGGGCGTGGACCCCAGCCTGACGGTCGAGCACATTGAGTACATCACCCGGCTCATCATCGACATTTGTGGCACTCCTGGCACCAGCTGCGGCCCGGTGGATGACCAGCAGGTCAAGATGCCGGTGGCGGCACCGGTCAGCCTGCGCGTGGCCCGTGCAGCCAAGGTCATCGGCATGCCGATCACCCAGGCGCAGTGCGTGAATGCCCTGGCGGGTCTGGGCCTTGCCGTTACCCAAACCGAAGGCGTGGTCACGGTCACACCGCCGTCCTACCGCTTCGACCTGCAGATTGAAGAGGACCTGATCGAAGAAGTGATCCGCATGGTGGGCTACAACCACCTGCCGCACACGCCGCCATTGGCGCCTGTCACTGCCAAGGTCCGTACCGAGTCCCAGCGCAGTCCCTTTGCCGTGCGCCGCTCGCTGGCCGCCCTGGGCTACCAGGAAACCATCAATTTCAGCTTTGTCGAAGAAAGTTGGGAACACGGGCTGGCGGGCAACCCCAACCCCATCAAGCTGCTCAACCCCATTGCCAGCCAGATGAGCGTCATGCGCTCCTCGCTGCTGGGTTCGCTGTTGCAGGTGCTCAAGTTCAATCAGGCCCGCAAGGCCCAGCGCGTGCGCGTGTTCGAACTCGGCCGCGTGTTCCTGCGTGATGCGTCCGTCACCAGCACCCACAGCACGGTGGAAGGTTTCCGCCAACCCATGCGCATTGCCGGTCTGGCCAGCGGCACGGCCGACGCCCTGCAGTGGGGCCGCAAGGAGCAGGCTGTGGACTTCTTTGACGTCAAAGGCGATGTCCAGGCCCTGCTGGCTCCCTTGCCCGTTGCGTTTGCCCCCGGCGACCACCCGGCCATGCACCCCGGCCGTTGCGCGCAGGTCTTGCTGCATGACCAGGTGATCGGCTTCGTGGGCGAGCTGCACCCCAAGTGGCGCCAGGAGTTCGACCTGGTCCAGGCACCGGTGCTGTTTGAGCTGGAGCTGGACCCGGTCCTGCAGCGCAACGTGCCGGCGTTCAAGCCGGTGGCCAAGTTCCAGCCGGTGCAGCGCGACATTGCCGTGGTGGTGGGTGATCAGGTTACCCATGCCGCACTCATGGCCGCTATCTGGGCTGCGCCCACGGCCGGTTTGCTGCGCGACGCCCAGCTGTTTGACATCTACCGCCCCAAAGCCGCCAAGGACGCACCCGCGAGCGACGCCAGCACCGACCGCAGTCTGGCTGTACGGTTGACGCTCAACAGCGACGACGCCACGCTGACCGAAGAGCAGATCGAATCCGCCGTGAAAGCGGTGGTCGACCAGCTCACCACCAGCCTGGGTGCCCGTCAGCGGGTCTGATCCGGCCGAACCGTCAAAAAAAGAATCGAGGAAACATGGATTTTTCTGTTGAAAGTCTGGAAACCCCGGCATTGACCAAGGCGCAACTGGCGGATCTGCTGTTTGAGCAGATTGGCCTCAACAAGCGCGAGTCCAAGGACATGATCGACGCTTTTTTTGACCTCATCGCTGCCAGCCTGGTGGATGGAACCGACGTCAAGATTTCCGGCTTCGGCAACTTCCAGATCCGTACCAAGGCCCCGCGGCCGGGGCGCAACCCGCGCACGGGCGAGGCCATCCCCATCCAGGCTCGCCGGGTGGTCACCTTCCACGCCAGCCACAAGCTCAAAGAGCAGATCCAGGACGTGACCTGAGCCGGCATGCCGTTGTTTTAGCAACGGCGCCCCGGGATTCTGCTGGTCTTCTCAATCAGTCTTTGCGTTGCGACGAAAGTTAGAGTAACCTCTACGGTTTGCTTCGTACTGCATTGATTTCAATGGAGAAAACCCTTCCCCCCATTCCCGCCAAACGCTACTTCACCATCGGTGAGGTGGGCGATTTGTGTGGCGTCAAGCCCCACGTGCTACGGTATTGGGAGCAGGAATTCACGCAGCTGCGCCCCATGAAGCGGCGTGGCAATCGCCGCTACTACCAGCACCACGAAGTGCTGATGATCCGTCGCATTCGCGATCTGCTGTACGACCAGGGCTTCACCATCAGCGGCGCGCGCAACAAGATGCAGGAGTTGCTGCAAAGCGAGCGTGACAAAAAGCGCAACGGCGAGGTCATGCTGGACGGTGTTGACGTTCTGGAGGTCGATGAT
This sequence comes from Rhodoferax sp. MLSD5-FHT05B10, assembly GCF_058793415.1. Lineage (NCBI taxonomy): Bacteria > Pseudomonadati > Pseudomonadota > Betaproteobacteria > Burkholderiales > Comamonadaceae > Rhodoferax > Rhodoferax sp. MLSD5-FHT05B10. Next base: position 153,644 of record NZ_JBXAFT010000003.1, on the reverse strand, counting down.
ACGGACCTGGACGACTTCGAAGACACCCATGCTTTTGAGCTGCCCGAACCCGGTTCAGCCCAACTCATGCACTTCCGGCGAGAATTGTTTGAAATTCGCGAGCTGCTGACCCCCGAAGTTTGAAAATTCGCCCTCAGTCCGGGGTATAATTCAAGGCTAGATCGGTGTGTGGCGCAGCCTGGTAGCGCACTTGCATGGGGTGCAAGGGGTCGAAGGTTCGAATCCTTTCACACCGACCAACGAATCAAGGACCTAGCTTCGCAAGGAGCTAGGTCCTTTCTTCTTTCTGGCCCCTGGATTGCCGTCTGCCGCATTTGTTTGTGGTCAGGACATAAAAAACCCAGCGCAAGGCTGGGTTCGATTGCCGATGGGGCGATTATTTACCGCCGTGGCCACCGCCACCGCCACCGCCACCGCCACCGCCACCCCCGCCGCCACCTCCACCATGGCCGCCACCGCTACCTCCGCGGCTGCCGCCACTGGAGTAGCCCGCATGGTTGGTGCCCGTACCCGTACTGCTACGGCCGCTGTGCTTGCCGCTGCTGGTGGAGCGGCTGGCGTGCTGGGTACCCGACTTTTTGCCGGTACTTTTCTTGCTGGCACCGTCTTTGTCGGCGTCAGAGCGCTTGCTGGTTTTGGCTTCTTTTGCCTCTTTGGCCTGATCCGCACGCCGTGCGGCGCTCACCACGTCACCCAGCCGCACGCCCAGGGAGTTGGCGATTTGTCCCCAACCCATGCCCTGGGCACGCTGTGACAGCACGCCCTGGCGGGCCGTGGCCAGTTGCGCGGATGTCGGGTTGGTAATGCCCTGCTTGGTCAGGCTGGCGCGGGCCAGCGAAGTGGACAGGTCGTTGACGCCCTCGGTGCTCTGCGTGGGGGCGGTCTTGGGGGTTGGCGCAGGCGCGGGGGCCGGTGCGGGTGGGGGCGTCACGGTCTGGGCAAAGGCCGTCACGCCGGCCAGCAGGGCCGCTGCGCTGAGGGCCCGTGCGAGGGGGAGTTTGTCGAATCGCATGAAAACCACCTTCCAATCGGTTTATGGGAAAAATACACATGCATTCTAGGTAGCGTCCCTGTTGGAAGCGGTGTCGATTTGTTACCAGGTGTTGGGGTTGTTGCAGGGGGCTGACGGCCCGTTGGCGCTATGCTTGCGCCATTCCTGAACCACCAAGGCGACCCATGACGATCAATGCACTGACCCGCTGGCACCACTTGGTGGAGAGCCGCAACGCCAACGGGCTCGACGCCCTGCTGGCAGATGACGCCGTTTTTTACTCCCCGGTGGTGCACACGCCGCAAGTGGGCAAGGCGGTCACCAAACAGTATCTCGCAGCGGCCCTGCATGTGTTTGTGAACCCGACCTTCCGCTATGTGCGCGAGGTGGTGGGCAGCCACGACGCAGTGCTGGAGTTTCAGGTGGAGATCGAGGGCATTGCCGTGAACGGCGTGGACATGCTCAAGTGGAACGACGCCGGGCAGATTGTGGAGTTCAAGGTGATGCTGCGTCCCTTGCAGGCCATGAACCTGATCCACCAGAAAATGGCGGCCCTGCTGCAGGCCAAGCCTTAGTTCAGCAGAACATCAGCGCCAGCAGGGCGGCGTCGTCGGCCCAGTTGAGCAGGGCGTAGCCCGCCAGCCGGTAGGCCAGGGCAACGGCCTGTTCGACCAAGTACTCGGCGTTCAGCAGCGGGGCGTTCACGTTCCGGCCGACTCCAGCTTGCTGGACAGCTCCAGCCATCGGTCTTCCAGCTGCGCCAGTTCGTCGTTCACCACCTTCAGGCTGCGGCCAATCTCGGCGATCTCTGTCGGGTGCGGGTTGGTGGAGAGGCGGTTTTCCAGCGCCGCGCCTTCCCCGTTGAGCACGGCCATGCGGGCTTCCACATCTTGCAACTCTTTCCGGACCTTGGGCGAGGTGTCGCCCTTGGCCTTGGGCTTGGCGGCCACCGGTGCTGCAGCGGTTTTGGCTGGCGCCTTGGCGGCCTCCTTGGCTTCCTCGCGCTGGCGCTTGGCCTCGTCCAGCAGGTAGCGCTGGTAGTCGTCCAGGTCGCCGTCGAAAGGCTCCACACCGCCACGCGACACCATCCAGAACTCGTCGCACACGGCGCGCAGCAGGGCGCGGTCGTGGCTGACCAGCATCACCGTGCCTTCGAACTCGTTGAGCGCCATGGACAGCGCCTCGCGTGTGGCCAGATCCAGGTGGTTGGTGGGCTCGTCCATCAGCAAGAGGTTGGGGCGCTGCCACACCAGCATGCACAGCACCAGGCGGGCCTTCTCGCCGCCGCTCATGCTGCCCACGGCCTGCTTGACCATGTCGCCGCCGAAATTGAAGGTGCCCAGGAAGCTGCGCAAATCCTGCTCGCGGGTCTGCTGGCCAGCGATCTTGCCCGCGGCCGTCAGGTCCTTGACCAGGCGGATCATGTGCTCCAGCGGGTTGTCCGCCGGGCGCAGCACGTCGAGTTCCTGCTGGGCAAAGTAGCCGATGTTCAAGCCCTTGCCTTCGGTGATTTCACCGCTCAGGACCTTCAGGTCGCGCGCAATGGTCTTCACCAGCGTTGACTTGCCTTGGCCGTTGGCGCCCAGGATGCCGATGCGCTGGCCGGCCAGCACCGAGCGGTTGATGTGGCGCACGATGGTGGTGGGCGGCGTGCCCTCGGGCGCGCCTTCGGGCGGCGGGTAGCCCACGCTGATGTCGCTCATGGACAGCATGGGGTTGGGCAGGTTGGCCGGTTCCTTGAACTCGAAGGTGAAGTCCGCCTCGCTGAGCAGCGGCGCAATCTTTTCCATGCGGTCCAGCGCCTTGACCCGGCTTTGCGCCTGCTTGGCCTTGCTGGCCTTGGCCTTGAAGCGGGCGATGAATTTCTGCAGGTGGGCAATCTTGTCCTGCTGCTTGGAATAGGCGTTTTGCTGCAGCTCCATCTGCTCGGCGCGCATGTCCTCGAACTTACTGTAGTTGCCGCCGTAGCGCACCAGTTTGGCCGCGTCGATGTGCAGGGTGACGTTGGTCACCGCGTCCAGGAATTCGCGGTCGTGGCTGATGACGATCATGGTGCCTTCGTACTTCTTGAGCCAGGCTTCCAGCCAGACCAGGGCGTCCAGGTCCAGGTGGTTGGTGGGTTCGTCCAGCAGCAGCAGGTCCGACGGGCACATCAGCGCGCGCGCCAGCTGCAGGCGCATGCGCCAGCCGCCGGAGAAGCTGTTGACCGGGTTGTTTAGCTCGGTGGTCTTGAAGCCCAGGCCCAGGATCAGCGCCTGGGCGCGTGCGGCGGCGTCGTGCTCGCCGGCGTCGCCCAGCTCCGTGTAGGCGTGGGCCATGCGGTTGTAGTCGTCGGTGGCCTCGGCTGCGGCCACTTCCTGGCGCGCGGCCAGCAGCACGGTGTCGCCCTCGACCACAAATTCGGTGGCGCTTTGCTCGGTTTCGGGCATGTCCTGTGCGACCTGGCCCATGCGCCACTGGGGCGGAATGAAGTATTCGCCGGCGTCCTCATGCAGGTTGCCGTTGAACAGGGCAAACAGCGAGGACTTGCCGGCGCCGTTGCGTCCCACCAGGCCGACTTTTTCGCCCGGGTTGAGGGTGACGGACGCGCCATCGAGCAACACCTTGGCGCCGCGGCGCAAGGTGACATTTTTCAGAGTGATCATTTCAAAAGCGCTTCGCGCGTGAGGAGCAGGACCTGGTCTTCACCAGCGCTGGTTTCGAGCCAGACCACTTCCAGTTGGGGAAATGCGGCTTCAAAGTGGTGGCGTTCATGGCCGATTTCGAGCACCAGCACGGCGTCGGGAGCCATGTGCTGCGGGGCGCTTTTCAGTAGGGTGCGGACAAAGTCCATGCCGTCGCCGCCGCCGGCCAGGGCCAGGGCGGGCTCGGCCCGGTATTCCGCGGGCAGCTCGGCCATGCTCTGGGCGTTGACGTAGGGCGGGTTGCACAGGATCAGGTCAAACGGGCCGCGCGCCTGCAGGGCGGGCGCGCCGAGACCGTCGGACTCCAGCAGGGCAATGCGGTCTTGCAGGCTGTGCTTGTCCACATTGATGCGGGCCACGGCCAGGGCGTCTGGCGACAGGTCGGAGGCGGTCACCGCCACATCGGGGTAGACCATGGCCGCCAGAATGGCCAAGCTGCCGTTGCCGGTGCACAGGTCCAGCACGTTGTGCGTGGTTTCCTTCAGCCAGTAGTCGATGCTGCCGTCCACCAGCAGCTCGGCAATCAGCGAGCGGGGCACGATGGCACGCTCGTCCACATAAAACGCCACACCCTGCAGCCAGGCCTCACGCGTGAGGTAGGCGGCGGGTTTGCGGGTGGCAATGCGTGCTTCCAAAAGTGTAGCTACCCGCGCAGCATCTGCGGGCGCTACAGCCTGATTGGCTATGGAATCTTCGCCCTCCAGCGCGGCGTCCAGCGGCAGGCCCAGGCACCACAGCACCAGCCAGGCGGCTTCATCACGTGCGTTGGTGGTGCCGTGGCCAAACGAAACGTGGGCCTGCGTGAGCTGTTGCGCACCGGATTCAATCAGTTCAAGCAGGGTCATGCGCGGGCCTGGCGTTCCAGATTCTCCAGCACGCGCCGGTAGATGTTTTTCAGCGGTTCGATGTCGGCCACGGCCACATACTCGTTGATCTTGTGGATGGTTCCGTTGGGTGGGCCCATCTCGATCACCTGCGGGCAGATCTGGGCGATGAAACGCCCGTCGCTGGTGCCGCCGGTGGTGGAGAGCTGGGTCTGCAGCCCGGTTTCCGCCAGGATGGCGTCGCGCGCGGCGTCCACCAGCGTGCCAGGGGTGGTCAGAAAGGGCAGGCCGCCTACGGTCCAGGTCAGGTCGTATTCCAGCTCGTATTTCTCCAGCACGCGGGTCAGGCGGGTCTGCAGGGACTCGGGCGTGGATTCGGTGGAAAAGCGGAAATTGAAGTCGACCACCACCGCGCCGGGAATGATGTTGCTGGCTCCCGTGCCGCCGTGGACGTTGCTGACCTGCCAGGTGGTGGGCGGGAAAAAGTCGTTGCCCCGGTCCCACTCGATGGTGACCAGCTCCGCCAGCGCGGGCGCCAGCAGGTGGATGGGGTTCTTGGCCAGGTGCGGGTAGGCAATGTGGCCCTGCACGCCCTTGACCGTGAGCTTGCCGCTCATGGTGCCGCGCCGGCCGTTCTTGATCATGTCGCCGGTGCGCTCCACCGCCGTGGGCTCGCCCACGATGCAGTAGTCCAGCGTTTCGCCCCGCGCCTTCAGGGCGTTGCAGACCACCACCGTGCCGTCGTTGGCCGGGCCCTCTTCGTCGCTGGTGAGCAGCAGGGCCATGCCCAGGGCGGGCTGGGGGTTGGCGAGCAGGAATTCTTCGATGGCCACCACGAAGGCGGCCAGTGAGGTCTTCATGTCGGCGGCGCCGCGGCCGTACAGCTTGCCGTCGCGCACGCTGGGGGTAAACGGGGCGCTGTCCCACTCGGTCACGGGGCCGGTAGGAACCACGTCGGTGTGGCCGGCGAATACCAGGGTTTTGCTGGGCGCTATGGATTTGCTAGCTGTCTGCGCAATATTGGCGGGCGTTCCGGCCCGTTTTGCCCACAAATTGGTGACCGAGAACTCGGCCGGGCCGCTGGTGATGGTCTCGCAGGCAAAACCCAGCTTGGCCAGCCGCTGTGCGATGAGTTCCTGGCAGCCCACGTCGGCAGGGGTGACCGAGGCCCGCGCAATCAGTTGCTCGGCCAGTTGCAGTGTTTTTGACATCAATGGGTTACGTCCAGGGTGATTTCGGTGAAGGACGCTTCGTCGTCTTCCTCGTGCGTGGTTGCCGCCGGCTGGGCGGCCTTGGTGAAGTCGTTTTGCAGGCGCCACATCAGGTTGGTGGGGGAGTCGGCGTGGGCCAGGCCTTCCTTGCGGTCGACCACGCCGTCCACGATCAGGCGGGCGATGTCGTGTTCGAACGACTGCGAGCCTTCGGCCATGGACTTTTCCATGGCTTCCTTGACGCCGGAGAAGTCGCCTTTTTCAATCAGCTCGGCCACCAGCTTGGAGTTGAGCAGCACTTCGATGGCGGGCACGCGGGCGCCCGAGGTGGTGCGCAGCAGGCGCTGCGAAACCACGGCCTTCAGGGCCGCTGCCAGATCGCCCAGCATGGTCTGGCGCACTTCCACCGGGTAGAAGCTCAGGATCCGGTTGAGGGCCTGGTAGCTGTTGTTGGCGTGCATGGTGGCCAGGCACAGGTGGCCCGACTGGGCATAGGCAATGGCCGCCGACATGGTCTCGCGGTCGCGGATTTCGCCGATCAGGATCACGTCGGGCGCCTGGCGCAGCGCGTTCTTCAGGGCCACCTGCAGCGACTGGGTGTCCGAGCCGATCTCGCGCTGGTTGATCACGGAGCGCTTGTTCTTGAACAGAAATTCGACCGGGTCCTCGATCGTCAGGATGTGGCCGGAAACACTTTCATTGCGGTAGTCGATCATGGACGCCAGCGTGGTGCTCTTGCCGGCACCGGTGGCGCCCACCATCAGGATCAGGCCGCGTTTTTCCATGATCAGCTCACCCAGCACCGGCGGCAGCGAGAGGTTGGCCAGTGGCGGAATGTCGACCGAAATGTAGCGGATGACGGCGGCAATGGTGCCGCGCTGGCGCATGGCGCTGACCCGGAAACGCCCCACGCCGTCCAACGGGAAGCCCATGTTGAGCTCGCCCTCGGCATCGAGTTCGGCCATGCGCTCGGGCGGCAGCACCTCGGCCAGCAGGTTGCGCGGGGCGTCCGCCGGCAACGACTGGTTGTTGATGGGCACGCACTGACCGTTGATCTTGATGAGGGCGGGCGAATGCGCGGACAGGTAGATGTCCGAAGCCTTCTTTTCGCTCATCAGACGGAGAATGCGCTCCATCGTGCCGGATGCGTTGGTCGTTGCCATAGGTCAGCCTTCGTGGAAGTCGGAAAACTCAGTCGCGCAGCAGGTCGTTCAAGCTGGTGGTGGCGCGGGTCTTGGCGTCCACGCGTTTGACGATCACCACGCAGTACAGGCTGTACTTGCCGCCGGCCTTGGGCAGGTTGCCCGACACCACCACCGAACCGGCGGGAATGCGGCCGTAGGTCACGGTGTCGGCTTCGCGGTCGTAGATGGGGGTGCTCTGGCCGATGTACACGCCCATGGAGATGACCGAGTTTTCTTCCACGATCACGCCTTCGACCACCTCGGAGCGCGCACCGATGAAGCAGTTGTCTTCAATGATGGTGGGGTTGGCCTGCATGGGTTCGAGCACGCCGCCAATGCCGACGCCGCCGGAGAGGTGCACGTTCTTGCCGATCTGGGCGCAGGAACCCACAGCCGCCCAGGTGTCGACCATGGTGCCTTCGTCCACGTAGGCGCCGATGTTCACGAAGCTGGGCATCAGGATGGCACCCTTGGCCACATAGCTGCCGCGCCGCGCCACGGCTGGCGGCACCACGCGCACGCCGGTGGCGCGCATTTCTTCGGGCGACAGGTCGGCAAACTTGGTGGGCACTTTGTCGTAGAAGCCCAGCTGGCCGGCCTGGATGATGGCGTTGTCCTTGAGGCGGAAGCTCAGCAGCACCGCCTTCTTGATCCACTGGTGGGTGGTCCACTGGCCCACGCCATCGCGCGTGGCAACCCGCAGGCTGCCGCTATCGAGGCCCTGGATGACGTGTTCCACGGCATCGCTGACTTCCTTGGACGCGGTCTGCAGGGAGATATTGGCGCGGTCTTCCCACGCGGCGTCGATGATTTGCTGGAGTTGTTGGCTCATGGTGTCGGTTCTACGTTGAAATTCAGGTTCGGGATTGCACAAACTGGACGATGCGCTGGGCCGCTTCCACGCACTCGGCGGTTTCGGCGACCAGGGCCATGCGAATGCGGTTGGCACCGGGGTTGAACCCCCGCGCCTCGCGGGCCAGGAAACTGCCTGGCAAAACAGTCACATTGTAAAGAGCCAGCAGGTCGCGGGCAAAGTCGGTGTCGCTGCCCGGAACCTTGGCCCACAGGTAGAAACCGGCATCGGGCAGGGCCACGTCCAGCACGCCGGCCAGCATGGGGGTCACCTGCGCAAACTTGGCCCGGTACTGGTCGCGGTTGTCCTGCACGTGCTGTTCGTCATCCCATGCGGCAATGCTGGCTTTCTGCACCACGGTGCTCATGGCGCTGCCGTGGTAGGTGCGGTACAGCAGGAACTGTTTGACCAAGGCCGCATCACCGGCCACAAACCCGCTGCGCATGCCTGGCACGTTGCTGCGCTTGGACAGGCTGGTGAAGGCCAGCAGGTTCTTGAAGTCGGTGCGGCCCAGGCGGGCGGCGGCTTCCAGGCCGCCCAGTGGCGGCTCGTCGCGAAAGTAGATTTCGCTGTAGCACTCGTCGGAGGCAATCACGAAGCCGTGGCGGTCGCTCAGGGCAAACAGCTTCTGCCATTCTTCCAGTGGCATGACGGCACCGGTCGGGTTGCCGGGCGAGCAGACGAACAGCAGCTGCGTGCGGGCCCACACGGCGTCGGGCACGCTGTCCCAGTCCTGGGCGAAATTGCGCGCCGGGTCCGAGGGCACGAAATACGGCTGCGCGCCGGCGAGCAGGGCGGCGCCTTCATAGATCTGGTAGAACGGGTTGGGGCTGACCACCAGCACCGGCTCGTCGGCCCGGGTCTGCCGCGCGGGGTCGACCACGGTCTGGGCAAAGGCGAACAGCGCCTCGCGCGAGCCGTTGACCGGCAGCACCTGGGTGGCCACGTCCAGGTTCAGCCCGTAGCGGTGGTGCAGCCATTGCACGATGGACTGGCGCAGCGCCACGTCGCCGGCCGTGGCCGGGTAGACGGAGAGCCCGCCCTGCGGGTCCATGATGGCGTCGCAGTAGGCCTGCTTGATCAGCTGTGGGGTGGCGTGCCGGGGTTCGCCAATGCCCAGACTGATGGGGCGAAAGGCGGGATTGGGGGTGACCGTGGCAAATAACTGGCGCAGGCGCTCAAAGGGGTAGGCCTGCAGGCGCGACAAATTCGGATTCATGGGGTGGCATTATCCCTGAGCGGTCGCGGGCAGGGGGCGGGGCGGGCGGGTTTCCCACGGTATCATCGCAGGGTGGAGCTCCCGGTGGAAGTCCATAAAGATCAATGAAATCAACTGCTTAGCTTAAGTTCCTTACTTACGTGCGTCTCAATTCCATCAAGTTATCCGGGTTCAAATCGTTTGCGGAACCCACCAACTTCCTTTTGCCGGGTCAATTGGTAGGGGTGGTCGGGCCGAACGGTTGCGGCAAATCCAACATTATGGATGCCGTGCGCTGGGTGCTGGGTGAGAGCAAGGCCAGCGAGTTGCGTGGCGAGTCCATGCAGGACGTGATTTTCAACGGCACCACCAGCCGCAAGCCGGCCAGCCGCTCCAGCGTGGAACTGGTGTTCGACAATTCCGACCACCGTGCCGGCGGCCAGTGGGGCCAGTTTGGCGAGATTGCCGTCAAGCGCGTGCTGACGCGCGATGGCACCTCCAGCTATTTCATCAACAACCAGCCGGTGCGCCGGCGCGATGTGCAGGACGTGTTCCTGGGCACCGGCCTGGGGCCACGCGCCTACGCCATCATTGGCCAGGGGACCATCGCCCGCATCATCGAGTCCAAGCCCGAGGAGCTGCGCCTGTTTCTGGAGGAAGCCGCGGGCGTCTCCAAATACAAGGAACGCCGCCGAGAGACCGAGAACCGCCTCGCCGACACCCGCGAGAACCTGACCCGCGTCGAAGACATCCTGCGGGAACTCGGCACCAACCTCGAACGGCTGGAAAAGCAGGCCGAGGTGGCCCAGAAATACAACGCCCTGCAAAGCGATGTCACTCTCAAGCAGCACCAGCAGTGGTTCTTGAAACGGGCCGAGGCACTGGCGGACCAGGCCAAGGTGCAGGCCGACGGCCTGGGGGCCGTCAACGCGCTGGAAAGCCGCATGGCCGATCTGCGCCACATCGAAGCCGATCTGGAGACCGTGCGCCAGGCCCACTACGCGGCAGGCGACCAGGTCAACCAGGCGCAGGGCCTTCTGTACGAGGCCAGCACCGATGTCGGGCGCCTGGAAGCCGAAATTCGCTTCGTGGTGGAGGGCCGCCAGCGCGCCGAGCAGCGCCTGCAGACGCTGCAGGAACAGGTGGACCAATGGGCCACCCGCAAGGACGATGCACTGGCCGAAATCGAGCGCCTGGCCGAACTGGCCTTGCTGGGCGACGAGCAAACCGAACTGCTGGCCGCCCAGGTGGAAGAGCAGGCGCAACAATTGCCCGAGCTAGAAGACGCCCTGGGTGCGGCACAGACCGCCGCCAACGACCAGCGCGGCGGCGTCATGCAGGTGCAGCAGCAAATCCAGGTGCTGGCGGCCGAGCAGCGCAGCATCGAGGAACAGTTCCGCCAGGTCTCCAACCGGCACGAACGTCTGAGCGCCGACCGCAACGCGCTGGCCGCCCCGGACGAAGACCGCTTGCAAAGCCTGCAGCTGCAGCTGGAAGAGGCGCAGGAAGCCAGCGCCGTGGCCGATGCCCGCTTGCAGGAGCTGTCCGAGCTGCTGCCCCAGCGCGACGAGGCGCGGCGCACCCAGCAGCAGATCGTCAACACCGAGTCGGCCCGTCAGGCCGATCTGTCGGCCCGCCTGGAAGCCCTCAAGGCACTGCAGGAAAAAGTCAAGACCGACGGCAAGCTGCAGCCCTGGCTGGCAAAGCATGGGCTGGACAACCTGCAGGGTCTGTGGAGCCGCATCCACATCGAGCAGGGCTGGGAAAACGCGCTGGAAGGCGCCTTGCGCGAACAGCTGGGTGCCCTGGAGGTATCGCGTCTGGAGATGGTGCGCGCCTTTGCCAGTGATGCACCGCCCGCCAAGCTGGCGTTTTTCAGCCCGCCGCAGGCGGCAGTGCCCGAACGCGCAGCCGCATTGCCGCGTCTGGCTGACCTGCTGCGCGTTAACGATGCCGGACAGAAAGCCGTGTTGGCCGACTGGCTGCAGGGCTGCTACACCGCCGCCAGTTTTGAAGACGCGCTGGCCCAGCGCGACAAGCTGCAACCCGGCGAGCGCATCTACGTGCAGTCGGGCCATGTGGTGTCGCCCCACAGCGTGAGCTTTTATGCGCAGGATTCCGAACAGGCCGGCTTGCTGGCCCGCGCGCAGGAAATCGAGAACCTGGAGAAGCAGCTGCGCGGCCAGGCACTGATTGCCGAGGAGGCCCACGCCGCGCTGGTGCGCGCCGAAGCCGCCTATGCCGATGCCTCGCAGCGCCTGGCAGGCGTGCGGCGCGAAGCCGCCGACGCGCAGACCCAGGCCCACACCCTGCAGGTCGAGACCTTACGCCTGTCACAGCAGGCCGAGCAGGCGCGTGCGCGCAGCGCGCAGATCGATGCCGACCTGGCCGAAGTGCAGGCCCAGCTGGACGACCTGCAGGAGCGGCGTGTCACCGCCGAGGGGCGTTTCGAGTCGCTGGACATGCAGCTGGCCGATAGCCAGGAACGCCATGCGCAGCTGGAAGAGCGGGTGATCGAAGCCCAGCGCAAGCTGGCCCAGTGCCGCGAGCAGCAACGCGGCCTGGAGCGCCAGGCGCAGGAAGCCGCGTTTGCGCAGCGCAGCCTGCAGGCGCGCAATGCCGAGCTGGCCCGCACCATTGACACCGCCACCCAGCAAACCGACGCCGTCCACGCCGAGGCGCAGCGCGCCCGCGATGAACTGACGCGCCTGACCGACGCTGCCGCCCAGGCCGGGCTGCAAAACGCCCTGGCGCTCAAGCTGGAGCGCGAGCAGGCCCTGGGCGCCAAACGCAGCGAATACGACGACCTTACCGCCAAGCTGCGCGCCAGTGACGAGCGGCGCATGCAGCTCGAGCGCGAGTTGGAGCCGCTGCGCCAGCGCATCACCGAATTTCAGCTCAAGGAGCAGGCCGCACGGCTGGGCTTTGAGCAGTACGAGCAGCAGCTGCTGGACGCCCAGGCCGACCTGGAGGCCGTGGAGCGTTCCATCCAGGAAGGTAATGTGCGGCTCACCGGCATGCAGAGCGAAATCGACCGCCTGCACCGCGAAATAGCCGCGTTGGGAGCCGTCAACCTGGCTGCGCTGGACGAGTTGGCCGCTGCCCGCGAGCGCAAGCAGTTCCTGGATGCTCAGAACGTGGACCTGTCGCAGGCCATGCAGACGCTGGAAGACGCCATCCGCAAGATCGACGGCGAAACCCGCGAAATGCTCTCGGGCACCTTCGACCAGGTCAACCAGCACTTCGGGCGCATGTTCCCCGAGCTGTTTGGTGGCGGCAATGCGCGCCTGGTCATCACCGGCGATGAAATCCTGGATTCCGGCGTACAGGTCATTGCGCAGCCGCCGGGCAAGAAGAACCAGACCATCCATTTGCTGTCGGGCGGAGAGAAAGCCCTGACGGCCATTGCGCTGGTGTTCGCCATTTTTCAACTCAACCCGGCGCCGTTTTGCCTGCTCGACGAGGTGGACGCGCCGCTGGACGACGCCAACACGGAACGCTATGCCAAGCTGGTGCGCAGCATGAGCAAGGAAACCCAGTTCCTGTTCATCAGCCACAACAAGATCGCCATGGAAATGGCCGAGCAACTGATCGGCGTGACCATGCAGGAGCAGGGCGTGTCGCGTATCGTGGCGGTGGACATGGAATCAGCCATCACGCTGGCCGAGCTGGCGTAATACAAACATGAGCAATTTACAGATTGGATTGGCAATCGCAGGCGGCGTAGTGCTGGCTGCCGTGGTGGCCCATGGCGCCTGGAGTTCGCGTCGCAACGCGCCGCGCCAGGCCTCACCCGAGGAGTCCGCCGGTTCCCCGGCCGAAGCCCTGCGCGAGCCCACGCTCACCGGGGACACCATGGACCCGCCGCCCTTTACCCTGCCCCAGGTGGCCCGCCGCCCGGTCATGGACTCGCTGATCGACGTCATCGCCACCATTGCCCTGGACGGCCCGGCCACCGCGGTGTCGGGCGAGGCCGCGCTGGCGGCGCTGCCCGCAACCCGCCGGGTTGGCAGCAAGCCTTTTGCCGTGGAGGGCTACAACCTGCAGTCGCTGGTGTGGGAGCCCCCGGCACCCGGCCAGCGCTATGGCGGGTTCCAGACCGGGGTGCAGCTGGCCAACCGCTCGGGCGCGCTCAACGAAATCGAATACTCCGAGTTCGTCGTCAAGACCCAGGCCTTTGCCGACGCGATCAACGGCACGCCCGAATTCCCGGAAATGCGTGACGAAGTGGCCCGCGCCCGCGAGCTCGACCAGTTCGCCAGCGCGCATGACGCGCAGCTGGGCTTCACCATCCGGGCCCGCAACGCCTCCTGGAGCCCCGGCTACATCCAGCAGAGCGCTGCACGGCTGGGCTTTGTGCCGGGCGTCCTGCCCGGGCGCATGGTGCTGCCGGCCGCCGAGGAGGGCCTGGCGCCCGTGCTCGTGCTCGGCTATGACTCCCAGGCCGCCCTGGCGGAGGACCCCGCCCAGTCGGCCATACGCGACATCACCCTGCACCTGGACGTGGCCCAGGTGGACCGTGCCGAGCGCCCGTTCGAGCGCATGCGCGAAGTGGCCACCGCCCTGGCCCAGACCATGGAAGGCGTGGTTACCGACGACAACGGCCAACTGCTGACGGCGCAGACCATGGACGTGATCGGCACCGAGTTGCAAACCCTGTATGACACGCTGGAGCAGCGCGACCTGGCTGCCGGCTCCATGCTGGCTCGCCGTCTGTTTTCCTGAGTGTGCTGCGGGGTCACGGCATGACCAACCTCGATCTGTTTGCAGAACCTGCGCCCGCGGACGGAGCGGGGCACGCACGCATGCTGGTCCTGCACGGGCTGTTGCACCAATATGCCCACCAGTATTACGTGCTGGACGCCCCCAGCGTTCCCGACGCCGAATACGACCGCCTGTTCCAGGAGTTGCAGGCCCTGGAGTCGGCGCACCCCGAGTGGGTCACGGCCGACTCGCCGACGCAGCGCATAGGCGGCAAGCCGCTGGAGCAGTTTGCCGCGGTGCGCCACGCCGTGCCCATGCTGAGCATCCGCACCGAAACCGATACCGAGGCCAGTGGCGCCCAGGCCTTCGACGCCCGGGTGCGCAAGGAGCTGGGCCTGGCGGAGACCGATCCACCCGTGGAGTACGTGGCCGAACTCAAGTTCGACGGACTGGCGATGAACCTGCGGTACGAGCAGGGGGTTCTGGTGCAGGCCGCCACCCGCGGTGACGGCGAAACCGGTGAGGACGTGACGCAGAACATCCGCACGATCGGGCAGGTGCCGCTGCGCATCACGGGCCAGATTCCGTCTGTGCTGGAAGTGCGTGGCGAGGTCTACATGCGCCGTGACGATTTCGAGGCCCTCAACGAAAAGCAGCGTGAGAAGGGCGAGAAGACCTTTGTCAATCCGCGCAACGCCGCCGCCGGCGCCGTGCGCCAGCTCGACTCCGGCATCGCTGCCCAGCGGCCGCTGAGTTTCTTTGCCTACGGCGTGGGCGAGGTGACGCCAGCGGAGCAGGGCGGTCCGGTCTTCAGCACCCATTTTGGTCTGCTGCAGACCCTGAAATCATGGGGTTTTCCGGTCGCGGAGCAGGTAACTACTGCGCAGGGTGCTCCTGAATTGATAGCGTATCACCAGCGCATCGGTGCCAGCCGGGACCAGCTGCCCTACGACATCGATGGCGTGGTCTACAAGGTCAACAGCCTGGCGCTGCAGCAGCAGCTGGGCTTTGTGACCCGCGAGCCACGCTGGGCCGTGGCCCACAAATACCCGGCGCAGGAGCAGGTGACCCGGGTTTTGGGCATTGACGTGCAGGTGGGGCGCACCGGCAAGCTCACGCCGGTGGCACGGCTGGATCCGGTGTTTGTGGGCGGGACCACCGTGTCCAACGCCACGCTGCACAACCTGTTTGAACTGCGCCGAAAAGGCGTTCGGGTGGGCGACATGGCCATCGTCCGCCGCGCGGGCGACGTGATTCCCGAGGTGGTTGGCGTCGTCAACAGCGGCCCCCGGGCTTCCTACGTGCCAAACTTCCGCATGCCCCGCACCTGCCCGGTGTGTGGCAGCGCCGTGGTGCGCGAAAAAGCCGAAGTCAACCACCGCTGCACCGGCGGCCTGTTCTGCAGTGCCCAGCGCAAGCAGGCCATCCTGCACTTCGCCCAGCGCCGCGCCGTGGAGGTGGAGGGCCTGGGCGACAAACTGGTGGACCAGCTGGTGGACGGCGGTGTCGTCAATACCCTGCCCGATCTCTATCGCCTGGGCTTGACCGCGCTGGCGGCGCTGGACCGCATGGCCGACAAGTCCGCGCAGAACCTGCTGCAGGCGCTGGAGCAATCCAAGCAGACGACGCTGCCGCGTTTCCTGTTTGGTCTGGGCATCCGCCATGTGGGCGAGGCCACGGCCAAGGCGCTGGCGCGGCATTTCGGTTCGCTGGACGCCATCATGGATGCCACCGCCGAGCAGTTGCTCGAAGTCGCCGACGTGGGCCCCATCGTGGCCGAGAGCATTCGCACCTTCTTCGACCAGCCGCACAACCGTGAGGTGGTGGAGCAGTTGCGCGCCTGCGGCGTGACCTGGGCCGAGGGAGAACCGGCTGCGCAGACCCCCAAGCCGCTGGCGGGCAAGACCTTTGTCATCACCGGCACGCTGCCCACCCTGGGCCGCGATGCCGCCAAGGACCTGCTGGAAGCCGCCGGCGCCAAGGTGGCCGGCTCGGTGAGCAAGAAGACGGATTACGTGCTGGCCGGTACGGAGGCCGGCAGCAAACTGGCCAAGGCGCTGGAACTGGGCGTGGCTGTGATCGACGAAGCGGCCATGCTGGCCCTGCTGCAGGAGAGCAACTGATGGCCGTGCGTGAAATCCTCAAAATGGGCGATCCGCGCCTGCTGCGCGTGGCGCCGCCGTTGTCCGCCGATGCCTTCGATTCGGACGCCCTGCACCTGCTTGTCAGCGATCTGCTCGACACCATGCGCGCCGTCAATGGTGCCGGCCTGGCGGCACCGCAAATCGGGGTCGACCTGCAGGTGGTGGTCTTTGGCTCGCGCGATGCCAACCCCCGCTATCCGGACCGCCCGCAGGTGCCGCCCACGGTGCTGCTCAACCCGGTGATTACGCCGCTGGTGGAGGCCGAGGAGTGGGACTGGGAAGGGTGTCTGTCGCTGCCCGGGATGCGGGGTGTGGTGCCGCGCTGGTCGCGCATCCGGTACACCGGGTTTGACCAGTATGGCGACCCGATTGACCGCACGGTGGATGGCTTCCATGCGCGGGTGGTGCAGCATGAGTGCGACCACCTGATCGGCAAGCTCTACCCCATGCGGATGCGCGACTTCACCCAGTTCGGCTATACGGATGTGTTGTTTCCCGGAGTCGCAGCGGCCGAGGACGATTGATGGTTCATGTATGCTGTCGCACAGTCGTACTTTTTTCCATTGAAGTAATTTTTTCGCCGTGTTGACGTCCATTTCCATGCCATTTTCCGGGGTGCGCGCGCCATGATGAGTGCCGAACTCAGCAAGAAGCTGACCGCTGCCGTTGAAAACATGCCGGCATTCCCCAAGAGCGTGCAGAAAATCATCGAGTTGACGCGCGACGCCAACTGCACGCCCAAGGACCTGGTTGAAGTGATCGACAAGGATCCGGTGGTCACGGTCAAGATCCTCAAGGTCGTCAATTCCGCGTACTACAGCCTGCCCAAGCAGGTCACCTCCATTGGCCACTCGGTGGTGTTCCTGGGGTTCAACACCATCAAGAACCTGGCGCTGTGCATCGCGGCCATCGGCATGCTGCCCAAGGAAAACGAGGCCGGTTTCGACGGCCAGCAGTACCTGCTGCATTCGCTGGCCACGGCCGGCATTGCCAAGCAGCTGGCGCAGCGCGTGCAGAACGCCGATCCCATGGATTGCTTCATTGCCGGCTTGCTGCACGACTTTGGCAAGGTGGTGCTGGCCCAGTACATGCCGGAAGAATTCCGCACCGCACTGGAGATCAGCAAGCGCCAGGGCACCTCCTTGCATCTGGCCCTGCGCGAAGTCATTGGCGCGGACCATGCGGTGGTGGGCGCCATGCTGGTAGAGAAATGGCGCTTTGCGCCCCCTCTGGTGGAAACCATCCGCAACCAGTACGGGCACGACCTGGCTGACACCGACATGATTGCCTGCGTCTTTGCCGCCAACCAGATCAGCAAGAAGCTCAAGTTCGGTTTTGGCGGCAACGCGTGCATCGAAGAGCTGCCACCCGCCATTGCCCAGCGCCTGGGCGGCTCGCTGGACACGGTGATTGCGTCGCTGGGCGACTTGACCCCGGTCTTCGAGGAAGCCCTGATTTTTTCCAAGATCTGAGCGGCACTGCGCCGCCGCGTGCTCAAGCCGACAGCGCCTGCAGCAGCTCGGTCTCGATCTCGATCTGTGCCTTGTTGTGCTGCAGTTCGGGGCCGTCGATCAGGAACGTGTCTTCCACCCGTTCGCCTAGCGTGGCCACCTTGGCCAGCTGCAGGTTGATACGGTGTTTGGCCAGCACCCGGGCTACGCTGTAGAGCAGGCCCATGCGGTCGCTGGCTGAAATGTTCAGCAACCAGCGTTGTGCCTTTTCGTCCGGGCTCAGGGTCACACGCGGGGTCACCGGAAAACTCTTCACCCGCCGCGACACGCGACCCCGGCTGGGCGCGGGCAGGGGGCCGGCGTCGGCAATGGCCTTGGACAGGCCGCTTTCCAGCAGGCTGCTGACTTCTCGGTACTCCTCCGGCGGAGCCGAGGTGGTGATCTGGAAGGTGTCCAGCGCGTGCCCGTTCTTGGCGGTGTGGATGCGCGCGTCCAGGATGCTGAAGCCGCCCTGGTCGAAGTAGCCACAGATGCGGGCAAACAGGTCCGGCTGGTCGGGGGCGTAGACCAGCACCTGCAGGCCCTCGCCGGCGGGCGAGCGGCGCGCCCGCACGATGGCCTGTTTTGAGTCCACCAGGCGCGACAGCTGGCGGGTGTGCCAGGCGATGTCGCCGGCGTCGTGGCGCATGAAATACCCCACGTCCAGTGCATCCCACAGGTGTTTGTGGGCTTCAAAGGGCAGGGAGTGCATGGCCACCAGGATCAGGGCCTCGCGCTTGCGGGCCTCCACCTCGGCGTCGGGATCGGGGGCGCGCCCGCCCAGCGCCCGCGCGGTGTAGCGGTACAGGTCTTCCAGCAGCTTGCCCTTCCAGGCATTCCATACCTTGGGCGAGGTGCCGCGGATGTCGGCCACGGTGAGCAGGTACAGCGCGGTGAGCTGGCGCTCGTTGCCGACCCGCTTGGCAAAGTCGGCAATCACCTGGGGGTCGCTCAGGTCGGACTTCTGCGCGATCTGGCTCATGGCCAGGTGCTCGCGCACCGCAAACTCGATCAGCTGTGCGTCTTCGCGGGCAAATCCGTGCTGTTTGCAGAAGCGCCGCACCTCTGCCGCGCCCAGCTCCGAGTGGTCGCCGCCGCGGCCTTTGGCAATGTCGTGGAACAGGGCGGCCACGTACAGCAGCCAGGGCTTGTCCCAGCCGGCGGCCAGCTGCGAACAAAAAGGGTATTCGTGCGCGTGCTCCACGATGAAAAAACGGCGCACGTTGCGCAGCACCATCAGGATGTGCTGGTCCACCGTGTACACATGGAACAGGTCGTGCTGCATCTGCCCCACGATCTTGCGGAATACCCACAGGTAGCGGCCCAGGATCGAGGTCTGGTTCATCAGCCGCATGGCGTGCGTGATGCCCTGGGGCTGCATGAGGATCTGGCGGAATGTCTCGCGGTTCACCGGGTCGCTGCGAAAGCGCGCGCCCATCAGGTCGCGCGTGTTGTACAGGGCGCGCAGGGTGCGCGCCGACAGGCCCTTGATGCCGACGGTCTGTTGGTAGACCAGGAAGGTTTCCAGAATGGCGTGCGGCTCGCGCACGTAGAGGTCGTCGCTGACCACGTCGAGCATGCCGGCCTTGTCGTTGAAATGGGCGTTGATGCGCTGCGGCGCGTGGGTGGAGGGGTTGAGCCGTTCCTCGATGTTGAGCAGCAGGATCTGGTTGAGCTGGGCGACGGCCTTGGCCGCCCAGTAGTAGCGCTTCATCAGCGTTTCGCTGGCGCGTATGAACGATTTCCGGTTCGTGCCCTGGGCCGAGGAGGCGTAGCCAAATGATTCGGCCACGGCGTTTTGCATGTCGAAGACCAGGCGGTCTTCGCGGCGGCCGGCGATCAGGTGCAGGCGGGCGCGGATGAGCAGCAGCAAGGACTCGTTGCGCTGGATCTGCCGCACTTCAAACGGCGTGGCCAGGCCGCTGGTGGCCAGGGCGTTCCAGTTGGTGCCGTAGCCCGCCGCCTTGGCCACCCACAGGACGACCTGCAGGTCGCGCAGCCCCCCGGGCGACTCCTTGCAATTGGGTTCCAGCGCGTAGGGCGTGTTTTCGTACTTGGTGTGGCGCTGGTGCATTTCCAGCGTCTTGGCGACGAAGAAGGCCTGGGGGTCCAGGGCCGCAAAGAAGGCCTTCTGGAACTGCGCCACCAGCGCGGCGTTGCCGGTCACGAGGCGGCATTCCAGCAAGGCGGTTTGCACGGTCACGTCTTTTTCGGCTTCGGCCAGGCAGTTGCTCAGGGTGCGCACGCTGGAGCCGATCTCCAGCCCGGAATCCCAGCAGCTGCCGATGAAGGCCTCAATCCGGCCTTTCAGCGCGGCGTCTTCTTCGGGGGCAGCGCCATCCGGCAGCAGCAGCAGCACGTCCACGTCGGAGTGGGGAAACAGCTCGCCGCGCCCGTAGCCGCCGACGGCCAGCAGGGCCTGGGGCGACTGCAGGCCGGCGTGCTCCCACAACTGGATGAGAAGGCCATCGGCCAGCTGCGACAGGCGGTGCAGGGCCTTGCGCACGTCCCGCGCGCTGGCGCCGCGCGCGCCAATCGCCTGCAGCAGCAGGGTTTTCTGGGCACGGTAGTCGGCGCGCAGCGCCTGCAGGTCAGCCATGGGACGTTGCGTGCCGCCGTGCCGTGGGGTCAGGCGGCGGGCTGCGCCGGGACAAACGCCGGGATGGGCGGGCTGCCGGCGGAGAGGGTCAGCACTTCGTAACCGGTCGGGGTGACCAGAATGGTGTGCTCCCACTGGGCCGACAGCGAGCGGTCCTTGGTGACGATGCTCCAGCCGTCTTTCTCGGGGCCTTCCTTGATGTCCTTGCCGCCGGCGTTGATCATGGGCTCGATGGTGAAGGTCATGCCCGCTTCCAGCCGTTCCAGCGTACCCGGGCGGCCGTAGTGCAGCACCTGGGGCTCCTCATGGAAGCCCTGGCCGATGCCGTGGCCGCAGAACTCGCGCACCACGCTGAAACCGTGGGCCTCGGTGAATTTCTGGATCGCGTGGCCGATGTCGCCCAGGTGGATGCCGGGCTTGACCAGCATGATGCCGTGCCACATGGCCTCGTAGGTGATGGTGCACAGGCGCTTGGCGGCAATAGAGACATCGCCCACCATGAACATGCGGCTGGAGTCGCCATGCCAGCCGTCCTTGATGACGGTGACGTCCACGTTGACGATGTCGCCTTTCTTGAGCGGCTTGTCGTTGGGAATGCCGTGGCAGACCTGGTGGTTGATCGAGGTGCAGACCGACTTGGGGTAGGGCGTGCTGCCGCCGCCCATGTAGTTCAGCGGCGCGGGAATGGCGTGCTGCACCTGGGTGATGTAGTCGTGGGCCAGCTTGTCGATTTCGTTGGTGGTCACACCGGGCTTGACGAAGGGGGTCAGGTAATCCAGCACTTCCGCCGTCAGCCGGCCGGCCAGGCGCATGCCTTCGATGCCCTGGGCGTCTTTGTAGGTAATTGTCATGCCCCAATTATCCCCGAGGGGATGCTTTCCTGCTGGTGCCGGCGCTTTTGCGCCGGTGCCCGGCAAACGGGCGGGTCCGGCGGGTAAAATCAGCAGTCTTCGCATGCAGGCCCAGTCAGCGCTTGTTGCGTGACTGTTTCCTCAACGCCATCCGCCCATTTTCAAGGCCACCACAGTGACCCTGCACATCACCCAATTCGAGGGCAGCAACGCCCTGAGCAGCTTTCGCGTCCAGCAACTTCTGCCAGGCCTGACGGCCATTCACGACAAGATCACCGGTATTTCGGCGCGTTTTGTGCACCTGGTGGCGTCCGATGGCGCGCCCGACGCCGCCCTGACCGCCCAGTTGGCAGCCCTGCTGACCTATGGTGACCCGTATGCTGGCCCGGTGGAGGGCCCGCTGATCGTGGTGTCACCCCGCCTGGGCACCGTGTCGCCCTGGGCGTCCAAGGCCACCGACATCGCCCACAACTGCGGTTTCGCCGTCAAACGCATCGAGCGGCTGGTGGAATACCGGCTGACCCTCAAGAGCGGCCTGCTGGCCAAGGCGGCGCTCTCCGCGGAGCAGCTTGAGTGCATCGCTGCCATGCTGCACGACCGCATGACCGAGAGCGCCATGCTGGAACGCGCCCAGGCCCTGGGCCTGTTCAGCGCCCTGCAGGCTGCGCCCATGAACCATGTGGATGTGCTGGGCGGCGGCAAGGCGGCCCTGGAAAGCGCCAATCGCGATTGGGGCCTGGCCCTGGCGGCCGACGAGATCGACTACCTGGTCAACGCTTTCACCCAGCTCCAGCGCAACCCCACGGATGTGGAGCTGATGATGTTTGCCCAGGCCAACAGCGAGCACTGCCGCCACAAGATCTTCAACGCCCAGTTCACCATCGACGGCGTGGCGCAGGACCAGAGTATGTTCGGCATGATCCGCCACACGCACCAGACCCATCCGCAGCACATGCTGGTGGCGTATTCGGACAACGCCTCCGTCATGGAAGGCGTGCAGGTCGAGCGTTTTGTGGCCACATCGGCCCATGATCAAGGTGGAATCTGCGCGCCTAGCTATGAAAAACATAGCAAGATCAACCACATCCTGATGAAGGTGGAAACCCACAACCACCCTACCGCCATATCCCCCTTCCCCGGTGCGTCCACCGGGGCCGGCGGCGAGATCCGCGACGAAGGGGCCACTGGCCGTGGCTCCAAACCCAAGGCCGGCCTGACCGGTTTCACGGTTTCCAAGCTGTGGGGCAGTGATTTCGGCAAGCCCGAGCACATTGCCAGCCCGCTGCAGATCATGATCGAAGGCCCGCTGGGCGGCGCGGCCTTCAACAACGAATTCGGCCGGCCCAACCTGCTGGGCTATTTCCGCGAGTACGAGCAGAGCGTGGCCAGCAACGTGGACACCGTGCAGCGCGGCTACCACAAGCCCATCATGATCGCCGGCGGTCTGGGCGTCATCGATTCCACGCAAACCCACAAGATCGAGTTCCCCGCCGGCAGCCTGCTGATCCAGCTCGGCGGCCCCGGCATGCGCATCGGCATGGGCGGCAGTGCGGCCAGCTCCATGGCCACGGGCGCCAACGCGGCCCACCTGGACTTTGACTCGGTGCAGCGCGGCAACCCCGAAATCGAGCGTCGCGCGCAGGAGGTCATCAACCAGTGCTGGGTGCAGGGCGACAAGAACCCCATCCTGGCAATCCACGACGTGGGTGCCGGCGGCTTGAGCAACGCCTTCCCCGAGCTGACCAACGACGCTGGCCGCGGCGCCCGCTTTGATCTGCGCGCCGTCAAGCTGGAAGAGTCCGGCATGGCGCCCAAGGAAATCTGGTGCAACGAGAGCCAGGAGCGCTACGTGCTGGCCATCGCACCGGAGTCGCTGGCGCAGTTCCAGGCTCTGTGCGAGCGCGAGCGCTGCCCTTTTGCCGTGATTGGCGTCGCCACCGAGGAGCGCCAGTTGCAACTGGTGGACGAGGGCAAGGAAAGTCCTGTCGACATGCCCATGAACGTGCTGCTGGGCAAGCCGCCCAAGATGCACCGCGACGTCAAGACCGTGACGCGCACGTTCAAGCCCTTGGACCTGACCGGCGTGGAGCTGCAAAAAGCCGTGATCGACGTGCTGGCCCATCCCACCGTCGCCTCCAAGCGTTTTCTCATCACCATTGGCGACCGCGCCGTGGGCGGGCTGACGCACCGCGACCAGATGGTGGGCCCTTGGCAGGTACCGGTGGCCGACTGCGCCGTGACCCTGGCCGACTTCAAGGGCTTTGCCGGCGAGGCCATGGCCATGGGCGAGCGCACGCCGCTGGCCGCGCTGGACGCGCCCGCATCCGGCCGCATGGCGGTGGCCGAGGCCATCACCAACCTGCTGGCCGCCCCCATGGAGCTGAGCCGCGTGAAGCTCTCCGCCAACTGGATGGCCGCCTGCGGCGAACCCGGCGAAGACGCCGCGCTCTACGCCACCGTCAAGGCCGTGGGTCTGGAGCTGTGCCCGGCGCTGGGCATTTCCATCCCGGTCGGCAAGGATTCGCTGTCCATGCGCACCCAGTGGCAGGACGCGCAGGGCGACAAGAAGGTCACCTCTCCCGTATCCCTGATCGTCAGCGCTTTCGCCACGCTGGCCGACGTGCGCGGCACCCTGACGCCGCAACTCAACGCCACGGAAGACACCACCCTGGTGCTGGTCGACCTGGGCCATGGCCAGAACCGCATGGCCACCAGCATCCTGGCGCAGACGCTGGACCAGGTGGGCGACGCGGTGCCCGATCTGGACGCCGCCGAAGACCTGGTCAACTTGGTTGCGGCGGTGAACTACCTGCGTGCCAAGGGCATGATCCTGGCCTACCACGACCGCAGCGACGGCGGCCTGCTGGCCACCGTGGCCGAGATGGCCTTTGCCGGCCGCGTCGGAGTGGCGCTGAACGTGGACATGCTGGTCACCGAGGGCGATGGCATTTCCGACAGCCGCATGGACGCGGGCGATGCCAAGAATTGGGCCGGCCAGATCAGCGGCCGGCGCGACGAACTCACGCTCAAGGCCCTGTTCAGCGAAGAGCTGGGCGTGGTGCTGCAGGTGCGCACCATGGAGCGTGGCGACGTGATGCAGGTGCTGCGCGCGCATGGCCTGTCCCAGCACAGCCACTACATCGGCAAGACGCGGCCCGAGTCCTCCAAGATCGACGCCGGCAAGGGCGAACTGCAGATCTGGCGCGACGCCAAGTCCATCTTCAAGGCCTCGCTGTCCGACCTGCACCAGGTCTGGGACAGCGTGAGCTGGAAGATCTGCCAGCAGCGCGACAACCCCGCCTGCGCCGACGCCGAGCATGCCGCCGCGGGCGCTGCGGGCGACCCGGGGCTCCATGTTTATGTGCCAGATGCGGCTCTAAGCTGCGTGGAATCTGCGCAGGCAGCTACCAAAAAAGGAGCGCCTGCGGTGCTGACGGCCCGCCCCAAGGTGGCCGTGCTGCGCGAGCAGGGCGTCAACTCCCATGTGGAAATGGCCTACGCCTTCACCGAAGCGGGCTTTGAGGCCTTCGACGTGCACATGACCGACCTGCAAAGCGGCCGCGCCAAGCTGGCCGACTTCAAGGGCGTGGTGGCCTGCGGTGGCTTCAGCTACGGTGACACCCTGGGCGCCGGCATTGGCTGGGCACGCTCCATCACCTTCAACGCCGCGCTGGCGGAGCAGTTCAAAGCCTTCTTTAGCCGCACCGACACTTTCGGCTTGGGCGTGTGCAACGGCTGCCAGATGTTTGCCGAGCTGGCCGATATCATCCCCGGGGCGCAGGACTGGCCGCGTTTCACCACCAACCAGAGCGAGCGCTTCGAGGCGCGCCTGTCCATGGTGGAAGTGCTGGAGTCGCCATCCCTGTTCTTCAAGGACCTGGCCGGCATGCGCCTGCCCATTGCCGTGGCGCACGGCGAGGGTTTTGCCAACTTCAAGTACCGCGGCAACGCGGCCAAGGCTATTGCCGCCATGCGCTACGTGGATAACACGGGGGCGGCCACCGAAGCCTATCCGTTCAACCCCAACGGCAGCCCGGGTGGACTGACGGCGGTGACCACGGCGGACGGCCGCTTCACGGCCATGATGCCGCACCCCGAGCGGGTGTTCCGCAACATCCAGATGAGCTGGAACGGACTGGACGCCAACGCCCACAGCCCGTGGATGCAGCTGTGGCACAACGCCCGCCGGTGGGTGGGCTGATCAGGTCGTCAGCAGCAGGGGCTGGCCGCCCGGTGCCGGCCCCAGGTTGAACACGCTGACAGCCTGAACCAGTTCGCGTGCCTGGGTCTGCAGGGCGGACGCAGCGGCAGCGATTTCCTCCACCAGCGCGGCGTTCTGCTGGGTGGCGTGGTCCATCTGCTGCACGGCTTCGCCCACCTGCTGTACACCCGCGCTCTGCTCGGCGCTGGCGGCGCTGATGTCGCCCATGATCTGGGTGACCCGGTGGATGGCGCCGACCACCTCCGCCATGGTCGTGCCGGCATGGTCCACCAGGGCAGAGCCCTGCTCCACACGTGCCACGCTGTCGTTGATCAGGGTCTTGATCTCCCGGGCGGCATCGGCCGAACGGCTCGCCAGGCTGCGCACCTCGGATGCCACCACGGCAAAGCCGCGACCCTGTTCGCCGGCCCGTGCGGCTTCCACTGCGGCGTTGAGCGCCAGGATGTTGGTCTGGAAGGCAATGCCGTCAATCACACCGATGATGTCGACGATGCGCCGGGAACTGTCGTTGATGCCCCGCATGGTGTCGATGACCTGGGTGACCACCTCGCCGCCACGGGTGGCTACCTCGGAGGCATCGCGTGCCAGCCGGTTGGCCTGCTGGGCGTTGTCGGCGTTCTGCCGCACGTTGCCGCCGAGCTGTTCCATGGACGCGGCGGTCTGCTGCAGCGCACTGGCCTGGGTTTCGGTGCGGGCCGACAGGTCGTGGTTGCCGTGGGCAATTTCCGCGCTGGCCGTGGCCACTGATTCGGAGCCGTGGCGCACGCGCGAGACCACTTCGGCCAGGCTGTGCTGCATGGTCTGCAGGGAGGTCAGCAACTGGCCAATCTCGTCGCGGCCGCGGACAGTGATGGACGCGTTCAGATGGCCCTGGGCGACCTGGTCGGCCACTTCGGCGGCATGGTTCACGCCGCCGGTGATGCTGCGGCTGAACCACAGACTGGCACCCATGACGGCTACCGTGGCCACGAGCAACACGGCCAGTGAGAGGGTGCCGCTGAACTTGCCGGTGGCGCTGGCAGCCTGTGATTCCTGCTGTTCTTCCTGGGCCAGGGTGGCCATCAGCTCTTCCAGGGTCTTCGTTGCTTCCCGGTCGATGCCTTTGACGGCGTGGTCGCCGGCGGCAAAATCCATGTCGGCGGCCTTGTAGGCCTCCAGTCCCTTCCGGTAGCCGTCGGCCGCGGTGCTCATCTGGGGGCCCAGTTTGCGGGCCACGTCCTTGGCCACGCTGGGCGGCAGGGCCGCTTCCAGGGCGCTCGTGCCCCGCAGTACCTGCTGCATCTCTGCTTCATGGGAGGCCCAGTATTTGGTGAGTTGCTCGGGATTCTTGCCGCGCAACAGCACGTTCTTCCATTCCTGGATGGCGGTGGCGAAGTGCCGGTTGATGGCACCGACTGCGCGGTTGAAGCGCACCGTTTCCATGACGTCGGTCTGGTAGGTGTCGACCGCGCCCATCAGTTTGAAGATGCCGAACAGGGCTCCCATCAGCATCAGGCTGAGGGCCAGGGCAAAGGCCAAGGGCAGTTTCTGACTGAGTTTCATGCGGTGACACTCCTCGTTTTTGTTGGCGTAATGCTAGA
The DNA here is from genome assembly GCF_058793415.1 of Rhodoferax sp. MLSD5-FHT05B10. Taxonomy (NCBI): domain Bacteria; kingdom Pseudomonadati; phylum Pseudomonadota; class Betaproteobacteria; order Burkholderiales; family Comamonadaceae; genus Rhodoferax; species Rhodoferax sp. MLSD5-FHT05B10. Next base: position 127,109 of record NZ_JBXAFT010000003.1, on the reverse strand, counting down.
GGGATCGTCGGTCTTGTCCATCCCCTGAACGGGGGAAATGTGTCAAGACGTTGCCATACGACCTTTACGTGGCCCCGGCTTGACGTGACGCAACAAGCGGTTCAGCATGCACCACAGGTTTCGGCCCTTCGGCTGAACAGTGGAGGCGGATATGAAAGCCAAAAGTGCTGCGTTATGGGTGGCTGCGAGCGTACTTTCAGCACCGGCGTGGTCCCAACCGTACGGCCCGGGCATGATGGGCTGGGACGGCGGTGGCTGGGGCTGGGGTTTCGGACTGATGCACGTCCTGTGGTGGGTGTTCCTGGTCGTGGGGGTTGTGGCGCTGGTGCGCTGGACGGGCCCGCGCCACTACCACCACGGAGGGGAAGACCGTGCGCTGGCCATCCTGCGCGAGCGCTATGCGCGCGGCGAAATCGACAAGGCCGAGTTCGAGGACCGCAAGCGCGACCTCAAGGGCTGAGGGGCGTCAGGGTACCGTGGTACCCAGAAACTCGGCCAGTGCGGCGGTGCTCATGGAGCCCTCGCGGCTCACGGTCTGGCCGTTGGCCGGGTTCTGGGCCACGATGAACGGCACCGATTCGGCGCCCATGCTGTTGAGCAGCTGGGTGTTGGCCTTGATGGCTTGTTCCATGTCCGCAGAGACGCTTGCGGATGCGGAAATGCCGCCCGTGCCGGCCAAGAGCGACGCCTCATGTTCGGACATCCGCTCCACCGGGTTGACCGCCGACAACAGGGCTGCGCCCTGCGCCGAGCTGCTGGGGTTGATGATGCCCACCGGAATCCAGACAAACTTGATCTTCTTCTGCAGCGGCAGGGAGGCCTCCCACAGGCGGCCACAGTGCGGGCATTGGGGGTCGAAGAACACATACACGGGGTTGGCAGCCATCAGGGGGCCGGCGGTGAACCCTTTGGCCTGCGCGGCCACGGTAGCCAGCGACACCTCCCGCTTGACGGAGCTGCTGGAGCTGGCGGTGCCGGTCGCGGACTCCTGGGGCGAGCAGCCGGCCAGCAGCAGGGCCACCAGGGCCAGGGAGGAGAAAAGACGGGTCAGGTTCATGGTGTTCACAACAATAACAAACAGGTGCACAAGGATCGGACTACCTGCCAATATACCCGCCGAACCGGCCCGCGTCCGGGGCGATCCGTCGGGGGCGCTCAGGGGCCGACGCTGCATTCCCGCCGCAGCAGTGCCAGGGCGTCCTTGAGCGCATAGTCGAAGTCGCTCAGCAGGGTGGGTTGCGCCTCTTCTACGAAGCTGTTCCAGAGCTGCAGGTAGTCGTGCTGGTGCGGCGCGGGGGCGTGGTGCAGGATGAACTGGCGTGCCAGCTCCGGCTGGAAGCCGCTTTTGCGGATGCGGCGCACCAAGGTGGCTGCCGATTTTTCGCTCAGCACGGTCTTGGGGGCGCTGCCGGCGGCCACGCACACGAACAGGGTGAGCAGCGAGCCGTCGTCGCTATGCCCGCTGGTGGCCTTGTCCCACTGTGCAGAAATGGTGCGGTCAAAGTGGTCGACCGCGTTCAGGCCGTCTTCCAGCCAGAAATAGCGGCCCATGAAGGCCGGTGTCTGGTCGAACAGCTTGCGCACCGGCACGGCGGCGTCCAGCATTCTGGGTAGGTCGGCCAGCACAGACTGGCGCACGGCCTCCACGGCCGGCAGGAACGCCGGCGGCAGGTCCTTGGGCAGGGTCAACGCCGGGAGCGATGCCGCTGCCTTGGCGCTGGCCGCGTGCTTCTTGCGCAGTGCGCCCACCATCTTCTCAAAGGCCACCCAGTCCGGCATCTCGGTGCGTTTGCAGGCCCGTGCCAGCAGGGCGGTGCGGATCACGGCTTCGGCATCCTTGCCGGCTTCTTCCAGTGCCTCCACGTCCAGCCCCATCTGCTCGGCCAGCCAGACTGCGGCGTCCACCACCTGCGCCACCTGGCTGCGCAGGGCCAGCTCCTGCTGGTACTCCGGCAGGCTGCGCAGCGACCATTTGGCCAGCAGCGGAATGTGCGCGTCGGTGAAGCCAGTGTGCTCGTTCATGCCGAAATGGCTGTTTTGGGGCATGGCGATCAGGGCCTTGAGCATGTCCGAGCCGCCTTTGGAGCGCGACAGGAAGGAGTGGTCGCGCAGCGACTCGGCGGCCTGGCGCAGGTCGCCAGCGGTGCTGCTCTCCAGGTACAGGCTCACCAGGTTGACCATGCGCTCGCGGGCCTTCTCCAGTTCCGGGCGCAGGAATTCGTTGCCGAAGTAGCGCGCAATCTGCACCATGCCCTTGGGCGCGTCGGCGCAGATGGCATCCAGCCGGGCCTGGTTGAGGATGCCGTGCTGCACACCGTAGACCAGCGCCTTCTCAAAGAAGGGGCGCGCGTCATAGGTCGATACGGCGTGGAGCGGGGCAGTGTGGGGCATCGTCATCGTGCAGGTGGGAGGCGGGTGCGGGCGCCGGGTTCAGATGGCGGATTCCTCGTCGTCGTCGCGCGCTGCCGGCGTGGCCTTGCCGCGGTCGGTGTCCCCGGTTTCGATGCGGCCATCGTCTTCCTCTGCTTGCACCGCCTCGTCATCGTCTTCATCCAGGCCCAGATCGTGGGCGCGGGCCTTGGCGCGCAGCACCATGACCATTTCCATGAACAGATCCGGGCACTCGTAGCGCAGCAGCCAGGCCATCTGCATCCAGTCCTGGTCGGCGACCTCGTCGAGCTCCAGCTTGGGCGGCACGTAGGCGCTGGCCAGCAGGGCGGATTCGGACAGCATCTCGCCGTCGTCTTCCACTGCGTCAAAGGTGCCAGTGCGGGCAAAAGCCTCGATGCGGCTCCATTTCTCGGAGAAGTAGTCGGCCAGCGCCTCGCTGCCGCCTTCCAGGTCGCCAATGGCGTTCAGGAATTCCACCGGGTCGGCGTCTTCCCGGAAGATGACGGAGTTCATCATGCCGCGCAGATGGGTGCGGGTGAGGTCTTTGTACTGCTTTTCGATGACGACGGCGCGGGCAAACATCTCCGGCGTCACCAGCAGGTTGATGACGGATTCGCGGGAGTTGTCGTACTCGCGGATCACGGCCAGCACGTCCTTGGGGGGCAACTGCTCCAGCACCACCATCAGGGCGCCGTCGCCTTCGGTATCGGCCAGTTCCGTCAGCGCCGACTCTGCGCCCACGATGTCGCCGGCGGCAATGAGGCTTTGGGTTTTTTGGATCAGGGCAAGGTGCGTGCTCATGGGTTCTCCAGTGCGGTGCGGTCAGTCTTTGCGGTCAAAACCCTGTTCGACCATCCAGTCGGCGCCGGCTTCGTCGCGGGCGCGGGCGCTGTCCTCGTCGTCTTCATCGTCAGCGCCTTCCAACGGGGCGCGCCCTTCGCGTTCCGTGTCGTGCTGCGCGTCGTCCGACGCCCCGTCATCGGCTGCGGCGGCCTGCGGGTGCTCGGGTTTGGTGTACAGGTATTCCAGGGCTGCGGCCACACTCAGGAACCAGTCGCCCATGGGCTGCTTGCGCACGGTCTGGACCAGGCTGTGGGCCCAGGGCGCCAGTTCGATGGTGTCGGCCACGCTGTCCCACTCGGGCAGTTCTTCGGCCTCATGGGTCAGCAGGTGGTCCATGGCGGCCAGCGAGGTGAAACGGAAGGCCTTGTGGAATACCACGGCCACCATTTCGGGGCTGAGCTCCAGCATGTGGACCAGAAACTCGATTTCCTTGCGCCGCTGTGCCAGGCGCTGGTTCAGGACGTACAGGCCTTCGGAGTCCTGGCTCAGGTCATCGAGCTCGGCAAAGTAGGCGCTGCGCAGGTTGCGGAAGTAGGGGGAAATGTGCATTCCAGACGCTCTCACAGTAGACGGTTGAAGTAGTTTTGCCAGATCTCGCGTGCCGTATCGATCGGGCTGTCCAGCAGGTTGCGCCGGCGGTTGTCGTCGTAGGCCTGGCGCTTGTCGGCGTCGGACAGCACCGCGTAGGCCTCCTGCACGGCGCGAAAGCGCGCGGGTGCGTTCGCATCGGTGTTTCGGTCCGGATGGTGCTGCGACGCCAGCTGGCGAAACGCCTTTTTGATGTCTGCCAGCGTTGCTGCGCTGCTGACGCCAAGGGTTGCGTAAAGGTCTTTCATGCAGTGCGATATCCCTGCCGGAAAAGAAAAAAACCCCACTACAGAAAATAGCGGGGTTTTTTGCAGCCTTGCGGCTTTGTTTGGCTCCTCAACCTGGGCTCGAACCAGGGACCTACGGATTAACAGTCCGGCGCTCTACCAACTGAGCTATTGAGGAATGAAGCCTCAAATTATAGCGTCGAAATTTGGGATTTTTGACATCGGACGCGGATTTTTGAAAAAGTTTGCACCTTCAATCCAGAACGGTCGGCGCCACACCCAGTACCCTGTGCAGTTTGGGGCTGGTGGTGGTGTACTGCAGCAGCACGTTCTTCTCGGGAAAAATGAAGGGCATGGCGCCGTAGGCCGCCAGCGTGCATTCGTGAAAACCACTGACGATCAGCTTCTTCTTGCCGGGGTACGCGTTGATGTCGCCCACGGCAAAAATGCCGGGCTCGCTGGTGGAGAACTTTTCGGTATCCACCACGAGTTGCTTGCGCGCAATGTCCAGCCCCCACTGGGCAATGGGCCCCAGCTTGGGTGACAGGCCCAGGAGCACCAGTAGCGCGTCCAGCGGCACCTGGCGGGTAATGCCGTCGGCGCCGGTGACCTTGAGGGCCGTGAGGCGGCCCTGGCTGGCTTCAAAATCCGTGATCTGGCCGGCCATGAACTGCATGTCCAGGGTTTCGCACAGCGCCCGCATCGTGCGCACCCGGGCGGGGTTGGCCGTGAAGCTGTCGCGCCGGTGGATGAGGATGACGCTGCGGGCCTTGTGCGGGTGGCCGTCGGCATGGGCGGTGCACAAGCGCAGGGCCCAGTCGATGGCGTCATCGCCGTCGCCAACGATCACCAGGTTTTTGTCCGCGTATTCGGCCGGGTCGCGGACCCGGTAGGCCAGCTGGCGGCCTTCGAAGGCCTCCAGTCCCGCCACCTGGAGGGTGCGCGGCAAAAAGGCGCCCACACCGGCGGCGATGAACAGGGTCTTGGTGAGAAAGCGGGTGCCCGTGTTGGTTGCCACGAAGAAACGGCCATCGGCCTGTTTTTCGACGGTGGAAACCATCTGCCCGTAATGGAAGGTGGCGCCAAAGGGGGCAATCTGCTGAAGCAGCCGCTCGGTCAGCTCCCGTCCGGTGCACACCGGCACGGCAGGAATGTCGTAGATGGGCTTGTCAGCGTACAGCTCCACACACTGGCCACCGGGGTGGTCCAGCGCGTCGATGACATGGGCCCTGACTTCCAGCAGGCCGAGTTCAAAGACCTGGAACAGCCCGATGGGCCCCGCGCCCACGATGACGGCATCGGTCTCGATGGCGCCTTCATGCACCTGCGCAGCAGGGTGGGCGTGCGGCATCTAGCGCGACTCAGCGGATCAGGTACTGCAGCTTGCCGGTCTTGTCTTTCCACTCTTCGGCTTCAGGCAGTTCGGCCTTGCGCTTGGTGATGCTCTTCCAGCCGGGCAACTTGGCCAGTTCGGCGTTGAGGGCCGTCATGTGCTGCTGGTCGGCGGGCACATCTTCCTCGGCGTAGATGGCGTTGACCGGGCATTCGGGAATGCACACCGCGCAGTCAATGCACTCGTCCGGGTCGATGGTCAGGAAATTGGGGCCTTCGCGGAAGCAGTCCACGGGGCAGACGTCGACGCAATCGGTGTACTTGCACTTGATACAGGCTTCGGTGACGGTATGGGTCATTTTGGTTTCTTGGGCGATATAGGGAAATTCACCCTTGATTTTATTGGCATTTGGCCCCACGCCTTCCAATATAGATGCGTGGGGTAGGGAATTGGGGGCCTGGGCGGCCCTTTATCAGTTCAGCAACAGCGCCCCGGAGGTCTTGTGGCTGGCCGTGTCCACCAGGATCAGCGAACCCAAGACCCGCGAGCGGCTGTACGGCAGCGCGGCAATGGGTTCCTGCAGGGCCAGCTCGATATGGCCAATGGCGTTGGGCTCGATCTGGGTGGCATCGTGCTCTTCCAGCGTGTTGATGTCCAGGCTGTGCACGATGCGCTTGACCTTGGCCTTGATCCAGCGGTGGCCGTGCAGTGCCCAGTAGACGCGTCCGGCCACCAGGGGTTCGTCGTCCATCCAGGCGACCGTGGCCTTGATTTCACGCGTGGTGTCGAAGTGGCTGGGCGCGTCGTTGGAGGCCAGCAGCCAGTCGCCGCGCGAGACGTCCACCTCCCGGTCCAGCACGATGCCGGCGCTGTGTCCGGCACCCACGGTACCCGGCACGCGGATGTGGTTGAGCACCTGCGCCACGGTGGCGGTCTGGCCGCTGGGCAGGATGGAGATGGTCTGCCCCGGCTGCACGCTGCCCGTGGCCACGCGGCCCCAGAACACGCGACGGCCCTGCGAGGTGTCGGACGAGGAGGAGAACTTTTCCACCCACTGCACCGGGAAGGCAAAGGGCACATCGGTCTCGGCGGCCGTCACGGGCAGCTGCTCGAGCAGGGCGAGCAGGCTCGGGCCGGTGTAGCCGCACCAGTCGGGGGTGGCCTGCACCACGTTGTTGCCCTTGAGCGCCGAGATCGGCACGATGGCGGTGACCGCAATGCCGGCGTGGCCGGCAAAGGCCAGCAGGGCTTCGCGGATCTTGGCAAAGGCCGCTGCCGCGTCGTCGCCCAGGGCGTCGAGCTTGTTGACGGCAAACACGATGCCGGGAACGCGCAGCAGGTTCACCAGCAGCGCGTGGCGGCGGGTTTGCGCCAGCAGTTCCAGCGGACCAGCTTCCTGCCATTTGAGCTTGGTGGCGTCCACCAGCACCACGGCGGCGTGGGCACTGCTGGCCGCAGTGACCATGTTGCGGGTGTACTGCACGTGGCCGGGCGCGTCGCCGATGATGAACTTGCGCGCGGGGGTGGCGAAGTAGCGGTAGGCCACGTCGATGGTGATGCCCTGCTCGCGTTCGGCCGAGAGGCCGTCGGTGAACAGCGCCAGGTCGGCCTCGCCGCTCTTGGAGACGTTGGCCAGCTGGTCCTGCAGCACCGAGCGGCTGTCCACCAGCAGGCGGCCAATCAGCGTGCTCTTGCCGTCGTCCACGCTGCCGCAGGTGATGAAGCGCAGCGCCGATTGGGTATCAATTTGGCTGCCAGGCGCCGTGGAATGTGCGTGCGTAGCTATGAAAGTTGTAGCGGTTGTCATGTTAGAAATACCCGTCTTTCTTGCGCTTCTCCATGGAAGCTTCGGAGGTTTTGTCGTCCATGCGTGTGGCGCCACGCTCGGATACGTCGGCGGCCAGCGTCTCAATCACGATGTCGGCCGCGCTGGCGGCCGTGCTCTCCACCGGGCAGGTGCAGGTGATGTCGCCCACGGTGCGAAAGCGCACGTCGCGGCTCTCGATGGTTTCGCCGGGCTTGGCGGGTGTCAGGTCGGTCACCGGCACCAGCAGGCCCTTGCGTTCCACCACGTCGCGCTTGTGCGTGTAGTAGAGCGAGGGCAGGGCAATGTGCTCGCGTTCGATGTACTGCCACACGTCCAGCTCGGTCCAGTTGGAAATGGGGAAGACGCGGAAGTGCTCGCCGGGCTGCAGGCGGGTGTTGAACAGCGTCCACAGCTCGGGGCGCTGGGCCTTGGGCTGCCATTGACCGAAGCTGTCGCGGTGGGAGAAGATGCGTTCCTTGGCGCGGGCCTTTTCCTCGTCGCGGCGGGCGCCGCCGATCAAGGCGTCAAAGCGGAATTCCTCGATGGCCTCCAGCAGCGTGACCGACTGGTGCACGTTGCGGCTCTCGCCCGGGTGCGCCAGGCGCACGGTACCGCGCTTCATGGAGTCTTCCACGCTGCGCACTATGAGCTCGGCGCCCAGTTCCTTGGCGCGCAAATCGCGGAAATCAGTCACCTCATGGAAGTTGTGGCCGGTGTCGATCATCAATAGCGGGTAGGGAATGCGGCCGGCGCCAAAGGCTTTTTCGGCGCATTTCAGCATGACCAGCGAGTCCTTGCCGCCGGAGAACAGCAGGGCCGGGCGCTCGAAGGCGGCGGCGACTTCGCGCAGGATGAAGATGGTTTCCTCTTCCAGCGCATCCAGGTGCTGGTTGGAGAGGCGTTCGAAATGGGTAGGTTCGGTCATGGCGTTCATGCGGAGGCTCGATTCGGGAGCAGAGAAGATACAGTGGCGGTGTCCGTGGCGTCGGCGGCCTTGACGTGCAGGCCGCATTCCTTGGCGGTTTCGTCTTCCCACCACCAGCGGCCGGAGCGGAAGTCCTCACCCAGGCTGATGGCGCGGGTGCAGGGCTCGCAGCCGATGCTGGGAAAGAAGGCGTCGTGCAGCGGGTTGTAGGCCACCTGGTTTTCGCGGATGTAGTGCCACACGTCGCCCCAGGTCCAGTTGGCCAGCGGGTTGAGCTTGGTGCGGGCCTCCGAGGTGTCGACCAGCGGCACCTCGGCGCGGGCGCCGCTCTGTTCGCGGCGCAAGCCGGTGATCCAGGCCTTCTTGCCCGCCAGCGCACGCGCCAGGGGTTCCATCTTGCGGATGCCGCAGCACTCCTTGCGCAGGGCGATGCTCTTGTACATGGCGTCCTTGCCTTCGCGGGCAACGAATTGCACCACCGACTCCTGCACGGGGTGGTACACCGTAACGGGCGCGCGCGAACTGGCCTTGAACTGCTCCAGCAGGGTCAGCGTCTCCTGGTGCAGGCGGCCGGTTTCCAGCACGAAGATGCCGATGTCCAGTTCCATGCTGTTGATGAGGTGGCTGATGACCACGTCTTCCGCTCCCAGGCTGGAGGCCTGGGTGACTTCGGACGCGCCACCTTCGGCCGGGGCAACGAACTGTGCTGCCGCCTGGGACAGGACGGCACGGGCTTCCGCCAGTTTGATCACGTAGTCGCTGGAGGGGCGGGCGTGCAGGTCAATGGCGCTCATGCGACCTCCGTCTGGGCAAAGGCGGGCGGCACCGTCACGGCGTCGCCCTGGTAGAAGCGGCTGAAGCGCTCGAACTGCGCCTGCGCATAGGCCAGGTTCTGGTCTTCGCGCAGCACGGCGGCATCAAAGCCGGTGCGCTGCATGTGCACCAGCTGGTCGATGAGCACGTCGCCGGTGGCGCGCAGTTCACCCTTGAAGCCCAGGCGGCGGCGCAGCAGGAAGGCCTGGCTGTAGGCGCGGCCATCGGTGAACTTGGGAAAGTTCAGGTCGATGCGCTCCACGCCGTCGAGCGCCAGCGCGCGGGGGTCGGCATCGTTCGCCAAAGCAATGACTTTTGGGCTGTCAGCCACCGTGGAATGTGCGGAAGTAGCTATCAATTTCATAGTAAAAGTTCCGTGAGGGGGCTCAGGCTTCCTGGGTATCGCGGGCATAGCCGGGCGGGTTGTGCAGCACGTCTTCGCCTGGCGGCAGGTCGGGAACGCGCGCGGCATTGGCCGCGGCCTTGAAGGGCTCGTGGCCGACCCGCTTGAGGGTGTCGATGAAGTATTCCTGGCCGATGCGCTGGGCCCGGTAGGTGTTCAGGATTGCCTCCACCACCCCCGGAATTTCGGCGGCGCCAAACGAGGGGCCCACCACCTTGCCGGGCGTGGCCGGGCCGCTCAGATTGGTGCCGTCGGAGCCGCCCAGCGACACCTGGTACCACTCGCGGCCGTCCTTGTCCACGCCCAGGATGCCGATGTGGCCGCTGTGGTGGTGGCCGCAGGAGTTGATGCAGCCGCTGATGTGCAGGTCGATGTCGCCCAGGTCAAACAGCTCGTCCATGTCCTGGTAGCGCTCGGTGATGGCGGCGGCAATCGGGATGGACCGTGCGTTGGCCAGCGAGCAGAAGTCGCCGCCGGGGCAGGAAATCATGTCCGTCAGCAGGCCGATGTTGGCGCGGGCCAGGCCCAGTGCTTTGGCCGCGCGCCACAGGGCGGGTAGCTGTTCGGCACGCACCCAGGGCAGCAGCAGGTTCTGCTCGTGCGTCACGCGGGCTTCGCTGGCGGAAAAGCGGTCGGCCAGGTCGGCGGCGGCGTCCAACTGGTCGTCGGTGGCATCGCCAGGCGCATAGCCCAGGCGTTTGAATGACAGGGTCACGGCGCGCAGGGCGGGGTTGCGGTGCGCCGTCACGTTGCGCACCAGCCAGCGGGCGTATTCGGGCTCCTCGGCGGCGGAGATGGGTTCCACCGCGGCGGCCGGGGCGTTCAGCACCGGAGGCACGAAGCAGGCGTTGACGCGGTCGAACTCGGCCTGGGTGATGGTGTGCGGCGCGCCGTCGAGCTCCAGGATCTGCTGGTATTCGGCTTCCACCTGGTCGATGTAGCGCTGGCCTTCGGCCTTCACCAGGATCTTGATGCGGGCTTTCCAGACGTTGTCGCGCCGGCCGTAGCCGTTGTAGACGCGAATCACCGCCTCCAGGTAGTTCAGGATCTGGTTCCAGGGCAGGAACTCGCGCACCACGGTGCTGATGAGCGGTGTGCGACCCATGCCGCCGCCCACGCGCACCCGAAAGCCCAGCTCGCCCTGTGCCGAGCGCACCAGCTGCAGGCCCACGTCGTACCAGGCAATGGCGGCGCGGTCTTCTGCGCCGCCGGTCACGGAAATCTTGAACTTGCGTGGCAGGAAGGCAAATTCGGGGTGCAGGGTGCCCCACTGACGGATGATTTCGCAGAACGGACGCGGGTCGGCCACTTCGTCCACGGCAATGCCGGCCAGTGCGTCGCTGGCAATGTTGCGGATGCAGTTGCCGCTGGTCTGGATGCCGTGCATGTTGGCGCTGGCGAGCAGGTCCATCACGTCGGCCGACTTGGTCAATGGAATCCAGTTGTACTGCACGTTGAGGCGGGTAGTGAAGTGCCCGTAGCCGTGCTTGAGGCGGGGTGCCTTGAGGGCGCCCAGTTGGTCCTGGGTGTGCTGTGCCTGTTCGAACAGCTCGGCGGCGGGCTGGTCGTACTCGCGGGCGATTTTGGCCAGCACGCGCAGTTGTGGGCTCGACAGCTCGCCGTACGGAACGGACACCCGCAGCATGGGCGCATAACGCTGGATGTACCAGCCGTTTTGCAGGCGCAGCGGGCGGAACTCGGCGTCACCCAGCGTGCCGGCCAGGTTGCGCTCGAGCTGGTCGCGGTACTGGGCGGCGCGGTTTTTTACGAACTGGCGGTCAAAGTCGGTGTATTGGTACATGGTTTACAGGGCTATAAGCTTGAGTCCGGCATAGGCCAGCAGGAAGGAGAGCAGGGAGCGGATGACGCGTTCGGGGGTCTTGCCCATCAGGTGCGAGCCCACCCAGATGCCGGGCAGCGAGCCCGCCAGCAGGCTCAGCAGCATGGTCCAGTCCACCGAACCCAGCGAGGCGTGCCCGGCGCCGGCCACCAGGGTCAGCGGCACGGCGTAGGCGATGTCGGCAGCCACGATGCGCGGTAGGGGCAACAGGGGGTACAGAATCATCAGCACCGTGACGCCAATGGCGCCCGCGCCCACGGAGGTCAGCGTCACCAGCGTGCCAATGACCGCCCCGAACAGCAGGGGCAGGCCCCAGTGGCGCGGACGGGCGGCGACGGCTTCCTGCCCGTGGGCCAGTTTGATCGGCGCGGCCTTGCCCCGCACCACCTTGTACAGCGTGGCGGCAGCCGTGAGCAGCAGGGCGCCACCCAGGGTGTTGGTCATGACGGTTTGCATGGCGGCGCTGGCCGGACCCACCACGTGCAGGATGTAGAGCGTGATCAGCGCGGCCGGAATGCTGCCGGCGGAAAGGTTGAGCACCACCGGCCAGTCGATGACCCGGGCACGGGCCAGCTTGAGCGTGCCGCCCATTTTGGTGAAGGCGGCAAACAGCAGGTCGGTACCCACGGCCAGGTGCGGCTTGACGCCGAAGAAGAAAATCAGGATGGGCGTCATCAGCGAGCCACCACCCACGCCGGTGAGGCCGACCACCAGGCCCACAAAAAACCCCGCAAAAACAAATGCCAATTCATGCATGGCCCCGACTGTAGAGGGCATGCTTTAGATTGAAAACTACATTTTCGCTATGTTGATATTCTTTGGGTGAATATAGGAGGTGAGCACGGTGCAGGACCGGGTCGGGCAGCGTGCTTTCGGGTACGCTGGGGGCCACAGAACCCTTTGTCCTGCCTGCGCACCCGGAGAACCCACACCATGCGACATACCGAACGACACAAGACCCACCGCATTGGCTGGCTGCGCGCGGCGGTGCTGGGCGCCAACGACGGCATTGTGTCCACGGCCAGCCTGATTCTGGGCGTGGCCGCTTCCGGCACCGGTCGCCCGGGCATTCTGGTGGCGGGCGTTGCCGGGCTGGTGGCCGGGGCCATGTCCATGGCGGCGGGCGAGTACGTGTCGGTCAGCTCCCAGGCGGATACCGAGCACGCCGACCTGGAGCGCGAGCGCAAGGAACTGGCCGCCGATCCCGTGCATGAGCACGCCGAGTTGCGGGACATCTACGTGCAGCGGGGGCTGGACGTGGCGTTGGCCACGCAGGTGGCTACCCAGCTGATGCAGCACGACGCCCTGGGCGCCCACGGGCGCGACGAACTGGGCATTACCGAAGCCCTGGCCGCGCGGCCGGTGCAGGCCGCGCTGGCTTCGGCGGCCATGTTCGCCCTGGGTGCCGTCCTGCCTTTGCTGGTTGTCTGGCTGTTGCCGGTGGCGGCGCTCATGTGGGGTGTGGCGGGCAGTTCGCTGGTGTTTCTGGCCTTGCTGGGGGCGGTTGGGGCCCGCGCGGGCGGCGCCGGTGTCACCGCGGCAGCGGTGCGGGTCTGCTTCTGGGGCGCCATGGCCATGGCGCTGACGGCCGGGGTGGGCGCGCTGTTCGGGGTGGCTGCCTGAGGCGCCTGCCCCGATCGATTACCGCGTCAGCCAGTCCGCCATCAGCGTCTGTTCAAACAGCGCCAGACAGCCGGCGGCGTCCACCTGCATGCACACGTCGGCCAGTGGCCGGTGGGCCTCCCAGCCGGGCTGCGGGTAGTTCAGGTGCGCCAGCCGCTTGAGCATGGTCTGCCCCTGGGCCAGCCCGTCGGTGGCCACGCGGATGCAGCCGCGCTCCCGCGTGAAGAGCGCGGGGCTCACCAGGTAGATGAAGGCCAGCACATCGTGGGCAAAGCAACCGGGGTCGGCCGCCAGGCGGGGGTGCTGCGCACTGTAGAAGCGGGAATAGAAGCCCACGGCATGGTGCAGGGTGTCGGTTGCCGGGTGGCGGTGGTGTTCGGCAATGCGCCGGAACAGGGTGAGCGGTGTCACCACCCGGTGGGTCACGTCCAGCCCCACCATGGTGAGTGGCCAGCCGGCGCCAAACACCTGCTCGGCGGCGTGCGGGTCGTTCCAGATGTTGGATTCGGCCACCGGCGACACGTTGCCCGGCTCGGTGATGGTGCCACCCATGAGGATGACTTCGCGCAGCAGGCGCGGCAGGGCAGGCTCCAGTTTGAGTGCCAGGCTCAGGTTGCCCAGCGGGCCCACGGCCACCAGCGTGATGGCGCCGGGCTGCGCCCGCGCCATGTCCACGATGAACTGGGCCGAAGCCCGCGGGTCCAGCCGGTTGGTCGTGGCGACGCGGGAGGGCAGGTTGCCCAGGCCGTCGGCGCCGTGGATGTAGTCGGGTGGCGCCTCCCCCGGCTTGCACCAGGGGGTGCTGACGCCCTGCGTTACCGGTACGGACCGGTTGGCGATGGCCGTCAGGTACAGCGCGTTGGCCGCGGCCTGCTCCACCGAGACGTTGCCAAAGGTGGTGGTGATGCCCACCACTTCGATGCCGGGGTGGGCCAGCGCGAAATACAGCGCCATGGCGTCGTCCACGCCGGGGTCGGTATCAAAAATGACTTTGCGGGGTGCGATGGTGTGCATGGGCAAGATATCGGTCAGCGGGGGCTGGCGGGCCCGGTCAGCCCACACAGGTAGCGCAACGCGGTGAGCCGGGCGGGGTTGGGTGGGGGTTGTTGCGCCAGGAAGGTGGTCACTTCGGCCGCCTGCGGAATGCTGGATTGCGCGCCCGGGCGCGTGCAGGCCAGGGCGCCGGCGGCGCTGGCCATGCGCAGGGCCAGCGGAACGTCTGCGCCCAGGTGCAGGGCTGCAACCAGGCTGCCGCAGAAGGTGTCGCCGGCGCCGGTGGTGTCGACCGGCGTCACGTCAAACGCTTCCTGCAGGAAAAACACCCCGTGGCTGCGCGCACAGCAGCCGTGGTGGCCCAGGGTCACCACCACGGTGGGAACGTGGATGCGTTCCAGGCATTGCGCAATGCTGCCCTGGTGGCCGGCCAGGGCGGCCAGTTCGCCTTCGTTGACGATCAGGATGTCGACCGCTTCCAGCAGCGGCGCCGGCAGGGCCTGCGCCGGGGCGGGGTTGAGCACCACGGTCACGCCCTGGCGGCGGGCGGCCTGGGCGTAGGCCGTGACGGTGGCCAGCGGGGTCTCCAGCTGCAGCATCAGGTGGCTGAAACCCACCAGTGGCGGCAGGTGCCGGGGCTGCAGGCTCAGGTTGGCGCCGGGGGCCACGGTGATGGCGTTTTCGGCGTCGTCGGACACGCAGATGAAGGCGCAGCCCGTGGCCTGATCGGGCACCCGCACCAGGTGCAGTTTCACCAGGGCCTCGCGCAGCGAGGCCTCCAGTGGCTCGGCGTGGGCGTCGGCACCCAGGGCCAGCAGCATGTGCGTGGGCACGCCGCCAGCGCGCGCGGCGGCCACCGCCTGGTTGGCGCCCTTGCCGCCCGGGTAGGTCTTGAAGTCGCGACCCAGCACCGTTTCGCCCGGGCTGGGGATGTGCGCCGCCCGGACCACGAAGTCCAGGTTGGCTGAGCCGGCCACAAGTATCATGAAATTCTCCATCCGCGGGTCTGGGGGTCTATTGTGTCGCGTAAAACAGCGGTGTCTTGCGTGCGCCACGGTGCGATTCGCTGCTAGAGTCAAAGACTCGGGAGAATGTATGAAACATGTGTTGACCGCGTTGGTGGCGGTGTTGTCCGCCGGGGTGTTTGCCCAGGGCAAGCCAATCAAGATTGGTGAAATCAACAGCTATTCCAGCATGCCGCAGTTCACCACGCCCTACCGCCAGGGCTGGCAGCTGGCGGTGGACGAAATCAACGCCGCTGGCGGGCTGCTCGGCCGCCCGGTGCAGGTGGTGGCGCGGGACGACGCTGGCAAGCCTGAAGAGGCCCTGCGCCACGCCATCGAGCTCACGTCCAAGGAGCAGGTGGACGTGCTGGCGGGGGGCTTTCTGTCCAATGTGGGCCTGGCGCTGGCCGACCACGCGCTCAAGAACAAACGCCTGTTCGTGGCCAGCGAGCCGCTGACCGACGCCATGGTGTGGGAGAAGGGCAACCGCTACACCTTCCGCCTGCGCCCCAGTACCTACATGCAGGCGGCCATGCTGGTGGAAGAGGCCGCCAAGCTGCCGGCCAAGCGCTGGGCCACCATCGCGCCCAACTACGAGTACGGGCAAAGTGCGGTCGCCAGCTTCAAGGCCTTGCTCAAGGCGCGCCGCCCCGACGTGGAGTTCGTGGCCGAGCAGTGGCCGGCCCAGGGCAAGCTGGACGCAGGCACCACCCTGCAGGCGGTGATGCAGGCGCACCCCGATGCCATTTTCAACGTGACCTTTGGCGCCGATCTGGCCAAGTTGGTGCGTGAAGGCAACCAGCGCAATGTGTTCCCCAAAACGCCGGTGGTGTCCATGCTCTCGGGCGAACCCGAGTACCTGGACGTGCTCAAGGACGAAACCCCCCGGGGCTGGATCGTGACCGGTTACCCCTGGGACCAGATTGACACCAAGGAGCACAGCGCGTTTGCCGCCAACTACTACAAGAAGTTCAACGAAAACCCCAAGGTGGGCTCGGTGGTGGGCTACGCCACCATGCAGGCCATCTTTGCCGCCATCCGCAAGGCCAAAAGCACCGACAACGAGAAGCTGGTCACCGCCATGCGTGGCCTGACCTTTACCACGCCGTTCGGTCCGGCGGAGTTCCGCGCCCTGGACCAGCAGTCCACCATGGGTGCCTATGTGGGCAAGCTGGATCTGCGCGGCCAGAAGGGCACCATGGTGCAGTGGCGCTATGCCGACGGCAGGAACTACCAGCCGGCAGACAGCTATGTGCGCAGCCACCGCCCGGCGGCGGCCAACCAGTAAGGCGGCTGCACACGCATGACGGCTACGGTGTGGGTCAAGGTAGTGGGGTTCAGCGATGTGGAGCGGCACACGCTCAACACCCTGTTCCGGCTCTCGGCAGGCCAGACCCCGGCCTACGCGCTGTGGACCCCCGAGCAGGCGGCGCCACCGCAGGTGGCCCTGATCGACGTGGATTCATACGAGTCCGGGCTGGACCAGGCATCCCCCGGTTTCAACACCAACCTCAAGCGCCTCTGTGTGGGGAGCCGGGTGTCGGAGGCGGCATGGCGGACCTTTCCGCGACCGGTGGACTGGCCCGCCCTGCTGCAGGCGCTCGACAGCCTGTTTGCCTCGCAGGCCGAAGTGGACATTGACCTGGGACTGGATGACCCGGTGGACCCGACCGTTCCGCCCGGGATCAAGGCGTCGCTGCTGGTGGGGCTGGCCCGCGAGGAAGCGCTGTATTTGCGCGCCCGCCTGGCCCTGGCGGGCCTGACGGATGTGGACGACGCCGACAGCGCGGTGCACGCCGGCAACTGCCTTGCGGAGCGCCGTTACGACCTGGTGGTGGTGAGCCTGGAACTGGCCGACGCCGACCCGTGGGCGCTGGTGCAATCGTTTGCCGACCTGCTGGCGCCGCCCCATGCGGTGGTGGTGGCCACGGCAGCGCCCTCCTGGCAGGCCATGGAGCGTGCCGAAGCGCTGGGATGCAAAGGGCTGCTGGAAGTGCCGTTCAATCCGCCGCAGGTGCTGGCTTTGCTGCAGCAGGTCTGAGGCGGCGCACGCGGTTGGCGTCCAGGCTGCGCGACAGGCTGTGCTCCACCGGCAGGGGCTCGGCGCCCAGGCGGGCCGCCAGCAGTTCGGCACACAGGGCCGTAAAGCTCAGGCCCCGCGAACCCATGCCCACGCACAGCCACAGCCCGGAGCCCGTGGGCGTGTCGATGGGGCCGACCAGGGGCAGCCGGTCATGCGTGACGCAGCGGGTGGCCGACCAC
Source organism: Rhodoferax sp. MLSD5-FHT05B10 (assembly GCF_058793415.1). Classification (NCBI taxonomy): domain Bacteria; kingdom Pseudomonadati; phylum Pseudomonadota; class Betaproteobacteria; order Burkholderiales; family Comamonadaceae; genus Rhodoferax; species Rhodoferax sp. MLSD5-FHT05B10. The sequence continues at coordinate 110,057 of NZ_JBXAFT010000003.1, read as the reverse complement.
TGCGCCACTGGCCCGCGGTCCAGCGTTTCGGCCAGTTCGGCGCCACCTTCGGGCAACAGGTGCTGCAGACGCGCCATGTTGGCGGCGTGCTGCGCCCACAGATCCGCGGCGGCCAGGGCGTCGGTTTCAAAGGTGGAGCCGGCCACCCATTGCTCGCCCCTGGCGCCGGGAACATGGGGGATGAAACAGCCGTGGCCGTTGACCGGCGTGGCTGGCAGGCCGGGAATGTCCTCGGCGTAGGTTCCATGGCTCAGGGTGCCATGCACTGCCTGCAAGGTTGCCAGTTTGTCCTGCAGTTCGGGGCCTGGCAGCGCGTTGGCTGGTGCCCCGTTTTTCAGCAGGGCGGCGCAGCCCAGGGCGTTGGCCAGCACCACCACGGCAAAACGGCCCAGTTCCTGGCCCTGTGGGTCCTGCAGCAGCCAGAGGGTGTCGTCGGCGCGGTGCAGGCCAGCCACCTTGGCATTGCCGACGAAGGTGATGCCAGGCTGTGCCAGCCAGGCTTGCACCAGCGTGGCCGGCTTGATCCAGGCGGCTTGCGGGTGCCAGTGGGGGGCGGCGTTTCTCCGGCGCTCCAGGACGCCGCTGGGGTCCCAGTCCTGTCCACGTACCAGCAGGTTCCGGGCGTGTTGCAGCAGCAGGCGGGTGCCGCTGCGGGAGAGGCGTGAGCGCGGGTTGTCGTCGGCGGAGACATGGGGTACCGCCAGGCCGACGGGTACGCCCGATGCCCCGCTGGCGGGTGCGGCATCCTGGTCGAACACGGTAACCTGCCAGCCGCGCAGGGCCAGTGCCTGGGCCACGCTGGCGCCGGCCATGCCGGCGCCTATGACGGCGCAGCGGGTCGGGGGCTGCACGGCGTGGGCGCGGGGGGTGCGGCGGTTCGGGATGTCCCAGCGCGGTTCGAACGTGCCGGTGAAGGCGTCTGCCATGCCGTCCGCGTCAGGGCTCGGAGGATCGGTTTGAAAGCCGGCGCCCTGCAGCAGCGCCGCCAGGGGGGCACGGTGTGCCGCCGTGGGCGCCGCCGGTGCCGTGGGGTGCAAGGCGAACCGGGTGCCGCGCTTGCAGCGCCTGGCCAGCAACTGGGCCGCCCATTTGTCCTGCGGCGTGCCGCCCCACACGGTGTCGGCCTGGAACACCTGCTCGCCCAGCATGGCCTGCGTGTCGCCGTGGCACAGCGTCAGCGACACGTGGCCGCCGTCCAGCTGGATGCGGTGAAAACCGGGCCCCAGTCCGGTGCACTGGGCTGCCAGGGCGTGCGCCAGCGTGCCCCATTCGTCATCGGGGTGCACGTCGGCAGGGGCCGCGGTGGCGGCTGGTGCGATGCCCACGTAATGCAGCAGGCGAGGGCGTTGCGGGTCGTGCCGCCACGCCAGCCAGGTGCTCAGAAAGCGGCGGCCGTCCTGGAAATCGGTGTCGAGTACGGTCCAGGCCGGGTGCCTGGCCCATGCGCCGGGCAGGCCGCAGGACGCCAGGCTGTGCGTCGCCAGGTGGTCAGCCACGGGGCGGCGGACGAAAAAATCAGGCCGACGGTGGCACGTAGCCCTGGGCAGCGTCGGCGCCGTCGCCGAAGAAATGGTTTTCCATCTGCCGCGCCAGGTACTGGCGGGCGCGGGCGTCGGCCAGGTTCAGGCGGTTTTCATTGACCAGCATGGTCTGGTGCTTGAGCCAGCCCGCCCAGGCTTCCTTGCTGACGTTTTGCCAGATGCGTTTGCCCAGTTCGCCGGGATAGGGGGGAAAGTCCAGGCCTTCGGCCTCTTTGCCCAGCTTGATACAGTTGACGGTGCGTGCCATGGATAACCTCTGCGTGAAAGAATAGGTGTCGGTGAACACCGGATGCCGAATCTTATTCGGTTTGCAGTGTCCATCCCGAGCAACCGGGCGTTTCCTGGGGGAACTTCGCAGGCAAAATGGACCCTGACCATGGGGCGCCACGCAGGTGTGCGGCGCCGATTGCTGACAAGGATGCTTATTTTGAACTTCGTGATGGATCAGTTGGACCATGCGCCCCGGCGCGTGCTGGTGTTGGTGAGCGCGGCCTGTGTCGCCCTGCTGGCGTTTGGCCTGTATCTGCAGCACGTGGTGGGTCTGGTGCCGTGCCCGATGTGCATCGTGCAGCGTTACGCTATGGTTTTGATAGCTATCTGCGCAGCATTGACGGCTGCTAGCGGCCGAAAAGGCGTGCAAATTGGCGGCAGTGCCGTGCTGGTGGTGCTGGCCGTGGCCGGCGCCTACGTGGCAGCCCGCCAGAGCTGGTTGCAGTGGTACCCGCCGGAAGTGGTGTCCTGCGGGCGCGACCTGTACGGCATGATCGAGACCTTTCCGCTGCAGCGCGCCATTCCCATGATCTTTCGTGGCGGCGGCGACTGCACGCAGGTGGACTGGACTTTCCTGGGCGGCTCCATCGCCAACTGGTCGTTCCTGTGGTTCTGCGCCATGGCCCTGGTGGGTTCCCTGCTGGTGTGGCGCCGTGCGCGCCAGGCTTGAGCGGGCTCAGCCCAGTTTCTTGAACAGCACCTGGCTCTTGCGGTCCCAGTTGTAGAGGCGCCGGCGGGCTTCCGGCAGTTTCTCGGGGTCGGTCTGTACGAAACCCCGCTTGAGGAACCAGTGCGCGGTACGGGTGGTCAGCACAAAAATGCTGTCCAGCCCGGCTTGGCGCGCACGCTGCTCGATGCGCTTTAGAACGCGTTCGCCGTCGCCCTGGCCCTGTACCTGGGGTGACACCGTCAGGGCCGCCATCTCGGCGGTCTTGGCTTCCGGGTAGGGGTAGAGCGCCGCGCAGGCAAAGATCACGCCGTCGTGCTCGATCACGGTGTAGTTGCCCACGTCGCGCTCGATTTCGGTGCGGCTGCGCTTGACCAGGGTGCCGTCTTTCTCGAACGGCTCAATCAGCTGCAGGATGCCGCCCACGTCGTCCACCGAGGCCTCGCGCAGGCTCTCCAGCTTTTCGTCCACCACCATGGTGCCAATGCCGTCGTGCACGTACACCTCCAGCAGGATGGAGCCGTCCACGGAAAAGGGAATGATGTGGCTGCGTTCCACGCCGTTCTTGCAGGCCTTGACGCAATGCTGCAGGTAAAACGCTGTGTCGGTGGGCTGGTTGGCTGCCGGCAGCTGGGTCAGCAACTTTTCGGCGGCGGCCAGCGGCAGCTCGGTGTCGATGGGGTTGTCGTCCGAAGCTGCTTCCAGCGGGCGCAGCCGGATGCCGGGCACCTCGGTCACAAAGATGAGCTTGTCGGCCTGCAGGGCGGTGGCCACCGACGTGGCCACTTCCTCCATGGCCAGGTTGAAGGCCTCGCCGGTGGGTGAAAAACCAAAGGGCGAGAGCAGCAGCATGGCGCCCATGTCGAGCACGCGGCTGATGCCTGCCGTGTCCACCTTGCGCACCAGCCCCGAGTGCTGGAAATCCACGCCGTCCACAATGCCCACCGGCCGCGCGGTAATGAAGTTGCCCGAGATGACGCGTACGGTGGAGTCGGCCATGGGCGTGTTGGGCAGGCCCTGGCTGAACGCCGCTTCAATTTCGTAGCGCAACTGGCCGGCGGCCTCCTGGGCGCAGTCCAGCGCCACTTCGTCGGTGATGCGGGTGCCGTGCGAATACTTGCCGGCGTGGCCCTTGGCCTTGAGCTGCTCGTTCACCTGCGGGCGAAACCCGTGCACCAGCACAATCTTCACGCCCATGCTCTGGATCATGGCCAAGTCCTGCGCCAGGTTTTGCAGCTTGCCGGCTGCAATGGCCTCGCCGGCGATGCCCACTACGAACGTCTGGTTGCGGAACTTGTGGATGTAGGGCGCTACCGAGCGGAACCAGGGCACGAAGGTGAAATTGAAAACAGAGGACATGGTGTGCGCGGGTGGTGAATGCGGTGGAGGCGGGGATAATCTGCAATTCTCTACGAAGTTAGTACCTTGACTACCTGCCCCCTGCCAATCGACTTTCCTGAAACGCTCCCGGTGTCGGGTAAACGCGACGAGATCATGGCCGCCCTGCAGGCGCACCAGGTCATCATCGTCTGTGGCGAGACCGGTTCTGGCAAGACCACCCAATTGCCCAAGATCGCGCTGGCCCTGGGGCGTGGCAAGCTCAATTACCCGGCGGGCCAGCGCGGCAAGCTCATTGGCCACACCCAGCCGCGGCGCATTGCCGCCAGCAGCGTGGCCAAGCGCATTGCCGAGGAGCTGAAGACCCCGCTGGGCGACGTGGTGGGCTACAAGGTGCGCTTCCAGGACCGGTTGAGCAAGGACGCTTCGGTCAAGCTGATGACCGACGGCATTCTGCTGGCCGAGACGCAGACCGACCCGCTGCTGAACGCCTACGACACCCTCATCATCGACGAGGCGCACGAGCGATCGCTCAACATCGACTTCCTGCTGGGCTACCTGCGCCAGATCCTGCCGCGCCGCCCGGACTTGAAGATCGTGGTGACCTCGGCCACGATTGATGCCCAGCGTTTTGCCGACCATTTCAAATCTTCCAAGGGCCCCGCGCCGGTCATCATGGTCTCCGGGCGCATGTTTCCGGTGGAGACGCGCTACCGGCCGTTTGAGGAAAGCCGCGAATACGACCTGAACAGCGCGATTGCCGATGGCGTGGACGAGCTCTGGCGTGACCCGCACAACAGTGGCGACATTCTCGTCTTCCTGCCCGGCGAGCGCGAGATCCGCGAGGCGGCCGACCACCTGCGCAAGCACCTGAGCCACCAACCGGTGATGCGCAACGCCGAGGTGCTGCCCCTGTTTGCCCGCCTGAGCCCGGCTGAGCAGGACCGCATCTTTGACGGCCACACCGGACGGCGCGTGGTGCTGGCCACCAACGTGGCCGAGACCTCGCTCACGGTTCCGGGCATCCGATACGTCATTGATGCAGGCACCGCGCGCGTAAAGCGCTACAGTTTTCGTAGCAAGGTGGAGCAGCTGCTGGTCGAGCCCATCAGCCAGGCGGCCGCCAACCAGCGCGCCGGGCGCTGCGGCCGCGTGGCCAACGGCATTTGCATCCGCCTGTACGACGAAAAGGACTTTGCCGGGCGCGACCGGTTTACTGATCCGGAGATTTTGCGCAGCTCGCTGGCGGGCGTCATCCTGCGGATGAAGTCGTTGCACTTGGGCATCGTGGAGGACTTTCCGTTCCTGGAGCGTCCCAGTGGGCGCGCCATTGCCGATGGTTACCAGTTGCTCAATGAGCTGGGTGCGGTGGATGACGCGAATGAGTTGACGCCGCTGGGTGGCGAGTTGTCCAAGTTGCCGCTGGACCCGCGGGTGGGGCGGATGCTGCTGGAAGCCAGAAACCGGGAGGCCCTGGACGAGGCCTTGGTGATTGCGTCGGCCCTTTCTGTGCAGGACGTGCGCGACCGGCCGATGGAAGCGCAGCAGCAGGCCGACACGGCACACAAGAAGTTTGACGATGAGAAGAGCGAGTTTGTGGGCTACCTCAAGCTCTGGAAGTGGATCCACGATGCGCGCGGAGAAAAAACGGCCGCCACGCCTGGCGCCCAACCCACGCACAAGCTCACCAACCGTCAATACGAGCAACTGCTGCGGCAGAACTTCGTCAACATCCGCCGCGTGCGGGAGTGGAAAGACATCTACAGCCAGCTGCACACCGTGGTGGCCGAGCACAAGTGGCGCATGAACACCACCCCCGCCAGCTACGAGCAGTTGCACCTTTCCATGCTTTCGGGCCTGCTGGGCAACATTGGCTGCAAACTCGAAGAGGGCCAGAACGGCGAGTACCTGGGCGCGCGCTCCATCAAGTTCTTTGCCCACCCGGGCGCGCACCTGACCAAGAAGCCGGGCAAGTGGATCGTAGCCTCCGAGCTGGTGGAAACCACGCGCCTGTTCGGCCGCGGCATTGCGGGCATCGAACCGCAGTGGCTGGAGCAGGTGGGCGGCCATTTGCTCAAGAAACAGCTGCTGGACCCGCACTGGGAAAAGAAAGCCGCCGAGGTGGTGGCGCTGGAGCGGGCCACCTTGTACGGCATCGTGGTCTACAGCGGGCGGCGCACCAACTACGGCCGCGTGGACCTGGCCGGTGCGCGGGAGATCTTCATCCGTGAAGCCCTGGTGGGCAAGGAGTGGGAAACCCCGCTGCCGTTCCTGGCCGCCAACCACAAGCTCATCAAGCAGGTGGAGGAACTGGAACACAAGGCGCGCCGGCAGGACGTGCTGGTGGACGACGAGCTCATCTACGCCTTCTACGACCAGCAGTTGCCCGCCGACGTGTGCAGCGGCTATTCGCTGGAGCGCTGGTACCGCGAGGAGGTGAAGAAGAATCCGAAGCTGCTGCACCTCACCCGCGAGGAGCTGATGCGCCACGAGGCCGCCGGCATCACCACCGCGTCCTTTCCCAAGACCATCCGCCTGGGCGGCGTGGACTGCGCGGCAACCTACCTGCACGAACCCGGCGACGCGCGCGACGGCCTGACCGTGACCGTGCCCCTGTTTGTGCTCAACCAGGTGAACGAAGATCGCTGCGAATGGCTGGTGCCCGGCATGCTCAAGGACAAGGTGCAGGCGCTGCTCAAGACCCTGCACCAGCGCCCCCGCAGCCGCCTGGTGCCGCTGCCCGAGACCGCCACCCGGTTTGCCGAGACGCTGAACGCACCGGAGCAGTTTGGCACCGGCAGCCTGGTGGATGCGGTGCTGAAGCTGGTGCGCGAAGCCACCAGCCTGGACATCGTGCGCGCCGATATCAAGGTGGACATGCTCAGCCCGCACTTCTTCATGAACTACCGCGTGGTGGACGAACACGGCCGCCAGCTCGGCCAGGGCCGCAACCTGGGTGCGCTCAAGGCAGAGTGGGGCAAGCAGGCGCGCGGCGCATTCCAGGCGCTGGCCAACCTGAAGCTGGGGCAGGGCGGCGGTGCGCCCGTGGCGGGCGCTGCCGTGCAAAATTCCGGACAAAATAGCCCGAAAGCCTCCGAAAAACCTGCGCAGACAGCTCCTGAAAAGATAGCAAAAACCCCACCCGCTGGCGGCGCAAAAGCCACGCCAGCCGACCAACGCCATACCGCCTGGACCTTTGGCGAACTGCCCGAGCTGCTGGAAATCAGGAAGGGCGGCCAGACGCTGATCGGCTTTCCGGCCCTGATCGACGCCGGCGACGCCGTGACGGTGGAAGTGTTTGACGAGCCCGAAATAGCCGCCGCCAAGCACCGCGCCGGGCTGCGCCGCCTGTTTGCGCTGCAGATCAAGGATGCGCTGAAGTATCTGGAGAAAAACATCCCCGACCTGCAGAAAATGGCGGTGGCCTACATGAACGTGGGCAAGGCTGACAACGGCAGTGGCGGGGGGACCATCGAAGAACTGCGCGAGCAGATACTGGCCGTGGCGCTGGACCGTGCCTTCCTGCTGGAGCCGCTGCCTACCGACGAATTCGCCTTCAAACGCCGGGTGGACGAAGGTCGCGGCCGCCTGACGCTCATCGCCAACGAAGTGGCGCGCCTGACCGGCACCATCCTGCTGGAGTACGCCACCGCGGCGCGCAAGATCAAGGACACCAAGAACGCGCCGGACGCCGTAGCCGACTGCACCCAGCAACTGCAGCGCCTCATGCCCAAGCGCTTCCTGCAGGCAGCCCCGTGGGACCGTCTGCAGCACCTGGCGCGCTACCTCAAGGCCATCACCCTGCGCCTGGACAAGTACCGCGCCGACCCCGCCCGTGACGCTACCCGCCTGGCCGAGTTGCGCCCGCTGGAACAGCGCTACTGGCGCCTGGTGGCCGAACGCAAGGGCGCGGTGGACGAGCGCATGCAGGAGTTCCGCTGGCTGCTGGAAGAACTGCGCGTGAGCTTCTTTGCGCAGGAGCTGCGCACGCCGCAGCCGGTGAGCGTGAAGCGGCTGGACAAGGCCTGGGCGCAGATGGGGTGAGCGGGCACCGCCCCGCGCTCAGTCCAGCGTCTGCCGGTAACGCTTGAGCGCCACCACCCCGGCCACCAGCAAGAAGAGCAGCATGGGCCACAGGTCCTGCAGCAGCTGCGGGAGCGTGTTGCCCTTGAGCAGGATGCCGCGCACGATGCGCAGGAAGTGGGTCAGCGGCAGAATCTCGCCCACCCATTGGGCCCACACCGGCATGGCCCGGAAAGGGAACATGAAGCCCGACAACAGCATGGACGGCAAAAAGAAAAAGAAAGTCATCTGCACGGCTTGCAGCTGGTTTTTGGCGACGGTGGAGAAGGTGAAGCCCACGCCCAGGTTGGCCAGCATGAACACGCCAATCATGGCCAGCAACAGCGTCATGCTGCCCACCATGGGCACTTCAAACAGCACAAATGCGGCGCCCAGAATGACCCCCAGCTGGATGTAGCCCATCACCACGTAGGGCAAGATCTTGCCCACCATGACTTCGCTGGGGCGCACGGGTGTGGCCAGCAGGTTTTCCATGGTGCCGCGCTCGCGCTCGCGGGTCATGGCCAGCCCCGTGAGCATTACCATGGTCATGGTCAGGATGGTGCCCACCAGGCCGGGAACAATGTTGTAGCGCGACAGCCCCTCGGGGTTGTAGCGGCGGTGCACCCGCAATTCAAAGGGTGGCGCGGCCGGGTTCAGGGTGCGTAGCGCGCCGGGCAGGTCGTGGGCGATGGCCTGCGGCACCAGTGCGCTGAGTGCTGCAATGGCGTTGCCCGAGGCGCTGGGGTCGGTGGCGTCGGCCGACACCAGGATCACCGGTTTTTCACCACGGATCAGGTCTTGTGAGAAGTGCGGCGGTATGACCACCATGAACTGCACCTCGCCGTCTTCCACCAGGGCCTCGGCTTCCTTCTCGCTGGTGAGCGTGTGGTCTATGCGGAAATAGCCGGTGTTCTGCATGGCGGCCAGCACGCCGCGCGACATGGGGCCGTTGTCGGTGCTCACCACCACGGTGGGCAGCCCCTTGGGGTCGGTGTTGATGGCGTAGCCAAAGAGCACCAGCTGCAGGATGGGAATGATCACCGCCATGCCAAAGGTCACGCGGTCGCGCATCATCTGCTGGAATTCCTTGATGAATACCGCCCGCATGCGATTCATGGAAAAACGGGTCATGCGCCGGCCTTGGTTGCAAAATTGTCGGTGGCACGGCCCACCAGGCGCACAAAGGCGTCTTCCAGGTCACTTGCGCCGGCAGACTCCACAATGCTGGCCGCGCTGCCCTGGGCCAGGATTTCGCCGTAGGCGATGTAGACCAGATCGTGGCAGCGCTCGGCTTCGTCCATGTAGTGGGTGGAGACCAGCACGGTGATGCCTTGCTCGGCCAGGGCGTGGATCTGGTCCCAGAACTCGCGCCGCGCCTTGGGGTCCACACCTGCGGTGGGCTCGTCCAGCAGCAGCAGGCGGGGCTCGTGGATCAGGCAGGCGGCCAGCGCCAGGCGCTGTTTCCAGCCGCCCGACAAGGAGCCGGCCAACTGCTTTTGCCGGGCGGTCAGGCCCAGGCGTTCCAGCGCCTGGTCCACGGTGGTGCGGCGGTTGGGCAGTTCGAACAGGCGGGCCACAAAGTCGAGGTTCTCGCGGATGGAGAGGTCGTCGTAGAGGCCGAAGCGCTGGGTCATGTAGCCCACCTGGCGCTTGATGGCGGCGGCGTCCTGGATGATGTCCAGCCCCAGGCAGGTACCGCTGCCGCTGTCGGGGGTGAGCAGCCCACACAGCATGCGAATGGTGGTGGTCTTGCCGCTGCCGTTGGGGCCCAAAAAGCCGCAGATGCGCCCGCTGCCGACCTGGAGTTGGATATGGTCCACCACGGCGCGGCCGCCATAGGTTTTGCTCAGGTCCTGGACATCAATGGCCAGGGCGGTCATGGCGTGTTGTCGCCCTTGCCAGTGGGGCGCACATCCAGCGGCTGGCCGGGCTTGAGGTGGGCGGCGTCCTGCGGGGCGGGCTGGGCTTCGGCCATGAACACCAGCTTGGCGCGCTGGGCGTTGGAGTAGATCACGGGAGGGGTGTATTCGGGCTGGGTGGCAATGCGCGAGATGTGCGCAGTCATGGGGGGGCAGCCGTCGCACGACAGGATGACCGCCTGGCCGGCGTGGATGGAGGCCAGGGCCGACTCGGGCACAAAGAAACGCGCCTTGATGTTCTGCGGGGGCAGGAGCGAGACCACGGGTTGCCCGGCGGGGACGAATTCGCCGGGTTGAAAAAACACATCGGCCACCAGCGCGTCTGCGGGTGCGGTCTGTTGTTTCTGCCCGGTACGCCACTCGCTTTGGCGCAGCACCTCGCCGGCGGCCTGGGCGCTGGCCTGGGTGGCGGCGCGCTCGTCCGTGCGGGCGGGCAGGCGGGCCACGCGCAGGGCGGCTTGCAGCTCCTGGACGCGGGCCTGGGTCTGGGTCACGGCGAGGGTGGCATCGTCTATATGGGCCTTGGATACAAAACCCTGGGCGACGAGCTGCTGCTGCCGCTCCAGCTCGTGCCGGGCTAGGGTGGCGTTGGCCTGGGCCTGGGCCAGCTGGGCCTCGGACACGGCGATTTCTTCGGCGCGTTTGCCTTTGTCCAGATTCGTGGCCTGCGCCTGCGCGCTGGCCAGGCGCGCGGCGGCCTCGTCGCGTGCGGCATTTTCGCTCTCGGCTTCCAGCGCAAACAGGGGCGCTCCCCGGGTGATGTTTTGGCCGGCTTTGACCGCCACACGGTCCAGTCGCCCGGCCAGGGGGGCGGCCACGTAAACGTAGTCGCCTTCCGCGTAACCGGACCAGGCCACCGGGGTCTTGTCGGAGCATGCACCCAGCAGGACAAGTACCGGGGCGGACAGCAGCAGGGGCCAGTGGGGCAGGGGATGGTTCAACATTGGAAAAAATCCTGGAACGGTGCCTAGGCGCCGGGTGCGTACAGGGACACCTGGTTGCTGCCGCTCAGCTTGGCGTGGTACATCGCTTCGTCGGCATGCCGGGCCAGTTCTACGGCCTCGGAGCCATGTTCGGGATACAGGGCAATGCCAATGCTGGCCGAGATGCACAGCGCATGGCCCTCGACCATGAAGGGGGCCTGGAGGGCCAGACGGATTTTTTCCGCCACCATCAGGGTGTCGTCTGCCTGCACGATGTTGCGCAGCAAAACCACAAACTCGTCTCCGCCGATGCGCGCCGGCGTGTCCGACTCACGCACCGCTGCACGGATCCGGTTGGCGACTTCTTTCAGCAGCAGATCGCCGACCCGGTGGCCGAAGCGGTCATTGACGGGTTTGAACTGGTCGAGATCGATGAACATCAAGCCCAGCTGGGTCTGGTCGCGCTGGGCGGCGGCCAGTGCGGCGTGCACGCGGTCGTCGAACAGGGCCCGGTTGGGGAGTCCTGTCAGCACGTCCTGCAGCGCCATCAGGCGGATGCGCTCTTCGGCTTCCTTCTGCAACTGGATGTCGGAGAAATACCCGAACCAGAGGATGCTGCCATCGGGCTGCTTCTCCGGTGTGGCCTGCCCTTCGTACCAGCGGTAATCCCCCGTGGGCTGGCGCATGCGGAACTGGGCGCGCCAGTGCGACAGGGTGGCGGCGGAATCCGCAATGCTGCGCATCACCATCTGGGCGTCTTCCGCCGGTGCGTTGGCAAATATCGGGCTGGAATCCTTGGCCAGACTTTCGGGGGTCAACCCGAATATTTCAACCCGGGGGCTGATGTAGGGGAAATGGGAACTTCCGTCTGGGCGCAGGCGGAATTCGTAAATGACTCCGGGTACTCCCGCGGAAACTTTCTGTAGGAAGTTGAGTGTGTCGCGCTGCGCGTTCTCGCTTTTCTTGCGTGCGGTGATGTCGTTGTGCACGATGACGGCGCCTCTGCGTCGGTCACCAAATGGCGTGACGGTCATCATGTACCAGCGCTGCTCGGTGGGGGAGTGGCAGTCGTATTCCAGGCTGAACGTCGGCAGTCGCCCATCGAGCACGGCCTTGATTCCATCGTAAGGGCCCAGTGCGCTGGTTGCAGGCGAAGGCGTGGTGGGCCGGCATTGTTCCAGGTAGTTGGCACCCAGGCCGGTGTTGACCGCGGGCGTGCCGGGGAGGGGGGCATTGTCGACGGAAAAGCGTCGCCAGGTTTCATTGACGGCGGTGATCGCGCCGGTCTTGTCAATCACCACAATCTGGGCGGGAATGGAGTCGACAATGGACTGCACGAAGCCGTTGCTTTCGTGCAGCGCATCTTCGATCCGCTCTCGGGCCATGACCACCAGGCCCAGGGTCATCAGGGGAATGCACACCAGGGTGTTGAGGTAGGTCACGCTCTGGATGAAATTGGACGCGGTAAAGACCAGCATCTCCGCCATCCCGGTGGCGGTTCCGATGCTGCGGAATACAAAAACGGTCAGAAAGAGGACGAGTCCGAGCGCCAGGAAATACTGCCCGCGCCCCACCGTTTCCCGGCGTTTCTGCAGCAACACCACCAGGATCAGCAGGCTCTGCGCGGCATAGATGCTGGCGCAGAAGATGATGCGCACGCGCAGGTCGTGCAGGTAGAAGGGCAACGTCACGGCCACGGCGGCAACCGGGAGCCAGATCAGCCACCGGGGCGGGCGGCGGTGCTGGAATTTGAAAAGACCCTCGGCGAACAGGGCCAGCGAGGCGGCCAGCAAGCTGTTGGCGGCGACGATGGAGGCAACATCCCCAATCTTGCCCCGCAGGCTGAACAGTACGTAGGCGATGGCGTGCAGCACCAACGCGAGTGCCCAGGCCCGCAGTTCGTCGTGCTGGCGGCGGTACGCCGCGGCAGCGATGGCGCCCGCCAGCGTGGCGCTGACGGTGATGATCACCAGGAACAGGGTGGGAACGTGCAGGTCCATGGCAGTGTGCGGATGTGCGGCCCGACTAGAGCGCCTGCAGCCTTTCCAGTGCGGCCAGCAGGGTGGCATCCTGTTTGGCAAAGCAGAAGCGCACCACGCGCTGGTCAAAGCCGTTGCCATAAAACGCCGACAGTGGAATGGCGGCTACGCCCACCTCGGCAGTGAGCCACTGGCAGAAGTCGGCTTCACCCAGATCGCTCACCTGCGAGATGTCCACGCACTGAAAGTACGTGCCCTCACTGGGCAGCAGGCGCAGACGGGTTTTGGCCAGCCCGGCGCGGAACAGGTCGCGCTTGCGTTGGTAGAAGGCGGGCAGCTCCAGGTAGGGTGCCGGGTTGGCCATGTACGCCGCCAGGCCGTATTGCATAGGCGTGTTCACGGTAAACACCGTGAACTGGTGCACCTTGCGGAACTCGGCGGTGAGGGCCGCGGGCGCCGCCACATAGCCCACTTTCCAGCCAGTGACATGGTAGGTCTTGCCGAAGCTGGAGATGATGAAGGCGCGCTCGGCCAGACCGGGGTAGCGGGCCGCGCTTTCGTGCGGGGCACCGTCGAACACCATGTGCTCGTACACCTCGTCGCTGATGAGCAGCACGTTGGTGGGCGCCAGAATCTCCTGCAGGCGCAGCATGTCCTGATGGCTCCACACCGTGGCGCTGGGGTTGTGCGGGGTGTTGATGATGAGGGCGCGGGTCTTGGGCGTCAGCGCCGCGGCGATGGCATCAAAGTCGGGCCGGAACGTCAGCGGGGTGAGCGCAACGCGCACCGCCGTGCCGCCGGCGAGCACGATGTTGGGCACGTAGCTGTCGTAGCAGGGCTCCAGCACGATCACTTCATCGCCCGGGTGCACCACCGCCAGGATGGCGGTGAGAATGGCCTGCGTGGCGCCGGCTGTAATGGTAATTTCGTCTGTAGCCCCGTATTTTCTTGTGTGGAGTGCTTCTATTTTTGTAGCAACGGCCTCGCGCAAGGGCGCAATGCCCGGCATGGGCGGATACTGGTTGTGGCCTGCCTGCATGGCGTGGGTGACGTGGTCGATCAGGGCTGGGTCACAGGCAAAGTCGGGGAAGCCCTGGCCCAGATTCACGGCCTTGTGCTGAACGGCCAGGGCGGACATCACGCTGAAGATGGTGGTGCCCACGGTGGGCAGGCGGGATTGGAGGGACGGGGTCATGCTGCGCTGCGTTCAGGGTTTCAGAATTCGTAGTCTTCCACGTGGCCGTCCATGGCGCGGGCAATCAGCTTGCGGTCCAGGCGGTCGCTCAGCAGTTCGGCAAACGTGTAGACAAAGTTGCGCAGATAGGCACTGCGCTTGAACGCCACGCGGGCCACGTTCTGCCCAAACAGGTGCCCCACCGGGCGTGCCACCAGGCCGCTTTTGCCGCCGTCTTCCATCACATCGCGCACGGCCATTTCAGCCGCAATGCCGACACCCAGGCCCAGCCGCACGTAGGTCTTGATCACGTCGGAGTCAATGGCTTCGAGCGCAATGCGCGGCTCCAGCTTGCGGGTGGCAAAAGCCTGGTCGATCTTGGTGCGGCCGGTGAAGGAAGGGTGGTAGGTGATGAGGGGCTCCAGCGCCACCTCTTCCAGGGTGATGCGGTCCTTGCGGGCCAGCGGGTGGTCTACCGGCAGCACCAGCATGTGCTGCCACTCATAGCAGGGCAGGGTGACCAGTTCGGCGTAGTCTGCCAGTGACTCGGTTGCAATGCCGACTTCGGCCACCTCATCGATCAGCATGCGGGCCACCTGGTCGGGCGAGCCCTGGTGCAGGCTGATGTTGACCTTGGGGTAGGCGGCTCGCAACGCGGCCACTTTCTCGGGCAGCACATAACGGGCCTGGGTGTGGGTGGTGGCAATGGAGAGTGTGCCGCTGTCCTCGGCGCTGTACTGTTCGCCGATGCGCTTGAGGTTGCCGACTTCGCGCAGGATGAGCTCGATGCTCTTGAGCACATGCTGGCCCGGTTCGGTGACGCGCTTGAGGCGCTTGCCGTGGCGGGCAAAAATTTCCACGCCCAACTCTTCCTCCAGTTCGATGATGGCCTTGGAAACCCCCGGCTGCGAGGTGTGCAGTGCCTTGGCGGCTTCGGTGAGGTTGAGGTTGCGCCGAACGGCTTCCTGAACAAAGCGAAACTGGTGCAGGTTCATATCGAATTTCAACTAAAGGTGAAATTCATTATGCCGCAAACGCGTTGTTTCAGGGGCTGTCCAAAGCCATGTGGGCCAGCAACTGCACAAGGCGTGCATCCTCGCCGATGGCGGGCTGCAGGGTGAACTGCACCACGGGGTGTTGCTGCCGCAGCTGCGCGACCAGAACCGGCAAATCCTCGCGGGCGTGTTTGCCAACGCCCAGGAACATGGGAACGATGGTGATGGACTGCACGCCGGCGTCCACCAGGGTAGCGACGGCAGCAGCGAGGTCGGGGGCGCTGAGCTCCAGGTAGGCGCAGACCACCGGTGTGTGTGTCGACAGGGTCGCGATGTGCGCGGCGACGGCTTCCATGGGTTTGTGCCACAGGGGGTCGCGGGAGCCGTGGGCAAACAGCACAATGCCCCGGCGCGGGGTGGGAGGGGTTGTCATCGTCGTATCACCAGCCACATGAATGCCGTCAGGGAGACGAAGGAATAAATCAGGCCCGGCAGGGCGGCCGTCAACCAGGGTTGCCAGCCTTGCAAGGCGCCGAGATCGCCCAGCACGTTGTTGAGCAACACGAAGCTGATACCGGCCATGACGCCGCCAAACACGTAGGTGGTGATGCTGCCCGAGCGGAAATGCAGGTAGGCAAAGGGCAAGGCCAACACGACCATCACCAGACAACTCAGGGGATAGAACACCTTTTTCCAGAACTGGATTTCGTATTTCTGGGCCGACTGGTTGTTGGCGTTCAGGTGGCGGATGTACTGGAACAGGTCGATAGTGCCCATGCGTTCGGGCCGCAACACCGCTGCTGCCACCATCTCCGCGCTGATCTGGGTTGGCCAGCGGAACTGGTCGACGAAGGTGCGGTCCACCCGCGAGCCCTTGGCATCGCTGGTGGTGAACTCGGTGCGGTCCACTTTCTGCAGCAGCCAGTCGTCATGCTCACCGAAGCTGGCTTGCTGGCCCAGGGTCATGGAGATCAGATGGCCCTGGTTGTCGAATTCGAAAATGCGGACATCCCGCATGCTGGCGTCCGGGGCCAGTGCACCCACGTTCACGGCGTAGCTGCCGTAGGCCTGCTTTTCCTTGAGCCAGGCGCCGGTTTTCCCGACGGTGATGCGCCCCTGGTAGCGTGATTTGAGGAGCTGGGCCGTTTTGTCCGCCAATGGCGCAACGTAGTCGCCCACGGCGAAGGTGAAGAAAACGAAGCCCAGTCCCAGCACCAGCAGGGTGCGCAGTGCCCGCCAGGGGCCCAGGCCGCTGGTGCGCAGGATGGTGAATTCGGAGCTCTGGGCGAAGCGTGCCATCACGAAAATGGTGCCGATCAGCACCGTAATGGGCAGCAGCTCATACAGATGGCTGGGAGTCATCAGGGCCACATAGAGCAACGCCTGCACGGCGGTGTACCCGGTGGCGCTGTGGCGGCCCACGGCCTGCAGTTCTTCAACAAAATCGAAGAAGTAGAAGAGCGTGGAGAACCCCAGGGTCACCAGCGCTACCGCCACGACCATTTCGCCATAGATCAGCCGACGGATGGTTTTCATGGGGAGGTGGTCCGTGCCGGTGTGGCGGTGTCAGGTTTGCGGGGGGGGCGCACGATCCAGTTGTTGTGGCGCTTGGCCAGCCACAGCAGGCCCAGCATCAAGGCCCCGCCATGCACGGCCAGCAGGTACACGGCAAAGTGCACCTGCCCGTTTTCAATCCAGCTCTTGCCCAGCACCAGCAGGTTGAAATACACCACAAACGCCATGAATGCGAAACCCATGTTGGCGCTGCGCCCGACGCGGGGGTTGGCGCCAGCTGCGGCCAGACCGATGACGATGAAATTGATGGCGGCCAGCGTCAGCCCGGCCCGCCAGGCAATTTCGGCCAGGTGGCGGGGTATGGGGGCCTTGATCAGGTCCAGCGTGGTCATGGAACTGGTGGGCACGTAGGTTCGGGTGGACTGGTCATCTGCACCCACGCGCACGCCGTAGGAGTTGAAAACGCTGACGGTGAGGTCGGGTTTGCCAACCGTCTTTTCCAGCCGTTGGCCGTTTTCCAGCACCAGGAACTTGTCGGCTCCGATGACTTCCACCTTGCCGCTGCGGGCTGACGTCACGGTTTCCTTGCCCTGCTCGTTGGTTGCAATGAAGACGTTGCTGCCGGCCTGCTTGCCGCTGGCGTCTTTTTCAACGAAGAAAACCCGGTCACCACTGGCCGACTCCTGGAACTGGCCCGGCTGGATGCGGGCGATGTCGCTGCGTTTCTCGTAGCGGTCGCGCATGTCCTCGATGCGCCCGAAAGCCCAGGGCAGAATGAAGAACGCCAAGGCCATGATGACCAGCAGAATCGGCCAGGAAAAGCGGAACAGCGGCTTGATGAGGGATGCCAGGCCACGTCCGCTGCCAAACCAGATCACCATCTCGCTGTCCTTGAACATCCGTGTCAACACACTGACGACGGCAATGAACAGGCTCAGGGACAAAATCGTGGGCATGTCCGAGAGTACCGTGTAGCCCATGATGAGCATGACGTCCGCCGGGTTGAAGGTGCCGCGTCCAGCCTCGCCCAGCGTGCGGATCAGGGTCATTGTCATCACCACCGTCACCAGCACCACAAGGGTTGCGCCGAAACTGCGTGCGAGTTCTTTGCGGATGGAGGAATGGAATAACATGGCGAGGAAGGAAAACCCGAATTATGAACTTTGAACTCAAACCCCTGGGGCTCGTTGGCGTTTCCAGCGAAAAGTGTGATGCCCTGATTGTGCTGGTTCCGCAAACTTTCAAGGGTGCCAAGGACGATTTGTCGGTGCTGATCACGCAGGCCATCAAGTCGACCGATCTGGAGACCAAGCCCGGCAAGATGCTTGCGCTGTACCGGCCCATGCAGGCCAACGCCGCACGCGTGGTGCTGGCTGGCGTGGGGGACGGGTCTGCCCGCCAGGTGCGTACGGCACTTCTGGCGGCTGTGGCGTCGGTCAAGTCACCGGCGTTCAAGAAACTGCTGGTGTGTTTTGCCGCACCGGCCCGCGAGGAAGCCATCCGCGCCGCCGTGCTGGCGGTGGCCGATGCCACCTATGCGTACACCCACACCAAGTCCAAGCCCGAAGCCCGCATCCTGCAGAAAATCGTGCTGACGGCCACGAATGCCACGGAAGTCCAGGCGTCATTTGACCGTGCCGTGGCTGTTGTGGCCGGGGTGGAGCTGGCCAAGGAATGGGCCAACCGCCCAGCCAACCATGCCACCCCGGTGGCGTTGGCGCAGGCGGCGGAGAAGCTGGCACAACTTCCCAAGATCAGCTGCGAGGTGCTCGGCCCCAAGGAGGTTGCCAAACTGGGCATGGGGTCCTTCCTGGCAGTGGCGCAGGGCTCCGAGCAACCCCTGCGCTTCGTGGTGCTGCGCTACAGCGGCGCGGCCAAGTCCCAGGCGCCCACCGTGCTGGTGGGCAAGGGCATTACCTTCGATAGCGGAGGCATTTCCATCAAGCCGGCCGCGGAGATGGATGAGATGAAGTTCGACATGTCCGGTGCAGCCAGCGTGCTGGGTGTGTTTCGGTCGCTGTCGCTGCTCAAGCCCGCAATCAATGTGGTGGGACTGATACCCGCCTGTGAAAACCTGCTTAGCGGCCGTGCGGTCAAGCCCGGCGATGTGGTGACCAGCATGAGCGGCCAGACTATTGAGATCCTCAACACCGATGCCGAAGGCCGGCTGGTGCTGTGCGACGCGCTGACCTACGCGGAGCGTTTCAAACCCGCAGCGGTGATTGACATTGCCACGCTGACCGGTGCGTGCATGGTGGCCCTGGGCGCGGTGCGCAGCGGCCTTTTTTCCACGCAAGAAGCACTGGGCAGCGCCCTGTTTGCCGCGGGCGAGGCCTCGCAGGATCTGTGCTGGCGGTTGCCTTTGGATGAAGACTACGCGGAGGGGCTCAAAAGCGGGTTTGCCGACGTGGCCAATGTGGCCGGACGGGCGGGGGGTGCCATTACCGCGGCCAAGTTCTTGCAGCGGTTTGCAGAGAAATTCCCCTGGGCCCATCTGGACATTGCAGGCACCGCCTGGAAAAGCGGGGCGGGCAAGGGTGCCACTGGCCGGCCAGTGGGGTTGCTGGTGGAATACCTGCTGGAACGGACCGGCACCCAGTGACCGAGGTTGCTTTCCATTTTGGTGCGCCCGACCGGCTGGCGTACGTCTGCCGGCTGCTGCGCAAGGCGGTTGGCAGTGGGGCCCGGGTGGTGGTGCTGGCCGACACCGATATGGTGCAGCAGGTTGATGCCGGTCTGTGGGCGCTGTCAGCGACCGACTTCGTGGCCCATTGCACCAGCGACGCCGAGCCTTCGGTGCAGGGACGTTCGCCCGTGCTGCTGGTCACCGATCTGGTGCAGGTGGTCGGCCCGCGGCAGGTGTTGCTCAACCTTGCAGAAGCCATCCCCGAAGGTTTTGACCAATTCGCGCGATTGATTGAAGTGGTCAGCCAGAACGGGGCAGACCGGGATCCGGCACGCCGCCGCTGGAAGCAATACACCGCGCGGGGCTATTCCATTACCCGCCACGATTTGGCCGTGAAAGGTGCCAACTGATGCAGCCGCCCAAGACCTTTCCCCGTTTCTTCCCGACGCTGACGGAAGTCGTCCAGCCCGATGCGCCGCTCCCGGCGCCTGCACCGATGCCAGCGTTCGACCGCGAACGGCTGGTGGAGCAGGTGTTGCAGCGTATTGCGCCGATCGTCGAGGAGCGGTTGCACGAAGCGGTGCAGGCCATGCTGCAAGACCAGGTAGATTTGTTGGCACGCCGTTTGCATCAGGAAATTGAAAGTACCGTCCGTCAGGCTGTGATCCAGGCAACGGCAGAAGACCTGCCCAAAGCCTGAGCCGCAGCGGTATGCCGGGCGCTGCTGGAAAAGCCCTTCTCGGTAACTTCCCTATGCCTGAATCAGGCAAATTGGGGTATTGTGCTGGTTGTGGAATTAATTAATTCACGCTGTTTATCTTTGTTTCTATTTTGGGAGTTTTTATGCAATTCAAGGTGAAAAGTACTTTGACAGTACTGGCTGCAGCAACTTTGCTGGTGGCTTGCGGTAAAAAAGAAGAGGCAGCCGCGCCTGCAGCCCCTGCTGCTGCACCCGCTCCGGCCGCTGCCGCCGTGGTGAAAATTGGCCACGTGGGACCTACCAGTGGTGCGATCGCCCACCTGGGTAAAGACAATGAAAACGGCGCTCGCATGGCCATTGAAGAACTCAATGCCGCTGGTGTCGTGATTGACGGCAAGAAAGTCACGCTGGAACTGATGGCCGAAGACGATGCGGCAGATCCCAAGCAGGGCACGGCTGTTGCGCAGAAATTGGCAGACGCCAAAGTGGTGGGTGTTGTTGGTCACCTGAACTCGGGAACGACCATTCCTGCTTCCAAGATTTACAGCGACGCTGGCATCCCCCAGATTTCCCCCTCCGCTACCAACCCCAAGTACACCCGTCAGGGTTTCAAGACCACGTTCCGCGTGGTGGCTGATGACACCCAGTTGGGTGGCACGCTGGGCAAGTATGCCGTGGGCACGCTCAAGGGCAAGGCCATTGCCGTGATCGACGACCGTACCGCGTACGGTCAGGGCGTGGCTGAAGAGTTCGCCAAGGCCGTGGAAGGTGCGGGCGGCAAAGTGGTTGCCAAGGAATTCACGACCGACAAGGCAACCGACTTCAATTCCATCCTGACCACCATCAAGGGCAAGAAGCCTGATGTCGTGTTCTTCGGTGGCATGGACGCCGTTGCCGGCCCCATGCTCAAGCAGATGAAGTCCCTGGGCATCAAGGCCAAGTTCATGGGCGGCGACGGTATCTGCACGACCGAACTGGTGAAGCTTGGTGGTGACGCCATTGCCGACGACCAGGTGTTCTGCGCCGAGGCTGGCGGTGTCGAGGGTGAAGCCAAGGCTGGCATGGACGAGTTCAAGGCCAAGTTCAAGTCCAAGTTCAATGCTGACGTCCAGGTGTACGCTCCCTATGTGTACGACTCCGTCAAGGTCATGGTCGCTGCAATGGTCAAGGCCGGTTCCTCGGACCCTGCAAAGTACTTGCCCGTGTTGGCCGCCACGACCGACTACAAGGGTGTGACCGGTCCCATTACGTTTGACGAAAAGGGCGACATCAAGAACGGCGCCTTGACGCTGAAGACCGTGCGCGGTGGTCAGCTGATTACGCTGGCCGTGATCCGCTGATTCGGCTGACGCTGTAAAGGGGCACTTGCAAAGTGCCCCTTTTTTTTGTCTTTGCGTGTGCGGCGATCCCAAAGTGGTCCAAAGACAGGTTAAAATAGCAGGCTCTGGAGCGGTGGATGAGCGGTTTAAGTCACACGCCTGGAAAGCGTGCGTGGGGTAAAACCCACCGCGGGTTCGAATCCCGCCTGCTCCGCCAGATATAACGCGCAATCCTCACGGGTTGCGCGTTTTTTTTCGTTTTTTCGTAGCAGAATCAAGCACTTAGGCCCTGCTTGTTTCCATCGGTTTGTAATCATTTCAACTTGTCTGCATGTGTTCACCGCATCAAACGGTGGGCACGAATGTAGGCATTGGCGGGGCACGGAGACAAAAGTGCCTACAAATACGCTGAGTGACAGCAAATGCAAGTCCGCCAAGCCCAAGGAAAAGCCGTACAAGCTGTTTGACGGCAACGGCCTGCACCTGGTGGTGTCTCCTACCGGTAGCAAGCTCTGGCGCATGTCCTATCGACTGGCAGGGAAACCCCAGACTGCGAGCTTCGGGCCCTATCCACTGCTGGGTCTTTCGGATGCGCGCGCCCGGCGCGACGAGCTCCGCCTTGCGCTGGCCAACGGTACGCCAGTCAAACCCGCCAAGAAGGCCGCCAGCCTGACGCTGGAGGATGCCTGCGAGAAATACTGGTCCAGCCGCCTGGACGTGTCGGAGAAATACCGAGCCAATGCAGAGAACGCCCTGAAGCAGCACATATTCCCCAAGCTCGGGAAACGTGCCATTGGCGAGTTGACCCGCGCCGATGTTCTTGAAACCCTGATGGTGATGGACGCCGCCGGCCTGAGCGTGTACGTGCGCAAGACCCGCATGTGGTTGAGCCAGGTATTCGACTGGGCGGTGGAGCATGAGCATGCTGCACTGAACCCATGCGAGCTGATCAACCCCAGGAAAGCGTTTTCCAAGACCACGGTGGTGTCATTCGCAGCACTGGATGTGCAGGACGTGAAGCCATTCATGGAGCGGCTGGATCTGGAGGGCGTGATGCTGTCGGCCCATGCCTGCCGGATGATCGCCCTGTGCTGGGTTCGGACCCAGGAGCTGCGGATGATGCGGTGGACGGAAATAGACGGTGACCTGTGGCGCATACCGGCGTCCACCATGAAGCGCAGGAAAGACCACCTGGTGCCACTGTCCAGGCAGGCCATGAAGCTGCTGGAAAACCTCAAGGCGCGCAGCCGCGGCAGTGAGTATGTGTTCCCCAACGACCGGCGCCAGGACCGGCCAATGTCGGAAAACTCGGTTCTATACCTGATTGGCCGCATGGGCTACGGCAAGAAAATGACAGGGCATGGCTGGCGGACCGTGGCCAGCACCTGGGCGAACGAGGCCGGCTACAACAAGGACGCCGTGGAGCGCCAGCTTGCCCATACCCCGGATGACAAGGTGCGGGCTATTTACAACCGGGCAGAGTATCTTCCGGAGCGGCGGCAGATGCTGCAGGCGTGGGCGGACTGGCTGATGCCTGAAGCAGGCCAGCAGTCACCAGCGTAGACCGGTGCCAGTAGCGGGTCTTCTGGGTAAGCCGCACATCGGGCTCTGGAACTTTCCCGGTCTTGATGGCAAGCCGCAATGTGTTGGGGTGACGGATTCCCAGCAGCTGCATCAAGTCGGCCGGGAAGATGGGGATTTCTGTAGTCAGCATGTGGCGTCCTTCTTGGGGGCGGCTGGGCGCGAGTTCATTACTGTGGTGTCGTCTGCATAAGGACTCGGAGGCGTTTCACCAATGGCGGCGAACACTTCGGGGATGTGGTAGCCAATTGGGTAGTTCGGGAAGCATCTGGCGCGGTGCGCAAGCATTCGCAACAGATCAACGTTTTTGGCACCGGCGGGTGTCGAGTGCATTACTGGGTGGTCGTCGGGGGATGGTTGTGCAGTTGTCGGACTCTTGCACGGCCCCAGTCCGCACAATTTGCATGTACGCGGGTATGGCTTGCCAAGTAAGCGCAGAGTATTTGAGCAACTTGGCTCCCCGGCCGGCTGCGCTGCTGGTGGGCAGGCGTTCTTCTCGCGCAAGAGGGATTCGGCCCATCGTGCGCCGTTGTACCAGCCAACCAAAAAAGCAGTTTCGTTATCTTCTTTTTCGCCAGCTTCGTCGATCTTCTCCTCCGACAGCCCAACCCACGGCAGCGCCTGCCGAACATGCGGATGCACACTGCACCCAGCAAACGCCAGCGCCTCATGCGCTGCACTCTCCAGCGTCGGATATTCCGCCGTGTCCCAGCACTCGGGATAGTGGATGAACTTGGCCCACTCGGTAGGAAGCGCCTGCGGGGCGGGTGGGGTGGTGTCAAAGGTGTACGTCCGACCAAACAGTTCACGTCCAATCGGGTACTCCTCTCCAGCCACGCCGCGCATGATGAGGTCGTCAGGTCTGACTGGTGTGATTCCTTCTCGCGTGCTGACGTGCGTCTCTCCGTGGCGCTGTTCACGGACATGAACGATGATTGGCAGCTTCACGCAAGGCTTCCACTCGTGCCCGATAGCAACCGCCTTCTGCTGCTGCTCGGCCCGCTCTGGCCGCGCGAGGGCGGCGCGGAGAGTGTCGGATAGTTTTTGGCCGTTGAATGTTGCGTCAAGCTCAATGATTTGAAGAGCCCGCTCCACCACATCGCGGCCCAGGGTTATTTGTTGGGCGGTCATGGTTGTTGCTCCCCAGTGGTGGCGGTTTGAAACAACACCGTTTCAAGTGTCTTTCGCACCCCATCTGGTAGTGTCCATCCCTCACAGACCGTACCGACAGCGCTTTCCAGCTCCGCCACGCGGGATTGCAGGGCGTCGCGTTCGTCATCCAATTTCCCTAGAGCCTCGACAATTTCGTTTACTGATTGCGCATAAACCTCAAGGCCAGAACCATCTCCCGGAACAATTGCAAGCAGAATGTTTGTTACCGACAGCGCCTTCAACCGCTCAATCTCCCCCTGCATCTGCGCCACTCGGGCGGCTAGGGCTTCGCGGGTGTAGAGTGGAGTTATCTTGGATGGCGCATCTTCCATAGTCGGATCAATTGATCGCGGAGGAACGAAAACCACTTCTTCGCTGCCATCAGCGTATTTCCAAATCCACGCCACCGGCTCCACATCCATCCCCACCAGCTTGCCTTCAACAGCGCCAAGTGCTGCGGCAATTGCCAGTCGTCCATACTCCACCAGCGTCGTGCCCGGCATACGGTGCGGCATGATCGAGTCGATTTCATCAGCAGTCAGCAAGCTCATTTGAAACTCCTTATGTTCTGCACCGGGATAAAACAGCATCCAACGGCTCTCACATCGAACCCCCGATCAGCTTCACCAGGTGTACCTCCCCCCGGGCGCGCTTGGCCTGAATGGTCAGGATCGCATCGGTAACGGCTGCATAGCCCAGCGCCTCAATCTGCTGTTCGTGCAGGTCCAGCGCGTCCAGCATCTGCTGGCGGCCTGGGCCGTCAAAGTTCCAGGCCTTACCCTTCAGCACGCGCTGGTCTGCGCGCAGCATGGCGTCCTGCGCGTCCAGGGCAGTTTGCAGGTCGCTGGCGCTGCAGTGCTTGTCGGCCAGCACCATGCCCACGTTGACTACGCAGGCCAGCGTGTCGCGGTCGTCTACGGTGAATGTTCCGCGCTGTACGGAGTCGAACGCAATGCGCGCTGCCAGTGCCAGATCGACTTGTTTTTCCTTGGCCATGGGCGCCTGCCCGAATGCTTTAAACACCGGGTTACGGGCAATCAGCTCGGGGCTCTTGTTGGAGCGGTTTTGGGTGAAGTGCATGCGGCTCATGACTTACATTCCTCCAGCGCCTCATCGCGCGCTGTATTGAGTTCGGACATCTTTGCCGGATCACCGCCACGGTCTGGGTGAAATTCGCTGGCCAGGATGCGGTAATTGCGTTTGATTTCTGCCTCATTGGCTGGGCCGTTGCCAAACTCCAGCACTTCGCGCCAGGGCCGCTTCATACCAGCCACAATAGGTGCAGGAAGGGCGGTAAAGCCGGTAAACGCCCGGTCCAGAATCGCTGCGCCGCCGTGCCGCTCGATGGCGCGCATGGCATCAATGGTGGCTGCCAGTGCTGCAATGTTCTGGGCCACCTTGGTGTATCTGTCAATGGCCATGCAGCGATGCTGGCCGCCATCGCGCCAGTACACAGCAGCTCCCGGATCTGCGGGCTCCTTCTCGCCGCTGTAGGGGAGTCCATCCAGGCGAGTGCGGATGTTCGTGCTGATGACGATTTCACCCTCTGGTATTCCGAAGCGATCCAGCTCGGAGAGCAGCCGCTGAATGGCCTGGTTGACGGTGACGTTCTCCAGTGGGCGGTAAGAAGATGCTCCGCGGCTGGATCCTCGTTTGGCAAACCTGCCGTAGTCTCGGCCACCGTCCGGCGTACGCTTCCATCCGACTGGCCACTGCAAGGGGTAACGGGTGGGGGTCATACAGCACCCCGCACACTGATAGCCACCGCCACCGGCCGCACAACAAAATAGTCTTTGATCGGATTCATGAAAGTTCCTGAGCAATGCGCTTGGAGGCACGATGCAACCTGCCGTTGAACCAGCGGCGCAGAACATAGCCCCGGGTGATCGACACCACCATGAAGATCAGGCCAATCTGCAAGTTCTGGCCGAAGGTGAAAGTCGCCCCATAAAATGGATAGACCATCAGTTGCACGGCCAGGTTGATCACGTAGCCAATGGCCGTGTTGGACATGGCTTCGATGAAGCTGGAGACTTTTGACTGGTTCATGCCGCCTCCCTGTGCACTCTGATGATGGAGTCAACCGCCTCAATGCGCTCTCCGATCCAGCGGACATTCGGAACAGCCCAGGAGTTGCCCAAAGCCTTGTATCGCGGCCCATCGGGGCACTGATCTGCAGACTTTCCGCGCCATGGAATAGCGGTGTAGCCATCGTGGAATCCTTGCAGGCGCTCGCACTCGACGGGTGTGAGGCGGCGCACTTGCATGGCCGGGAATACGACATTCGGCCCAAGCGCAGTGTCGCTGCTGTCCACCTGCTTGCCGTAATTGCTGGTGATGGTCTGACTGATGTTGCGAATGGCCACCGCCGGAGCATGCGCCCCAGAAGCCAACGGGTGGCACGGATCTCCAGGCTGCGGGTTGCTATAGTTGGCCTTGCTGGTGATCTGTGTGGTGTCGAATGCCACCAGTTGCTGGTCAGCTTGATGACCCGGGCTGTTTGTCTGCCCGCCACCTCGACTGGAGCGCGCAACGATGGTCCCGGACACCTCTGGCGCGTAGGCAACTGGAACCAGCGGGGTTCCGCGCCCAGTTCCGTCCTCGCTGGCGTCGAAGCCTTCGCCGCGCAGGGTGTGCGCCGGCTGCACCAGGAACGTTTCTGACTCAAAGTCCATCCTCCCGCTGGCGCTGGCGCATGCGTTGCGGGCTGTGGCTACGTCAATCGGCCCAGCCTGGTTATTGCCACCAAATGCGATCAGGTGGCTGTGCCCGTGGTTGGCGTCCTGTCCGCTGCATCCCTGGAGCCGTCCGAAACTTGCGTCAAGGCTTGATACAGGGCGGTAGGCAGTTGCTTTCCCCTTTTCTCTGCTCGGCGCAGGATGCCCCTGCAGGCTGTGGCGCTCAAAAAGAACCGCTGCGGCAGCACGCCAGTCTCTAAAACATCCGACAACGAACACACGGCGGCGTCGTTGGGCCACTCCGAAGTACTGAGCGTCAAGAACCCGGTAGGCGAACCCATACCCGAGCTGGCCCAGCATCCCGAGGAAGGCTCCAAAATCCCGTCCTCCGTTTGATGACAGTACACCGGGTACGTTCTCCCAAACCAACCACCGGGTCCGATACTTTGCAGCAATGGCACCGAAGGTAAGCATGAGGTTGCCACGAGGGTCATCCAGTCCTTTTCGCAGTCCTGCGACACTGAATGACTGGCAGGGTGTTCCTCCGCAAAGAAGGTCAATTGCATGGTGGGTCCAGCTTTCGTATTTGGTCATGTCGCCGTGGTTCGGAACGTCGGGATAGTGGTGCTTGAGAACAGCACAGGGGAAGGGTTCGATTTCAGAGAACGCCACGGCTTTCCATCCCAACGGCCCCCAGGCAACGCTGGCGGCTTCTATGCCACTGCACACGCTCAAGAAACGCATGTGCGCGTGGCGCAGATCGACAGCTTCCATCATGATTGCGTACCTGCGCCCAGCGCCTCTTCCGGCGTCTTGGGGAATGGCCAGCCACCAGAACCATCACCACCGGCATCACTACCGTCCACAGGCTTGGGGTTGGGGTCAGCAAACGGGTTTTCCATGGTCTTGATGGAGCCTTGCACGTCTGCCAGAACGGGGGCAATCAAGGTCACCTGGATGTTGTGCTGCACCAGGCCGGCCAGCTTGCCCAGAATGCGCTCGTCCACCTTGGAGTTCTGGACTCGAAAAGCCAGCTCCACGGTGCCGCCTTCTTTGGGCTCCACCGCGAAGTTGTTGATGTCGCAAGACTCCAGAATCAGGTTGGAATCACCGCCCAGGCCGTAGTCAATTTCCAGCCGGTAGCCGGCGCCCTGGTGCTCCCATTTCAGGGGGCCGCCCAGTTTGGGGAATTTCAGGTTGGGCAGGTTGGTGACAGGATCAATGCCATCGAGTTCACCCTGTTCGTCGCCACTGGTTTCAGCCTTGAAATACAGGCTGCTTTTGAGGTCGGAATGGAACTTGTCCAGGATGTCGTTGGAGGCGTCGATGTTGATCTTCAAGTCAACGGCGGGGACCAGCTCGGCTCCGTGCTTTTCGCTGCGGACGTTGACGCTGGCCAGCTTGGCTTTGACAAAGGCTGTGAATTCAAATGCGGGCATGGTGGTGCTTTCGGGCTGAGGTGAATTGGTGGAGCGGCTTACTGTGCAAACCAGTGCGGGGAGAAACACACCGGAAGGTAGGGAGCTGCCGCCCCGTAAAGGGTTAGGCCGCCAGGGTCTGGGGTTCGTCAACCGAAACGGCAGATTCGTCAACCTGGGTGGAAGACTTGTCAACCTGGTCGGCAGGCTGCACGATGGTCGTTGCGTCAGGTGCGAACTTCTCAAACGGCAACTGCTTGATGTGCTGGCCGAAGAACTTTCCAACCGATTCCGACTGCATGAAGTCGTTGTAGGTCTTCTGATCCACGTTGGGGTAGTGGTAGATCGCGCCCTGACCGTGCATGAAAGTGACGGCCAGCGTCTTGGTTTCAGGGTCGTAGCCGATGGCCTTCACCTGGTTGCTGGTGACGGGCGTCAGAGGAATGGCGGGACGGGGCGTGTCGGTAAAGGCTTGGGCAGGTTTGAATTCGCTGGACATGGTGATCTCCTGGTGGTTTCGGGTTCAGGTTGGATAAGCGGCCTGCAGGTCGCTCACTTGGGTGATGTGCTGAATAAGCGCTTCGCAGATCGCAGGGAAGTCGCATTCGCGGTACAGTTTTGCGGCCTTGTCGGTTGCGACGTGGACGAAGCCCAGCTCTGCCAGGCCGTCTGCAGTCAGGCTGATTGGCGCCAGGCGCTCATTGATCTGGCCGAGCTTCATGCGCGCGCCGTCGTCTTCCTGGGCGGCCGGGACCATGGCCTTGCGCACGCTGGAGGGCATGAGGCTCGCCACGGATTCATGGGTGATGGCGGATACGGCCGGTCCGGGCTGCACAATTGGTGTCGTCGTGCGCGCTGCAGCGACCTCGCTCTGGCGGAGTGCCAGCGCTTCAGCTTCTTCTCGCTCACGCTCCACGCGGGCGGCTTCGGCTTGCTCGGCTGCTACCTTCTCGCGCGCTGCAGCTTCGGCCTTGGCCTGCTCTTCCGCCAGGATGCGCTCGCGCTGCGCCTCTTCCTTGGCAGCTTCGGCGGCTTTGTGGGAGGAAATTCGGTATTCCACCAAGGCGGTCAGATCGTCGTTTGCCTTGCCCACCAGTTGTGCGGTGTCGGCAAACAGGAAGGCGTGTTCGCTGGCCAGTTCGCGCAGGGTCGCCAGATTGGCTTGAATGCGGTCCGCGGCTTCATTGGCTTCTATCTTGCAGCGGGCCAGTTCAGTTGCCACCTTGTCCTTCATGCTGTCCAAGCTCTTCAACCCCTTGACCACGCCCTGAAAATCAGCCGTGATGCTGGGCATATAGGGCTTGCCAAGGCGGTCGTTCAACTTGCGGACATGCGTCACCAGATCGGCGGCAGCATCGCTCACGATGGCCGTGCGGCGGTTTTCCTTCTCAGCCTTGACCAGCTTTTCGATCAGCAGGCGGTTGGTGCGCGCAGTTTCCATGTAGAGGGCCACAGTACGTCGCATGGTGTCGATACTCGGCGTTTTTGCCAGTGCGCTGGATTCTTCAGATGCCAGCATGTCCTCTGCACGCTTCAACTCCTTGGCATCAGCCTCAAGATTCGCAAAGTCTTGGTCAGTCTCTGGCTGCTTGTTGATACGGGCCACAAAAGCATTCAGTTTTGCTCCAAATACATCCAAGTTGTCCACCAGGGCAATGGAGCCGTTCACGGTGATGCTGACGGCTGGCAGACCCAACTGGGGCGCGGCCACGGGAGCAACGATTACCTCGGGCGGGACGTAGGCGGACAGGTCTTCGTTGAACTGTGCCCAGCCTGCAACGATCTTGGCGCGCAGCTTCGGATCAGATGCATACCAGCAGTGGCGTTCCTCCACCAAGGTGTCATCGTCCCATTTGGATGCCATGAACAGAATGCGTTCGGCGCCTGAAACCATAAGTTGCTGCTCCATCTGCACTTGGTACTGCAGAGGAAGGTCATAGCCATTACCTTCGTCACGCATGGCAGCTCGCAGTTCGTCATTCAAGGTTTTGTGTTCAAACCCAGTGTCTTCGGCCATAGTCAGGCCATCAAAGCTGGCGCTGTACTCACACTCGGATCCAACTACCGGATAGAGGTCTTCGCCGATGATCTTCTCGGCCAGCGGGCGGGCCAGGGCTTCAATGCGGTGGCCTTCGTCAAACCGGCGCTGGGTAGCAGCATCCACGGTTGGCGTCTGGAGAGTCGCCATCTCATGCAGCAACTGCGAACGGGTTTTGTAGGCGCTGCAGCCCATCATTGCCGGTGCATCGCTGGCATTGAAGTAGTTGAGACGGTAGGCGTGCCACTCGGGGCTTCCTTGGATCAGGTCATGGGTTTTCATTCTTGGTCTCCTTTGTTAGGTGCGGGAACAATGGTGGCGCGCACCATTGCCATTTGGTCTTCCGTCATTTGGGATACCTTGCTGACGTTTTGAATGATTTGGTCGGCGGTCTTTTTGCCGGACTCAATCAGGCCGCGCCAGATCGGCAAGTTCTTGGCAAAGGCGTCATCGGTGTACATGGGCAGAGGTACTGACCCGGCTGGTGTCTGTTGTGCAGGTTCATCACCATGGCGGGTCAGGTGGTCACGCAGCGCGTCGTCCATGTCTTCCAGGTCCTGCGCGAAGCAGTCGCTGGCAGCGGTGACATTCAGAACCATGGCCATCTTGGCGCGCTTGTTCGCCATCTTCAGGATGGTGTTGGCCAGGTCTGCAGGCTCGGTGCGGATCTGTTCCTGCTTGTAGGTTGTTCCGCCCTTGCCCCGGGCGTGCTTGACGCGGCGCATGTTGGCCGGCGTTTCATCGAACTCTTCCTTGCAGATGGCCTTGCGCCATTTGTACTTTTCTTCGCCGCTGGATGCTTCGCCCAGCCCGGATCCCATCACGGTTCCGGTGCCCTGGTGCACACCAATGCAATTCACCCGATAGCGTACGATGTCCGGGGTGGACATATCGGTGACTTCGTAGGTATCTGCGATGCGGAAGACCATGCAAAGAACCTCGGCACCGGCCTTGTACAGGGTTGGTTTGTCGGTCCCCGGAATCTTGCCGTAGTGCACTTCAGGCTTCATTACGGCGCGCATCACCTCCTGCACCACGGCGACATGCTGGATGATGTCGGATACAGCCATGCGGCCCTGGGATTGGGCGGTAAGCGCTCCGGCTGGTTGTTCAAGTTTCACGACTGTGTTCATATTCAGCTCACTTGGTTGGTAAAAGAAAGTCAATCCACCCGCTCTCAAACAGGCCGTAGAAGGTCAGCACAGCAATGAAAAGCAGGGCGATGAATGCCATCAGGACAAGCGGAGCCCAGAAAGCGATTTGCTCCATGGGTGATGGGCTTGGCTCTGGATCTGGTTGGCATCGAGTTGCACGGATAGGGCAGTTGTCGCCCTGGGTGCACTGGCCGAAGGAATCACAACAGTTCACAGCACTCTCCCAGCCCGTTGCCAAGCATTGCGCAAGGTGAAGCCACGGCTGCGCCAGTAGCGGAAGCTCTTGATGAACTTGATCATGCTGTCCCCAGTCGTGTCATTGATGCCTTGACGCTGCCCAAGCTTTTGCGCATTGCTTTGCGCTCTTGAATTGCGAGGTGGGCGGCGTAGCAGTGCGGGCACTCGACGCCATGCACTTCGGCTGTGACCGCTTGATAAACAAGGCCACCCTCGGTGTATTGGGTTTCCTCGACGACCTCAGGCGTGTACCAAGTCCAAAGGTGCACATCGTTTTCGCGACCCTTCTCGTCCTCCATGCGCGGACGAATCCAAGAGCCGTTGTCGTCCAAGAGACCGCGCTGGCCAGAGAAGCCGCGGCATTGATCCATGCTGTCGCCAATTCGCTTCTTTGCATCAGCGATGCCGCGGGTCAGCGTGGAATAGCTGGTGACCAGCTTGATTGCTGTTTCGGGCTTCATGCAGGCCTCGCACTTCCGCCGCGGTGCAGCGGGTAGGCCTCGCGCACTTGGTCAATGGCATCCCAGCTACTGGTGGCGGTAACAGTCAGACGCATGCCTGCGATGCGGACGAGGTAGCGGTTCATGGGTGCACCTCGCGGTGGCGCAGCTTGAAGGCCTGCTTCTGAACTTCCTCCCAGAGCTCCGGGTCTTGGTCGATCACCTTGCGGCCGATCGACAGCAGCTCCAGCGCGCGGGCGCGGTGCGGCTCA
Organism: Rhodoferax sp. MLSD5-FHT05B10; assembly: GCF_058793415.1. Lineage (NCBI taxonomy): Bacteria > Pseudomonadati > Pseudomonadota > Betaproteobacteria > Burkholderiales > Comamonadaceae > Rhodoferax > Rhodoferax sp. MLSD5-FHT05B10. Next base: position 78,056 of record NZ_JBXAFT010000003.1, on the reverse strand, counting down.
CCAGCACCTTCCTCGACGGAATCAGCACCTGCCTCTTGGCAGTCGTGATAGTTGATAAGGCTTTCAAGGCCTATCAGGTCGGCCAAGATGTGGCGTTGTTCGTGGACCGATAGCACTGCGGCTTCGATGTAGTCGCGGATCACCTTCATGTCGCGTGCATCGCACTCGGCAGTGGCGCCATTGAGGCGGCTCGGGTGCAGCGGCGTGCACATGCGGTCCAGTGCTTGCGTAACTTTTGCGGGAACGATGTTCATGCGGCACCGCCTTCCGCTTTGGCGATGGTTTCCCGGGCGAGATCCATACGTTTGCTGTGCACATACATGCGCGGCAACCCAGTTGGAGTGACGCATCGCACGCCAAGCGCCGCAGAACAGAGCGGGCACACGTGGCGCAATGCGGAAAGCGTTCCTGTTCCAGGCTTTACGACCTTGTGGCGCTCAGCTTTGTTGATGGCGCTCACAGCACACCCCGCAGAGATTCAGGCAGGGCCTGTTCGAGGCGCACGGCACGTTCGGCATTGCGCTGGGCATAGCCGTCTGCCTGCTTGTCCTGGTGCATGGCGTCGTCAATGGCGCTGGCTTGGTCTTCTCGGACGATCTGGTGCACCACAGAACCGGATGGAGCCATTGGCAGCAGGGCCCGGGCGAGGGTGGCTGGCATGTAGGCATTCATGCTGCTCTGCCTTCACTTTGTTCATCCGCTACCTGTGGAAGGCCACTCACCATCACCGAAAACTTGGTCATGGTGTCCTGAGCACGATTGAACTTTTCCACAGCATCGGCCATGCCTTTGCAGGCTGATTGGATGGTGTTGGCAAAGTTGTATCCAGCGCCGATGTCATACTCGCTTCCGACGCGGAGCTTTTCCAACTTGCCGTAGTATTTATTTGCGCAGCGCTCCAACTCGTCGTGCGTCACGATGGCGATGTATTCGCCCTTTTCGTTTAGGCCAATCACTTTCATGCTGGTTCACCCTGATCCAAGGACTCAGCATCCAAACCAGCGCCTACCAGCCGGGCCTCACGCTCCAGCTGATCTGCCAGCGGCCGGCGCGGAACATGGCCAGTATCTGCCATGGAAATGGCAGCGCGCAGCTGATGGCCAACCTTCGATGTATGGATGGGAAAGTGGGGCAGCGCAGCCTTGCAGGCGTCGTACAGTCCCTTTGTGATTGCGTCCAAGTTGTGTGCTCCCAGTGGTTAATCCCAGGAGCCCAGTGCGAAGGCATGACTTCCAAAAGGGCTGACCCGGGGCCGCCCACATGGGGTGAATCAAACCTTCGCGCTGAACTCCCAACCTTGGAGAGCGATTGACTGGACCGGCTGGGCTACCTTCCCTTCTTTCCCGGGCTGCATTCCATAGGCCGCTTGGTCATGTGCACCGCGCCGCGCCGTCACAGGTCTGTCTGCCGCCCCAGCCGCGTACAGCAGGGGAGTTCCAGTCATGCAACCGAATCCAGTCAATCACTCTCCGGAGAGAGCAGGTAGGTGTGGGCTGGAGTTTCCAACCAGCAAAACTGGCGGCCTACAGCGAACTGAAGGCGACCACATGGCAGTTGTTTAAGTTCGCGCATCGATCCGTTGCGACCGCTCTCCAACTCCTGCATCCCCGGCACGTTGAACCGCGCCGCCACACCTATCTACTCTCTCCATCGCACCAAACCACTGCGGAACACAGTTCCTAGACCCCCATCTGCATCCTGTGCGGTTAGCCGACGTATCGCTTCGGCTGGGTCGTTTCGCTTTGTTTGCTGCGATGGGATAAATGTAGGCGTATTTGCCTAAGTTGTCAAGGCATTTATGCCTTATGGAAGCGAATAGCAGAGAAAATATTTCTCTATGCGCCCATTCCAGGCGTAAAAAAACCGCCACTTGGGCGGTTCGACGTTAGGGGATAGCTTCCGAGCTGGTAACGAATCAACTCCGGGAAGAGGGAACTGCCACGCCTATTTAGGCGGTGCCTCTTTCTGGGAGGTGACAGCGTTCATCTTTTTATTGAACTCAAGTTTGGTATTGAATAGCCGTGTGGTGCTGGATTTCAAGTCGTCACATTTAACGGAGTAGCAAAGTACCTGAATCTTGATGTCATAACCAGAGTCAGAAGCAGGAACTTTGGTAACGATTGCGCCTACCCGGCCAAAGGTCGTTGGTGCATAAGTTTCTATCCGAGTGTCAGTCAACAGACGGATTCGCATGTCTGAAACTTCATCTACTGCCCGCTGGGCATCGCTCCACATGATTTCGCACTCACGCTGACCAGTGCAATGCGCTGGAGGTTCTTCGATTTTAGTCTCTGCAGTGCGTTCTATAGGCTTCTTGGGCGCAGCAACGCACCCTGTCAGAACTATGACTAAGAAAAGCAGTCCGGTTTTTAATACGTTCATGATTCCACCTGTTTTGTTAAGTAGGACAATTTTGCAGCAAGCAGAAAAAATACCCTAATTCCATTCCAGCGATCTTAGATGATCGGTCTTCACGGGTCTACGCGCAGATTCACCCGAATGGGGGATATTCACATTCACATATACAAGGTATGGTTTGAACGGCAACGCCCTTTGCGTCATCCGTTTGCTTGAAGTCGGTCATCACGCATGCGCTCCTGCTTCTCGATTTCGTCCATCATCGCTTTCTGAGCAGCGCCTTGAGCAATAGGGCTCAGGTCTTCATAGCGATCTTGGATAACTCCCTCAAATGGCCATTCGTTTTTTTCCTTGGTTTGGTCTGCCATGCCTGGATTGAGCAACTCCCACGGCTTTACCCGTAGCGCCTTGGCGATGGCGTACACCTTATCAAGCGATGGGCTGTGCTCTGAATTGAGTATCCGTCCCACAGTCCGCTGATCTATCCCAGATGCCTTGGCTAAGGCGGCTTGCGTGCCCAGACCGCTGCCTTTTTTCATCAGCAACTTGATGTTGGCCGCAAGAACTTCTTGTTTCATGACCTGTTTATATTCAGGTTTAATGGCAAATATGCCTTGTGTATTAAGGCAAATACGCCTAAGATTGGCGTATGAGCACAGAAAACATCCTCGAAAAGGTCATTGCAGAGCTGTCCAACAGGACTGGCGAACTGCGAAAAGTTGCCACTGAAAGCGGCATTGCATACGACACCATTCTGCGTATCAAAAACCGTGAGGGTGATCCAGGATTCGGCAAGGTTGATGCCCTCCACAAGTTCCTTTTCCCTGCCAACAGTGCGCAGGCTGCTACTGAAACTGTAGCAGGAGCCTGACCCATGGCCGACCCCATCATCCCCCGCGCTTCCATCGTCTCCAGTGCCCGCACTGCTGCGGACAAGGGCCATGACATCCACATCACCAATCCATACCCACCCCTCACAGCGGCGCATGCCCTGTGGGAACTGAGTTACCGGCTGGCTGTGGGTGAGGCGGTTTGACATAAATCTTTTTCCTTTGACCCAACTGTCCATTTTTTTGTCCTTTTGAGCCACACAACCTCACACAACAACGTTGCCAGAAGTTGAGAGACACCATGAACCAAGTAGCAATCCCCATTGAAGTACGCCCAGAAGAGGTAGCCCGCAAGGCTACTTTGGGCGCTGCAATTGAACTCTGCGCCGAGCTGGGCGGCTTCGCTCTGGATAAGGCACTGCAGTCCGAGTTGAACGTGGACAAAGCCCAGTTCAGCCGCTGGATGTCTGGCACCGAGGGCATCGTCTGGCCCAAGTTCGCCAAGCTGATGGATGCCTGCGGGAATGATGCCCCGCTGCTGTGGATGCTCCATGCCCGGGGCTACGACTTGCACAGCGTTCGCAAGCTGGAGACTGAAACCGAAAAGCAGAACCGCCTGCTGCGGGAAGAAGTCACGGCACTGCGCCGGGTGCTGGCTGCTGGAGGTGCAGCATGACCACCCTTGCCCAGCGCGCTAAAGGCACGGCATTCGAGATCCTGTACGAACCGCGCGCCATTCCCAACACCTGCACACCACCCGTCCAACGTGGCGCAAAACCCGGTGCTTCCAAGCGCAGGGCCCTGGATATGCAGGGCAGGGCATCGGTAGACCTTGCACCCCGCACGGCTGGTGCTATCACCATTGGCCCGTCCACGGTTGATGCAGACAAGACCGCCAGGATCATTGGCCGGCGCAACGGTGCGAGGTCGCAATGACAGACTACACCGACTTCCTGCGCCAGAAAATCAAGCTGGCCAGCTTCACGGGCTTCGATGTTTCCCTGGAGCAGATCAATCCCGACCTGAAACCCCACACCCGTGAAATCGTGCGCTGGGCGCTGCAGGGTGGCAAGCGCGCGGTGTTCGCCAGCTTTGGCCTGCACAAGACCGCAACGCAGCTCGAGATCATGCGCCAGATCGGTATCCACCGGCCGGGCCTGCGCCTGCAGGTGCTGCCCCTGGGCGTGCGCAACGAGTTCCACGACGAAATTGCAGAGCGCTTCCAAGGTGACTGTGCCATCGATCTGCGTTTCATCCGCCGGGACAGCGAGATTGATGATCCTGCCACCCTGTACATGACGAATTACGAGGCTGTGCGCGAGGGCAATGTCACGCCTAGCTTGTTCCGCGCCACCAGCCTGGACGAAGCCAGCGTGCTGCGCAGCTACGGCTCGAAGACCTATCAGGAGTTCCTGCCCGCCTTTGCCCCGGTTGAGTTCAAGTTTGTGGCCACGGCAACCCCGTCGCCCAACAAGTTCAAGGAGCTGATCCACTACGCCGGCTATCTGGGCGTGATGGACACCGGCCAGGCCCTGACCCGCTTCTTCCAGCGCGACAGCGAGAAAGCCGGAAACCTGACCCTGTACCCGCACAAGGAAACAGAATTTTGGCTCTGGGTAGCATCTTGGGCAGTTTTCATTCAGCGCCCCAGTGACCTGGGCCACAGCGACGACGGCTACATCCTGCCTGAGTTGGACATTCACTGGCATGAGCTTCCCAGTGACTACGCCCTGGCCGGTACCGACAAGATGGGGCAGGGCCTGCTGGTACCTGAGACGGCCATGGGACTGTCCGCCGCGGCGAAAGAGAAGCGCAACAGCATGGATTCCCGCATCGAGAAGGTGCGCGAGCTGGTGACTGAGGCGCCGACCGATCACTTTGTGGTGTGGCATGACCTGGAAGACGAGCGCCATGCCATCCAGCAGGCCATCCCCGAGGTGGTCAGCGTCTACGGTAGCCAGGACCTGGAGGCGCGCGAAGACCTGGTGAACGGGTTCAAGAAGGGCACGGCCCGGATCCTTTCCACTAAGCCCATCCTGTGCGGCAGCGGCTCCAACTTCCAGCGCCACTGCCACCGCGAAATCTTTGCCGGCGTGGGCTTCAAATTCAACGACCTGATTCAGGCCATCCACCGGGTGCAGCGCTTCGGCCAGAAGCAAACCGTTCGCATCGACTTCGTTTACACCGAGGCTGAGCAGCAGGTGGTCAAGACCATGATGGAGAAGTGGGCCCGCCACGACGAGATGCAAGCCAAGATGACGGCCATCATCCGCGAGTTCGGCCTGAACCAGCTGGCCATGCAGGACACGCTGGCCCGGTCCATCGGTGTGCAGCGCCGCGTCGTCAAAGGTGACCTGTTCGAGGTGGCCAATAACGATTGTGTGGAAGAAGCCCGCCTGCAGCCTGAAAACTCGGTGGGCCTGATCGTCACCAGCATCCCCTTCGCCAACCACTACGAATACACGCCGAGCTACAACGACTTTGGCCACACCCAGGACAACGCCCACTTCTGGGCGCAGATGGACTACCTGACACCGGAGCTTCTCCGGATCCTGCAGCCGGGGCGTATCTACGCCTGCCACGTCAAGGACCGGATCAACTTCGGCAACCAACACGGCACCGGCCTGCCCACGGTAAGCCCGTTCCACGCCGAGGCGCTGTTCCACGGCATGAAGCACGGATTTGACTACATCGGAATGATCACGGTAGTGACCGACGTGGTGCGGGAGAACAACCAGACCTACCGCCTGGGCTACACCGAGATGCGCAAGGACGGCAGCAAGATGGGTGTTGGATCGCCTGAGTACATCCTGCTTTTCCACAAGCCCCAGACCGACCGCAGCCGCGGCTATGCCGACCTGCCGATCAAGAAGAGCATCGAGGACTACAGCCTGGCCAAGTGGCAGGTGGACGCACACGCCTTCTGGCGCTCCAGCGGAAACCGTCTGCTGACAGCCGACGAACTGGCGGCCATGGGCCCCGGAAAGCTGGCCAAGTACTTCACCGACGACAGCCTGCGTCGGGTCTACGACTACGAGCAGCACGTTGAGGTCGGTGCCAAGCTGGCCGCCCGCGGTGCACTGCCCAGCGACTTCATGTCACTGGCGCCAGGCAGCCATCACCCCGACGTGTGGCATGACGTGGTGCGCATGCAGACCCTGAACGGGGACCAGAGCAGCCGCAACGTCGAAAAGCACGTCTGCCCCCTGCAGTTCGACATCGTGGACCGCCTCATTGAGCGTTACAGCAACAAGGGCGAGCGCGTCTATGACCCGTTCTGTGGCCTTGGAACGGTACCGGTGCGCGCCATCCTCAAGGGCCGCACTGGAGGCGGTTCAGAGCTCAGCGCGGCCTATTTCAAGGACCAGGTGCATTACCTGCAGGCCGCCGAGCGCGAGGTCAGCATGCCCACGCTGTTCGACTTTCTGGATGACCAGGCTGAAGAACTGGAGGCCGCATGACCGACGAACATCAACTGATCGACGACATCCTGGACCTCAAGGCAAAGCTAGCAGGCCGACTCCTGGAGCTTGCTATGGCCCGCGGGGACCGCATCGCTGCACAAGGTCACCTGCAGGCCATGAATAAGGCCATAAACGCCCGCAAGCAGCTTCGCATTGCTGCTGAGACGGAGCATGGTGGGTGCTCCTTTGTGGCGGCTGGTGACGCTGACCGCTCCATGCGTAAGGAGCTTGTGAATGGCTGACTGGATCAAGATGCGCACTAGCCTGTTGACCAATCCAAAGGTCACAAAGATGGCACGCACCCTGCTGTCCAATCCCGAGTTTCGGGACTGGTATGGCAACCAGGACGTGCATGACGAAATGACGAACTACGTCACGTTGCGTCACGTGACTGTCGTGACGCGTGTAGTTTGCGGTGGTCTTTTGGCAGTATGGGCAAGCGTAAATGAGTGCGCAGGACGTGACGGTGTTTTGCGTCATGCAGGGCTTTTCGAGGTCGATGCGATGTCTGGAATACCCGGTTTTGGTGCCTCCATGGCAGCCGTGGACTGGCTTACCGTTATGCCCGAAAGCGAGGGCCTTGAATTCGCCAATTTCACTGAGCACAACACTGTTGGACAAGAGCGTTCAACCACCGCAAAAACGGCTGCAGAGCGGGCAAAAGAGTACCGCGAACGCAAGGCTGCAGGGAAGGCTGAATCCGTCACGAACGTCGTCACGAAAAAACGTGACGCGTCACGTAACGGTGTCACCACAGAAGAGAAGAGAAGAGAAGAGAAGAGAAGTAATACAGATACGTCAGCAGCCAAGCTGCCGACCTGCCCGACTGCTGCAATCGTCAACCTGTACCACGAAGTCCTGCCAAGCCTTCCCTCCGTCAAGCTGGAAACCGAAAGCCGCAAGCGCGCCATGCGCAAGGTCTGGGACTGGGTTCTGACCAGCAAGAAACCGGACCATACCCCGCGCGCCACCAACACGGCCGAGGCGCTGACCTGGTTTCGGACCTACTTCGACCGCGCCGCGCAAAACGATTTTCTGATGGGTCGCACCCCCCGGACTGGAGAGCACGCGAACTGGAAATGCGATCTGGACTTCCTGCTGACCGAGCGCGGCTTGAAGCACGTCATCGAAAAAACTGAAACGGATGCCGCATGAGCGCCACTACAGAAACCCACTTCGGACCCGGCCTGGACGACATTTCCCAGCTGCGCGTTCCGCCGCACTCCATCGAGGCCGAATCGAGCGTGCTGGGTGGCCTGCTGCTGGACAACAGCGCTTGGGACCGCGTGGCCGACATCCTGAGCGATAGTGATTTTTACCGCCATGAGCACAAGCTGATCTACGCCGCTGTCGGCGCATTGGTCAACGCCAATAAGCAGGCCGACGTGGTGACGGTGTATAGCCACCTGCAGAACCGCAGCAAAACCGACGAGGTGGGCGGCCTGAGCTACCTGAACTCGCTGGCCCAGTACGTGCCCAGCGCCAGCAACATCCGCCGGTATGCAGAAATCATACGGGAGCGCTCGGTTCTGCGGCAGCTGGTGACCGTGAGCGACGAGATCGCCACCAACGCCTTCAACACCCAGGGCAAGCCTGTTGCCAACATCCTGGACGAAGCCGAGCAGCGCATCTTCGAGATTGGCCAGTCGGCCAGCACCGCCAAGGTTGAGGACTGGGAAGACGGGGACCGCGGCATGGTGAAGTTCCTGGACGGAATCCAGAGACGACACGACGGCGAAGAAGACTTCCTGCCGACCGGAATCCCCGATCTGGATGACCGTCTCAATGGTGGCACGCGCGAGGGCGAAGTCATTGTGATCGCTGGCCGCCCGGGCATGGGCAAGACTGCGCTGGCGCTGTCCATCGTGGAATACCAGGCCGAACAGCACCAGGTGTCCGTGGGGTTTTTCTCCATGGAAATGCCCAAGGAGCAGGTCAACAACCGCCGGGTGTCCATGAATTCGCATGTTCCGCTGCACAAGATCAAGCGGCCGGAACGCATGAGCGACTACGACTGGTCCCAGATGACTTCCGCCGTGGAGCGCCTGCGCAAGACCGATATGTACATCTGCGACCAGACGGCGCTGAACATCAACCAGCTGCGCGCCAAGGCCCGGGCCCTGAAACGGCGCAAAGGCTTGCGCACCATTGTGGTGGACTACATCGGCCTGATGGAAGGCACCGACAAGAAGGCAAACCGCGCCACCCAGCTGGGCGAAGTGAGCCGCGGCGTGAAGGCGTTGGCCAAGGAGCTGGGCGTGACCATCTTCCTGCTGGCCCAGCTGAACCGCGAGGTGGAGAAGCGCGTAAACATGCACCCCATCATGGCCGACCTGCGGGAGTGCGGTGACATCGAGCAGGACGCTGACGTGATTTTGTTTGTGCACCGCCCATTCCATGTGAAACAGGATCTTGGGCCCGAGTGGAAGTACTACGCCGAAATCATTGTGGGCAAGCAGCGCGACGGTGAAACCGGGACGGTACCCGCGCAGTACGTCGGTGAATGCGTGCGCTTCTGTGCCTGGGAAGGCGATAAGCCATCCAGCATGACGCGCACCAAAGGCGGTGACCTGTGACCAATGAACTACACCGAACACCGAAAGCGCATGCTGCGCCACTGCCTAGCCATGGCAGTCACACAACCGGCCTATGCACTCTGGGCAGCACGGGACTACGAGCTCTGCAGCGACGGGGTTCTGGACGGCCTGCATGCCCGCGTGCAGGAAGCCATCAACAAGCGCCAGGAGACTGCAAATGATCACGCTGCACCTGCCATACCCGGTAAGCGCTAACCGCTACTGGTCTACTCGCGTCATCACTCCCAAGGGGCATACGCGCGCCATGGCCATGACCTACGTTACGCCCGAGGCCAAGCAGTTCAAGGAAGAGGTGGGCTGGGTTGCCAAGTCGGCCGGCGTGCGCGCGCCGATGGCGGGCCGCATAGCCATTGCCTACACCCTGTACCCGCGCCGCCCCCAGGACTGGGAAAAGCGCGCCAAGAAAGATCCGCTGGGTTGGGAGGACACGGTGATGTGCATCGACCTGGACAACGCCAACAAGGTGCTGCTGGATGCACTGAAGGGCGTTGTGTTCGATGACGACAAGTGGGTGCGCAGCATCTTCGCCTGCCGCGGAGAGCCCCGGGAGACAGCCGGCCTGGTGGTGCACATCAAGGTGATCGAGCCAGCAACCCCGCAGTTGAGCCTGGAGGTAGCGTAATGGCACAGACAAAATACTCCAAAACCTACGTGAAGCCACCGCGCCGCGCCGGCGTCATGCCGCGCGACGAGTACCTGGGCCGGGCCCGGGAGACTGCTGCGCGCGGCGCGGATCTGCCGCAAAGCAAGCTGGACGCCCAGAAGATCGCCGCCATCCGTAGCGCAGTAGTGCAGCGCGAGAACCTGCGCAAGTACATCAAAGACAACCTGAGCAACGCCGCCCTGGCCCGTACCCACGGCGTGCACACGCGCACCGTGGAGAAGGCCGTTGGAAACGAAACCTGGGGGCATGTCGCATGAAGCCTGTTGACCAAGAGTTTGTTCACAAGCCGGAAATCGGCCAATACGGTGACTGCCAGCGCGCGGTGGTTGCTTCGCTGCTGGAACTGCCCATCACTGACGTTCCGCATTTTCTCGCTCTCGCACAGAACGATCCCAGTGACTACTGGGACATGCTGCAGGCCTTTTGCCGCAAACATGGGTATGCCTACCTGACCATGCCGGCACGGTGCGGAGCGCTTTTCTTCGGGGAGGTGGGCGAAGTGTTTCACGAAATCGCTGGCCCATCGCCTCGCGGCAACGGCGTCAACCATGCGGTTGTCGGATGCAATGGGCAGATCGTATTTGACCCACATCCGTCGCGCGCTGGCCTGGCCGGTGACCCTGTGGATTGGGAGTACTCCTACTTGGTGAAGGCGGAGGCCGCATGAAGTGCACCCGCTGCCTGCGCTACATCAGCAAAGCCGCCGCCACTGTGACCACAGGCGAAGGCTCTGCCCAGTACGGCCCTGTCTGCGCTGAAAAGCTGGGATTGGTGGCGGCCACCAGCCGGAAGACGCGGAAGGTGAAGCGGCGCGCGCGCAGGAATGACAGGCAACTGGAGCTGCCGGTATGAGAACCCAGATCATCGTTTGCAGCTTCAGCTCCGGTTTGGACGACATGAAGCGCAAGGACCAGAAAGACGTTGTCAAGGTGCTGCGTGTGTTGGACCAGTGCAAGCGCTACAGCGTATTTGAGGCCACTGCCAACATGGACATCGCCCGGATGATGACGCGCCTGCACCACAAGGGCTGCACGATTGTCAAACCGGACGGCACACGCAAGGACTATGGCTTGCTGATCAAGACCACAGGCGGCGCGTTCCCCTGGACCAATATCGAATTGACCGACGCCGGGCACCAGTTGCTGGAGGACAACCCAGCATGACCAACCTAATCCGCCTCCCACCCACCACCAGCATGACTGCCCAGCAGGCGCTGGCCACCTGCATGACGGATGCTGAGTCCGGCTACCTCAAGGACGTGCTGATCATTGGCTACGACGCCGATGGTGATCTGTTCATCCGGTCCAGCCGCCTGACCTGCTCCGAAGCCTTCTTTCTGGCAAGCAAGGCCGCACGCTGGGCGCAAGAGGGGGGTGTGCTGTGACCAAGCCCGCCTCCATCCTCGTCTGCCCAGTCGTTGCCCTGCGCCACATGCCGCCGGCCGAAGTGGATGTGGTGCGCCGCTTCCTGTTCCAGAACGTGCGCGGCATGAGCGAGCAAGACGACCACCGCTGGCGCCGGCTGTGGGGCAGCATGTGGAAGGCCGAGCCCGGGGAAGGCTTCCAGCTGCAGGTGTTCGAAGAGCGCTCGGGCCCATTCCATCGCCGGCACCGCGTGATCCTGGAAAAGCTGTTCGCCAGCCAGGAGCGGTTTGCCAATATCGACAAGATGCATGACTGGCTCAAGGTCGGAGCTGGATTTGTCATCTGGACGCCTGGAAAAGACCACAAGCTGGTGGCCACTCCGCGCAGCACCAGCTTCGAGGACTGCAGCGAGGACGAAATCAGGGAATTTCACAGTGCCATGGTGGATTTTCTGCACACCGAGCGTGCGCAGCGGTTCCTTTGGCGCCGCGTCAAGGCCAACCAGCGGCAGGGGATGCTGGACGCCGTTTTGCAACAACAGGAGAACGACCAATGACCACCATTGCATGGGACGGAACTACCCTGGCTGCCGACCGGGCATCATGGTCCGGTGGCTGCAAATACCGCGTCCGTAAAGTGCACAAGGTGCGCGCAAGCAACGGAAATACGTACCTGGTGGCGTTGGCAGGGGATCAGGCTTTCGCCAACCTGCTGCTGAGGTGGATGCGCGGTGGTGCTCACCCTGGTGGATACCCGAATGATGACGCAGTGACCATTGCCGTTGTCATTGACGAACAGCGCAGGGTATGGAGACTGGACTCGCAGAAGCTGAGCTATTCCCAAATCCTGGAGAAGATGCATTCCAGCGGCGGAGGGCAGGACTTCGCCATTGGCGCGCTGGAAGCCGGCGCCACCGCCGTGGAGGCCATCCGAATTGCCATCAAGCGCAGCGACATGGCCGGGCTCGGTGTGGACAGTGTGAGGTTCTGATGCTGCGCCGCGCCCCCATGAAACGCACCGCCTGGGCGCGCCGTTCGCCCACCGCGGTGAAACATGCTCCAGTTTCAGTGCCAAATATAGATCAAAGCCTTACAGAATGTGCGTGTGTAGCTATCAAAAATATAGTGAAAAGCACGGCTGTTATGGCCCAAATAGGCGATTTGACCACCACGCCCATTCCGAAGTCGGAGCCCCACCGCAACCCCGCACTGCTGGCCATGGCCCGTGGCCGCCACTGCCTGCTGCAGGTGCCAGGCGTCTGCCAAAGCGGTACTGAAACCACGGTGGCCGCTCACAGCAACTGGGCATGCCATGGAAAGGCCGGCGCCCGCAAGGCTGACGACGAATACAGCGTGTGGGGGTGCTTTGGCTGTCACCGCTGGCTGGACCAGGGCCAAGCCCCCAAAGGTATGAAGCTGGCCACATTCATGCGCGCCCATGCAGACCAGGCGATGGCATGGCGCCGTATCGCTCAGGACAGCGCAGAAGCACCACGGTTCCGCAAGGCTGCAGCTTGGGCGCTTGAGAAGCTGAATTCTTCTCCGTCCAGCGTAAACACTGCGTAACAAGCTATGAATTTTGTAGCGAGTACCAAGAAAAAGGCCCCGACTACGCCAATAGTCAGGGCCTTCCAGTGAACATCAAAAACCAAGGCCTTGATTTTAACTGGAGCCATCCAAAATGCAAGACACAAAAGAACGCCCCGACATTGAAGAAACCTACACCGCAGCCGTGTCTGCATCGAATCTACGCCTTGAGACCAGGGATGGCAGTGCCACCGGTGCCGCCGGCATTTTGATAGCCGTTGGCTGGAGTGAGTCCAGGGTGGGGGCCATTTTCATGCGCCTGCATAGTGAGTGGGATGGCAGTTCGAAGCCGATCCGCCCAACGCCAGAAGTATTCCGTCGCCTGGCTGCCAGTGCGGTGCCAGCTGATCTGGAAAAGCTCAGCCTCACCGCTGACCAGTGGGCCTATCAGGAAGCAAACCGCTGGTACGAGCACGAATACAAGATCCTGCTGCAGCGCCTGAAGACCCTCCCAGAGGCACGTGCTGGCGTAGCAGCCCAGGCCGACAAATGGAAGATCTACAACCCACAAGCCGTGGCCGGCGCCGTCGTCAAGTATTGGCTGGACCAGACCTGCCACTCCTGCCATGGACTGCGGTGGCAGAAAAACCAGAATGCTCCAGTGTTGGGTAATCGGGTCTGCCCAGTCTGCCGCGGGAATGGAATCAGCCAGGCGCCCCACGGTATGGAAGGCCGCCGGCTGCTGAACTACATCGATGACTGTGTGAACCGCGCGCGCAGCTCCATCAAGAGCCGACTGGGGGCCATGTCCAGACCTGTTGCTAAATAGTTGCAAGTTTTCGGAACTATTGCCTATAATTCGCGCAGAGGATTTGCAGACCCTGCTTAGGTTCTCGCCCCTCGCCAATCCGCTGAACGCCCAAACAGGCCAGACCTGTGCGGTAGACCTTCAGGGGATTGGTGTCCTCAAAATTTCAAGCCACCCACTGCGGTGGCTTTTTCGTTTTCTCCCCAGTTTGCCAACTTGCACCAAATCGCAAGTTGCTCCTTTTCGGTGACAGCCGGATGGATGATGTTCAGTGCATTGCTGGAAAGCCTCTGCACGGGTCAGGGTTGACCCATTGAACCCAGCTCCAGCCGCCGCCTGCGACGAGCGGGCTTCCGAATTCAATTGCGGCATACCTGAGTAGCGGGGTTGCCTCAATACCCACTGCTACACCGGCAAAAAAGCCATAAAAGCGGGGCGCTCAGCCGGGCGCGCCACGACCGCAGGCGACCTACCTGGAACTGCAAGCCTCAGATCGGAGCCATCGAGCAGGGACAAAGCGACACAGCGCATAGACGCGCTGGATGGCTCCTGCGGCATACATCGGGCCAAACCCGTCCCACAGTGGAGCCGGAAGCGTAACCGGCAACCATTCCATCGCCTCTGCCCCACATCCTCCCATTCTGGCCGTCAGGCCGCCGGGAACCACGGGAGCACGCGGTTGCGCCTTCGCAGCTCTTGTGGCAAAGAAATAACGGCTGCACCCACCGACATAGTTCAGCGCAGCCCCCATACATCAAGGGCAGGCGGGTGGGCGGTGGCTCCCCAATTCAGATCAAACCGGCAAAGACCGGAGCGCCATGAGGTGCTGTTTCGCCCAGCCACACCCGGTCATACCCGGAACTGGAACGGGTGCCCCACGGGTAAATGGGGCATGTCTCCTAGCCTGTGCCCACAGGTGATCCAGGAAGGTGCGAAAGGCAGTCGCCCAGCGCCTCTGGGCGTAAGCCCTATGGGAGACACCTGCCTATGCGAGGCGAAGAAAGGCCAGCCATGGGACGTAAATCAGCTCTGACACCTGAGCAGTGGGTTGAAGTAGAGCGTCGTCACCTGGTTGACGGTGAATCACTCAACTCGCTGGCTAAAGAATTCAAGGTGGATGAATCCACTCTCCGGAAAAAAATAAACCCGAATAAATCCGAACAGGGAAAAACCGGGAAACCCTTGCTGGCATTGGCTTCCGAGAAAGTCGAGGCCGATAAGCGGATAAAAGATATTTCCAAGGAAATAGCTTCTCTTCCGTATGCCAGACAGGAAATCGTCAATACGCTGACAACCAAGCTCAGCCGGATCAGCGACCACATTGCCGGAGCCGCGGAGTTCGCAGCTGCCAGTGCACACCGACTGTCAGGGATTGCCCATGAACAGGTGCAACTCATTGACGATGCCCAGCCCGAGAAGACGATTGCCGCCCTGCAGAGGTTCGGGGCCCTGACAAAGCTGGCCAACGAAGCCAGCAGCATTCCCATGGGCCTGTTAGCGGCAAACAAGGAACTGGTCAAAGTCGCGGCGAAGGATGACCCGGTTCTTCCGGTGAAGGTCGTCATCCAAGTGGAAGATGCCAGTGTCCCCGAGGCTTAACCGGCCTCAAGCGCGCTTCCTGTCGCTGCCCCAGAAGTACCGGGCCTTTGTGGCCGGTTTCGGGAGCGGAAAGACTTTCGTAGGATCCGCAGGCCTTTGCCAGCATGCCTGGGAGCAACCCAAGATTGACGCCGGCTACTTCGCTCCGACCTACGCCCAGATCCGGGACATCTTCTACCCGACCATCGAGGAAGTCGCCTTTGACTGGGGATTGACGACTGACATTCATGAGAGCAACCATGAGGTAGCTCTCTACGCTGGCACCCAGTACCGCGGCACCATCCTATGCCGGTCCATGGAAAAGCCTGGAGACATCGTTGGCTTCAAGATTGGCAAGGCGCTGATTGACGAGCTGGACGTCATGAAAAAGGTCAAAGCGGAGCTGGCCTGGCGAAAGATCATCGCCCGGATGCGCTACAAGGTTGATGGCCTGATGAACGGGGTTGACGTCACGACGACGCCGGAAGGCTTCAAGTTCGTCTACGACCAGTTCGTCAAGAAGGTTAGGGACAACACCGAGCTGGCCAGCCTGTATGGAATGGTGCAGGCCAGCACCTATGAGAATGGCAAGAACCTGCCGGAAGACTACATTCCGTCCCTTCTGGCCAGCTACCCTCCTCAGTTGATTGCTGCTTACCTGAAAGGGCAGTTCACCAACCTGGCGTCTGGCAGCATCTATGCCAACTTTGACCGCGTCCTGAACCACACGCCGGAGACGATCAAGCCCGGAGAGACGCTGCACGTTGGCATGGACTTCAACGTCCTGAACATGACGGCCACGGTCAACGTCGTGCGCAATGACCAGCCGTTGACGCTGCAGGAGCTAACCAAGGTCAGGGATACGCCGACCATGGCCAGGATGCTCAAAGAGCGGTTTGTGAACATCAGCCAGCCACATCCCGTTGTCATCTACCCAGATGCCAGCGGTGGCAACACCAGCAGCAAGAACGCCAGTGAATCGGACCTGTCGATCCTGAAAGCCGCCGGTTTCCAGATCGTCGTGGATGCCGCTAACCCGTCAGTCAAGGACCGGATCAACGCAGTCGACGCGATGACACTGAACGCTGCCGGCGCGCGGCGCTGGAAGGTGAACACCGATGCCTGCCCCGCGCTGACAGAAGCCCAAGAGCAGCAGGCCTGGGACCCAAAGAACGGCGAGCCCGACAAGTCCACTGGACACGATCACCCCAACGATGCGCAAGGCTACTTCCTTGTGAAGCGCTTCCCCATCGTCAAACGAACCGTGGCGGTTAATACCCTGCGGATGTAAGCATGGCCATCAAAGTCCAAGATCGCAGCGAAGAAGTCAACGAAATGGCCAAGAACTGGACCATCGTTGAGGCACTGCTTGGCGGTACTTCGGCCATGCGTGCGGCCGGCGTTACGCTGCTTCCCAAGTGGCCAAACGAGGAAAAAGAGAGCTACGACACAAGGCTTGCAACGGCCACGCTGTTCCCGGCCCTGAGCCGCACCATCTCCGTCATGGGCGGAAAGCCGTTCTCCAAGCAGGCTGTCCTGGGTGATGACATCCCAGCCGACATCGCCCCGATGTACGACAACTGCGACCAGCAGGGAAACAGCTTCCACACCTTCTTGGCAGACGTTTTCACTGAATCGCTGGGCTACGGGCTCTGCGGTGTTCTGGTTGACCATCCGAAGGCCCCGGATAACACCAAGACCAAGGCCGATGAAATGGCCCTGGGCATGCGGCCATACATGGTGTTCGTGCGGCACAGCCAGATCCTGGGCTGGAAGGCTGAGCGTAGAGCCGGAGCCATGGTGCTGACACAGCTCCGAATTTCCGAGTGCATCGAGTTGCCAGATGGCCCATATGGGACTATTTCCAAGCGCCGTGTGCGCGTGCTGGAGCCCGGGAAGTTCGAGATCTGGCAGGAGGGCGCCACAAAGGAAGACGACTGGACGCTGGTTGAAGGCGGGGTGACAACCCTGAACGTGATCCCATTCGTCCCGTTCTACGGCAAGAAACTGGGTTTCATGTGCGGCGCAAGCCCCCTGATGGATCTGGCCTACCTGAACGTGAAGCATTGGCAGAGCCAGTCCGACCAGGACACCATCCTGCACGTTGCCCGGGTTCCGATCCTGGCCATCATTGGCGCAGAGTCAGCAACTGAAGACGGAAAAGGCGGTACCAAGCTGACCGTTGGCTCCAAGAGCGCCGTGATGCTTCCCCTGAATGGCGACATGAAGTTTGTGGAGCACTCCGGTGCCGCCATTGACGCCGGCGCCAAGTCTCTGGAGGATCTGGAAGCCCAGATGGTGACCACCGGTGCCGAGCTGCTGGTCTCCAAGCCCGGGGATGCCAAGTCGGCAACCCAGTCCAACAACGAAGCCGAGGCCAACAAGTCCGACCTGCAGCGCATGGTTGAATCCACTGAGGACAGTGCCGACCAGGTGCTGCAGCTCATGGCGCTGTGGATGAAACAGACCGAAGGCGGGCACATCAGCCTCTTCAAGGACTTTGGCGCCGGCAGTCTTTCGGAAGCCAGTGCACAGCTGATCCTGGCAATCCAGCAAGGTGGCCTGATCACCAAAGAGACGGCCATCAATGAACTGCAGCGCCGCGGTACGCTGTCGCCTGACATTGATCCCGATGACGAGCTGGAAAAGGTGGGCATGGAAGGCCCCGCACTGGGGAAGATGGGAGTCAAGGTGGACCCGGAGACCGGATTGCCGATCACGGGGGATGATCCCAACGCAGGCGACTGATGGCCACCGTAAACCAGCGGCTGCAGCATGCCACCATTGGCCACGTCATTGACCTGCAGAAGTACAGCAACGGCGTTGTCCGCAGGCTCATTTCGCTTCTGAACAAGGTAGATGCAGACGTTTTCGCCCAGTTGGCCAGCGCCATGGAGCGCCTGCCCCCGGAATCCTTTACCGTTGAGCGCCTTGATCAGCTTCTGGCGTCTGTTCGCGTCGTCAACGCCGCCGGGTATGAGCAGACCGGCCAGAAGCTGCGCGAAGAACTGCGAAACCTGACCCAGTACGAGGCCGGCTACCAATACGACCTGTTCCGCCATACGATGCCTGACATCGTTCCCGTTGCGCGGATCACAGCCGAAGTCTCCTACAGCGCGGCCATGAGCCGCCCATTCCAGGGCCGGTTGCTTGCAGAGTGGATGAAGGGAATTGAAACAGACCGCGCAATCCGGATCCGTGACGCGGTGCGCATGGGCTACATCGAGGGCCAGACAACTGCCCAGATCATGCAGCGCGTGCGCGGTACACAGGCCAAAGGCTACAGCGACGGCATCATTGAAATTGACCGCAGGAATCTGGAAAGCGTCATCCGTACGGCGTTGAGCCACACCGCGGCTACCACGCGCGAGGCATTCAACCAGGCCAACGCAGACATCATCAAGGCGCTGCAGTGGGATTCCACACTGGACAGCCGGACCACGGAAATCTGCATGTTGCGCGATGGTATGCAGTACACCGCCACGGAGCCGCACAAGCCGATTGGGCACAAACTGCCATGGTTGGGCGGCCCGGGCAAGGCACATTGGGGCTGCAGGTCGTGCGAAACGCCTGTGACCAAGAGTTTCAAGGAGCTGGGCATCAACATTGACGATGTACCTGCCAGCCAGCGCGCCAGTATGGACGGTGAAGTTCCGGCTGAAACGACATACGCCACCTGGATCAAGGGTCAGAGTGCCGCGCGCCAAGACGAGATTCTGGGCCCGACACGCGGAAAGCTGCTGCGCCAGGGCGGTCTCAGCCTGGACAGGTTTGCCAATGACAAAGGCCAGTGGTTGACGCTGGACCAATTGCGGGAACGGGATGCCAAGGCGTTCCAGAAAGCGGGTATGTGATGGCCAACCTCCGAAGCATCGAACCATTTGCAGTAGCCATGACCAAGGCTCTGGGTTTGGAGCGTTGTACCAAACTGGTCATCACGCTTGAGGCGGGTTCCGTGCCCCTGGTCGAGGCGACGATCATTCCAGATGATGCCGCCATGGATGCCGTCCTGAGAAAGTTCACCCTCACAACTACGCCGGTTTTAGAATCGGCGGATGGCGCAACTGAAGCTGGTACCTGAAAAAGAGCCTTCTCCATCCGAGAAGGTGCGCCAGCGCCTGAAAGCTCAGAAGCCGCCGGCAATGCTGCAATGCCGCTGCGGATGCCGTGAACTGGTTGAGGTAAAGATCGGCATGGTGTTCAAGAACGGGAAGCCAACCGGCGGCACCAAGCAGTACCTTTGTGCGCATTGCCTGATGAATGGTGAAAGGGTGGTGGTTGCATGAGTGATCGTTACGCGCTCTTCATCATGGATGAAGACGAGGCTGCTGGTGGACTTAAGGACATGAAGCACATCGGTACCATGAGTGAATGCATGAAACTCGCGGAAGAGTCAGATAAAAACTCCTGTTCGCAGATCGCGTCACTTCCTGATTTGGTGCTGGTGAAAGAAGGATCTTGGACATACATCCGTAGCCCTCTGGTTGGGCAGCCCATCACCTGGTCGTACAAGTGGGAAGATGCCACTGTCCCAGCCTAAAACTGAATTCGGCCTAACGGCCACCAAACAAGAACCCACCCCGGGAAACTGAGGTGGGTTTTTTCATGCCCAACGCTGGATAGCGGAAGGCGCACCGGGTCCGGATGGACTCAACCGCCCACGGTCGGATGACTGTGAAACCCTGAAAGTACCAACCATGCCATTCAAATACGACGCCACCGGAGCCATCGTCACGCAAGAAGTCAACGGCCAACACCTTCCCGTGTTCATTCACGGCGACGGAAAAGAAGCCGCTTTCGATGCGGACTCGACTTTGGGCACCATTACCCGACTCAACGGCGAAGCAAAGAGCCACCGCGAACGCGCAGAAAAGGCCGAGGGAACTCTGAAGACCTTCGAAGGGATCACCGACCCGGCCGCGGCCATCAAGGCCCTGAGCACCGTCAAGAACCTCAACGACAAGCAGCTGGTGGATGCCGGCGAAGTCCAGCGGGTGAAGGACGAAACCATCAAGTCGGTGCGTGCTGAGTTCGAGCCTTTCGTCACCAAAGCGAAGGACTTGGAACAGCAGTTGTACGGTGAAAAGATCGGCGGCGCCTTTGCCCGGTCGAAGTTTATTGCCGAGAAGATCGCGGTCCCTGTGGACATGGTTCAAGCCACGTTCGGCAGCCGCTTCAAGATCGAGAACGGAAAGACGATTGCGACCGACGCCAACGGACAGCAGATTTTCAGCCGCACCCGTCACGGTGAGCCGGCTGACTTCGAAGAAGCACTGGAAATCATGGTGGATCAGTACCCCTACAAGGCGAGCATCCTCAAGGGATCCGGCGCATCTGGTGGTGGCGCAAGTGGCGGTGGTGGTAGCCAAGGTTCTGGCGGGAAGAAGACCATGACCCGTGCCCAATTTGGTTCGCTGAGCCCCAAAGAGCAGGCTTCGGCCGGCGCTTCGGCAAGCAAAGGTGAACTTGTTATCACGGACTGAGCAGCAGAAAACTCCGCAAATCGACCCGCTTCGGCGGGTTTTTTCATTTCAGAAAGCAATCCATGAAAAAGTCCTTCATCTCCATGGCCGTCCTGGCCATCATTGCCTTTTCCGCATCGGCCAAGGCCTTCTGTGCCAATCTGTTGACCTCCTACGTGGCGGCCAACGGTATGGCAATGGGCATCGGTGGTGCCCTCACCTTGACCGGCCTGATTCCGACCATCTATGAAGCCATGGATGTCGTTTCCCGCGAGGCTGTTGGTTTCACCCGCGCTTGCGCAACCGATTCGCAGGCATCCCGCGCGGCCGTTGGCCAGACTGTGATGTCTCCGGTTGTCGGCGCGATGGCTGCCGAGAACTTGACCGCATCCGCCGTACCCGCAGAAACGCCCAACCAGACCATCGGCAATGTGCAGATGACCATCACCAAGGCGCGCTCGGTACCGTTCGGCATCACTGGCGAAGAAAGCCTGGGCCTGAGCAACGCTGGGACGCTGGGCAACATCAACCGTGACCGCATTGCGCAGGCCATCCGCACCCTGACCAATGAAGTCGAAGCCGACCTGGCTGGCCTCCACGTCGCCGCATCGCGCGCATACGGTACTGCTACCGGCACTCCGTTCGGCACCGCGGCTGACCTGAGCGACTTCGCTGCTGCCCGTCGCATCCTGAAGGACAACGGCGCACCGGATAGCGACCTGCACATGGTGCTGGGCTCGTCTGCCGTTGAGCGCATCCGCGGCAAGCAGTCCACCCTGTTCAAGGTCAACGAAGCCGGCTCCGACGAAATGCTGCGCACCGGCAACATGGGCGTCGTTCAAGGTTTCGCCCTGCACGAATCTTCCAAGGTTCCAGCACTGGTGACAGTTGGCAGCGTGACGGCAACTGTGGACGCTACCGGCTACGCTGTCGGCTCCACATCGTTCGGCCTGTCGGCTGCAGCCTCTGCGCTGCTGGCTGGTGACATCATCACCTTCGCCGGTGACACCAACCAGTACGTCGTCAAGACCGCCATCACCAGCGCGTCCGGCGGTACCCTGGTGATCCAGGAGCCCGGCATCAAGGTTGCCATGTCGGCCGCTACCAAGGCCATCACGGTCGTCGCAGCCACCACGCGCAACATGTTCTTCCACCGCGGCGCCATGCAGCTCGCTACACGCGCGCCGGCCATGCCGGAAGGTGGTGACATGGCCGATGACGTGATGGTCATCACCGATCCCGTGTCCGGTATCTCCTACGAGTTCGTGATCTACAAGGGCAAGCGCCAGATCCGCTACGAGGTGAACTTGGCCTGGGGTGTGGCGCTTCCCGTGCCGCGCCATTGCGGCCTGTTGATCGGCGCCTGATGCAACTGAGCCGGGGTAGGGAAACCCGCTCCGGCTCACTTTCAACTCAAAGGAGATTCATATGTCTGGAGCATGCCCTGTTGTCCGCGTCGTCTGGGACAACCCCGAAGGATTCTGCGAAATCAACGAATCCGACTTCGACGCCTCGAAACACCAGCTGTTCGATGCCGCTGAACCAGAAGGCGCCAAGAAGGCCACCGTCGCAGAACTGCGCGAAGCCTTGACCGCCAAGGGAGTCGAAATCCCCGAAGGCGCCAAGAAGGCCGAACTGCAGGCCCTGCTGGACGCTCAAACCGAGTAAGCCTGTCGCGCGAATGGCCTTCCAAGAGGGCCATTCCCACAGCACGCTGAAAGCACACCATGACCATCGTAGTAGAAGACGGAACAGGAAAGGCCGACGCAGAGAGCTTCTGCACCGTTGCCTATGCAGACCAGTATTTCAGCGCCCGCAACGTGGCTGCCTGGACTGGAACGGATGCCACCAAGGAATCCTATCTGCGCGCTGCCACGGA
Organism: Rhodoferax sp. MLSD5-FHT05B10; assembly: GCF_058793415.1. NCBI lineage: Bacteria > Pseudomonadati > Pseudomonadota > Betaproteobacteria > Burkholderiales > Comamonadaceae > Rhodoferax > Rhodoferax sp. MLSD5-FHT05B10. The sequence goes on along the minus strand of NZ_JBXAFT010000003.1, from coordinate 55,526 downwards.
CTACATGGAGCAGGTCTACCGGATGCGCTGGGCCGGATGGCGTACTACATCCACACAGGCCCTGTCCTGGCCGCGGTACAGCGTTCCGCTGTTGGATGCACCTGGAGGCTATGCGAGATACAAAGTCTATGTAGCCAACAACGTGATCCCGGATGCCGTGCAGCGCGCCTGTGCGGAACTGGCACTGCGCGCCATCAGTGGTCCGCTTGCCCCCGATATTGGCCGGCTGGAGGCCAAGACCAAGGTGGGCCAGATTGAGGTGGACTACGTGAAGGGCGCTTCGGCGGTGACCACCTTCCGCGCTGTTGACAACTTGCTCCTGCCGTACTTTGGCGGCATCAGTTCCATGAACATCGGGCTGGCCAGGGCATGAGCGCCTTCTACGACAAGCTGGCTGCAACAGCCACCGAACTGCTGAGAAAGTACGGAACCGCCGTATTACTGACCAGAACCACGGCCGGCAGCTACGACCCAGCCACGGGCACCACGATTGCAGAAACCACGGTGACCCATACAGGTGTTGGGGCCTGTTTCGACTACGACCAGCGCGACATTGACGGAACCCTGATCCGTGTGGGTGACCAATACGTACTTCTGAGCGTGGCCGGATTGGTAAATCCGAAAACAGGCGACACACTGACCATCGGCGGCACCGTTTTGGACGTTGTTGCATCCCGCCAGCTCAAACCGGCCGATACCGCCATTCTGTACGTCGCGCAGGCCCGGGGCGTGCTGTGAGCGACTTCGCACTGCAGCTTGAGGCGTTCGCAAAGAAGGCCGGAGAAAACGCTGATTTGGTGGTCCGCAAGGTGGCAATCGACATCCTGGCCAAGGTGGTCAAGCGCTCACCCGTAGACACCGGGCGGTTCCGCGGCAACTGGACTATGAGCATCGAGAGTCCAGAGATTGTGCAGAAGGACGTTACCGACCCGTCTGGAGATTCGACCATCAGCCGTGAAGGCTCGAAACTGGCCAACTACAGGATTGGGCCCAGCGTGTTCATCATGAATTCGCTCCCCTACGCGATCAGGCTGGAGAACGGTTACTCCATGCAAGCCCCCATCGGAATGGCCAAGGTAACGGTGGCCGAGTTCCAGAGCATTGTGGATGCCGCAGCAAAGGAATTCGCAAAATGAGCCAGAAGACCATACGCGCCTTGTACGAATCCCGCCTGATGACCTGGGCTGCAGCGCGCGTGCCGTCGCTTCCCATTGCCTATGAGAACGTCCCGTTTACACCTCCAGCAGGCGTGTATCTGGCAGTCTTCCTGCTACCGGCCGATACCACCAGCAAAGACCTGGAGGGTACCTTGCGGGATAGAGCCGGAGTTTTTCAGGTCAACATCGTCTGTCCGGTAGGAAACGGTCCCGGGGTTGGGCAGGGAATCGCTGCTGAACTGGACGCGCTGTTCCCAAACAATCTGCGCCTGACAAGCGGTGCATTCATCGTCCAGTCGGTGACGCCAACGCGCGAGCGCCAGCCGATTCTGACCATTGACCGCTTCACCGTGCCGGTTGACCTGAAATACCGCAGTGATTCGACGTGATAACCGTCTTCCTGATTCTGTGGGCGCTCTGGGTAGCGTTCAACGTGGCCCTGCTTATCGCAACTCCGTACCTGATAACCACGGCAACCGGTCCATTCACCAACGGCTTCAAGATCGTAGTTCCGCCCGGGGTGGCTGAGAAGGTCACTCCGGAACAGATGGAAGCCATGCTGGCCCATGAGCGCGGCCACATCGCACACCGCCACAACTTGAAGAACCTTGTGCTGGCCTGCTTTCTGATCCCGCGCAGCGCCGCGCTGTACCAGCGCCAGGAACTGGAAGCCGACGACTACGCAGCAGCCCGGGGCCACGCCGGCGCGCTGGCATCTGCTCTGATGGCGCTGAGCTTCAATGACTTCGACTGGCACCGCGCGGCCAGGCTTTCCAAGTTCTCCGCCGAACAGGCCGCATAGACACCGCCCAGTATGGGCCCCACCGAACGAGCCGCTGCCGGCAACTGCAGCGGCTTTTTTCATGCCGTTACCGCGGCTTCCTTTTCCCATGTCCGAAAGGCAACCCAATGAAATCCACGCTCTCCAAGCGCTCGGCCTACCGGCTGGGCATGATCTGCAAATCCAAACTGTCGGCTGTCGCACTGGCTGCTGCCATGGCAACCGGTCTGGTTTCCGCTACCGTTCAAGTGCCCAACGGCGCCACTGTCGCCATTGAAAGCGGAAGCTCTGCAGCGGTTGAAATTTCTGCAATCACCAACGCCAGCCCGGCCGCCGTCACAACGGGTGCCGCGCACGGCCTCACCTCCGGTGACTTCATCGAAATCGTTTCCGGATGGTCCCGGTTGACCAACAAGATCGTGCGGGTCACGGTAACCGACACCACCCACTTCACCATCGACGGCTATGACACCACCAGCACAACGGTCTACCCGGCCGGCGGCGGCACCGGAACGTCTGCCAAGATCACCGGCTGGACGCAACTGTCCCAGATCCTGAGCTCGGCATCCAACGGTGGTGAGCAACAGTTCCTGGAATACCAGTTCCTGGAAGCTGACCAACAGAAACGCATCCCCACCTTCAAGAATGCTGCCGGCCTGACTTTCAGCGTGGCCGATGACAGTTCTCTGCCAGGCTACATCCTGGCCAGCACTGCCAACGACGACCGCCTGCCGCGCGCCGTGAAGGTGACACTCCCCAGTGGCGGGGTCATTTTGTACAACTGCTACATCAGCTTGAACAAGACCCCCAGCCTCACGGTGAACGAGCTGATGGCATGCGAGGTCACGGCCTCGATGTTGAACGAGCCGATGCGGTATTGATGCCGGCCGTTGATTTGAAAACCAAAGGCCCGCGCGTTGCGGGCCTTTTTCATTGGATGTGACATGGCAAAACTCTCGCTCAATGCAGCCCCGACGTTCAAGGCATCGGTAGCCATCCCCATTGCCGGCGGCGATCCTGTTCAAGTCTTGATGACGTTCAAGCATCGCACCAAGGACGAGCTGGAAGCATTCACCAGCTCTCGGGAAGACAAACCGGATCACGAAACCTTCCTGGAAATGGTCGTTGGCTGGGAACTGGACGATCCGTTGAACGCTGATTCAGCCAAGAAGCTGACGCAGAACTACATCGGATCCGGATTGGTGACCTACAAGAAGTACCTGGAAGAGCTCTACAAGCACAAAACGGGAAACTGAAAGCGCTGGCCAGGGCGCTCTACACACCCAATCCGACCGCAGAAGAGGCGGCCGCATTCGGGCTCACCGTAGATGAAGCCAGCGCAGAGGTAGAAGTCTGGCCCGACAACATGCAGTCAGCAAACGTCTTCATTGCAATGTCAACCCAGTGGATACGTGCAGGAATGAACGGTGTTGCTACTGGACTGAACTACGCAGTTCTTCCCGAGATTTGGCGACGCACCAAGGTTCCACCAGCGAACCGTGACGCGGTGTTTGACGACTTGCGCGTCATGGAACACGCAGCGCTCGAGCAGATGCGCGTGAACGCAGCCAAGAAAACAAGGAAATGACCATGGACATCGCTTCGCTTGGAATTCGCATCGATAGCTCCCAAGCCAAGGAAGCCGTTTCCTCCATGGACAAGCTGGCGGCCGTTGGAAGCAAGGTCCAGGCGTCAATCGCTGCCACGGCCGAGGAAAGCGAAAAGCTCGGCAAGTCGATGAAAACGGGTGCCAAGGCCGTTGCCGACAACAGCCGCAGCATTGACCAGTACATCAAGTCGCTGCAGACGGTTGCTGCTACGACAGGCATGAACAGCCGTGAAACAGCTCTGTACTCTCTTGCGCTCAAAGGTGCGAACTCGGCACAGCTGCAGGCGGCGGATAGCGCGCTGCGCATGAATGAGGCGTATGAGAAGGGCGTTGAAATTGGCGACAACCTGAAAAAGGGTCTGTTGGCCATTGGCGTTGCGGCAACAACCGGTCTGATTGCTGCTGCGGTTGCCTTCGAGTCATTCGTGCACAAGGCCGGAGAGTTCCAGGACCTGGCGGAAAAGACGGGAGACAGCGCCCAGAACATTGCATCTCTGGCAGTCTCTGCTGGCGTTGCCGGTGTGAGCATGAGCCGGATTGCTGATTTCTCCGTGAAGCTGTCAAAGAACCTGACAGGTGTGGACGACGAATCGAAAGCTGCGGGGGCTGCCATTACCGCGCTTGGACTAGACCTGGAGACATTCAAGAACCTCAAGCCTGCTGACCAAATCGAACAGCTCAGCAAGGCGCTGAATTCGTTCAATGACAGCGGCGCCAAGGCTGCGGTTATGGGTGCATTGGCAAAGGACACCGCAGACCTGTTGCCGTTCCTGAAGGAGCTCGGGCAAGAAGGTAGCCGTCAGGTAATCCTGACCGAAGAGCAGATCCGACTTGCCGATGACTACTCGGACAAACAGGCAAAACTGCGTACCCAACTGACGCTGCATGCCGAGGCTATCGCTTCCCAGATGCTGCCGGCCTACAACGCATTCAGCGAAGTCCTGGTAGACGTTGCCAAGGAAATATTGAACGTCGATGGGGCCAGCAAGAAGCTGGGCCAGGGCGGTGAAATCAGGGAATTTGCAGAGCGTGCAGCCCTCAGCATGGCGCGTCTCGCAGATGCCGGGTACTTTGTATCGCAGTCCATCGTGGCTATCGGTGAGTCCTACGGTGCAGCTGCAGCGGCTGCAAACCAATTCGCACACCTCAATTTCGCAGCAGGTTCCGCGGTACTTCGTGATGCCCGAGAACAGGGCAATGCAATGCGCCTCAACCTGGGTCTGGCTGACAAGCTGGAAGCCAAGTTTGCAGCAACTGGGCGCGCTGCGGCTGCCGCCAGCGCAAACCCTGCCGACTATTCCAACGAAGGACGGTCCAGCGGTGGCAAGACGCTGCAGTTTGATGGCCGCGTCAAGCCGCCCAAGAAGGATTCCACCGCCGGCCAGATCGCCAAGGCCCAGCTGGCTTTTGACATCGAGGAAATTAGGAAGGCCAACGACGAGCTGATCAGCATCTACAGCAATGCTGAGCGCCTGGTCGATGCAGAACGCTCTGCCAATCTGTTGAGTGAAAAGGAATACTACTCCGCAAAGCTGGGCCTGCTGAACCTCAACACGCAGGGACAGGAAAACGCGCTCAAGTCTGAACTGGCACGGCTCAACGCAGAGAACCTGAGCGGGAAAGCCAAGCTGGAGAACGACCGCAAGATTCTGGACGTCGAATCCAAACTGGAGAAGTTGCGCCAGGGAGCCGCCACCAGCGTGACAGTGTTGGGAATCCAACAGAGGGCAGCTGCCGACAGCATTACCCGCGGGTATGAGGAGGCACGCATTGCCGCCCAGGGATACCTGGACACCATCAACCGCGCTGCAGCCAGAACCATTTCCGGCATCGGGAAAGGTGACAAGGACCGTGCGCGCGGAGACGAAATTTCACAGATTGACCAGAAGTTTGACCAGCAGCGGCGCGAACTGGAAAAAGAGAACCGCACGGGCAAGCTGACTGACGAGCAGTACAGAAACCGTCTGGCCATCATTGATGAGTTCAATGCCAAGGAAATCGAGGCTACCAAGGAAAAGAACGCCAAGATTGACGAGGCCAATGCCAATGGATTCAACGGCGCAACCAGGGCCATGGCGAACTATGCAGACTATGCTGCCGACACCGCAAAACAGATCGACAGCCTGTTTACCAACGCCTTCAAGGGAGCAGAAGACTCCCTGACCAGCTTCGTGATGACCGGGAAGGCTGATTTTTCCAGTCTGGCCCAGTCCATTCTGGCCGACCTGGCGCGCATCCAGATCCGCAAGGCCATTGCAGGCGCAGCGAGCTCTGCAAGTGGGTTCGATTGGAGCTCCATGTTCAGCAGCTTCGACGGCGGCGGATACACCGGTAGCGGTTCCAGGTCTGGCGGTGTCGATGGCAAGGGCGGATTCCTGAGCGTCATGCACCCGCAAGAAACGGTAATCGACCATACAAAGGGTCAAGTCATTGGAGGCGGTGGAGACGTAAATGTCAGCGTCAACGTAGACGCAAGCGGTACGAACTCCCAGGGGGATGGCCAGAACGCACAGCAGATCGGTTCCATGATTGGAAACGCTGTGCGCGGCGTCATCCTTCAAGAGAAACGACCCGGAGGGATGCTCGCATGAGCACGTTCACATGGTCCCCTGCGCCCGGTGCAGCGCAGGAAAAGACGGCGCGCGTCCGAACGGCCCAGTTCGGTGATGGCTACCAGCAGCGTGTCGGAGACGGCATCAACACAATCTCCCGCGTTTGGAATCTGACATTCCGCAGGCTTACCACAGAAGTGGAGGCCATTGACAACTTCCTGACTGCACGAGCTGGCGTGGAGTCCTTCGACTGGACACCACCCAGCGGAGCGGCCGGCAAGTGGGTCTGCAAGAACTGGTCCAAGAGCGTTCCGGCGCTGCAGTTGCATGAGCTGAGTTGCCGTTTTGAAGAAGTTTTTGGAGACTGATATGGGCGAGTTATACAAACTCGATTTTCCAAACGGAAAGTCGTATATCGGAATAACTACGCGCACCGCAGAACAGCGATTTAAAGGACATAGATCATCTTTTAACTCTGCCAAATCGCGATGCACCGCTCTGTATGCGGCTTGGCGTGTGCATGGTCAACCGACTATGACAGTTTTAGCGGTATTGGAAAACCAAGAACTTAATACAGCTGAAGTCCGAGCCATTCGTGCCTACAAAACGCTATCCCCAGACGGCTACAACCTGACCACTGGCGGAGACATGCATACCGAGTTTTCACACGAAACCAGACTACGGATGTCGGAGTCTGCAAAGGGCAAAACAATCTCTTCAGAAGCGAGAGCAAAGATTTCAGCAGCGCACAAGGGAAATAAATACCTTCTTGGGCACCGTCATTCTGAAGATTCAAAAGCTCTCATGTCTGCAAGTGGAAAGGGACGAGTAGTTTCGGAAGAAACGCGGTTGAAGATGTCTCTGGCACAAATTGGAAACAAAAAGTGGCTTGGACGAACTCATTCTGAAGAGACACGAGCAAAAATGGCAGCGGCTAAGCTGGGCAAGAAAAGAAAGCTCATGATTCAGGAGCTCGGCGGTGATTGAGTCCGACGTTCAAAAGCTCAACCCGGGCTCCATCGTTGACCTGTTCGAACTTGATGCAACGGCACTGGGTGGGAGCATCCTGCGCTGGCATAACGGCGTCAACGAACTTGGCAACGATGTGGTGTGGCAGGGTAACAGCTACACCCGTTTCCCGATGGAGGCTACAGGATTCATCCGCACAGGTCAGGGAACCATGCCACGGCCTACGGTCAAGCTGGCCAACGTTTCCGGTCTGATTGGGGCTCTGGTGCGGGAGTTGAACGACCTCGCCGGGGCCAAACTCACTCGCCGGCGTACCTTCGTCAAGTACCTGGATGCCGTCAACTTCGCCGGTGGCGTAAACCCGCAGGCAGACCAACTGTGCGGATTCCCGGATGAAATCTGGTTTGTAGACCGCAAGGCGTCAGAAAACGGGGTATTTATCGAATTTGAGCTGGCCGCTGCGTTTGACGTGGTGGGCGTCAAGTTGCCGCGGCGCCAATGCATCCAGAACGTCTGTACCTGGGCCTACAGGAGTGCTGAGTGTGGATACGCCGGCGGCGCGGTGGCGGACAAGAATGATGTTCCGACCACCGTGCTGGCGCAAGACCAATGCGGCAAGCGCCTGGCCAGTTGCAAATTGCGTTTTGGGCAGACCGAGCCGCTGGCATTTGGCGGATTCCCTGGCGTGGGGTTGGTGCGATGAACCTGCCGGACGACATCATGGCAGCCATACGCGCCCATTCCGAGCGCGACTACCCGCGCGAGAGCTGCGGCTTGGTTGTGGTTGTCAAGGGCCGTATGCGTTACCTGCCGGTGCGCAACGTGGCCGAGAAAAACGAGCATTTCGTCATGCATCCGCAGGATCAGGCGGATGCCGAAGACGCCGGAGAGGTGCTGATGGTGGTCCATTCGCATCCTAACCTTCCTCCGATTCCATCCCAGGCCGATCTGGTTGGCTGCGAGGCATCTGGATTGCCCTGGCTGATTGTCAACTGGCCCACCGGTTCCGTGCACCAGTTCGCTCCCAGCGGATACGTGGCTCCGCTGTACGGCCGCGTTTTCTCGCATGGAGTGCTGGACTGCTATGCCTTCATTCGTGACTACTACGCCCAGACGCTTGGTGTCGTTCTGCCAGAGTTTGACCGCCCGGATGAATGGTGGATCAAGGGCCAGAACCTGTACCTGGATGGTTTCCAGTCTGCAGGTTTTGAACAGGTCGGAGAGCCTCCCAGGATGCATGACGTTCTGCTGATGCGTGTCGCTGCGCCGGTGCCAAACCATGGTGCTGTGTACCTCGGGGATGGACGGATCGGCCACCACCAGATGGGACGCCTGTCCAGCAAGGACATTCATGGCGGCTGGTACGAAAAAGTGACGACGCACGTGCTGCGCCACAGGAGCCTGCTTTGAAAACAATTCTTCTCTATGGCTTCCTGGGCCGCCAGTTCGGCCGCGTGCACCACTACGACGTTGCAAGCCCTGCGGAAGCCGTCCGCGCTATGTGCGCCACGCTGCAGGGGTTCCGAAAAGCAGTGGTTGACGGCGGTTCCTATCGCGTTCTGGTTGGTGGGAAGCAGGCTTTGTCTGCGGATGACCTGCCAAACCCATTGTCTGACCGCGAGAGCATCCGTATTGTTCCGGTGATCGCCGGGGCAGGGCGTGGTGTTGGTCAGACCATTGTTGGGGTGGTTCTCATGTTCGCAGCAGCCATGACTCTATTCACTCCATACAGCATGCTCGCAGAGCCTTTGTATTCCATGGGGCTTGCGTTGGTTATTGGCGGCGTTGCTCAGATGCTTTTTGCCCCCAAGACACCAGGAAATGTTGATCGTCCAGACAACCAGGCTTCCTATGCATTCGATGGTGCCGTCAACACCGCCGCCCAGGGAAACCCTGTTCCGGTGCTGTACGGTGGCCCGCTGATCGTCGGTTCGCAGGTCATATCGGCAGGCCTGTCGGTGGAATCCATGGATAGCGCAGCCTCTTGGTCCGGCGGCGGATTGATCATCGGAGGATGACCGCCATGCGACAAATCCGTGGATCTGGTGGCGGTGGTGGGAAAGACGGTGGTGGAGGCGGACGCACGCCCGTTGAGTCTCCGGACAGCCTGCGCTCCATCCAGTACGCACGTGTTCTGGATCTGGTTTCTGAGGGTGAAATCGTAGGTCTGGTAGGCGGCCTGAAATCCATCTACCTGGACAACACGCCGCTGCAAAATGATGACGGCACCTACAACTTCTCAGGCGCCACGGTGGCGTCGGTTGTTGGGACCCAGTCGCAAAGCTACATCCCGGGCTTTGGCGCCGTAGAAGCTGAGTCAGCGGTGTCAGTTGACATCAAGGCCGCGGTTCCCGTTGTCCGGTCCATCAGCAACCCCAATACCAATGCCGTGCGCGTGACCATATCGGTTCCGTCGCTCAGCTCGCAAAACACATCAAACGGTGACCTGAGTGGTACATCGGTATCCATCGCCATCGACGTGCAGACGGCTGGTGGGGGCTATGTAGAGAAGGTAGCCGACACCATCAGCGGAAAGACCACCAGCCGATACCAGCGCGCCTACCGCATTGAACTTACAGGAGCCGGACCATGGGATGTGCGCGTTCGCCGGTTGACTGCAGACTCGACTTCCAGCGCACTGAATAACGCCACGTACTGGGACAGCTACACCGAGATCGTTGACGCCAAACTGCGCTATCCGAACTCCGCGCTGGTTGCCCTGTCCATCGATGCCCAGCGGTTCAATGCCATCCCGAGCCGCGGATATGAGCTGATGGGTTTGAAGGTGCGCGTGCCCAGCAACTACAACCCGGAAACCCGCGCTTACACCGGCGTATGGGACGGAACTTTCACCACCGAATGGACCGACAACCCAGCCTGGTGCTTCTACGACATGGTGACCAGCGAACGCTATGGCCTTGGAGACTTCATTGCTCCCGACCAGGTGGACAAGTGGTCGCTGTACGAGATTGGTCAGTATTGCGACGAACTGGTTCCAGACGGTTTCGGTGGGACAGAGCCACGCTTTACCTGCAGCCTGTACCTGCAGACCCGGGAAGAGGCATTCAAGGTCATCAACGACATGGCCGCAATTTTCTGCGGCATGAATTTCTGGGGTGGTGGTTCCATCGTTCCCGTGCAGGATTCTCCGTCTGACCCGGTTGCGTTGTTCACGCCTGCAAACGTCATAGATGGGGTATTCAACTACAGCGGAAGCAGCGTGAAAACTCGCCACACCGTGGCCCTGGTGAGCTGGAATGATCCGGATGACCGATACAAGCAAAAAATCGAGTACGTAGAGGATCCGGAAGGCATTGCCCTCTACGGTGTCGTGCAAACCGAGGTGGTAGCACTGGGTTGCACATCGCGCGGACAGGCCCACCGATATGGCCGGCGCATCCTGTACACCGAGCGCAAGGAAACCGAGACGATTAGCTTCAAGACCGGGATGGACGGACTTTCGGTAGCGCCCGGTGAAATTTTCCAGACATCGGATCCCGTGCGCGCCGGTGTGCGCATGGGCGGACGCCTGCTGTCCGCTACCGATACCATCCTGACGCTGGATGCACCTGTAACGCTGGACGGCGCAGCCACCTACACGCTGTGGGCCGTGCTTCCAGACGGGTCTGTTGAGAGCAGGGCGGTTGTCACTGCGTCGGGTACAACGTCCGCGTTGGCAGTGTCTCCTGCCTTTACAACAGCCCCGCAGGCCATGGCCATGTGGGTCTTGGCCGCTAGCAATCTGGTCCCAGAGACATGGCGCGCAATCAGCATTGCAGAGGCAGACGGAACAAATGCAGAAATCACTGCGCTGAAATATTCTCCCAGCAAGTACCTGGAAATTGAGCAGGACATCGTTCTTGAGGCTCTTCCAACCAGCACACTTTCTAGCAGGCAGGCTGCACCAACTGATCTGGAAATCTCCGAGAGCCTTTACCTGGCGACACCCGTGGTGGTTGGAACCCGTCTAACCGCTTCCTGGTCAGGAAATGCCGCACGGTACGAGCTGCAGTACCGGGCCCAGGGCGGGAACTGGGAAACGGTTTCCAGCGACACGGCGTCGGTGGACATACAGCCGGTTGACCCTGGGACATACGAGTTCATCCTGACGGCCTTCAACACCATTGGCGCGCGATCGCAATCGGTTACAGCCACCAAAGAGGTCTATGGGAAGACATCGCAACCCGAAAACCTGACAGGCTTGAACGTTATAGCCATCGCAGGCCGGGCCTATGCCGGCTGGAACCTATCCCCGGATCTGGACGTTCTGGTTGGTGGCCGCATCATGATCCGCCATACCCCGCTGACCACGGGAGCCATTTGGGAAAACGGCATCCTGATGGACGAATTCAACGGGGATGCCGTCAATGCCACGCTACCCCTGCTCACCGGCACCTACATGGCAAAGGCGCTGGACAGCTCCGGAAACTACGGCCCTGAATCTGTCAATTACGTAGCCACTGAGAGCCAGGTTACTGGATTCACTACCACCCATACAAGCGTGCAGGCACCAGGGTTTGCGGGTGCAAAAACTGGCCTTGCAGTCTCGGGAAGCACGCTCACGCTGGACGGATCTACGCTGATCGACAGCATGGCCGGATTGGTGGACGAATGGGGCTACATCGACACCCTCGGCGGCGTGGCACCGTCCGGGAGCTACACATTCGACAGTGTCATGAACTTCGGCGCAGTGTTATCGCGCCGCATAAGCGCCATCGTTCAGGCGCTGTCCAGCGATGTCGGTGATTTGCTGGATGACCGCGGTTTCATTGACGACTGGGACAGCGTGGACGGCGGGATCATCAACGACACCGACGCAACTGTGTTCTACCGCACAACCCAAACCGACCCCACCGGCTCTCCGGTATGGAGCGACTGGGCCCCATTCCTGACGGCTGACGTCACCTGCTGGGCCGTGCAGTTCCGTCTTGACCTAGCCAGCGCCAGCCCGACCCACAACATTGCCGTCTCCACGCTCACCGTGACGGCGCGCAGCAGCCCATGAATTTTGAGAGGAACCTATGCGAACAGCAAAAAAAGATGCCGTAGCCATAAAGCAACCGCCGCAAACCATCGCCAACCTGGACATCAACGGCGTCTATTTCGGCGTCACAACACTGGACCCATCGAATCCACCGGCCGTGGTGGTTCCGGTACCTGCCGACTGCGACCTGCAGCCAGGCCGCTACGTGTGGAATGCCGAACATCAACGGTTCGACCCGCTTCCCGACAACAGGGCACTGGCAGAGCCCGGGCAAGTAAGCGTGGAACAGGCTGTCAACGCGCTTGCGCAGTGGGCGCTGGAGCAGGGCGCAACGTCTCCGCTGCTGGTGCAGTTCGTAGCCGAATTCAAGAAGAGCGTTGACGCCATGGGAGGTGCCAAATGAGCCAACATGCAATGACTATTTCCAACCAGCCCGGGGCATCGTTTCGGTCTGATCTGAACAGCTTGGCTGCTGCTCTTGTGTCGCAGAGCGGTGGGGCAACTGCTCCGGCAACAACATACGCCTATCAGTGGTGGGCAGATTCAGCCAACGACATGCTGAAACAGCGCAACGCTGCAAATTCTGGCTGGATTAACTGGGGCAAGCTAAGTAACGCGGCCATGCCTGCGAATCAGACCCAAGCAGCAACAGCATTCCCGACAACCGGGTCAGCTGGAGCCTACGTTATAACTCCAAGTCCTGCTGTCACAAACGCTGCCAATACGCGATTACGTGCCGCATTCAACTTCGCTACGAGTGGTGCATGCACGCTGGCCGCAAGTGGGCAAACTGCTCTTCCACTTAAGCAGTACGACAGCACGGGTTCGCTGGTCGATCCGGTCATCACGTCTGGGATGCTCTCTGATGTGGAATCCGATGGAACGAACTGGATTGTTCGTGACCCGTTACCTTCCGCCGCTGGAGGATCGGTGTCAGTTGAATCCCGTCAGACCGTATCCACCGGATCAGTCGATGCCAACGGGCAGGCCAATTTCATTTCTGCAGGTACTGGACTCGCAGTGAATCTGGCTGCAACAGCAGTCCCCATCTCCCTCAACTTTGCGGCGGGCTTTGGGGTAAACGGTGCGATTGACTACGTTGGGCGAATTACGGCCGATGTGGCAAGTGCATGGTCAGGCATTACGGCATCCACAACCAACTATCTCTATGCTGACCGCAATGTCTCAACTGGTGCGATCACATACGGGGTCAGCCTGTACCCCTATCTTGACCGCACAACGGCCCCTGGATCTCCGGCAACTGACCAGCACTGGTTTGATCTGACGACAAAAACCATGAAACGCTGGAGTGGGTCCGCGTGGGTAGCTGTTCAACGGGTCTTCATGGGCGAATGTGTTGCAGGCGGATCGACCATAACAAGCGTTATTTCGTATGCGCTGAACGGCAGCTACTACGGAGAACAAACCTCACTCGCTGTCGCCACGCTCTACACCAAGAATCACTATGTAGGTGCTTCCCGCTGCGACCACAAGGTGTTCATCGAGTGCGTTGCAAACGATGCTGCATCTGGGTATGTGGCGGGTGAACGACTACCGATTGCTGGCGGTACGCCATCGCAAGGTGGCGCTTCGGTCTACGCCGCCGTTCCAGGTGGCACTCGCCTGACAACCTTCGTGACTACTGGCGGAGGCGGAATTTCTCTCATCAACAAGAATACGGGTGCTGGTAACGTTGGCATCACGTCGCTCGCCAATTTCAAATTGGTATTTGAAACTGAGAGGAATTGGAAATGTGGATAAATTCACAAGGCCAACTCTACGAAGGTGACTGCGCACCAGGGGACCGCGAGGCAACTGCGGAAGAGGTATCGACTTCCACCGCCGAGCGCGCAGCGCGAACGCTTGACGTCAAGCTGAGTCAGCTTCGCAGCGTGCGAGAAAAGATCATCATTCGGTTGAACGACATTGCTGGTCGTCTTGCCCGTTCCGGAGATACAACCATCTGGGCGCTGACAGATGCTGCCGTGGTTGATCTGCTTGCCATTACAAGCAATTTGCCAACGGACCCAGACCTGGTTGATGGGGTTGTACTTTCCAGATACTTGGTCATCCGGGGTACTCTTCCGACGACAATGGAAAAGGCGTTTTCAGAGGTAGACGCATGATCTACGCAACCGCCATATCCATCGCCTTCATGCTGCCGCCACTGGTCCTGGTGGCGTTGCTAAAGCCTGCGCTGCGCGCATACGAGAACCAGGAAACCGCATCCGCGTGGGAAAAGGCCGCACTGGTCGTGGCCTACTTCGCCGACCTGGTTGTGGCCCGCAGCAGCTTCCCCATCCTAGCCGGTCGCTGGCCGCGCGCCGGTGAGCGAACGGTGAGCGACATGCTGGAGCATCTGGTAATAGCACTCGGTCCGCGGCAGCAGTTATTCATCCGATTGGCCAAGTGGATCAACACCAAGAGCCCGAGCGGGCGACACATCAAGGCGGTATAGACGCCTGCACTCCAACAAGCCGCCTCATAGCGACTTTTTTTACGCCCATTGCACCCGAGGAATTCCATGCCAGAACCAACTTCGACAACGGTGGCCGTAGCCACCTACGCCGCGGCAGGCCTGTCTGTGCCGATGCTGACCGCCTTTGGCGTTCCGCTTGGCCTGCGGGCTGACGTATTGATCGCCGGATTCTTCGGGAGCTTGGTGGCCATCATCCTGCTCAACAGCGTTCCCAGCGATGGCGACACCTGGCAGCAGCTTGTACGCACCACCTTCAAGCGGATCTTCGTCGCGGTGGCCAGCAGCGTGACCGCCGGCTACCTCACGCCGCTGGCCCTGCTGCTGGCCAACATGCCCGATGCGCTGCTGCTCAGCGGTGCCTTTGGTGTCGGTGGTGGTGCCCAGCGGGTGCTGCTCATCGTCATTGCCAGGTTCGGAGCGTCGCCACCCACGCCACCCGCTGCATCCGGAGGTGCCAACCCATGAGCACCACGCTGCAGATCGCGCATTGGGTGGCCGGGTTCATCGTCCTGGCCGAGGCACTCAACAAGCTGGAGCGCACTGCGCCCTTTGCGCCTGGACTGAGCTGCCGTGACCGTGTGGTGGACGGACTCAAGGCGCTGGCCTGGGCGCTGTTGGCCCTGGGCGCCGGCGGTGCGCTGGCCACACCGCTGCTGCTGCTGCTGGGTATCGATGTGAACCCGTGGGAGTCCGTGAACCACCGCCATCCCTCACTGGCCGAAACCTCCGCGCTGCTGGGTTTTGCCGTACTGATTGTCCGAACCCGTGTGAAAGAAGGCTGACCATGAAAAATGCTGCCGAGTGGAACTACATCCTGATCCAGTGCGGTGTCAAACCCATCGTCGCGGCCATCTGGTCCGAGGTGTTCGCCGATGTGGTCACCGATAAGAGCTTCAACCTGGGCGATGCTGAGCTGCCCGACTTCCTGGGCCAGATCCTGCATGAAAGCAACCACCTGCAGGATCTGACCGAGAACATGAACTACAGCGCCGAGCGCCTATGCCAAGTGTGGCCCAAGCGCTTCCCCACGCTGGACGACGCGCGGCCCTACGCGCACAACCCCGAGGCGCTGGCCAACAAGGTGTACGGCGGCCGCATGGGCAACACTGCGCCTGGTGACGGCTGGAAGTACCGTGCCCGCACGCCCATCGGCCTCACCGGCCAGAAGAACTATGCGCATGTGGGCGAGCTCATGGGGCAGGACCTGGTCAACCAGCCCGAGCTGCTGGAGCAGCCGCGGTATGCCCTGGAGGCGTGCATCTTGTGGTGGGAAGACACCATCACCGACGACCTGATCGGCGACCCGGAGAAAGAGACCGAGCGCATCAACGGCGGCCTGATCGGCCTGGCCGAACGCAAGCGCCTGATCGGCGAGGCGCAGGAGGCCCTGGCATGACCGATGAAGTTATCGATCTTGGTGATGACCACACGATTGAGTTCACCAGCTACAAAGAGGACAGTCGCGCGGGCGCCATCGTGACCCACAAAACGCCAGAGGGAAAGCTCTGCGAGAGCTTTATCTCGTTCCGAGGGCATGCGTGGTCAGCAGAGTTCCCGAGTGGCATTCCAGAGAGCAGCTGGGATCTCGTTTCAGACCACCCGGTGACGCTCTCTCCGAGCCTTGCCTGCCGTGCATGCGGAGACCACGGATTCATCCGGGATGGGAAGTGGGTAAAAGCATGAACCACAAACGCACCAAGCCCCGCGTTCGGAGCGCCGAGCGCGCTATCGACACACGCCTCAAGCGGGACCAGCGCCGTCAGCAGCAGGAGCTGCAGGAGCGGTATCTGAGCCGGCCCGTTTATCCACAACCGGAAGACCAGGGGATTTACCGACCATGACCAGCATCCTCATCAAGATCGCGGCCGTTCTGGCCCTCCTGGCTGCGCTGTTCTTTGCTGAGCAGTACATCGAGGGGCGCGGCTACGACCGCGCCAAGGCCGAGGACAAGGCCGACCAGGAAGAGAAGGCGAGGGTGGCGTCTGAGGCCCTGGCCAGCGACCAGCGGATGCAGCGCCTGTTCAACGACAAGAAGGATGGCCAGCACCTGGCTGCCGTCGACCAGCTCAACACCCAACTAGGAGTAGCCCGTGAAAAGATCGCTCATCTGTCTGGCCGTGCTTGCCTTGATGCACCAACTGTCGGCGTGCTCAACGCGATCGGAGCCCCCCCCGGTGATCAGCCAGGCGGAACCGCTGCCGGCGAGCCTGCGAGTGCGGCCGACGCCGTTGCCACCGATCAAGACGTCGGGGAGTTCATCGCCATCTGCCGTACCAAGTACGGCGCGGTGAGCGACCAGCTCAACAAGATCCTGGACATCGAAGACCGCAGGCATCCGCTGCCGCCCACACCATGATCGAAGCCAAAGCCCTGATTGAAGCCCTGCAGGCCTACCGAAAGGCCTTGATCGACAAGGGGCATACTGCAAAGGCGGCCACGGTTTCCCACTGCATTGCCGTCGTCAGACGGATGATGGCCGGGTGATTGAATGTGGGTACAAGTGTAGGTAGAAATTTGCGCCGAGGCTCTGGGGCCCGCATGAATACGTGATTCAAGAATCCCGCCTGCTCCGCCAGAAAAAGAAAAGCCCCGTAGTGCATTGCGCTACGGGGCTTTTCCCATTCCAGGGCCTGTTTCCCTGGGCTGTATGCCAGGTCATCCGGGCTCGGCCGGATCGGGCGGTTTTTACCTGGCTGTGATCGCAACCGGAATCCGTCTGCGACCGAAATCTCCTGGCAACGGATCAAAGCGGCCCGCCAGGGCCATGCCACAGTCCGGGCAATGGCCGCTTCCGGTGAGACGGTACTGCTTGATTTCATACCAGTCGCGCACGACCAGCGGGGCGTGGCAGCCCGCGCACAAGGTGGTGTCACCTTCGTGGTGGTGCACGTTGCCGGTGTACACGTGGAGAAGCCCCTCCCGCAAGGCGATCTGGCGTGCCCGTATGAGAGTCGCCGGAGGCGTGGCGGGAACATCGGGCATTTTGTGGTCCGGATGGAAGGCCGAAAAATGGATGGGCACATCGGGCCCCAGCTCTTTCATGACCCAGCGGCTCAGGGCGGTGAGTTCGGCGTCGGAGTCGTTATGGCCTGGAATCAATAGCGTGGTGATTTCAAACCAGACGTTGGTTTCATGGCGCAGGTACACCAGCGTGTCGAGCACCGGCTGCAGGTGTGAACCGGTCAACTTGAAATAGAAGTCGTCGGTGAAGGCCTTGAGATCCACATTGGCGGCGTCCATCTTGGCGTAAAAGTCGCGCCGTGCCTGATCGTGCATGTAACCTGCCGTGACGGCTACGGTCTGGATGCCGCGTGCGTGGCAGGCATCGGCCACGTCCATGGCGTATTCGGCAAAAATGACCGGGTCGTTGTAGGTGAAGGCCACGCTCTTGCAGCCGTATTTCTCGGCTTCCATGGCAATGCCTTCAGGCGAAGCCTGATCCATCAGGCGGTCCATGTCCCGCGATTTGCTGATGTCCCAGTTCTGGCAGAACTTGCAGGCCAGGTTGCAGCCGGCTGTGCCAAATGAGAGCACGCTGCTGCCCGGGTAGAAGTGGTTCAGCGGTTTTTTCTCGATCGGGTCGATGCAAAAGCCCGACGAGCGCCCATAGGTGGTGAGGATCATCTGATCCCCCTGGCGTGCACGCACAAAGCAGGCGCCGCGCTGGCCTTCGCGCAGCCTACAGTCGCGGGGACATAGGTCGCACTGGATGCGGCCATCATCCATCCGATGCCAGTAGCGGCCCGGGTAGGTGGATTCCTGCATCATGTCCTCCGGATTTTGTTGGCAGCCTCTGCTGCGAGGGGAAAGTCTGCCTCCTTCCACTTGCTGACGGTGTAGCGTTGCATCCGCACATCGGGGGCCCAGAAGTCCGGTGACAGTCCGGCCTTGCGTTTCAAGTGGGCCATAAATGCAGAAGCTGCTGGCAGCTGCTCCCAAACCTGCGGCAGAAAGGTGGCGCGAAAGTGGCCGTATTCGAACAGCACACCGTCGACGCCCGGCCGCAGTTGCGCCAATGCGTCGGCCTGGCTGGAGAAGGCCATGGCTTGCATCGACGACAGCAGGGACACCTCGATTTCCGTGTGCTCCAGTTCCCGTGCGACCAGGGGTGAAAAGCGTGGGTCCTGAAAAGCGGCTGCCCGGGCGTTGGCCTTGACGTCGGCGAGCAAGGGGCGGCGGGCTTCCAGTGTGCCGATGCAGCCACGCAGTTCGCCCTGCTGGGTCAGTGTGACGAAGCAGGCACCCAGTTCCTGCAGCCAGGGAGCCTCTTCACTGGCGTCGAGCTGCTGTCCCAGGGCACCGGCTATCGATGCCCGGGCAATGGGCAGCAGGGTTTGTCCCGGGTTAGTGGAGGTCATGGGGCGGCTCCGTGAAGGCAATGGCGGTGTAGCCCACTACGCGCTGCTTGTCGCCAGCGGTATCGCCGGAGTTGCACAGCTCCAGCAGGCGGGGGGTGAGATGGTGGTGCCGGGCGGCGAGGAGCAACCCATTGATTGGGGTGCCACCGCAGGCTTGTTCGTGCTGGATCGGTCCGTCCAGGTTCAGGATACGCTGCACGGTGCCTTGGTCGACGCCCTGTGCTGTGCGGTAGGGCAGGAAATGGGAGAGGTCGGAACTGACCACAACCAGTGTTTCCGGGCCACCCCAGAGCGCTTCCAGCACTTGTGCCACTTCGGTTGGCGTGGCATCCCCTACGGCCAGGGGAAGGAGCGTGAAATCCTGCAGCACAGTCTGCAGAAAGGGCAATTGCACCTCCAGCGAGTGTTCGGGCGCGTGGGCGGCAGGGCTGGTAACGACCTGCGGCAGATGCGCCAGTGTCGCTACGGCGTCCAGGTCAATCGGAATCTCTCCCAGCGGAGTGGCAAAGGCGGTGGCTCCGGGCAGGGCCAGGCCGCGGACGGCGACCCGGTGCACCGGGCCCAACAGCACCACCCGGCGGATGGTGCCGCGGGCGGCGGCCAGCTGCGCGTAGGCGAGGGCGGCGGTGGGGCCCGAATAGATGTAGCCGGCGTGGGGCACGATCAGCGCCTTGGGCACCTCCACGCTGCCATTAACCTGTGCCTGGGCGGCGCGCAGCAGGTTGTCGACCGTGCTGGCCAACGCTGGCCCCTGCCCCGGGTAAAAGGCACCGGCAACTGCGGGACGGCGGACGTTGGACATGGCGGCTTCCAGAAAATGGATTGGAGACCTGTGACGTGAGGATGACTTGTGACTTATCAAGTCTGCCCGGGGTCGCCGATTGAAAATGGATTTCCGTGGTATGGGTTCTGGGTGTGATTTGATGTAAGTCAATTTGGAGGTCGTGATGACGGTGGAGCAACGCACGACGGTTTACGGCAGCCGGGAGCTTCATGCCGTGCTCGACACCATGGCCGCGGCGCTTGCGGCGAAACTGGCGGGTATTGAACGGGTGTCGTTGGTCGGGGTGCTGCGTCGCGGTGCGCCGCTGGCGGACCAGCTGTTTGAGCGCCTGAAGCCGCTTTTGCCTGCCACGGATGTGGAGCGCATCGACCTGTCGATCAAGCGCTATGCCGACGATCTGACCCTGTTGCATCCGCAGACGCAGCTGACCGAGCAGCCCGAGCACGCCCACATCGACTTGTCAGGCCGGGTGGTGGTCGTGGTGGACGACGTCCTTTACTGCGGGTTCTCGATGTTTCGGGCAGTCCAATACCTGCTGACCAAGGGCGTCAAGACCGTCCATGCTGTGGTGCTGGTGGATCGCGCCTGTGCCACTTTGCCCGTGCGCGCAGATGTTTGTGGTCTGACTCTCCAGGTGGCGCCAGGACACATCGTCGAATGCCATGTTCCCCCGTACGAGCCGTCCTGGCAGATCGTGCTGGTCCAGCCGGCCACGCCGGACTGAGCCACGTCTACTTCGGGAGCTGGGCCATTTTCATGGCAGAACCGATCAGCGCGGCCACTTCGGTCATGTTGCTGGGCACGATAAGGGTGGTGGTGGCCTCGGCTGCCACTTTGGAGTAGGCGTCGACCGCCTTTTCAGCCACTTTCAGTTGCACCGCCTGGTCGCCGCCGGGCTGGCGAATGGCGGCTGCCACACGCTCGATGGCCTGGGCGTTGGCCTCGGCCACGGCCAGAATGGAGGCCGCTTCACCCTGGGCTTTGTTGATGGCTGCCTGTTTTTCGCCCTCCGAGCGGGCAATGAAAGCCTCGCGCTCACCGGTCGCAATGTTGATCTGCTCCTGGCGGCGGCCTTCGGACGCGGCAATCAGGGCCCGCTTCTCGCGCTCTGCGGTAATTTGCTGCTGCATGGCATGCAGGATTTCCTTGGGCGGTGTCAGGTCCTTGATCTCGTAGCGCAGTACCTTCACCCCCCAGTTCAGGGCCGCTTCGTCAATGGCCTGCACCACCTGGGCGTTGATGATGTCCCGCTCCTCGAAGGTCTTGTCCAGCTCCAGCTTGCCGATGACCGAGCGCAGCGAGGTCTGCGCCAGCTGCGAGATAGCCATGATGTAGTTGCTCGAGCCGTAACTGGCGCGCATGGCGTCGGTCACCTGGAAATACAGGATGCCGTCCACTTGCAACTGTGTGTTGTCACGGGTGATGCAGACCTGGCTGGGGATGTCCAGCGGAATCTCCTTCAGGACATGTTTGTAGGCCACCCGGTCAATGAAGGGCATCAAGAAACTGAGCCCGGGTGTCAGGGTGCCGTTGTATTTGCCCAGCCGCTCCACCACCCAGGCGTGTTGCTGGGGTACGACTTTCACCGACTTGACGATGAAAAGCACGGCAATCACCAGTAATACCAATCCGATTTGCATGGGGTTTCCTTCCTGAAAACAAAAAAAGCCTGGCCCGGGGTCAGCCCGGGTTTACAAAGGGGTCACGACCAGCCGGCTGCCCACCACCTCGGCCACACGGTACTTGCCGGCTGGCAGGGGGCCCACCGCGGTGCAGGATACCGCCCAGTTGGCCCCCCGGTACTTCACCGTGGCCGTGCCATCCGGGTTCCAGGCGTCCACCTGCACGGTTTCGCCGATATCCAGATTCACGTCGTGGTTGGCACTGGCAGGTGCCGACGCCGGCTGCGCCTGCCGGTACTGGCGCCAGCCCAGCACCGCCCCCACGCCCACCACGGCCGCCACCACAATCTGCCCCGCGGGGGACATGCCACCGTGGGCGGCCAGAGCCCCAGCCCCCAAGCCGATGGCCAGCATCAGCAGGTAGAAGGTGCCGGTCAGCAACTCGATTCCAATGGCAGTGCCGGTCAGCAGCCACCAGAGAGTGGATTCGGCCATAAGGTCCTTGCGTGTGTTGTGATCGCGACATTTTGAAGCAAAAGGACCGTACTAAAACCGTCAGGAGTCAATTAGTCCTTACACTTCGCGCCTGTTTTCTCCATTTTTCGCCGTTGGACGGGGCCTGTCATGAAATTTCGCTTTCCCATTGTCATCATTGACGAAGACTTTCGTTCCGAAAACACATCGGGGCTGGGTATCCGTGCCTTGGCGCATGCCATCGAAACTGAAGGGTTTGAAGTGCTGGGTGTGACCAGTTACGGCGATTTGAGCCAGTTTGCCCAGCAGCAGAGCCGCGCCAGCGCGTTTATCCTGTCGATTGACGACGAGGAGTTCACGCCCGGGCCGGACCTGGACCCGGCCGTGCTCAACCTGCGCCACTTCATTGAGGAGGTGCGGCGCAAGAACCTGGATGTGCCCATTTACGTCTATGGCGAGACCAAGACCTCGCGCCACATCCCCAACGACATCCTGCGCGAGTTGCACGGCTTCATCCACATGTTCGAGGACACGCCCGAATTTGTGGCGCGCCACATCATCCGTGAGGCCAAGAGCTATCTGGAAGGCGTGCAGCCTCCGTTTTTCAAGGCCCTGCTGGACTATGCCGACAACGGCTCCTACTCCTGGCACTGCCCGGGTCACTCGGGGGGCGTGGCCTTTCTCAAGAGCCCGGTGGGTCAGATGTACCACCAGTTCTATGGCGAGAACATGCTGCGCGCCGACGTCTGCAACGCGGTGGAGGAGCTGGGCCAGTTGCTGGACCACAACGGCGCCATTGGCGAGAGCGAACGCAACGCGGCTCGCATCTTCAATGCCGACCACTGTTTCTTCGTGACCAACGGCACCAGCACCAGCAACAAGATTGTCTGGCACCACACCGTGGCACCGGGCGATGTGGTGGTGGTGGACCGCAACTGCCACAAGTCCATCCTGCACGCCATCATCATGACCGGGGCCATTCCCGTGTTCCTGAAGCCCACGCGCAACCACTTCGGCATCATTGGCCCGATTCCGAAGGAGGAGTTCGAGCCGGCAGCCATCCAGCGCAAGATCAGCGCCAACCCGCTGCTCAAGGGGGTGGATGCCAAGGCCGTCAAGCCGCGGGTGATGACCATTACCCAGTCCACCTACGACGGGGTGCTCTACAACACCGAAACCATCAAGAAGATGCTCGATGGCTACGTGGAGAACCTGCATTTCGACGAAGCCTGGCTGCCGCACGCGGCGTTTCATCCGTTCTACGGCACCTACCACGCCATGGGCAAGAACCGCGCTCGGCCCAAGGAAGCCGTGGTGTACGCCACCCAGTCCATCCACAAGCTGCTGGCCGGTATCAGCCAGGCCAGCCATGTGCTGGTGCAGGATTCGCAGACCACCAAACTGGACCGCCCGCTGTTCAACGAGGCGTACCTGATGCACACCTCCACGTCACCGCAGTACAGCATCATTGCCAGCTGCGACGTGGCCGCCGCCATGATGGAGCCCCCCGGCGGCACGGCCCTGGTGGAGGAGAGCATTGCCGAAGCCCTGGACTTCCGCCGCGCCATGCGCAAGGTCGACGAGGAGTACGGCGACGACTGGTGGTTCAAGGTCTGGGGACCGGACAAGCTGGTGGAGGAGGGCATCGGCCGCGCCACCGACTGGATCATCAAGGGCGAATCCAAGAACGCCAAGGCTAACTGGCACGGTTTCGGCAAGATGGCCACCGGCTTCAACATGCTGGACCCCATCAAGTCCACCATCGTCACCCCGGGCATGGACCTGAACGGCAAGTTCGCCAAGACCGGCATTCCGGCCAGCATCGTGACCAAGTTCCTGACCGAGCACGGCGTGGTGGTGGAAAAGACCGGGCTCTACAGCTTCTTCATCATGTTCACCATCGGCATCACCAAGGGCCGCTGGAACAGCATGCTGACCGCGCTGCAGCAGTTCAAGGACGACTACGCCAAGAACCAGCCCATGTGGCGCATCCTGCCGGAGTTCTGCAAGGCGCATCCCATCTACGAGAAGATGGGCCTGGCCGATCTGTGCCAGCACGTGCACGCGCTGTACGCCAAGTACGACATTGCCCGGCTGACCACCGACATGTACCTCAGCGATCTGACGCCGGCCATGAAGCCCAGCGACGCCTACGCCCACATCGCCTTACGCAAGACCGAGCGGGTGGAGATCGATCACCTGGAAGGCCGCATCACGGTGGGTCTGGTCACGCCGTACCCGCCCGGCATTCCGCTGTTGATTCCGGGCGAGGTGTTCAACAAGAAGATCGTCGACTACCTCAAGTTCTCGCGTGAATTCAATGCCAAGTGCCCGGGGTTTGAAACCGACATCCACGGCCTGGTGGAGGAACGCGACGCCGACGGCGTCAAGCGCTACTACGCCGACTGCGTGAAATAAGCCGACCGGTAGACAAAAAAAATAGCGCCCTTGAGGCGCTATTTTTTTGATAGCTGTCAGCGCAGAGTTTGCGGGTCTGACAGCCGTTTTTCTATGCAATCAGATGGGGTTGTTCTCGGCGACGCCCATGGTCTTGCTGTGCCCGCCGTCCACGTAGGTGATTTCGGCCGTCATGCCGCTGGCCAGGTCGCTGAGCAGGAATGCCGCGACATTGCCCACTTCCTCGATCGTCACGTTGCGGCGCGAGGGTGCAGCTGCCGCCACGTAGCTGAGCAGCTTGCCAAAGTCTTTGATGCCGCTGGCCGCCAGTGTCTTGATGGGGCCGGCGCTGATGCCGTTGACGCGGATGTTGCGGCCATCCTTCGTGACGCCCACCGCTTCGGCCAGGTAGCGTACCGAGGCTTCCAGGGCGGCTTTGGCCAGACCCATGGTGTTGTAGTTCGGGACAATGCGTTCCGCGCCGAGGTAGCTCAGGGTCAGCAGCGCCGACTTGTCGTTCAGATACGGCAGTGCGGCCTTGGCCAGGGCCGGGAAACTGTAGGCGCTGATGTCCTGCGCGACGCGGTAGCTCTCGCGGTTCAGGCCGTCCAGGAAATTGCCGGCAATGGCTTCGCGTGGGGCAAAACCAATGCTGTGCACAAAGCCATCGAAGGTGGGCCAGGTCTTGGCCAGGTCCCGGAACATCTTGTCAATCTGCTCGTCGCTGCTGACGTCGCAATCGAAAATCAACTTGGAATCAAACTCGGCCGCAAACTCGGTAATGCGGTCCTTGAAGCGCTCGCCCACGTAGCTGAACGCCAGCTCCGCGCCCTGAGCATGACAGGCCTGGGCAATGCCATACGCGATGGAGCGGTTGGACAATACACCCGTGATCAACAATTTCTTGCCTGTTAAAAATCCCATTTCGTCCTCTTATCAATTGCGTGTCTTGGTGCAGAATTGTCGCATGCGAACCCCCCTGATTTTTGTGCTGTCACTGATCGCGTCATTGACGGTGCAAACCAGCTGGGCCGCGCACGGCTATTCCTTGTGGGGGGAACTGAAATATCCGCCCCACTTTGCGCATTTTGCCTATGTCAATCCCGATGCCCCCAAAGGCGGGGAATTGCGGCTGGTCAGCAACCAGCGGACTTCCACGTTCGACAAGTACAACCCGTTCACCATCAAGGGGTCGGCGCCGGCGTATCTGACCAACCTGATGTTCGACTCCCTGCTCGCGGGCTCGCTGGACGAAACGGCTGCCGGCTACGGCCTGCTGGCGCAGGATGTGACGGTGGCTCCCGACGGTCTGAGCGCGACGTTCAGGCTACGACCCCAGGCCCGCTTCCACAACGGCGATCCGGTGCTGGCACAGGACGTCAAATACAGTTTCGATACCCTGGTCGGTCCGTATGCCTCGCCGGGTTACCGCACCGTGCTGGAGGACGTGGCGGGTGCCGAGGTGGTGGATGCACAGACGGTGCGGTTTCGCTTTAAACGCCCCAACCGCGAGTTGCCACTGACCGTGGGTGGCCTGCCCATCTTCAGCCACCAGTGGGGCGTGGTGGACGGCAAGGCCAAGCCCTTTGACCAGGTGGTCATGGACATGCCCATCGGCAGTGGCCCCTACCGTATCGGTCCGGTCAACTTTGGCAAGGACATCACCTACGTACGCGATCCGCAGTACTGGGCCAAAGACCTCAATGTGCGTCGCGGCACCGCCAATTTCGACCGCATCACGGTCAAGATCTACAAGGACAACACGGCCCGCCTGGAGGCGCTCAAGGCTGGTGAATTCGATCTGATGCGCTTTTTCTCCGCCGGCGACTGGGCGCGTCGCGTCAATGGCAAGCGTTTTGATTCGGGTGAACTGGTCAAGGCCGAGTTCCGCCACCGCCTGCCCACGGGGTTTCAGAGCTATGTGCTCAATACCCGGCGTGACAAGCTCAAGGACGTGCGCGTGCGCCAGGCCCTGGGGCTGGCGCTGGACTTCGAGTGGATGAACCGCCAGATGTTCTACGGCGCCTACCAGCGGGTCCAGGGCATTTTCGGCAATACCGAGTGCCAGGCCACAGGTCTGCCCGATGCGCGGGAGCTGGCGCTGCTGGAGCCCTGGCGCCAGCAGCTTCCCGCCGCCGTGTTCGGTCCCATGGCGCAGGCACCGCGTACCGATGGGTCGCACAGCCTGCGCGAGAACCTGCGCCAGGCGCAGGCCTTGCTCCGGCAGGCGGGCTGGACGTACCGCGACGGCGCGCTGCGCAACGCCAACAACGAGGAGCTGGTGCTGGAATACCTCGACAGCAACGAAGCCGGAGCCCGTGTCGTCAGCCCCTGGGCACGCAACCTGGAGAAGATTGGTGTCAAGCTGGTGTTCCGCCCGGTGGACTTTGCGCTGTACCAGCAGCGGTTGCAGAAATTCGACTTTGACATCACCTCCCTGGCCTACCAGGGCACCAACAACCCCGGTCAGGAGTTTGCCGACCTGTTTGGCAGCAAGGCGGCCGACCAGGAGGATTCGGGCAACCACAGCGGCATCAAGAGCCCGGCCGTGGACGCACTCATCACGCGCCTGACGGGCGCCAAGCGCAAGGCCGATCTGCTGCCGGCCTGCCGGGCGCTGGACCGCGTCATCAGCCACAGCCACCTGCTGGTGCCGCAATGGTCGGCACCTACGCACCGCATGGCCTACAACGCCTGGCGGCTGGCGTTGCCGGCGCAGGTGCCGCCGTATTCCCAGGGCGAAACCTGGGCCATTGACACCTGGTGGACGAAGTAAACCATGTTGCTCTACACCTTGAAACGGCTGCTGCTGATGGTGCCCACGCTGCTGGGCGTTCTTCTGGTCACCTTTGCCGTGGTCCAGTTCGTGCCCGGCGGTCCGGTGGAGCAATACCTGGCCGAGGCCAAGGCCGGAGCAGGAACCAGCGCCGAGGGTGGGCTGAGTTACCGCGGGGCCCAGGGGGTGGACCCCCAACGCATCGCGCAGGCCAAGGCGCTGTACGGCTTTGACAAGCCCGCGCCCGAGCGCTTCTGGCAGATGCTGCAGCAGTTTGCCCGCTTCGACCTGGGCAGGAGTTTTTTCCAGAACCGTGCGGTCTCGGAGCTGATCTGGGAAAAACTGCCGGTGTCCATGAGTCTGGGGCTGTGGACCTTTTTCATCAGCTACCTCATTGCCGTGCCGCTGGGGGTTGCCAAGGCGGTGCGGGCCGGCTCCCGCTTTGATCTGGTGAGCACCTTGCTGATCCTGGTGGGCTATGCCATTCCGGGTTTTGTGCTGGGGGTGGCGCTGCTGGTCATCTTTGGCGGGCAACTGCAGTGGTTTCCCCTGCGCGGGCTCACGTCCAGCAACTGGGAGCAGATGGCCTGGGGCGCACGCATCGTCGACTATCTATGGCACATCGCCTTGCCGGTCACGGCCATGGTCATGGGCAGCTTTGCCGTCACCGCCATGCTGACCAAGAATGCCTTTCTGGAGGAGATTCGCAAGCAGTACGTGGTGACGGCCCGTGCCAAGGGACTCTCAGAGCGCCAGGTGCTGTGGCGCCATGTGATGCGCAACGCGCTCATTCCCATCATTACCGGGTTTCCGGCCGCTTTTGTGGGGGCGTTCTTCACTGGTTCGCTGCTGATCGAGACCCTGTTTTCCCTGGACGGACTGGGCTTGCTGAGCTACGAAAGCGTGATTCGCCGGGACTACCCGGTGGTCATGGGAACCCTGTACCTATTCACTCTCATCGGGTTGGTGACCAAACTGGTTTCCGACCTTTGTTACGTCTGGGCGGACCCGCGTGTCAAATTCGACTGATACCCCGACCCCCGTGCACTACCCCAGCCCGTCCCGGCGGGCGTGGCTGCGCTTCAAGCGCAACCGGCTGGGCTACGTGAGCCTGCTGGTGTTCTGTGCCCTGCTGCTGGTCAGCCTGCTGGCCGAACTGGTGTCCAACGACCGGCCGCTGGTGGTGGTGTACCAGGGGCAGACCTATTTCCCGATGTGGAAGGATTACCCCGAAACCACCTTTGGCGGAGATTTCGCCACCCCCACCGACTACCTGGACCCGTTCATTCGCCAGCGCTTGCGGGAGCCGGGCAACTGGGCGTTGTTTGCCCCCAATCCCTACGGCCCCAAGACGCTCAATTACTTTGCCGCCGAGCCCAATCCCTCCGGCCCGAGCCGGGCCAACTGGCTGGGCACGGACGACCGGGGCCGGGACCTGCTGGCGCAGCTGATTTACGGTTTCCGGGTGAGTGTGCTGTTTGCCCTGGCGCTGACGATCACCGGGGTGGTCCTGGGCGTTGTCACGGGGGCGGTGCAGGGGTTCTTTGGCGGCAAGACCGATCTGGCCTTCCAGCGCTTCATTGAAATCTGGAGCGCCATGCCGGAGCTGTACCTGCTGATCATTTTCAGTGCGGTCTTTGCCCCCAGCATTGCCCTGTTGCTGGTGCTGCTGAGCCTGTTTGGCTGGATGGGCCTGTCCGACTATGTGCGTGCCGAATTCCTGCGCAACCGCCAGCTGGACTACGTGCGCGCTGCCCGGGCACTGGGCGTGTCCAACTGGACCATCATCGTGCGCCATGTGCTGCCCAACAGCATGACGCCGGTGGTCACCTTTCTGCCATTTCGCATGAGCGGCGCCATCCTGGCCCTGACTTCGCTGGACTTTTTGGGGCTGGGCGTGCCGCCCGGAACCCCGTCGCTGGGAGAGTTGCTGTCGCAGGGCAAGAACAACATCGATGCCTGGTGGATTTCGCTCTCCACCTTTGCCGTTCTGGTCGTCACGCTGCTGCTGCTGACACTGATGGGCGATGCCCTGCGGGACGCGTTGGACCCCCGAAAGGCGGAAACATGAGCGCGCCCCTGCTGCAGGTGCAGGACTTGAGCGTGTCGTTCGCGGGCCGCGAGGTGGTGCACGGGCTTGAGTTCCAGATCCAGCCCGGAGAGAAACTGGCGCTGGTGGGGGAGTCGGGCTCCGGCAAGACGGTCACGGCCCTGAGCCTGTTGGGCCTGGCCCAGGGCGCCAGCGTCTGGGGGCAGGCGCTGTTTGCGCAGGCGCAGGGCCGCGTGGACCTGCTGCAGTTGCCGCCGCGCCAGCTGCAGGCCCTGCGCGGCCAGGACGTTGCAATGATCTTCCAGGAGCCCATGACGGCCCTGAACCCGGTTCTCACCATTGGCGAGCAGATCGCCGAAGTTTTACAGTTGAAAAGAGGTTTGGGGCCCGCAGAATCTGCGCAAGTAGCTATTCAATTGATAGCAGATACCGGCATCGCGGAGCCGCAGCGGCGCGCCAGGGCCTACCCGCACCAACTGTCGGGCGGCCAGCGCCAGCGGGCCATGATTGCCATGGCGCTGGCGTGCAACCCACAACTGCTGCTGGCCGATGAGCCCACCACGGCGCTGGACGTCACGGTGCGTCAGCAGATCCTGGACCTGTTGACGCAACTGCAGCAGTCCCGCGGCATGGCGGTGCTGCTCATCACCCACGACCTGAACCTGGTGCGCCGGTTCGCCGACCGGGTGGCCGTGATGGAAGACGGCCATATCGTGGAGCAGGGGACCGTGGAGGTGGTGTTTGCCGCGCCCCGGCATCCCTACACCCGGCGCCTGCTCGACAGCCGGCCGGTGCGCGACGTGGTGCTGCCGCTGGCGAACGCGCCGGCGGCCCTGACGGCACGCGGTGTGCAGGTGAGTTACCCGGTGCCTCAACCGGGCTTGCGCGGTTGGTTCCACAGCGGCGCCTTTGTGGCGGTTGCCGGGGCCGATTTGGACCTGCCCTGCGGCCAGACACTGGGGGTGGTGGGGGAGTCCGGTTCCGGCAAGTCGACCCTGGCGCTGGCGGTGCTGGGCCTGTTGCGGTTTACGGGTTCCCTGGAGGTCATGGGCCAGCGCTGGGGCACGGCGGACGACCGGGCCTTGCGCCAGCGCGTGCAGGTGGTGTTCCAGGACCCGTTTGGCTCGCTGTCTCCCCGCCTGACCGTGGAGGCTGTGGTGGGTGAGGGCCTGCTGGTGCACGAGCCGGCGCTGGATGCCGGTGCCCGCCGGGCACGTGTTCTGGCCGCACTGGCCGAGGTCGGGCTCAATGAGAGCCAGTTCCCCGGCCTCCTGCAACGCTATCCGCACCAGTTTTCGGGGGGGCAGCGCCAGCGCATTGCCATTGCCCGGGCCCTGATCGTGCAGCCCCGGCTGCTGGTACTGGATGAGCCCACCAGCGCGCTGGACGTGAGCATGGGGCAGCAGATCCTGCAACTGCTGCAGCGGCTGCAACGCGAGCACGGATTGGCGTATCTGCTGATCACCCACGACGTGGCGGTGATCCGTGCCATGGCCCACCAGGTGGTGGTGATGCAGGCCGGGCAGATTGTTGAAAGTGGGCCGGTGGAGCAGGTGTTTGAGCAGCCGCGGCAGGAATACACCCGGATTTTGCTGGCAGCCGCCGAATAATTCCTTACGAATCAAGGCACTTAGGCCTCTTTTGCAGTACAATCCAAGCTCACGACCAAACGGGCGGGTAATTACCGCCCGTTTTTTTTGGCCGATTGTTTTTGAACGGACTGAATCGAAGTGGCATTGCAGGACATTGTTGAACAAACCGTGCGCGGTCTGGGATATGACCTGGTGGAGATTGAACGCTCCGCCGGTGGCCTGCTGCGCGTCACCATCGATTTGCCGTGGGTGAAGCCCGCCGAAGGCGCGGTGACACCGGAGCAGTTCATCAATGTGGAAGACTGCGAAAAAGTCAACCGCCAGCTGCAGTTCGCGCTGGAAGTGGATGGCATCGAGTACAAGCGGCTGGAGATTTCCTCGCCCGGTATCGACCGCCCCTTGCGCCATGCGCAGGATTTTGAGCGTTTCGTCGGCCATGTGGTCGACCTGACGTTGAAGGCGCCCATTGGCGCAGCGGCCAGTGGCACCGTCAACGCCAATCGCAAGAAATTTCGCGGCACGCTGGAGCGTGTGGTGGCGCAGGATGGTTCGGTGGGCTGGCAAATCGTCTGGAGCGATGCGCCGGAGGCCAAGCCCGGCCAGCGGGTGAGCAAAAAACGGGTGCCGCCGCCGTTGCAGGCCATGGGGTTCACCCTGGACGAGCTGCGGGATGCGCGACTGGCCCCTCTTGTGAGCTTCAAGGGCCGCGGTGCGGCGGGCGCAGGCGAGGGCGACGCCGGATAGGCAATGGCGGGCAACGGGTTCCTGGTGAACCGGGGCCCTGGATTTTTTGGGTTTTGTATTGGTTAAATCGAGTGTTCAGGAGAGTCATGGCATGAATCGCGAACTGTTGATGCTGGTAGAAGCAATCTCACGTGAAAAGAACGTAGAGCGTGATGTGGTGTTGGGTGCCGTCGAGGCGGCCCTGGCCCAGGCGACCAAAAAGCTGTACCCCGGCGATGTGGATATCCGCGTCGCACTGGACCGCGATAGCGGCAACTACGAAACCTTCCGCCGCTGGCACGTGGTCCCCGATGAAGCGGGCCTGCAGCTGCCGGACCAGGAAATCCTGCTGTTCGAAGCCAAGGAGCAGATTCCGGACATCGAGGTGGATGAGTACATCGAGGAAACCGTGCCGTCCGTGCCCATCGGGCGCATTGGCGCCATGGCGGCCAAGCAGGTGATCCTGCAGAAGATCCGCGACGCCGAGCGCGAGATGCTGCTCAACGAGTTCATGTCCCGCGGCGAGAAAATCTTCGTCGGCACGGTCAAGCGCATGGACAAGGGCGACATCATTGTGGAAAGCGGCCGCGTCGAAGGCCGTCTGCGCCGCAGCGAGATGATCCCCAAGGAAAACCTGCGCACCGGCGATCGCGTTCGCGCCATGATCATGGAAGTGGACCTGACCCTGCGCGGCGCTCCCATCCTGTTGTCGCGCTCCGCACCGGAATTCATGGTGGAACTGTTCCGCCAGGAAGTGCCGGAAATCGAGCAAGGCCTGCTGGAGATCAAGTCCTGCGCCCGTGACCCCGGTTCGCGCGCCAAGATCGCCGTGCTGTCGCACGACAAGCGGGTGGACCCCATCGGTACCTGCGTCGGTGTGCGTGGCACCCGCGTCAACGGCGTGACCAACGAGCTCGCCGGCGAGCGCGTGGACATCGTGCTGTGGAGCGAAGACCCAGCCCAGTTCGTGATTGGCGCGCTGGCGCCGGCCAACGTGTCCTCCATCGTGGTGGATGAAGAGCGCCACGCCATGGACGTGGTGGTGGACGAAGAGAACCTGGCCATTGCGATCGGCCGTGGCGGCCAGAACGTGCGCTTGGCCTCGGACCTCACCGGCTGGCGCATCAACATTCTGGATGCCGCCGAGTCGGCCCAGAAGCTGGCCAACGAAACCGATTCCGGCCGCAAGCTGTTCATGGAAAAGCTCGATGTGGACGAGGAAATCGCCGACATCCTGATTGCCGAAGGTTTCACCAGCCTGGAAGAAGTGGCCTATGTGCCGCTGCAGGAAATGCTGGAAATCGAAAGCTTCGACGAGGAAACTGTCAACGAGCTGCGCACCCGCGCCAAGAACGCCTTGCTGACGATGGAAATCGCACACGAGGAGAGCGTGGATGAAGTCTCCCAGAACCTGCGCGACCTCGAAGGCCTGACTCCCGAACTGATCGGCAAGCTGGCAGACGGCGGCGTGCACACCCGCGACGATCTGGCCGATCTGGCCGTTGACGAACTCACAGAAATCACCGGCCAGTCTGCGGACGAAGCCAAGACCCTGATCATGAAGGCGCGCGAGCATTGGTTCACCAATGACGCCGCTTCTCACGAGTAATGGTCATGAAAGGTTACATAACAAATGTCCAGTACGACAGTCGCCGAGTTTGCAAATGAACTCAAAAAATCTACCGATACGCTGCTTGAGCAACTGAAGTCGGCCGGGGTGGCCAAAAAGGCCGCCTCCGATGTCCTGACCGATGCCGACAAGCACAGCCTCTTGACTTACCTGCAGAGCAGCCACGGTACGGCCAGCCCTGAGCGCAAGAAGATCACGTTGGTTAAGAAGCAGACCACAGAAATCAAGCAGGCCGACGCCACCGGCAAGGCACGCACCATCCAGGTCGAAGTGCGCAAGAAGCGTACGTTCGTGCGCCGTGATGACGATGTCGTGCAACCCGCCGACGCGCCGGAACCGGAAGTCGCCGTGCAGGAACCTGCGGCACCGGTGATTGACCACGCCGAACTCGCACGCCGCGAGGAAGAGGCACGCCGGCAGGCCGAGCTGATCCGCCGCCAGGAAGAAGACCTGGTGGAAAAACGGCGTCAGCGCGAGGCAGACGAAAAGCGGGAGCGGGAAGCCGAAGAGCGCGCTGCCAGCTATGCCGCCGCCGAGCAGGAGAAGAAGATCCAGGCGTCTGTCAGCAAGACTGAAGCCAGCGCCGAGGCCGCTGAAGCGGCTGCGGTGCGTGCCGCCGCTCAGGCGGAAACGCGTGAAAAAGCCGCTGCCGAATCCAAGGCCCGCTCCGATGAAGAGGCAGCCCGCGCCGTGGACCTGAACGAGCGCCGCCGCAAGGCCGAAGCCGAGGCGGCTGCCATTCGCTCCATGATGTCGGCGCCCAAGCGCGTGCTGGTGGCGCAGAAGCCCGAAGAAGCCAAGCCCGCAGCGGCTGGCGTGAAGGGCACGTTGCACAAGCCCGCTGCCGGCACGACCGCCGCCAAGCCGGCCAAGCCCGCCGCAGCCGGTGCGCCGGGCACAGCTCCCGCCGGTGCCGGCAAGGAAGTGAAGTCCGCCAAGCTCTCCAGCAGCTGGGCCGGTGATCCGGCCAAGAAGAAGGCCATTCCCACCCGGGGCGACACCGGCGCGGGTGCGGGTCGCTCGACCAACTGGCGTGCGGGTCCCCGCGGCCGCCGTGGCGGCAATGACCGGGGCGACCGTGAAAACCAGCCGATGATGGCACCCGTGGAGGCGCGCGTGCTGGAAGTGCACGTGCCTGAAACCATTACCGTGGCCGAACTGGCGCACAAGATGTCCGTCAAGGCCTCCGAGGTCATCAAGCACCTGATGAAGCTGGGCCAGATGGTCACCATCAACCAGCCGTTGGACCAGGACACCGCCATGATCGTGGTGGAAGAAATGGGCCACAAGGCCGTTGTAGCCTCACTGGACGACCCCGAAGCATTCACGATTGATGAAGTGGCGCAGCAAGACGCGGAGCTGCTGCCCCGCGCGCCCGTGGTCACCGTCATGGGCCACGTGGACCACGGCAAGACCTCCTTGCTGGACTACATCCGTCGCGCCAAGGTGGCCTCGGGCGAAGCCGGTGGCATTACCCAGCACATTGGTGCCTACCACGTGGAAACCCCCCGCGGCATGGTGTCCTTCTTGGATACTCCCGGTCACGAGGCTTTCTCGGCCATGCGTGCCCGCGGCGCCAATGCAACCGACATCGTCATTCTGGTGGTGGCAGCAGACGACGGCGTCATGCCCCAGACCAAGGAAGCGATCAAGCACGCCAAGGCGGCTGGTGTTCCCATCGTGGTGGCGATCAACAAGATCGACAAGCCCGATGCCAACCCCGAGCGCGTGAAGAACGAGCTGGTGGTGGAAGAGGTGGTGCCGGAAGAGTTCGGCGGCGAGTCGCCCTTCGTGCCCGTGTCGGCCAAGACCGGCCAGGGTATCGACGAGCTGCTGGAGCAGGTGCTGCTGCAGGCCGAAGTGCTGGAACTCAAGGCTCCTGTCGATGCCATGGCCAAGGGCCTGGTGATCGAAGCCCGTCTGGACAAGGGACGCGGTCCCGTGGCCACCATCCTGGTGCAGTCCGGTACGCTCAAGACCGGCGACGTGGTGCTGGCTGGCCAGACCTACGGCCGTGTGCGTGCCATGCTGGACGAGAACGGCAAGACCATCAAGACGGCTGGCCCCTCCATTCCGGTGGAAATCCAGGGCCTGACCGAAGTGCCGCAAGCCGGCGACGAGTTCATGATCCTGGCGGACGAGCGCCGTGCCCGTGAGATCGCCACCTACCGTGCCGGCAAGTTCCGCAACACCAAGCTGGCCAAGCAGCAGGCCGCCAAGCTGGAGAACATGTTCACCGACATGACCGCTGGCGAAGTGAAGCTGGTCCCCATCATCGTCAAGGCCGACGTGCAGGGTTCGCAGGAAGCGTTGGCGCAGTCGCTGCTCAAGCTCTCCACGGACGAGGTCAAGGTGCAGATGGTGTACACCGCCGTGGGCGCCATCAGCGAGTCCGATGTCAACCTGGCGATTGCCTCCAAGGCCATCATCATTGGTTTCAACACCCGTGCCGATGCCGGCGCCCGCAAGCTGGCCGAAGGCAACGGTGTGGACATTCGCTACTACGACATCATTTACGATGCCGTCGACGACCTCAAGCTGGCCATGTCGGGCATGCTGACGCCGGACAAGAAGGAAGAAGTCATCGGTACGGCCGAGATTCGCCAGGTGCTCAAGGTGTCCAAGATCGGCTCCATCGCGGGTTGTATGGTTACCTCGGGTGTGGTGCGCCGCACCGCCAAGCTGCGCCTGCTGCGTGGCAACGTGGTCATCTACACCGGCGAGCTCGATTCGCTCAAGCGTTTCAAGGACGATGCCAAGGAAGTCAAGGAAGGTTTCGAGTGCGGCTTGACCGTCAAGAACTACAACGACATCCAGGAAGGCGATGCGCTGGAGTTCTTCGAAATCCGCGAAATCGCCCGGACCCTGTAATCGGTAGCCAACCATGGTGCGCAAGAAGTCATCCACCCCGAACCGCGGTTTCCGCGTGGCCGATCAGATCCAGCGGGATCTGACGGAGTTGATCGCCCGCGAGTTGAAAGACCCGCGGGTGGGGATGGTGACGATCCAGTCCGTGGAAGTCACGCCCGATTACGCGCATGCCAAGGTGTTCTTCAGCCTGCTCAAGGGTGATCCGGTGGAAACGGCGGAAGGTCTGAATCAGGCGGCGGGCTTTTTGCGCGCCGGACTGTTCAAGCGTCTGCACATCCATACCGTTCCCACCCTGCATTTCCTGTTTGACCGGACTACCGAACGAGCGGCCGACATGAACGCCCTGATCGCGCAGGCGGTTGCTTCGCGTTCCAAAAACGAGGAGTGACGGGATGAATGCGCCGCGTGCACGGGTTGCCAGGCGCCCCGTGCATGGGGTGTTGTTGCTGGACAAGCCCATCGGGCTGTCAAGCAACCAGGCTTTGCAGAAGGCCAAGTGGCTGTTGCGGGCGGAAAAGGCGGGCCATACCGGTACGCTGGACCCGCTGGCCACAGGGGTGCTGCCCCTGTGTTTTGGTGCAGCGACCAAGTTCAGCCAGATGCATCTGGACGCCGACAAGACCTACCAGGCAATGGCCAGGCTGGGTATCAGGACGACGACCGGCGATGCCGAAGGCGAGGTGATTGAGGAGCGTGCCGTGCAGGTGACGGCGGACCAGTTGAAGGATGTGGTGCAACGGTTTACCGGCCCCATCCGCCAGGTCCCCCCCATGTACAGCGCGCTCAAGAAGGATGGAAAGGCCCTGTACGAGTACGCACGGGCCGGTGTGGAGGTGGAGCGGGCCGCGCGCGATGTCACAATTTATGAACTGGAAGTGACGCGAGACCTTGTGGATACTGCGCAGCCAGCTATTGAATTCATAGCGCACTGCAGCAAGGGGACCTATATCCGGACCCTGGGTGAAGATATGGGAGCAGCGCTGGGTTGCGGTGCGCACCTCACGGCCTTGCGGCGAATCCGCACGGGGGCGTTCGAGCAGTCGCAGTGCATCACGCTGCAGGCCCTGGAAGCCATGGACGAGGACCAGCGTCTGGCCTGCCTGTTGCCGGTGGACATTCTGCTGGCAGGGCATGGGGTTGTCACACTGGACAGCGAGAATGCGGCACGGTTTTTGAGTGGAATGCGCAGACGTGGCCCCTGGCCCGATGCGGACAGGGTGGCGGTGTACGCCAGCAGCCCCCGGGCGTTGCTGGGAACCGCTCATGTGAAGGCGGGTGAGTTGATTCCGGGGCGGCTGCTGAGTCCGCTGGAAATCGGCGAAATCCAGGCACAGCAAGAGTTATTCAAGTTAGCAGAAAGTGAAATATGAGTACTAAACAGATCCGTAACATCGCCATCATCGCCCACGTTGACCATGGCAAAACCACCATGGTGGACCAGCTCCTGCGCCAGTCTGGCACCTTCGCTGAGCACGAAAAAGTGGTCGACACCGTGATGGACAACAACGCCATTGAAAAAGAGCGCGGCATCACGATTCTGGCCAAGAACTGCGCCGTGAGCTGGGAAGGCACCCACATCAACATCGTCGACACCCCCGGACACGCGGATTTCGGCGGCGAAGTGGAGCGTGCCCTGAGCATGGTGGACGGTGTGGTGCTGCTGATCGACGCGCAGGAAGGCCCCATGCCCCAGACGCGCTTTGTCACCAAGAAGGCCCTGGCGCTGGGTCTCAAGCCCATCGTGGTGGTCAACAAGGTGGACAAGCCTGGTGCCAATCCGGACAAGGTGGTCAATGCCGCCTTCGATCTGTTCGACAAGCTGGGTGCAACCGACGAACAGCTGGACTTCCCCGTGGTCTACGCCTCCGGCATCAACGGCTGGTCGTCGATGGAAGAGGGCGCGCCAGGTGAGCAGTGGGGCCCCGACATGTCGGCCTTGTTCAACACCATTTTGAAACACGTGCCTTCGCAAAAGGGCGATCCGGCTGCACCGCTGCAACTGCAGATCTCCGCGCTGGACTTTTCCACCTTCGTGGGCCGCATTGGCGTGGGCCGCATCAGCCAGGGCACCATCAAGCCCAACATGGACGTGCTGGTGATGGAAGGTCCGGACGGCAAGACCGTCAAGGGCCGCATCAACCAGGTTCTGACGTTCCAGGGTCTGGACCGCGTGCAGGCCACCGAAGCCGGTCCGGGTGAAATCGTGCTGATCAACGGCATCACCGACATCGGCATCGGCGTTACGGTGACCGACCCCACCAACCCCGCTCCCTTGCCCATGCTCAAGGTCGACGAGCCCACGCTGACCATGAACTTCTGCGTGAACACCAGCCCCTTGGCCGGCCGCGAAGGCAAGTTTGTGACCAGCCGCCAGCTCTGGGACCGCCTGCAAAAGGAACTGCAGCACAACGTGGCTCTGCGCGTCAATGAAACCGACGAAGAAGGCGTTTTCGAAGTCATGGGCCGTGGTGAACTGCACCTGACCATCCTGCTGGAAAACATGCGCCGTGAAGGGTACGAAATGGCCGTGTCCAAGCCCCGCGTGATGTTCAAGGAAATCAATGGCGAGAAATGCGAGCCGATCGAGCTGGTCACCGCGGACATCGAAGAACAGCACCAGGGCGGCGTGATGCAGGCCTTGGGCGAGCGCAAGGGCGAACTGGTGAACATGGAGCCGGACGGCCGTGGTCGCGTGCGTCTGGAATACCGCATTCCGGCCCGTGGCCTGATTGGCTTCTCCAACGAATTCCTGAACCTGACCCGTGGTTCTGGCCTGATCGCCAATATTTTTGACTGCTACGAGCCGCACAAGGGCGAAATCGGTGGCCGCAAGAACGGCGTTCTGATCTCCATGGACGACGGTGAAATCTTCACCTACGCCCTGGGCAAGCTCGATGACCGCGGCCGCATGTTTGTGAAGGCCAATGATCCTGTGTACGAAGGCATGATCGTCGGCATCCACAGCCGCGACAACGACCTGGTGGTCAACGCCACGCGCACCAAGCAGCTGACCAACTTCCGGGTCTCCGGCAAGGAAGACGCGATCAAGATCACGCCTCCGATCGAGCTGACGCTGGAATACGGCGTGGAATTCATCGAAGACGACGAACTGGTTGAAATCACGCCCAAATCGGTGCGTCTGCGCAAGCGCCACCTGAAGGAAAGCGACCGCAAGCGCGCCAGCCGCTAAGCGCAGACCTGCAGGTTGTCGGGCCTTGACGCTCAGCCATAACCGGGCCATTGTGATGATGGTGGCGGTGACCCTGATGTGGTCCACCGCCGGCGTCATCACGCGCCATCTGGAGTTCGCCCGCAGTTTCGAAGTCACGTTCTGGCGGGCGTTTTTCACGGTGGTCACGCTGCTGGTGATCCTGCCCCTGATGCAGGGCCGGGCTTTCTTTGGCAAGTTCCGCCGCGCCGGCGCCGCCTTCTGGGCTTCGGCCGTGTGCTGGAGTGTCATGTTCACGGCCTTCATGGTGGCGCTGACCCTCACCACGGTGGGCAATGTGCTGGTGACCATGTCCATCGGGCCGTTGCTGACGGCGGTCATTGCACGCATTTTCATTGGCCACCGGGTGGCACCGCGCACCTGGGTCGCCATTGTGGTGGCGGGCCTGGGCATCGTCTACATGTACGCGTCGCAGCTCAGCGGCGTTACATGGGCTGGAACCCTGGTGGCCCTGTGCGTCCCCATTGCCGGGGCCACCAACTGGACCGTCACGCAGCACGCGCACGATCAGGGGCATGACGTCGATCTGGTGCCGGCGGTGCTGGCCGGCGCCGTCATTTCCGCCGGGCTGACCTTTCCCCTGGCGGTGCCATTCCAGGCCAATGCCCACGACCTGTCGCTGCTGGCGGTATTGGGCGTGGTGCAGCTGGCGCTGCCGTGCGTGCTCTCGGTGTGGTGCGCCAGGGTTCTGAAGGCGCCCGAAATTTCGCTGCTGCAGTTGCTGGAAGTCGTGTTCGGTATTCTGCTGGCATGGTTGGGAGCCAATGAGGTGCCCTCGTCATCGGTCCTGGCCGGTGGCACGCTGGTCATTGGTGCCCTGGTGGTCAACGAAGTGATTGGATGGAGACAACGCGCATGAAAGACGTTTTGACAGAAGTTCGCGGCCAGGTGGGCTGCATCACCCTGAACCGTTTCCGGGCCCTCAATGCCCTGTCGCTGGACATGGTGCGCAGCCTGACGGCTACGCTGCTGCAGTGGCAGGCAGACCCGGCCGTGCAGGCGGTGGCAATTCGGGGCACCAGCAAATCGCACGCCACGGGTGAGTGCGTCCCCTTTGGCGGTTTCTGCGCCGGCGGTGACATCCGCTTCTTTCACCAGGCGGCGCTGGTAGGCAACCCGGAGCTGGAAGACTTCTTCACCGAGGAGTACAGCCTCAACCACCTGATCCACAACTACACCAAACCCTACATTGCCTTCATGGACGGCATCGTCATGGGCGGCGGCATGGGCATCAGCCAGGGTGCGTCGCACCGGCTGGTGACGGCACGCACCAAGATGGCCATGCCGGAGACCAATATCGGCCTGTTTCCCGATGTCGGCGGCGGGCACTTCCTGAGCGCTTGTCCCGGACGGGCGGGGGAGTGGCTGGCGCTCACCGGCGAGGTGATCGACGGCGCCACGGCGCTGGCGCTGGGTCTGGCCGATGCCTGCCTTGACGTGGCCCGGCTGGACGCCGCCTGGGATGCGTTGGCGCAGATCGACTTCCGGGTGCCAGATGCCATCGCGCCCTGGCTTGCTACATATTCCATAGCTACCCACGCAGGTTCTGCGACCGATGCAGGCCAGATAGACCATTTTTTTGCCTTGGACTCGGTGCCCGCCATGGTGCAGGCACTGGAAGCCGACAGCAGTGCGTGGGCGCGCCACACCGCGGCCATTTTGCGCAAGCGCTCGCCGCTGATGCTGCATGTGGTGCTGGAGCAAGTCCGGCGCGCGCGCAGCATGACGCTGGCAGACGATTTGCGCATGGAACGCACCATGGTGCGCCACTGCTTCCAGACCCGCCATCTGGATCGCTGGGGCGCCAGCAGCGAAACCGTGGAAGGCATCCGCGCGCTGGCGGTGGACAAGGACCACCACCCGGCGTGGAACCCGGCGCGTATCGAGGACGTTACCCCGGCGATGGTGGAGCCCTTCTTTGTCAGCCCGTGGCCGGCCCACGCCCATCCGCTGCGGGACCTGGTGTAGTCACAGCTGGCGGTAAGTGGCCTGCGCGAGTTGCAGGAGCGTCTCCTTGGACACCTGGCCCGAGAGGGCATAGCCGAACCCCTGGTCTACCCAATAGAAGCTGGGGGCCGCACCATCTGCACTGAAGCGGAAGGCGGTTTCCTGCGGGGCGCCGCTTCCCGCCGGGGCAGCGTTGACCGTTCCGAGGTACAGGGTGATGCGATTGCCCGCCGCGTTCTGGAACATGAACTGGGCCCGTGCGCCCGATTCACCGGGCAGCAGCCGCCCACCAACCAAGTCATAGCCATGCTCGGTCAGATCGGGGACCTTGAGCGGTTTGCCCAGCCGTTTGGACAGCCACTGCACCAGGTGCGCCTGTTCGTTGGCCGTCACTTCAACCGGGTGCCGTACTTCGGGGGTGTACACCGCGTAGGCCAGGCCAGCCTGACGGACAAAGTCTGTCACCACCGGCGCCTTCGCCAGAAGGGCGGCGGGCTGGTGCAACTGCCACTGGCCGTGAAATAGCCAGCCCACGCCGAAGGACAGCACCACGCTGGCTGCCATGCCGCTCCAGCGCGTCCACTGCCGGGCGGTTTGTCGGGATGCATCCAGCTCCTGGGCGGCCGTCAGCAGGCTGGCAGCCACAGGTTCGTCCAGCATGCGTGGGTACAGGCCGCGCAGCTGCTCGCGCTGCTGCTGCCAGCGGGCCACCGTGGCCTGTGCGGCCGGGTCCTGCGCCAGGCGGGCTTCCAGTGCGGTGCGGTCCGGGGCGTTCACGCGCCCATCCACCAGCACATGGATTTCGTCGTCGGTCAGGGGGAGGGCGTGGGTCCTGTTCATGGTGTGGGTCGAGAAGGGCGGTGCAGGGGCGTCACGGTGCTTCCGGACGCGTGGGTATGTTCAGCGGGGGCGTCCAGCAAGGCCTGCAGGCGTGCCCGCGCCCGCGAGAGGCGGGACATCACCGTGCCAATAGGCGTGCCGGTAATGCGGGCTACGTCGGCGTACGCCATGTCTTCCAGCGTCACCAGCAGCAGGACGGTGCGTTGTTCCTCGGGCAACTGCAGCAGGCAGCGCTGCAGATCCAGCGCCAGGTCCTGCGCGGTATCGGGTGCAGCCAATTCGTGGGCTACCTCGTCCAGATCCAGCGTGGTGCCCGAGCGGCGCTGGCGGGTCAGGCGGCGCAGGTCGCTGACAAAGAGGTTGTGCATCAGCGTAAACAGCCAGGCCCGCAGATCGCTGCCTACCAGCCACAGCCGCCACCGGGAGCAGGCGCGCTCCAGCGTGTCCTGCACCAGGTCGTCAGCGGCCCAGGCGTCTCCGGTCAGGGCGCGGGCGTAGCGGCGCAGCCCCGGAATCTGCTGGACCAGTTCCGGGCGTTCCATTGCAGCGTGCCTGGCAGTGTGGCTAGGGGGTGGGCGACTCAGGGCTTGGCGGTATGCCAGACGCCGAGAAATCCGTCACCCGTCTTGTCGCCGGGCTTGCTGTCCTTGGACCAGTAGTACAGGGGCTTGCCCTTGGCGGCCCATTGTTTCTTACCGTCGTCACGGGTGATGACGGTGTAGTCGCCGCTGGCCTTGTCGCTGTCCGCTGCCATCAGCGGCGGCCAGTTGGTGGCGCAGCCGCCGTTGCAGGCCGATTTGCCGCTGCCCTGCGTGTCTTTGTCAAAGGTGTACAGCGTCATGCCGTTGGGGCCGGTCAGTACGCCATCCGATGTATGGGTGGGCGCCATCTCAGCCATGGCGGCGCAGCCGCCCAGCAGGGCGAAGGTCAGGGTGGCAATGGAAAGCAGTTTCATGGGATGCTCCGGTAAAAGGTGCGCAGAAATGGCTCTGCAACCGGGTAAACGCTGCCATGTGCCAGTTTATTCCTGGCGGACAAAAAATGTTCAGCGACTGCGGCTTTTCATCACGCGCTCGACCTCGCGCTTGCCTTCGCGGTCTTTGATGGTGTCACGCTTGTCGTGTTCGGCCTTGCCTTTGGCCAGGGCAATCTCGCACTTCACCTTGCCGTCTTTCCAGTGCAGGTTGATGGGCACCAGGGTGTAGCCCTTTTGCTCCACCTTGCCGATCAGGCGCTGGATCTGCTCCTTGTGCATGAGCAGTTTCTTGGTGCGCACGTTGTCCGGATGGACGTGGCTGGAGGCGGTGTGCAGCGGATTGATCTGCAGACCGATGATGAACAATTCCCCATTGCGGATGACCACGTACCCGTCCGTCAGCTGCA
Source organism: Rhodoferax sp. MLSD5-FHT05B10 (assembly GCF_058793415.1). Classification (NCBI taxonomy): domain Bacteria; kingdom Pseudomonadati; phylum Pseudomonadota; class Betaproteobacteria; order Burkholderiales; family Comamonadaceae; genus Rhodoferax; species Rhodoferax sp. MLSD5-FHT05B10. The sequence goes on along the minus strand of NZ_JBXAFT010000003.1, from coordinate 12,319 downwards.
CCTTGCCTTCGCGCAGGGACTTGACTTCCCATCCCTCCAGAACCAGCCCGGCCTCAAAACGCTCTTCAAAGAAGTAGTTGTAGGCGGCCTTCTTGTTGTCGGCAATGCGGGAATTGGTAACGGGTTTTTTGGCCATGGGACTCAAATGGGGGTGACTGACGGGAAAAGAAGTAGGGCGGTTGGGCTTGTCTACAATCCCGCGCAGACCTCCATTCTATGAAAACCGTTCACAAGTCCGTTTTGATCTGGTACAGCCCGCAGGAAATGTATGTGCTGGTGACCAATGTAGACCAATATCCGCAGTTCTTACCCTGGTGCGACCACGCCAAAGTGGTGGAGCAGGACGCCGCCGGCATGGTCGCCGAGGTGGGGCTGTCTTTTGGCGGTGTGCGCCAGACCTTCACGACCCGCAACGCCCACACGCCGCAAAGCCGGGTGGACATGGCCTTGGTCAAGGGGCCATTTTCGCGTCTGGATGGGCAGTGGAACTTCTATCCGCTGGGCGACGGTTCGCAGCGCGCCTGCAAGGTGGAGCTGACGTTGAACTACGGTTTTGACAATGCCACCCTGGGCAAACTGGTGGGGCCGGTCTTTGACCGGATCGCGGCGAGCCTGGTCGACGCCTTCGTCAAGCGCGCCCAACAGGTTTACGGAGACTGACGTGGCGCTCGCCATCACGCTGGTGTATTCGCCGCGCGCCCGTGAGGTTCGGGAGATGGCACTGACCGTGGAGGATGGCTGCTCCGTAGGGCAGGTCTTGCAGTCCAGCGGTGTGCTGGCCGAGCTGCCGGTGTCGGATCTGCTGGACCTGTCGTGCGGTGTCTGGGGGCGCAAGGTGCCGCCAGACCACCTGGTGCAGGCCAACGACCGGATCGAGCTGTACCGCCCCCTCACGGTGGACCCGAAAGTGGCGCGCCGCGAGCGTTTCGCGCGCCAGGGGGCCAAGAAAGCCGCCGGCCTGTTTGCCAAGCGGCGGGCGGGCGCCAAAGCCGGGTATTGAGGGCCGCCGCGGGGCGGCGCCAGCGGGTTACTTGCAGTCGGTGTCGATAACGCTTTGGATGCGCTTGGCTTCGGCTGCCCGCGCAGCGTCGTCCATGATCTCGCGCTCACCCGCCGCGTTGGTGCGCGAGATCCGGATGCCGGAATCAAAAGTCGTCTTGGCCTGCTTGGCGCGGGCGCAATTTTCAATCTTGGCCTTGGTGATGCGCTCTTCCTCGGCTTTGCGCTTGGCGGCCTCGGCGTCGGCGGTTTGTTTCTTCTTGGCTTCCAGGTCCTTGTCAACACCGGTTGCCTTGCCGCCATTGCCGGCCAGTGGGGCGGCGGCGGGACTGGCCGCGTCGGCAGCGGCCCCGGTGTCCAGAGCGGGCGTTGCGGCCTGCAGCTTGCCGGCAGGGCGTTTCAGGATGTTTTTGTCCAGAATGTCGGCCGGTGGCGCGCGGTCGCTGAACACCTTGTGACCGTCCTTGTCGATCCATTGCCACTGGGCAGATGCCGCAACACAGGCGCTGGCCAGGGTGAAAGTCAGAATTTTCTGGAGAATTTTCATGGCCGAAGTGTAGCGTTCGAAGACCGGGGTAGCCTGACTGGGGAGCGTTCGGTTGCAATTTTTCGGCCCTTTTATCCCAACCGATGCATTTTGACCACGGCCTCCACAGGTACAATTCGCCATTTGGAGCTTTGACATGCGCCTCCTCGGCAAAGCACTCACCTTCGACGACGTCTTGTTGGTGCCCGCGTACTCCCAGGTCCTTCCCAAGGACACTTCCCTCGCCACCCGCTTCTCCCGCAACATTGCCCTGAACCTGCCCCTGGTGTCGGCCGCCATGGATACGGTCACGGAAGCCCGCCTGGCCATCGCCATCGCGCAAGAGGGGGGCATGGGCATCGTGCACAAGAACCTCACAGCCGCCGAGCAGGCCGCCCAGGTGGCGAAAGTCAAGCGCTACGAGTCCGGGGTGCTGCGCGACCCGGTGGTGATTACACCCAACCACACCGTGTGGCAGGTCAAGGAACTGTCCGAGCAGCTGGGCGTGTCCGGCTTTCCGGTGTGCGACGGCGGCAAGGTGGTTGGCATTGTGACCGGGCGCGACCTGCGCTTCGAGACCCGCAACGATCTGCCGGTGAGCAAGATCATGACGCCGCGCGAGAAACTGGTCACCGTGCCCGAAGGCACCACCATCAGCCAGGCCAAGGTGCTGCTGAACCAGTACAAGATCGAGCGTCTGCTGGTCGTCAACGACGCCTTCGAACTCAAGGGCCTGATCACGGTCAAGGACATTACCAAGCAAACCAGTTTCCCCAATGCGGCCCGCGACGCCCAAGGCAAGTTGCGCGTGGGCGCAGCAGTGGGTGTGGGCGAGGGCACGGAAGAGCGGGTGGAAGCCCTGGTGCGCGCCGGCGTCGACGCCATCGTGGTGGATACGGCTCACGGCCATAGCCACGGCGTGATCGAGCGCGTGCGCTGGGTCAAGAAGAACTATCCGCAAGTGGACGTCGTCGGCGGCAATATTGCCACCGGCGCCGCCGCGCTGGCGCTGGCAGAGGCCGGTGCGGACGCAGTCAAGGTCGGCATTGGTCCAGGCAGCATCTGCACCACGCGTATCGTGGCCGGTGTGGGGGTGCCGCAGATCATGGCCATCGACAGTGTGGCTACCGCGCTCAAGGGTACGGACATTCCCCTGATCGCTGACGGCGGTATCCGTTTCAGCGGGGACATTGCGAAGGCTTTGGCCGCAGGCGCCAGCACCGTGATGATGGGCGGCATGTTTGCCGGCACCGAGGAAGCGCCGGGCGAAGTCATCCTGTTCCAGGGCCGCAGCTACAAGAGCTACCGCGGCATGGGCTCCATTGGTGCCATGCAGCAGGGCAGTGCCGACCGTTACTTCCAGGAGTCCAGCACCGGCAACCCGAACGCGGACAAGCTGGTTCCTGAAGGCATTGAAGGCCGTGTGCCCTACAAGGGATCGATGGTCTCCATCGTGTTCCAGATGTCGGGCGGCATCCGGGCCAGCATGGGCTACTGTGGCTGCGCCACGATCGCGGACATGCAGAACAAGGCCGAGTTTGTGGAGATCACGACGGCTGGCATCCGGGAAAGCCACGTGCACGACGTGCAGATCACCAAAGAAGCCCCCAATTACCGCGCCGACTGATCGTTTTTGACATGCAGCACCAGAAAATCCTCATTCTCGACTTCGGTTCCCAGGTTACCCAGCTGATTGCGCGCCGCGTGCGCGAAGCCCATGTGTTCTGTGAAGTGCATCCCTGCGATGTCTCCGATGCCTGGATTCGCGACTATGCCAAGGACGGTCAGCTCAAGGGGGTGATTCTTTCGGGCAGCCACGCCAGCGTGTACGAAGAAAGCACCGACAAGGCACCGCAGGCCGTGTTTGAGCTGGGGGTTCCGGTGCTGGGCATTTGCTATGGCATGCAAACCATGGCGCAGCAGCTGGGCGGTAAGGTGGAAGCCGGGCACACCCGGGAGTTTGGCGCGGCGCAAATCCGCGCACGCGGTCACACCCGCCTGTTTGACGGTATTCAGGACAGCGCCACGGCTGAAGGCCATGGCCTGCTCGATGTCTGGATGAGCCATGGCGACAAGGTGACCGAGATGCCACCGGGCTTCAAGCTCATGGCCTCCAATGACGCTTGCCCGATTGCCGGCATGGCCGACGAGACGCGCCGGTTCTACGCCGTGCAGTTCCACCCCGAGGTGACCCACACCCGGCAGGGGCAGGCGATCCTGAACCGTTTTGTGCTGGATATCTGCGCCACCCGTCCCGACTGGATCATGGGAGACTACATTGCCGAGGCGGTGGAGAAGATCCGTGCCCAGGTCGGGACCGAGGAAGTGATCCTGGGGCTGTCCGGTGGCGTGGATTCGTCGGTGGCGGCTGCCCTGATTCACCGTGCCATTGGCGATCAACTCACCTGTGTGTTTGTGGACCACGGTTTGCTGCGCCTGAACGAAGGCGACATGGTGATGGACATGTTTGCCGGCAAGCTCCACGCCAAAGTCATTCGCGTGGACGCCAGCGAGCTGTTCCTGGGCAAGCTGGCTGGCGTGAGCGAGCCGGAAGCCAAGCGCAAGATCATTGGCGGGCTTTTTGTTGATGTCTTCAAGTCGGAAGCGGCCAAACTCAAGGCGGGCGACGGCGGACACAAGGGCGCATCCTTTTTGGCCCAGGGCACCATCTACCCCGACGTGATCGAGTCCGGTGGAGCCAAGAGCAAGAAAGCGGTCACCATCAAGAGCCACCACAATGTCGGGGGCTTGCCGGAGCAGCTGGGCCTGAAACTTCTAGAGCCGTTGCGCGAACTGTTCAAGGACGAGGTGCGTGAACTCGGTGTGGCCCTGGGCCTGCCGCATGACATGGTGTACCGCCATCCGTTCCCGGGGCCAGGCCTGGGGGTGCGCATCCTGGGCGAGGTGAAGAAGGAGTACGCCGACCTGCTGCGCCGCGCCGATGCCATCTTCATTGAAGAGCTGCGCAACTTCAAGGACGAGGCCACCGGCAAGACGTGGTACGACCTGACCAGCCAGGCCTTTACCGTGTTCCTGCCGGTCAAGAGCGTGGGCGTGATGGGGGATGGCCGCACCTACGATTACGTAGTTGCCCTGCGCGCCGTGCAAACCAGCGACTTCATGACAGCGGACTGGGCTGAACTTCCCTATGCGCTCCTGAAGAAGGTGTCGGGACGCATCATCAACGAGGTGCGCGGCATCAACCGGGTGACTTACGACGTGTCCAGCAAGCCGCCCGCGACCATTGAGTGGGAGTGAAATCAGGTCCTTCAGGGACTATCGCCAACTATCGAAAAACTGCCGTAACGTATTGATCTAGAAAGAAATACGTCGCGGAAGCTATCGGTGGCTATCGCCGGCCAGCAAAACAGGTTGGCGGTAGAACTGACGGTAAGAACTGGAGGTCTGATTAAGACCCTCCCGTTTACTATTGAGACCAAACCGGTCTTTGACGGTAAATGTCTCCTCTGGAAAGCTTGTTTCATGCGGCTTTCCAGGCATCAGCAGGTCTCCTGACCCCTGACGGTAAAAGCCGTCAAGAACAGGAGGAAAAACCTCGATGCTTACCGACACCGCACTGCGTAACTTCAAGCCTAAGTCCCTGACTTACAAGGCTTCCGACCGTGACGGCATGTACGTGACGGTATCGCCCACCGGTACCGTCACCTTCCGCTACGATTACCGTCTCAACGGCCGGCGTGAAACGCTGACCATCGGCCGTTATGGGCCGGCCGGCATCTCACTGGCCTTGGCCCGCGAAAAGCTGCTCGACGCCAAGAGAGCCGTTGCCGAGGGCAGGTCCCCGGCGCACGAGAAGCAGCGCGAGAAGCGCCGGCTGACCGCTGCCAAGAATTTCGGCGACATGACTGCCCGATGGCTTGCCGACGCCAAGATGGCCGACAGCACGCGTGCGATGCGCAAGAGCATCGTTGATCGGGACATCCTGCCGGCGTTCAAGAACCGGCTGCTCAACGAAGTCAGCGCCGACGACCTGCGCGCTTTGTGCAACAAGGTGAAGGCTCGCGGCGCGCCCGCCACAGCCGTCCACGTGCGCGACATCGTGAAGCAGGTCTACGCCTTCGCCATCCTGCACGGCGAGAAGGTCGACAACCCGGCCGATGGCGTGGGCGCGGCTTCGATCGCGACCTTCGTGCCCAAGGATCGAGCGCTGTCACCGATGGAGATCCGTCTGATGTACCGGCAGATGGAATCGGTGGCCACCTATCCGACCATTCGCCTGGCGTTGCGCATGATTCTGTTGACGCTGGTACGCAAGAGCGAATTGATCGAGGCGACATGGGCCGAGCTTGATTTCGAGAACGCGACCTGGACGATCCCAAAATCACGAATGAAGGGTCGCAACCCGCACGTCGTCTATCTGTCCCGCCAGGCTGCGGACATCTTCGTTGCGCTGCACACCTGCGCAGCGGGGTCGAAGTTCGTCCTGCCGTCGCGCTACGATGCCGACCGCTGTATGTCCAAGGCGACGCTCAACCGCGTGACCCAGATCGTGTCCGAGCGCGCCAGAGCTGCCGGTTTGCCGCTAGAACCTTTCACGGTGCACGACCTGCGCCGCACCGGCTCGACGCTGCTCAACGAGGTCGGCTTCAACGGCGACTGGATCGAGAAGTGCCTGGCGCATGAAGACGGCCGTTCCTCGCGCTCGGTCTACAACAAGGCCGAATACGCCGAGCCGCGCCGCCACATGCTGCAGGAGTGGGCCAACATGGTCGATGCCTGGGTGGAGGGTGGCGCATACGCGCCCACGCTGTTGCCGAGCAATACGGTCGTGCCTGTGCTGAGCGCATCGGTCTGAGTCACTTCACGTCAGGTTGTCAGTTGACAACCTGACGATTCATCCCCATACTGGAGACCTTGAATGGCCCGTTCCTCTCATCCAAAGAAGGAGGTCGAAGATGCGCTCAAGCATGCGGAAACGCAGGGCTGGCGCGTCACGGTCGGGGGCAGTCATGCGTGGGGCAAGATTTACTGCCCTTACAACGACGATGAGTGCCGCTGCGGCGAGTTCTGCATTACGAGCGTGTGGAGCACGCCGAAGAACCCTGGCAATCATGCCCGAGCACTGCGGCGGGTCGTGGATAACTGCACGATCCATCAGCAACGAAACGAAGCTGAATCGTCATCTGAGGACTGATCCATGGAATACACCTTCATCCTGAAGTACCAGCTCGCCGAGCACGACAGTGATCCGGATGTGCTGGTCGAGCGTCTCGGCAGTGCCGGCTGTGATGACGCCTTGGTGGGTATCGGGCAGCCGGGTCGCTTGGCGCTTGAGTTCACCCGCGAAGCTGAAAACGCGCAGGCCGCGGTGCGCAGTGCGCTGGCCGACGTGAAGCGTGCTGTCCCCTTGGCGAAGCTCGTGGAGGCGGCACCGGATTTCGTTGGGCTGACCGATGTCGCCGAATTGGTGGGCGTGTCGCGCCAAGCAATGCGTAAGGTGATGCTTTCTCATGCTGCGACTTTTCCAGCACCGGTGCACGAGGGCAGCGCCTCAATCTGGCACTTGGCCGAAGTGCTGGGCTGGCTGGAAGAGAAGGGGGGCTATGCCTTTGAGCGAAAGATGCTGGAGACCGCGCGTGCAGCGTTGGAAGTTAATTTGACCAAGGAAGTTCATCGACTGCCCGTGGCAGCGGCGCGAGAGCTCAAACTGCTGATCGCCTAGCCACATTGCTACGTCGAAGCTACATCGAGCACGGGTCGGCGCTTGCGTAGCCTGACATCAGGTCCGTTGGGCTTGGTGATAGCACCGGACCGAGAGGACTGCTTGCGAGCTTCAATCCAAGCTTCGACTTCCTCCAGATCCCAAACAACGCAGCGCGAGGTCAGATTGAATCGGCGTGGAAACTCGCCACGTTGCTCCATTCCATAGATCGTCGTGTCCGCCAAAGGGACGATCTGGTGCAAATCTTGGCGGCGAATGGTGCGGCGGAACGGGAGGGGAAGTTTGGCCGAAAACTGAGGAAGGTCTTCGTACCCATCCGTACCCGGACGAGGAATGGATGCCTTCGGCGGCAAGGCGGTATCGCCAGCATCGGTGCAATGAACGTGAGCGAGCATGAGGGTTCCTAAGGCGCTGTGTTCGTATGGATCTATGGTGACTATCGTCAGCAATCGGAACAACTCGCTGGGGCGAAGCGGGGAGGGTGCCATCCAACTTGGCTCACAAAATTGACCGTGAATTGTTCTGTCAGAGCAGGGTCGATTAGATAATTTACGAAACAATGTTCATGAGGCCACCTGTACTGTGATGGAGCAACCACTCAGCGCGCCGCTCAATGGGATTGCCATCGAGTTCGGCTACTACCCCAAGCCCTGCGACATCGCGACCGGCCGTTTCTCCGTCCAAACGCTCCCGGACCACGAAAATAGCGTGGCCACCGTTGTCGGGGACCCCAATGCCTTCAAGGACTGGATTTATCCGGGTGCTCAGCAGCAGCGGGACTTCATGAGCGGAAACGTTCGCTCGATGCCGTACAACGCCCGGGTCTTCGGCCTGCCCAAGACCCATGTCCTGACGCTGCATGAAGGCAGGAGCCGAGAAGAGCTCGATTTCGTGGTTTGGTGTTTGTCCTTCTTTTTCGGTATGCGGCTGACGACAACGGAGGCGGGCTTTCTTGATGCGACGCCCATTAAATCTGGGGTGCTTGTTGATTTCGCCCTGGTTCGCTGCACTGTGGCTGACGTCATCGAGTTAGCGCTGGACTACCTGGACTCGGAAGGCGGCGATCCACGTGCGCCCAAGCGCGTTGCGGCTGTCATCCATGCCTTGTTCTTGGCGCAGTATCCGCATAGCCTTCCCTTCGAGCAGTTCCAATACCTTTACATGGCGCTGGACGCCTGCTTCAAGCTCGTCGTAGTCAAGGAGGCGCAAAAGCCTTCTGTGCCACATGCGGGGCGCGTCCAGTGGATGTGCGAAAAATTCGATATGCCCGTACCCGATTGGGCCAAGAGCGACAAGGCGACTCCCTCGTCGCTATCCGTCGTCCGAAACGACACCGTTCATGAAGCCTTGTTCTTCGATGGACCGCTGGGCTTTTCGATCTACGGTGGCAACCAGCCCGCAGCAGATCCGGGCAACACCACACTGCAAATGCAGGCGATGGTGTGCCGGTTGCTGGTGGCAGTTCTTGGAAATCCGGGAATCAGCTACGTGAAGACGCCCGTCGACACTCGGCAGCGACACGCGCTTGAACTAAGGGGGTGAGTTCCGCAGCGGCGGCTTCGGGATAGCAGGGGTCGAGTCTTTCCTGAATCCCCGATCGCCCGCGATGAACGCCTCAAGCATGTGCGGGATCAGTGTCACGGCATCGACCGCCTCGCCATACGCCTGCGCATGCAGCGCCGCGTAGCGGTCAAGGTCGGCTTTCAAGCTGGCCGGGCAGGCAAAGGTCAGTTTGACGCTTTCGGTCTTGGGCAGCGGCCCGAGCCGCAGCTTCTTGGTCGTGCTCATTGCGAAGCTCCCCGATTGAAGAACAGCGGCTGGTACGGCCGCAGCACCAGATCCCGGTTGACGATGATTCGCACGGGCAGGCCAGGCCGCTCGGTCAGCGTCGGCTGGATGTTCATGTTGCGTCGGGTGATCTCCTGGCCGACCTGATTGATGCTGTCCTGGGCGCTGTCACGCCCGGCGATCACGATGCGGTTGCCGTCCTGGCGGTTCTCCGGCGCAGCCAGTTCTGCGCCGACGCCCAGCAGCGTCGTCAGCACCGCACCGGCAAAGATGCGGTTCCAGTGCCAGTCCACGTCGTCCTCCAAGCCCGCGTAGCCGGCCGGGTCGGTGCCCACTAGGTTGTCGAGCGTCAGCGAGGACGTGTCGGGCAAGATGATCCGGTTCCACACCACTTGCACGCGGCTCTGCCCGTAGCTGACCTGACTGTTGTAGCGCCCGAGGATGCGCGACCCCTGTGGGATCAGCAGGAACTTGCCGGTGGCCGTGTCATAGACCGGCTCCGTCACGGTGCCGATCACGTCGCCCGGCAAGTCCGACTTGATGCCTGTCACCAGCGCGCCGGCGATCACCGTTCCGGCCATCACTTGATAAGGGGACGCGGGCAGCGCCAGATTGCCGGAATTGCGGGTTTCCGTAGAACCGGCTTTCAGGAACGCCTCTTTCTGGTCTTGCCGGTTCTGCGCGGCGGTCGGGTCGGCAGGCTGGGCCGCCGTCGAGGCCGGCCCAGCAGCAAGCGGGTCGAAGGCCGCGAGCGTGTTTGCCGCGCCAAGCGCACCCGGCGCTGCCTGCGCTACCGTGGCGGCACCTTGGCCACCCGAGCGGAAGAACATCGACGAAGCCGCCGCCGCATCGGCCTCCTTGCGCAAAGCATCTTCGGGGTTGTGGCCCGGCGGCGCATACGCCGGCGTCACCGGCTGCTGCGAGTTCACAATGGCCGGGCCGAGATCACCCGGCAGCGGCGGCCCCAGCTCGGGCACTTTCGGCGGCAGCTTCGAGTAGTCGGCCGGCAGGCCATCCAGTCCTTCGGACTTTGAGACGCGATCGACGTTGTAAAGCTCGGTCTGCTCGTTGGTACCACGCCGCTGCGGTTGCAGCGACCAGATCGTGGCCCCGAGCACGGCGACCGACAGGCCGCCGACGAGGATGGCCAGCGTGCGCCGGTTCAAGCGCGTGACCGGGCGCGGCTGGGCGCGCAGCGCCACCGCCTCGGGCGCCATCTTGCCCGCCTGTGGCGTGGCAAGGTCGGGAGCGTCGTCTTGGCTCATGGTCAGTTCCTCCGCGCAACGCCGTCCGTGCGCTCAATTCGCACCACGTCGCCCTTGTCTCCGCCCAGGCGGAGTTCGGCGGCGCCAAACAGCCGATCCACGATGTAGTACGGTGAGCGGAAGCGATAGTTGACCAGTTGCCCGTCGCCTTCCGGCCCGATCACGAACAGCGGCGGCAGCTCGCCTTGCGCGATGCCGGCGGGGAACTGGATATAGACTTTCTGCCCGTCGTCGAACGCGCGCAGCGGCTTCCACGGCGGGTTGCTACCGCTGATCGCGTAGCGGAAGCGCAGGTTCTCCAACGACAGCCCGGTATCGACCGGCGCGGCAGCGCTGGCCGCCTGCGCCTGGCGCTGCAAAGCCAGCATCCGGTCGCGCGGGTACTCCCAGGACACCGACGCCATCCACGTCTTTTCCGTCGAAGCCAGCTCCAGCAGGTACGTCCTGCGGCTGGTGGTGATGACGAGATTGGTCTTCAGGCCCGAGCGGATCGGCTTGACCAAGACATTCACGCGCAGCTCGACACCGCTGCCGCTGGACGTGTCGCCCACGATCCAGCGCACGGTATCGCCAGCGGCTACGGTCACCAGCTCCTCGCCCGGCTGGAGAGAAACCACGGTCACGCGGCCCACGGCCGCATAGACCTGATAGAGCGCGCCATCCGTGAAGGGCCATACCTGAATCGCGTTGACGTAGCCCTCTCGCGTGGGCGCAACACGCGCCTCGGCATTGGCGCGCGAGACGCGCACCTTCTCATCGGCTGGTTCTGGCACGGGCTTGGCGTCCTCGGCTTCGGGCTCTGGCTTCAACTGCGCTGGCATCGGCAGCACCTCGGGCACGGCCACCACCTCCACCGGCGCAGGTGGCTCGGGCAATGGCTGGGCCTGCACCGGCTCATCGAGCGAGATGGTCGGCGGCGGTTTGCCCTGCGTGGCGCAGCCCGCGAGGGCAAGCAGGATCACCGGCAAAGCGGTTTTACGGAAAAGATCATTCATGGCTTGGCTCCTTCGGAAGAATCCAGTTCGCGGCTCCACGACAGGCCGTTGACGTAGATGCCCAGGGGGTTCTTGCGCAGGCGTTCTTCGGTGCGCGGCGGCTGAAGCACGATGGACACCACTGCCGTCCACCGCTCCAAGCCCGCCGCGGCGCCGTTGACGTAGCGGCGTTCCGTCCAGCGCACGTTGAAAGACGTGTCGCTGGCGCGCACGACGCTGGTGATCTGCACCGTCACCGACTCCTTGCCGATGCGCGCGAACGGGTCGTTGACCCGTGCGTAGTCGTTGAGCACGGCCGCGCCCTTGTCGGTCGTGTAGTCGTAGGCGTCGAGCCAGTTCTGCCGCACCACGATGGGGTCGATGGACAGCGAGCGCACCAGCGTCACGAAGCGCGCGATGTGGTGCGCGGTCTGCGCATCGTTGGGCCGGTATGGCGTGGCCGCTTCGCCCACGGCGCGCACCTGGCCCGCGTTGTCCACCTCTACGACGTAGGGCGTCACGATGGACTGTGCCGAGCGCCACACCAGGCCGCCGGCCATCAGCAGCGCGAGCGTCAGGCAGCCGAAGGCCATCAGGCGCCAGTTCTTCGCCTGCACGCGCGGCGAGCCGATGCGCTCGTCCCACACCTGGCCGGCAGCTTGGTACGGCGTGGCAGGCTGCGGCGTGTCGGCGTAGCGCACCTGCGGTTTCTTGAATCGCATGGTCGGTTCTCCTTATGAATCGGAATCGCGCAGGCTCGGCCCCTGGCCGGAGCCGCCGCCATCGCCACCGCGCAGCGCGTGGGCGGTGGTGGTCGCGGCATGGGTGAGTTGCTGGCGACGATGCAGGCGCTTGGCCCAAGCGGGCTGTTCCTGCGTCTGCGCGGTAGCGGCGCCGGATGCGGCCTCGCCTGCGGCGCCCTGACCGGATGCCGCGCCCGCGCCGCCATCGGCGGCAGCGCCATTCCAGCCAGCGCGGAAGGGAGCGACCATGCGTTGCCCGGCAGCGGAGGCGCGGGATGCAGCCGCGCGTCCGGTGGACTGCGCGCCGGTCTTGGCGACGTTGCCTAGGCCCGCCATCGCGC